>DASWCZ010000001.1:0-13925 GCA_036395755.1 Thermoanaerobaculia bacterium
CTCGACAAGCGCTTCGGCGATCTTCACGTCACGCGCGACGTGTCGCTCTCGGTCGCTCGAAGCGAGATCCTCGCGCTGCTGGGCCCCAGCGGAAGCGGTAAGACGACCGTTCTGCGGCTCGTCGCCGGATTCGACACGCCCGACTCCGGCCGGGTTCTGGTGGACGGCGAGGACGTCACTTCCCTGCCGCCGGAGCGGCGCCGCTTCGGGATCGTCTTCCAGCACTATGCGCTCTTCCCGCACATGACGGTCGGCCAGAACGTCGCGTTCGGACTCGAAGCCCGCGGGCGGAAGGGCCCCCAGGTCCGCGACCGCGTCGCCCGGGCGCTCGCGGCGGTCGACCTCGCCGGGTTCGAGCGGCGCAAGGTCACGGAGATTTCGGGAGGCCAGCAGCAGCGGGTCGCGCTCGCCCGGGCGCTCGCGCCGGAGCCGCGCGTCCTGCTCTTGGACGAGCCGCTCTCGAACCTCGACCCGTCGCTGCGCGAGCGCACGCGACGGGAGCTCGCTCGCATCATCCGCGCGGCGGGCATCACGACCCTCTTCGTCACGCACGAGCAGGAGGAGGCTTTCGAGCTCGGCGACCGCATCGCGCTCCTTCACGAAGGAAGGCTCGAGCAGCTCGGCACGGCGAGGGAGCTCTACGGCTCCCCCGCGACGCGCTTCGTCGCCGGCTTCATCGGACGCTCGAGCGCCGTCCCCGGCGTCTGGGAGAAAGGGACGGGACGCGTGCGCCTGCCGGCCGGCGCGGCATGGCCCGCAGTCGCCGACTGGGACCTGCTCGACGGCTCGCCGGTCGATGTCGTCGTGCGGCCGGAGGCGGTCACCTTCGCGGGCGCGCGCGACGGCACGGCCGCCGAAGGACGGGTTCTCGAGACCCGGTTCGCCGGACACGAGACGTATTTCTCGGTCGCGCTCGAAGGAGGAGGGGAAGTCGAAGTCCTGGCCGCGCCGGACGCGGCGCAGGCCGGCTGGAAGGTCTTCGTCGCGCCGCTGCCCGCGGGACCTCTTCCCCGCGCCTACTCTCGGGGGACCGGGTGACCCGCCGCGCCGTTCGCCGGCACCTCGCGGCCGCGCTCCTGGCGCTCCTCCTTCTGTGGCTCGTCGGTTATCCGCTCGTGGTCACGCTCGTTCAGGCTCTCGAGGCGCCGCGCTGGACGTTCCGACACTTCGCCGAGTTCGCGCGCCGGCCCGAGGAGTGGCGCGCGCTCTGGGCGAGTATCTGGATCTCGCTCGTCACGGTCGGCCTCGCCGCCGCGATCGGCGTGCCGCTCGCGTTCCTGTTCGAGCGCGCCGAGTTCCCCGGCCGGCGCGCGCTCGGTTCGCTCGTCGCGCTGCCGGTAGTGCTGCCGCCGCTCGTCGGCGTGATCGCGTTTCTCTTCCTGTACGGCGAGAGCGGGTTCGTCGCGCGGGGAATCCAGGCTCTATTCCATCTCCAGGAGGCGCCCTGGCGCCTCGCCGGCCCGGCCGCCGTGCTGCTGGTGCACGCGTACACGATGTACGTCTACTTTTATCTCTTCACGCGGGCCGGCCTCGCGCGGCTCGATGCGGCGCTCCTCGAGGCGGCTGTGGGTCTCGGAGCGCGGCCCGCGGCGGTGCTCACCCGCGTCACGCTGCCGCTCCTGCGCCCGGCGCTGACGGGGGCAGCGCTTCTGACGTTCATGACGTCGCTCGCCTCGTTCTCGGCGCCGTACGTCTTTGGCGGCGGATTCCGCGTGATGACGACACAGATCGTGGCCTCGAAGCTGAATGGCGACCTCCCCGCCGCCATGGTCGAAACGGTCACGCTCGCCGCCGTAGCGCTCCTCGGGCTCGCGCTGCTGCAGAAGAGCGAGACGGGGCGCGTCGTCGCCGGAGGCGGCCGCGGGGTCGCCCCCGCGAGGCGCCGCCTCGGCCGCTCGCGGTGGGTCGTCGCGGCGTTCGGCTGGATGCTCGCGGCGATCCTTCTGCTGCCGCACGCGACGCTTCTCCTGGTCTCGCTCGTGCCCCGCAGCACCTGGACGATCGAGATCCTCCCGCCCGTCCTGAATCTCTCGAATTACGCCGCCCTTCTCTCGGATCCCGAACGCTTGCGCCCGCTCGTGAACTCGCTCTGGATGGCGGTTGCCGCGACGGCGGGCGCGCTCGTGCTCGGCTTCGCGGCCGCCCGCGTCGCGGTGCGCGGACGAACGCGTATCGGCGGAGCGCTCGAGACGCTGGTCGCGATTCCGTGGGCGATGCCAGGGACGGTCTTCGCCGTCGCGCTCTCGGCGACGTTCAGCGTCCACGCGCCATGGATCGGCCGGTTCGTGCTCGTCGGGACCGCCGTGATCCTCCCGCTCGGTTACCTCGTGCGGAACCTGCCGCTCACGGGGCGCGCAGCGTTCGGCGGCTTCCGGCAGCTCGACCCCGCGCTCGACGAGGCCGCTTCCTCGCTCGGCGCGGGGTGGTGGAAAAGGCTTTCGCGCGTCGATCTGCCGCTGCTCGCCCCGGCGCTCGCGGCGGGGGCGAGCCTGGCGTTCCTGACCGCGCTCGGCGACTTCGTGATCTCGATCGTGCTCTATACCTTCGAGACCCGCCCGATCTCGATCGAGATCCTGTCGTCGCTGCGGCTGCAGGAAACCGGGGTCGCGGCGGCGTACGGCGTCGTGCTGGCAGTCCTGTCCGCTGCCGTCTTCTATCTCTGGGGCCGCCGAGAAGAAGGGTCAGGTCTCCACTTGCCACATTGAGGGTCAGGTCTCCACTTGCCACATTCAGGGCCAGGTCTCCACATACCACGTCGTCACGGCCGCCCGATCGTCCGTGTCGCGCGCGGAGGCAGCGGCACGCGCGCGAACGGTTCGAACGAGTAAGCGCCGGCGAGTGTCGCGCTCTCCCCGCCGGGGTTGGTCACGACGACGTTCACGGTTCCCGCCGCGTGCGGGGGCGTGACCACTTCCAGAGTCGCGCCGTCGACGAAGGTGACGGCGGCCGCGGAGGCTTCTCCGAACGCGACCGACGCGTCCAGAAGGAAACCCGAGCCCGCGATCCTGATCGTCGTTCCTCCGCGCGCGCTTCCGGCAAAGGGCGTTACTGCGACGAGGGAGAGCGGGCTCGGGCTCGCGTCCGCGATCCGGGCGAAAAGCCCGCTTTCGGTCGCGAGGTACATCTCACCCGACGCATCTTCACCGAACGTCGTCAGGCCCGAGGCGCGCGCCGAGAAGACCCGCGCCGTCCAGGTTCCCGAGGAATGGGTCGCGCCCCGGATCCGGCCGGTGCAGTAGTCGCCGTAGAAGTACGTGCCGATGAGCCGCGGAGATCTGGTACCGCGGTACATGAATCCACCGGTCACAGAGCAGTCGCCAGCCGAGTGCGTGTACTCGAGGATCGGCGGCGTCAACCCCGCCGCGTTGCACGGAGGAACGCCGGACGGACAACCCGAGGTGCCGCCGGCGCCACACGCCGTTCCCTCCATGACCTTCCAGCCGTAGTTCCGGCCGCCGGCAGCTCCCGCAGGCTGGAAGTCGATCTCCTCGCGCGAATCCTGCCCCACGTCGCCGATGAAGAGGTCGCCGGTCGAGCGATCGAAGGAGAACCTCCACGGGTTTCGAAGACCCTTCGCCCAGATCTCCGCGCGCGGACCGCCCGGGGCCGCGAACGGGTTGTCGGGAGGGATGCCGTAGAAAGGCGGCGAGCTCGGGTTCGCATCCACGTCGAGGCGCAGGATCTTGCCGAGGAGCGTGTCGTCGCGCTGACCGTTGCACATCGGGTCGTTCGCAGAGCCGCCGTCGCCCATTCCGACGTAAAGGTCGCCGTCCGGTCCGAACGCGAGCTCGCCGCCGTTGTGATTGGCGAACGGTTGCGGAATCGTCAGAAGAGTGACGCCGCTCGCCTTGTCCGCCGTTTCCGGATCGCCGGCGGAGACGTGATAGCGCGCGATAACGGTATCGCCTGCGCCGTTCGTGTAGTCCACGAAGAAAAAGCCGTTCTCGGAATAGCGGGGATGGAACGCCAACCCGAGAAGTCCTCGCTCGCCGCAGCAGGAAACGAGGGAGCGGATGTCGAGAAAGGGCGTCGAGAGGACTCGGTTGCTCTCGAAGACGACGATCTCTCCCTGCTGGAGGGTCAGGAAGAGCCGCGCGTCGCCGGCGTGTGCGATCGCGGTCGGCTGCGCCAACCCCGTCGCGAGGGTCTCGAGCGCGATCTCGGGCGGAGCCTGCGCGCGAGCGCGCGCCGCAGTCGCGAGCGACGCGACGGCGAGAAGAGCCGCGAGCCTCCGGTTCCGGTGCACGTCCGCCTCCTCGAAAGGGAGAACGGCGGCCTACGCGCGTACAATTTCCGATCGAGGAACGGACGAATGCGCCGGGTTTTGCTCTCGAGCCTGTTGATGCTGGCGGCGGCCTGCAGCAGCCAGCCTCCCACTTCCCCGGAGACCCCGAGAGACAGCGCCCGCGCCACCGGCGAAACGCACGACGCGCAACCCGTTCGCCCGGGGACCCGGGTCGTCGCGCCGCGGTCGCCGACGCAAGCGGTTTCGCTCGGAGGTTGGGGCGGGAATCACGTCGGCCTGCTGCTGACCGCGACCGGCGGAACCCTGGAATACGACTGCGCGCACGGCACGATCGACCAGCCGTTTGTCACCGATTCCGCCGGCCGATTCCAGCTGGCGGGGACTCACACGCGGGAGCACGGCGGACCGATCCGCAGGGATGAGAAGCCCGACATGCATCCTGCCCGCTACACCGGAGCAGTCGACGGGGACACAATGACGCTCACCGTGACACTGACCGATTCGAACGAGGTTCTGGGCACCTTCACGTTGACACGCGGTCGGATGGCCCGCGTCGTCAAGTGCCTCTAGGCAGGATCGCGTAGGCGCGGACCGGAAAGCTCCCGAGCCCGCGGAAGGGCGCCGGTACGCAGTGAAAACGGAAACCGCCCGCCGGAAGCCGGTCGAGGTTCGTCAGGTGCTCGACGATGGGGATCTCCGCCTGGAGAAGAAGAGTGTGGGCAGGCCGCGCGCCGTCGCGAGCGTCGTCGATATTCAACGAGTCGATTCCGACGAGCGCCGCACGGCCCGTGACGAGGCGTTCCGCGGACGCGCTCATCAAATACGGATGCCCCTCGAAGTACGCGGGCGTGCGCCAGTGCCGGCTCCAGCCCGTCCGGACGAGGACGGCCCGGCCGGTGAGATCGAGTCCGTCGAAGGCCTCCGCTTCGACGGCGCGGCCCGCGGCACTCGCGTCGACCACGATTCCCGGGAGACCGGCGAGCTTCTCGAGCGGGAGCTCGCTCACGTCAATGCCCTGTTCGAAGCGGTGGAACGGCGCGTCGATATAGGTCCCGGTGTTGGCGACCATCTCGACGCGGCCGATCGAGAACGTGGTTCCCTCCGAGTACCTCGAGGCCGATGCCTCGCGCGACAGAAACTCGGAGACGAGGGGCGCGGGAAGCCCCGGGTACGTGATCATCCCGGCCTCGATCTCGTGGGAGAGGTCGACGAGCCGCCAGGAGGTCATCGGATTCGGTCGAACGACGGGAACTGTGACCGCAGGAAGTCTTTCGCCCCGGCCGGCCCGCGCAGGTCGACGCGGAGCGATCCGGCGCCGTTTTCGAACGCGATGCCGATGGCGAGAAACGGGCAGCACGCGCGCTCGAGCTCTACCCATTCCGCGACCCGGAGGAACAGGTAGGGCTGCGACGGAAATCGAACTGCGTAGCCGTCGCCGAGCTCCTCGACGCCTGTGGCCGCCGGCGCGAGCTCCGCGACGAGAGCGTCGCGTCTTTCCCTCTGCCGGGCGTCGAGCGCGTCAATCCGGCAGGCGAGTTGCGTTTCAGCCACCGCGGACCTTCGTCCCCCGGTCACGGAAAAGCCTCTTCACGAGCTGGATCTGACCGGCGTGGTACACGTCGTGGGCGGCGCCCCCGTAAGCGAGGGTTTCGACGCGGTGGCGGCTCCCGGAGGAGCGTTCCGAAAGCTGCCGTTCCCGGATCCCCTCGATCGCCTTGCGCAGCCGCCGATGTTGCTCGTCCAATAGCGCGAGATCCGCGCGCCACGCTTTTTCGGTCGGCGAGTCGAGGCGCGCGAACCAGTTGCTCCCTTTGTAAGGGAACGACCCGCGTTTCTCTCCCGCCAGGCGGCGCCAGTTGGCGTATTTCCAGTACGCGACGTGCAAGGCGAGCTCCCAGATGTTGTGACGGTCGGCGCCCGGACGCCACGCCGCCTCCTGTGCTCCGACGCCGCGCAGCGACCCCCGCAGATTCGGTCCGTGCCAGGCCTTCCTCTCGTACGCCTCGTCGACGATCCGGAGAAGGAGCGCGAGCTTGGAAGAAGTCTTCGGCTTCATCGCAGCAGCGCGAGCAGCGCATCCTTGCCGTCCATCTCGCCGGCGTGAATGGCATTCTGGACCAGCACCACAGGGCGGCCGGCGCGATGGACCGCCGTCGCCGCGACGGCCGACGGGACGAAGAGGAGCAGGAGAAGGAGCACGAACAAGACGGCCCAGATCGCCCAGAGCGAGCCGATGAGCAGGCGCTTCACGGTTTTTCCACGCGTGTCCATACGCAATCCGTTGAACGCGATCATCGCGCCTCCGCTCGCCGCGGCGAGATCACGGCCGGCTCCGGAACGACGGCTCGAACCGGGCCGGCTTCCTTTCGCGCGCCGTAGCGGATGATGAGAGCGACCGCGCCCACGATCACGGCGGCGGCGAGAAGAGTCCGGAGCGTGATCGGCTCTCTCGCGAACGCCCATCCGAGGAGGACCGCCACGACCGGGTTCACGTACGCGTACGTCGAGACCCGGGCGGGGGTCGTGGCTTTCAGGAGCCAGATGTAAGCCGTGAAGCCGATCAGGGAACCGAAGACGATGAGATATCCGAGCGAAAGGAGCGAACGCGCGGACACGGCAGCGAGCGTGAGCTTCCCGGCCTGTCCGGTCGCGAGGCCGAAAACGAGGAGCCACGCGCCGCCCGCGAGCATCTCCATGGCCGTCGCCAGGAAGCCGGACTTCGGAAGATCGACCACGCGCGAGTGGAGCGATCCGAAGGCCCAGCAGAAAGACCCGAGCACCAGGACGCCCGCCCCGACCGGATCCACGCGGCCCGCGAGCCTTCCCGGCGCGATCAGCAGGGCGAGACCGGCGAGACCGAGCACCAGCCCGGCAACGACCGGCGCCCGCGGCGTCTTCCCGCCGTGCCGCGGCAGGCCTTCGAGCACCGCCATCCAGATCGGGACCATCGCGACGAGAAGAGCCGTCAGGCCGGAGGGGACGCGGGTCTCCGCCCACACGACCGCGCCGTTGCCTCCGAGAAGGAGAAGCCCGCCGACGACGGTCGCCGCCCGCCAGTTGCGCCGGGTCGGCCGCGGCGCTCCGCCCCAGCGCGACCATGCGTAGAGGATCGCGCCCGCGACGAGAAAACGGGCGGCCGCCATGAGGTGCGGCGGCATGGTCTCGATCGCAAAGCGGATCGCGAGATACGTCGAGCCCCAGATCACGTAGACCGCGGCGAACGCGGCGACGATTCTGCCCTGCCGCGGCGCGAGTCCGGTCGAGACGTCAAGCACTGGCGGCCTCCTGCGCCTCCTCTTCGCGAGCGATCGGCAGCTCCGAGGTCTCCTTGACGCTCTCGAGCACGATCGTCGTGCGCGTCGAAGTGATCGTCGAGATCTTTCCGAGACGCTCCCGGAGGAGTCTGCCCAACGCTTCAGTGTCGGGGGCTCGGACTTTCACGAGAAAGCAGTCCTCCCCGGCGACGTGGTGAACCTCGAGAACTTCGGGAATCTCGGCGAGGAGCTCCGCCGTCCGGATGCCGCCGGGCCGATCGTTCGACCGGACGAACGTGAAGGCCACGAGACCGAGCCCGACGGCGTGCGGATCGATACGCGCGGTGTAGCCCTGCAAGATTCCCCTTTCTTCGAGCTTCCGGATCCGTTCGAAAACAGCGGAGGGCGCGAGGCCGACCTGCCGCGCGATCGCGGCGTTCGAGGTCCGCGAGTTTCTTTGCAGGATCGTCAGGATACGGGTGTCAACTTCGTTGATCATTCTGAAATAAAATAGTAAATGAGAAGGATCGACGATTCAAGAGGCCAGAATGTGACGTTTTGTCGCATCCACAAGCCTCCGCGGACCAGGCCGAGAGAGCCAGACCGGAGCCCAACCACCTCACGGTAAATACAAACCGGGACCTCCTGCCCCGGTTGCGCAAACGCGGACGATTCCGGTTTTCCCGTGTCCCTCGACCTTTGGATAGGTCATTTCTCGGATCGCCGACGGATATGCTCGCCCCCAACTTCCAGCGAAGGGAATCCCGGATCGGAGAGGAACCTTTGTCGAATGCTCGTACATCGGGGGGGAGCGGGCCGCTTGGAAGCAGACCGCGGCTCGTCGTCATCGGAGCCGGACCGGCCGGCCTGACCGCGGGGTACGAGGCGACGCGCTTCGGCCTGGAAGCGGTCGTCCTCGAGAAGAGCGGCGACGTCGGGGGGCTCGCTCGGACCGCGGACTACAAGGGTTTTCACTTCGACATGGGCGGCCACCGTTTCTTCACCAAGGCGGCTCCGGTCGAGAAGATGTGGCGTGACGTTCTGGGGCCGAAGCTGCTTCGACGCCCTCGCCTCTCCCGCATCTATTACCGCGGTCGATTCTTCCACTATCCCCTCCGGCCCTGGAACGCGCTCCGCGGGCTTGGCCTCTGGCGGGCGGTCGCGATCGCCGCGAGCTATCTCCGGTGGCAGCTCTTCCCCCATCGGACCGAGGACACGTTCGAAGAGTGGGTGACAAACCGTTTCGGACGGCGGCTCTTTCGCACTTTCTTTCAGACCTACACGGAGAAGGTCTGGGGCGTCCCGTGCTCGCAGCTGAAGGCGGAGTGGGCTGCTCAGCGGATCAAGGATCTCTCGCTCAAGACGGCCGTATGGAACATGTTTCTCCGCCGGCCCACGGCCATCAAGACTCTGATCGAGGAGTTCGACTATCCGATCCTGGGCCCCGGCATGATGTGGAAAGCGGTGCGCGACGCGATCATCGAAACGGGCGGAGCTGTGGAGCTCGAGCGGGAAGTGGTGCGCGTCGAGCACGACGGCCAGCGGGTCTCCCGCATCGTGGTGGCGTGCAACGGACGGCGCGAGAGCGTCGAGGGAACGGACTTCATTTCCAGCATGCCGATAACGGAGCTCGTGGCGAAGCTCGATCCGCCGCCGCCCTCCGCGGTGCTCGAGGCGGCGCGGGCGCTCACCTATCGCGACTTCCTGACGGTCTGCCTGATCGTCGATCGCGCCGACCTGTTCCCCGACAACTGGATCTACGTCCACGATCCGCTCGTCAAGGTCGGGCGCATCCAGAACTACCGCAACTGGAGTCCGGCGATGGTTCCCGATCCCGCGAAGACCGGACTGGGTCTCGAATACTTCTGCACCGAGGGGGACGCGCTGTGGCGGGCGACGGACGAGGAGCTCGTCGCGCTCGGAAAGCGCGAGATCGCCGCGATCGGACTTGCGCGCGCCGAAGAGGTCGCGGACGGCCACGTGGTCCGGGTGCCGAAGGCTTACCCGATCTACGACAGCGCATACCGCGAGCACTTAGACGTCCTGAAGCGTTACCTCGCCGGCTTCTCGAACCTGCAGACCATCGGCCGCAACGGGCTGCACCGCTACGACAACCAGGACCACGCGATGCTGACGGCCATGCTCGCCGTGCGCAACGTCGCGTTGAACGAGCGCAACGACGTCTGGGGCGTCAACGCCGACCCGGATTACCAGGAGGAGATCCGTCTCGAGATCGCGCTCGAGCGGGTCTTCGCGAAGCTCGACCGTTTTGCCTTCGGCGTCGCCGTGGGCGCCGTTGCCGCGGCGCTCCTCTCGCTGGCCAGCGTCTTCCTGATGTTGAAGGGCGACCCGGTCATGGGCCACGACCTGAGACTGCTCGCGCAGTACTTGCCGGGCTACCAGGCGAGCGCGCCGGGCGCGTTCCTCGGTCTCTTCTACGGGCTTCTCGGCGGGTTTGCGGTCGGCTGGATGTTCGCGGTGACGCGGAATGCCGCCGCGCTCTTTTCCCTGGCCGTCATCCGCCGGCGGGTGGAGTCGCGCACGCTCCGGCGAGTCTTCGACTACGTGTAGCGATTGCGCGCAAAGATGCCGGAAACCCACGACGACCTCGACTCGACGCTCGCGGTGCGAATCCTCCGCCTCGAGGCGGTCGTTCAGGGCGTGGCGTGGGGTCTCGTGGCCGGTCTCCTCCTCTTCTTCGCGACGAACTTTCTCGTGCTCAAGGGCGGCCGCGTCGTCGGTCCGCATCTCTCTCTCCTCCGGCAGTTCTTCGTCGGCTACGAAGTCACCTTCGTCGGAAGCTTGATCGGCTTCGCCTACGCCTTCCTCTGCGGGTTCGTCGCGGGATATCTGGTGAGCGTCGTCTACAACCGGGTCGCGCGGGGGCGTCGGGATGGGTAAGGCGGCCCGGCTGAGCCGGCAGACGCGCCGCCGCGCCCAGGAGCGACGGAAGAAGGAGCCCCATCGGACCGGATCGGTCCGCAGCGGGTCGCGCCCGTCCCGGTCCGGCAGCCTCGCGATTCCCCTGATCCTCGCCGCAGGGCTCTTCGCCTACCACAACTCCCTGCACGGCGCGTTCGTTATGGACGACCTGCCGGCCATCCCGCAGAACACGACCATCCGGTCTCTGTGGCCTCCCTGGGCCGTATTTTCGCCGCCGGCTCAGACGGCGGTCGCCGGACGCCCCCTCGTCAATCTCTCGCTCGCGCTCAACTACGCCGTGGGGAGAGAGAGCGTCGTGTCGTACCACGCGTTCAACCTCATGATTCACCTCCTGGCTGCGCTTGTCCTCTTCGGAATCATTCGCCGAACGCTCCGCGGTCCCGGACTCGAGATCCGCGAGGCGACCGGCATCGCGACGGTCGCCGCGCTTCTCTGGGTCGTGCACCCGCTCGCGAGCGAGAGCGTCGACTACACCATCCAACGCACCGAGCTCCTGATGGGCCTCTTCTTCCTGATGACGCTCTATTGCGCGATTCGCGGCTTCGACTCACCCGGGCGGCCGGGCTGGTACGTCGCCGCAGTCACCGCGTTCGCGCTCGGGCTAGGCAGCAAAGAGGTCATCGTGATGGCGCCCGTGATCGTCTTCGTCTACGACTGGCTCTTCCGTTCCCCGTCGCTCTCGGACGCCTTCCGGCGGCACTGGCGTCTCTACGCGGGCTTCGCCGGAGTCCTCGCGCTTTTCGTTCTTCTCGTCGCGACGCGTTTTCGACGCGTGTTCGCCGGGATGGTCGGCCGCTCCGTGACGCCGTGGGATTACGCGCTGACAGAGAGCGGCGTGATCGTCCACTACCTCCGGCTCGCTTTCTGGCCCCACCCGCTCGTCGCGGATTACGACGGCTGGCCGATCGCGGCGTCCGTGGGGAGCGTCCTGCCCTTTCTGGCGGTCGTTGTCGCACTCGTCGCCCTCACGCTCTGGGGTCTCGCGCGGCGGCAGAAGCTCGCGTTCCTCGGAACCTGGTTCTTCTTGATTCTCGCGCCGACGTCGAGCTTCCGGCCGATCCGCTCCGAGATCGCCGGCGAGCGGCGGATGTATCTCCCGCTGGCGGCGGTCGTCGTGCTCATCGTGCTCGTGGGGCGCGCGCTTCTCTCCCGATGGGGCGCGCCCCGTGCGGCCGCGATCACCGCCCTCGCGGTCGCGGCGGTGACTCTCTCGCTCGTCACCGTGCGGAGAAACGACGACTACGGGACGACACTCTCGTTCTGGAGCGACGTTGTGGCGAAACGTCCTGACAACCCGCGGGCCCACATGTCGCTCGGGGACTATTTCCTCGCCAGGGGAGAGGGCAAAGAGGCGCTCGCTCATTATTCCGAGGCTGTGCGCCTGCGCCCGGGCAGTCCGAAAGCGCAATACGACCTGGCTATCGTGCTGGCGAGCCAGGGCCGGCTGGAAGAGGCGATCGAGCACTATCGGGAGACGCTCCGGGTTTATCCCGAGAACGCGTCCGCGCACAACAACCTGGCCGCTGCGCTCGCAGGCCGACACGACGTCGACGGAGCGATCGAGCACTATCGGGAAGCGATCCGGATCGAGCCCGGCCACGCCGTCGCGCATTACAACCTCGCACTCGCGCTCGGAGAGAGAGGACGGACGGAGGAGGAGATCCAGCACCTGGAGGCGGCGGTCCGTCTTCAGCCGAACTTCGCACAGGCCCGTCAGACCCTGGCCGATCTCCAGAGCCGCGCGAGCCCGTGATGACCCCGGTCGCCCGCTCCGGCGTGAGAACCGCGTCATGGCTCGGATTCGTCCTCGGGCTCGCCATCGCGGTTGCGCTCGTCGCCTGGCAGGGGGTGGGCACGGTCGCGCATCTGCTCGCCTCGACCCGCTGGACTCTCCTCCTCGTCGCCGGCTTCGCCGCGCCGCAGCTGCTGCTCGCCACCGCGTCGTGGCGGCTTCTCTTCCCGCCCGGCGAGGCGCCCCGTTTCTCGCTCGCCCAGCTGGCGCTCTGGATCAGCTTTTCGATCAACCTGCTTCTGCCGGTCGCGAGCATCGGCGGCGACGTCGTCCGGGCGCGTCTGCTCGCTCTCTGGACCGGGAAAGCGCGCGACGCCGTCGCGTCGGTCGTAGTCGACAAGACGGTGCAGGTCGCGACGCTGCCCGCCCTCGGCCTGATCGGCATCGCCGCGTTCTTCCGCCTCCTTCCGAACGGACCTTCGATCGGCCCGGCGCTCGCCGCCGTGATCCTCCTCGCCGTCGGAATCGCGCTCGCCGTTCTCGTGCAGCGGGCGGGCATCTTCGCTTTCCTGGCCGCTCGGGCCGAGCGGCTCGTGCGCAAGTCGAGCTGGGAAGGCCTCGTCGACCGGGCGAGCGACCTCGACGGCGCGATCCGCGCGCTCTATCGCCGCCCGGCGACGATCCTCGGGTCATGGAGTCTCCGGCTTCTCGCGCGGCTGTCCCTTTCGGGGGAGGTCTGGCTCGCCGCCCGGTTGCTCGGGCATCCGATCACGCTCCCCGACGCGATCCTCCTGAAGACTTTCAGCCTGGTGATGCGCGCCGCGGCATTTCCGGTTCCCGCCGGTCTCGGAGTCCAGGAAGGGAGCTTCGTCGTTCTCGGTCAGTTGATCGGTCTGCCGCCCGACGTCGCCCTCGCGACCTCGCTCGCCAGCCGCGCGCGCGAGATCGTCTCCGGCGTTCCCGGCCTCTTCGCCTGGGCGTACGTCGAGGGACGCGGCCTCTGGCGGCGCCGCGCCGCTTGAAAGGAGAATCCCCGATGCCCACCGCCGAAACCCGGAGAGTTCTGCTGCTTGGCCTCGACTCCCTGGACATCGACTACGTCCAGTTGCACCTCGAGAGCCTGCCGAACCTCCGGCGCCTGTTCGACGGGGGCGTGGTCCGGCGACTCGACTCTCCCGGAAACGTCATGAGCGCGTCGGTGTGGCCGACCTTCTACACCGGAACTTTGCCGGGCGAGCACGGACAGTACTTCCCGATGCAATGGGACCCGGCGGCCATGCGTCTGCGCCACGTCGCGAGCGACTGGATCGACTGCGAGCCCTTCTGGCGGCCGCTGGCGCGCCAGGGCCTGCCGGTCACGACGCTCGACGTTCAGGCGGCTTTTCCGAGCCGGACGACGGCCGGGACCGAGATCGTCAACTGGGGCGTCGAGGCTTTCGGCGGCTTTCACTGCAATCAACCGGAGATCGGGCGCGAGATCGCGCGCCGGTTCGGCACGAACGTGCTGGGTCCGGACGTGCCGGTCGACAAGAGCCCGCGGCGGCTGGCCGACATCCGCAAGACCGTTCTCACGGCCATCGGCAAGCGCGGCGAGCTCGCTCGCTGGCTCCTCACGAGCACGAGCTGGAAGCTCTTCGTCGCGGTTTTTCCGGAGTGCCATCGTGCCGGGCACTACTTCTGGCGGGATCCGACGGACGAGGCCGACGACGCTTCCGATGACGCTCTTCTCGAGGCCCATCGCGCCCTCGAC
>DASWCZ010000002.1:0-18070 GCA_036395755.1 Thermoanaerobaculia bacterium
AGGCTCCTATTACTGAGAACCGCCTGGTGTGACATCCAACGTTGAGTGCTGGCCGAGGCGGCGGGTCTCTCGAGCCTGATGCACTTGAGGCCTTGAGAGAGTCTTCCTGTTGCCTCCTTAGCGTGGATTCCCTCAAATCGCAGGGAACGGCCCAGCCGAAGGCCGGTGCGTTCACTCGTGCTGATGGAGACTCACCCGTAGGCTCGGGGGTCCCGAAGCTCGCCGCCGCGGAAATCCAGGGCATCGTCAAAGCTGTGTTTGACCCGAGTCTACCCCCTTCTACGGAGCGTGTTCCGGACGACACGCGAGAAGCTGGGCCGTTCGCCGCGGCGGGGACAGTAGCGGCCGTCGGCGCTGTAGGTGGTCGCAGATACCACCGCGTCCGGAATCCGGACGGCTTGCAGCGGCGCCCTCGTCGCCGCGACACCGAGCCGTTGCTTGCTTCGTTCAAACACGGCATGACTCGAGCACGACGGGATCGTCCAGAGCTGTTCGGCTGGCCATTTGCTCTTTCGGATCACGCTGCGCGGCAACTCGAGCGGATGCAGGATAGCGGCCCTTGTGAGTCCCCCTGGCATGGCGCCGCCGTACCTCACTTTCGACGCGCCGGTGATAAGATTCGGGCCGCTTCGAATCCAGTTCGTTTGGCACCACGACGGAGCGCGTTGGCTCGGGAGAGCGCCCCTCTATCCGATCGAACGCCCCGCGCCGGTCGAGCGAGAGGAGCAGGGCATTGGCGGACGTCTTCGGGAAAGCGGCCCAGCAGGTGGAACGGGAAAGGCGGCTGCTCGATCGAGAGCCCGATCCGACGTCGTCTCCGGAGACGGATGCGCCGACGTTCTCTCCCTGGCCCGATTGCCAGACCGAGCTGACCGACGCGAACGCGCAGTATCACCCGGCGACGCTCCTTCCGGGAACGCGCGCGGCCGGCTTCAAGAGACTCCTCCTTCGCATCTTGAACGTTTACACGTATCGCCAGATTCTCTTCAATGCCGCGGTCGTCCGAATTCTGAACCGCTGGGACGAGCGTCTACACTCGCTCGGCGGGGATCTTTCCGACTTCTCCCAGCGGGTGACCGAGAGATTGAACCGCCGCATTGCGCGAATCGAGGAACGGCGCAGCCTCTGGGAAGCGCGTCTCGCCGGACAGCTCGGCGCTCTGGAAGACCGGACGGGCGCGGCCGAATCGGACCTCTCGGAGCTCCAGGCGAGGGCGTGGCAGGAACGCGCGCGCGTCGATGCGCTCGAAGATTCCGTCCGCCGGCTGGAAGCGCTCCTCGCCTCCGAGCGGGAGACCGCAGGTGCGGGAACACCGCGCTGAGGCAGAGATCCCGCGGTTCCCGGGACAACCAATGAAGATCGCTCTCGTCGTCGTCGTTCAACCGACCCGGCGCGGGGGAGCGGAAATTCTCTTCGCCGGCCTCGAGCGGGCGCTGTCGGAGGCGGGGCACGCCGTCGAGCGGATTCCCGTGGCGTGCGACGAGTCCACGTTCGAGGGAATCCTCGCGGGCTACGACGCCGCCCGTGCTCTCGATCTCGATCGGTTCGATCTCGTGGTTTCCACCAAGGCCCCGAGCTTCAACGTCCGCCATTCCCGCCACGTCGTCTATCTGCTTCACACCGTCCGGGTCTTTTACGACCTGTTCGATTCGTGGACGGACGGCTCGCCGGGGAGCCGGGCACAGCGCGACCGCATCCGGGAGCTCGATTTCGATGCGCTCTCGGCGGTTTCGGACCATCGCCGGTTCGCCATCGGTCAAGAGGTGGCGAGCCGGCTGCGCGATACGCTCGGTTTGACGGCCCGCGTTCTCCATCCCGCCCTTCCCGACGCGGACCGCTTCCACCAGGGACCCTTCGAGCACTTTCTCCACTCCGGGAGGCTGCACCCCTGGAAGAGAGCCGACCTCGTTCTCGAGGCGTACCGGTCGCTTTCCACCGACGTTCCGCTCCTCGTCACCGGCACTGGAGAGGCGCAGGAATCCCTTCGGCGCCAGGCGGCGGGAGACGACCGAATCCAGTTTCTCGGAGACGTCCCGCGCGAAGATCTCTACGATCTCTACTCCCGGGCGCTCGCGGTTCCCTTCGTTCCCCTGCGCGAGGACTACGGCTACGTCGCCGTGGAGGCGATGCTCTCCGGCAAGCCCGTCATCACGGCATCGGACTCGGGTGAGCCGGCGCGGCTGGTTGAGCACGAGAAGACCGGTCTCATCGTCGAGCCGCGCGCCGATGCCATCGCGGCGGCACTCGGCCGCTTCCTTCGGGCGCCGGCGGAAGCGAAGCGGATGGGTTCCGAAGGGCGCCTCCGGGCCTCCGGCATCCGCTGGGGACCAGTCGTCGAACAGCTTCTCGGCTCGGTGGAGGAAGACACGGAAGGGGAGAGCGCGGCGCGCATTCGTTCCACGCGCCGAACGCGCGTCTTAGTCGTCGACAACCAGCCGATCGAACCTCCCGTCGGCGGCGGGCGCATCCGCCTCTTCGGTCTCTACTCGAACCTGCCGCCGGATCTCGACCCCGTTTACGTTGGGAGCTACGACTGGCCCGGTCCCGGCTATCGATCGGTCCTCCATGGCGGGCGACTGCGCGAGGTTACGGTTCCCCAGAGCGAAGCGCATTTTCGAGCCCACGAGTCGCTACAAGCGGTCGATCCGAACCTGACCATGGACATCACTTTTCCTCTTCTTTCCTTCCTGTCGCGGGGATTTGCCGATCGGATCGCGTACGAGGCACGATCAGCCGACGTCATCGTCTTCAGCCACCCGTGGGTGTTTCCGATCGTTTCGCGCCTGCCGGGGCTCGAAGACAAGCCATTCGTCTACGACTCGCAGAACGTCGAGGGACGGCTCCGCCGGTCGCTTCTCGGGGAACGGGGGCTCGCGGGCGGGGTTGCGGAGATGGTCGAAAGTCTGGAGCGCGAGCTGTGCCGGCGCGCCGCCGCCATCTTCGCCTGCTCGACCGACGATGCGCGGTCCTTCGAGTCTTCCTACGGCATCGATCCCCCTCGAATCCACGTCATTCCAAACGGCACCGACGTTCTTCGGCTCAAACCGTCCGGCGCGAAAGAAAAGCGGCGGTCGCGCGCTCTTCTCGGGTTTCCGCCCGACGGCCCCCTCGTGGTCTTCGTGGGAAGCTACTATGCCCCGAACACCGAGGCCGCCCGGTTCATCTGCGGCCGGCTGGCTCCGGAGCTCCCCGACGTCCGGTTCGTCCTTGCCGGAGGCTGCACCCAAGAACTCGCGCGCGGCGTGATCCCCGCCAATGTGACCGCTCTCGGCGTCGTGGACGCGGAGACCCGCGACCGGATCCTGGCGGCAGCCGACATCGCGATCAACCCGATGAGCCGCGGCTCCGGCACGAACATCAAGATGCTCGACTTCCTCGGCGCGGGATTGCCCACTTTGACGACGGCCGTGGGCGCGCGCGGGCTCGGCGGGGGCGGAAGGAAATGTTTTCTCGTCGCGGAACTCGACGACTTCGCCGCCGAGATCCGCTCCCTGCTGCGGTCACCGTCACGGCGCGATCGCTTCGCCGCGTCGGCCCGGCTTCTCGCGGAGTCTCGGTTCGATTGGCGCGAGCTCGGAGCCTCGGCGGGACGCGTCCTGCGCTCTCTTGCCCGAAGGGAAGAGGAACGAGCCCGCCCGTCTCCCTGGCCGGCCGGCCTCCGCCTCGCCGTCCTCTCGACCTGGAATACCCGCTGCGGGATCGCCGACTACACGGCGGCGCTGACCGGCTCTTTCCCTCCCGGAGCGGACGTTCGGATCTACGCCGAGGCCCGTTCGTGCGGAAGCGCGGTCGAGCCCAACGTCCGGAAGAACTGGGAGATCGGTCTGCACGATCTTTCATCTCTCGAGGCAGATCTCGAGAAAGACCAGGTTCAGGCGCTTCTCGTGCAGCACAATCCGGCGTTTTTCCGGGAGGACGCGTTTGCGCGACTCCTTCAGCGGCTCCGCAAGCAGGCTGTGCCGGTGGCGGTCACCCTGCATGCCACGCAAGGCCTGCGTCCCGACCCGGATCTCGCCTCCGAGCTCCGCCAGGTCGAACGCATCTACGTCCACCGACGAAGCGACGTGGACTGGCTGACCGAACACCGGATCGGCGATCGGGCACGGTTGATCCCTCAGGGAATCCCGAGGCTTCCCGATCGGTCGGTCGAGTGGGTCAAGAGCCGGATCGGGCTCGACGGCAAGTACGTGATCGGACATTTCGGGTATCTCCGTCCGCACAAGGGCGTTCTGGAATTGATCGAGGCCTTCGAGGTCCTCGGTAAGACGATGCCCCGAGCGCACCTCCTCCTGCTCTGCGCCGAATATCCCAGTGCGGATTCCGGCGACTACCGTCGCGAGTGCGAGGAGCGGATCGCCGCTTCGCCCGTCGTGAACCGCATTCATGCCAGCTTCGAGCACCTTTCACTCGACGCGGCCGGGTTTCTCCTGCAGGGATGCGACGTGATCGTCTTTCCTTACGACTCGTCCCGCGAATCGTCGAGCGCCGCGGTGCGCCTCGCGATCGCGTCGAGGAGGCCGATCGTGGTCAGCAGCTCTGGAATCTTCGAAGAGCTCGAAGGCGTTGCGGAAGTCGCCCCGTCGCGGGAACCGGAGCCGCTCGCAGCGTTTCTTTCCGGTCTCGCGGAGGCCGGCCCTCGCGCCGACGCGCGAGAGCGCATGCACCGCTTCGCTGCGAAGCGGGAGTGGTCCCGGATTTCGTCGTTCATCTGGGGCGACTTGAGACCGCTCTCTCGTCCGCAGGGGGATGTAGTTTGAGAACCACGGCTTCTCCTTCGCCCGCAGCCGGGGATCGCGCGGAAGAGGCGTCGTTTCGACCGCGGGTCGGTCTCTGGGGTCCACTCCGCTCCGGAACCTTCGGGGACCTCGTTCTTCCGGCGATTTTCGATCACGAGATGCGCCGAAGGATTTCGGACGTCGAAGTCATTCCCTACGCGCCGATGGGAACCTCGCCGGGACCGAATCTCGACGTCGGGTTCGCTCCCGCCGACCTCGGAGAATGGAGCCCGAGGAGGGCGGCCGAGCTGTCGCAGGCGCTCGACTGCGCGATCGTCGCCGGAGAACTCTTCGGCGCGCCGGAGGATTGGTCTTCGTCCGCAGGTGCGACGCCGAGGGAGCTCCGCCTCTCCCCGTTCCTGGTCGAGGGTCTGGGTTCGGGGCTCGAGAAAGCCTGTCCCGTCTCCTGGAGCGCGGTCGGTGTCGCTTTCGAGCTCGAGCCGGAGGAAGCCGCGCGGATCCGAGAGGCGCTCGCTTCCCGACCGTACGTGTCGGTCCGTGACGAGGCGTCCCGGGACCGCCTTCGCCGAGCGGGCGTCCAAACCGACGTCACGGTCGTCCCCGACCCGCTCCTCCTCCTGCCGAGCGCCTTCCCGCAGGACCTTCTCGCGCGCCGCCTCACGTATCTGCGGCACATGGAGTGGTTTCCGCGCTCTGGAGCGCCGCTCGTCGTACAGGGAAGCCGGGCGTTCGCCGGCCGCGCGGAGCCGTTCGGGAATGCTCTCGCGACGGCTCTCGAAAGGCTGCAGGTTCCCGTCGTGCTTCTCGAGCTCGATCGCGGAAGCGGAGAGACGGAGTTCCTCGATGCGGTGGCGCAGCACCTCTCCGTACCGACTTTCCGCCTCCCTGCGGAAGCGGGTTCGAGCGATCTCGTCGCCGCTCTCTCTCACGCGCGAGCGTTCGTGGGCACTTCCAGCCGCGCGGCTGTCGCCTCGTCCGCTTTCGGCGTTCCGAGCCTTCTCGTGGAGTCCCTTCTCGCACCGCCCGGCCGGCGGAAGCGGGATTCCGCCGGAGAGATCGTGCTCGCGGTCCGTCGGCTCCTCGAAGCGTCCCGCGGCGAAGGCGTCGACTCCGGGGAGCAGTCGAAGCTCGACGTCCACTTCGACCGGCTCGCCGGGATCGCGGAATCGGCCGTCGCTGAAAGGCTCCGGCGCCGGACCGACGGAACGGAAACCCTGCTCGCGCGGCTGCGCGAAAACGAGCGGGTCCTCGAATCTTGGCGGGTGGCGTTTTCTGCGCGGGCACAGCAGGTCGTGGATCAGCGGCTCGCCTTCGCCGCATTCCTCGAGAAGGGTCGGGCCGAGACGGAAAGGCTCGCCGCCGAGCGGGCGCAGCGCGAAAGCGTCGAGAGCCAGCTGTCGAGCGAGAGGGAAATCTCGCAGCGGGCGGTCGCCGAGCGAAATGATCTCGCTCGAACCCTCGAAAAGGTCGCGGAGTCGAAGGCGCGGGCGGAACGCGAGATAAAGGACCTCCGAAGGATGATGGATGCGGCCGCGGAGCAGGCTTCGCGGCGGGAGAAGCGGGCGGCAAACGATCTCTTGGATCTTCGAACCGAGCTCGACCGGGCCCGCGAACGGCTCGAGAAAGCGCGTTCGGATTACTCCGAGCTCCGCGTTTCGCACACTTTGCTCTTCACCGAGGTCGCGGAGGCGCGCGCCGACGCCGGCGGCTTCACGGGCCGTCAGCACGGAGAGGAAGAAGCCCTGGCGGAGGCCGAGAGAGAGAGGGATCGGGCGCTGGCGGAACTGTCCCGGCTGGAAGCGGAACGGGCCCGCGCAAGACAGGAAATCGAGGACCTCCAGGCCGAGCTCGATCGGCTCTCCATCCGGAGCCCGCAGCAGATTCCGACGTCGCTCAAGATCCGGGTCCGGCAGATGCTCTCTTCGGAAGCGGGCGAACCGCGAGGCCAGACGTGAAGAAGCTCGTCTTTCCGCGCGTCGGCCGGCCCGAGGTTTCGATCCTGATGGTCACCCACGCAGCGGAGCGCTGGGTCGGGCGGGCGCTGTCCGCCGTCCTCAATCACACCGAGCCGTGCTACGAGCTGATCGTCGTGGACAACGCCTCTCCACCCGGGATGGTCCGGCGTCTCGAGACCGAGCTGGAGAACGTCTGTCTGGTCGTGAATGAAACGAATCGCGGATTCGGACCGGCAAGCAATCAGGCCGCGACCCTCGCGGTCGCCCCGCTCCTCGTGTTCCTGAACAGCGATGCTCTGGTGCACGACGGCTGGCTCGGGTTTCTGCGGGAGCGGATGGAGACCGGGCCCGACGCGGGAGCCGTGACCCCGCGGCTCCTGAACCTCGATCGGACGCTCCAGGAGGCGGGGCCGCTCCTCTTCGGAAACGGTTACACGCAGTTCGTGGGATTCGGCGACGATCCGGACCAACCGGACTATCTGTTCCCCCGCGAGCTCGACTACGCTTCGGCTGCCTGTCTGCTCGTCCGCCGGCGGGCGTTCTTCGAGGTCGGCGGGTTCGACGCGATGTACGCGCCGGCGTACTACGAGGACGTCGATCTCTGCCTCGAGCTCTCGCAGAAGGGCTACCGGACCCTGTACGAGCCCCGCGCGACGGTCACCCACGTTCGGGGCGCTTCGGGCGATCCGGATCTCGCGAAACGGCTCTGGTTCCGCAATCACCCTCTGTTCTTCGGGCGGTGGAAGGCGTTTCTCGCGACCCGGCCGGAATACACCCCGGAGCAGGGGAACCCGCGGCTCCAGGCGGCGGCCCGGGACGCTCCCACCACGGGCAGGATCCTCCTCGCAACGCGGCGGCTCCCCGGCCCGGCCCCGGCCGGCGATCCCCGCGCGGCCGAGCTCGCGACCTGGCTCGCCCGCATGTACCCCTTCGCGCGCCGGACGCTTCTTTGCGCGGAGCCGCCGGGGAAGACCGGGATTGCCGCGCTCGCCCCGCTCGGCTGGGAGATCGCGAACGTCGAGTCGATCTCTCACCGCACCCTTCACTACGACGCCGTGATCTGGCGCGGCACGGAGTCGAAAGTGGTCTTCGGGAATCTTCTCGACGAAACGCAGGCGCCGATTGCCTCCGTCTTCGACTCCGACGACTCCCCGGAAACGGAGCCGGCCCTGATCGACGCGCTCGCGGCTGCCGGCATCCCGGCTCATCCTTCGGATTGCGCGCCATGGAGTGAACGTGTCTCCTGACAACCTCTTGGTCACGCTCGATGCGCCCGACGTTCGGGCGGATTTCCCGGAGACGTCCACGCCGGACCTGTCGGTGGTCATCCCGGCGATGGACGAAAAGGAAAATCTCGATCTCCTGCTGCCGGCGCTCAAAGAAGTGATCGCCGGGCTCGGCATCCGCGCCGAGATCATCGTCGCGGACGGGGGTTCCACCGACGGGACGCCCGCGGCCGCGGCGAGCCGGGGCGCGCGGGTCGTCCCGCAGCTCGAGAGGGGCTACGGCGGTGGTTTGCTGGCCGGCTTCGCAGCGAGCCGCGCGCCGTACGTCATCACGATGGACGCCGACCTCTCCCACCGGCCGGTGGTCCTGGAAGAGCTCTGGAGGCATCGGCACGACGGGGAGGTCGTGATCGCTTCACGCTACGTCCCGACGGGAGAGGCCGACGTGGGGGCGTTCCGGCTGTTTTTGAGTCGCATCTTGAACACGACTTACTCCCGGGTCCTGTCTCTGCCGGTCAAGGACCTGTCCAGCGGTTTCCGCCTCTACCGCCGGAACGTCCTTCAGGGGATCCCACTCCAGTCCAGGGATTTCGACGTGCTCGAAGAGATCCTGATCCGGATCCACGCGGAAGGATGGCGAGTCTACGAAGTTCCTTTCCGTTACATGTCCCGGGGGTCCGGAAAGTCGCATGCCCGGTTGCTGAAGTTCGGCTGGGCCTACGTCAAGACGCTCGTCCGGATGTGGCAACTGCGCAACTCGGTCGCCTCGGCGGACTACGACTATCGCGCGTTCGACAGCCCGATCTGGCTGCAACGGTACTGGCAGCGAAAGCGCCACGAGATCGTCCTCGATTTCGTTCGAGGCCAGAGAGACGTCCTGGACATCGGCTGCGGGACGAGTCGCATCATCGTCGATCTGCCGGCCGCGGTCGGACTCGACATCGCCTATCGGAAATTGCGGTGGTTGCGACCGCTGCATCCGCGGATCATCCAGGCCACCTGCAATACCCTGCCGTTTCCGGACGGCAGCTTCGACGCCATCATCAACTCGGAAGTGATCGAGCACGTGACGGACGACGCGGCCATTCTCCGTGAGATGAACCGGATCCTGCGCCCGGGAGGGACGCTCGTCCTGGGAACGCCCGACTACGCGCGCCGGCTCTGGCTGGTCCTGGAGTGGATCTACGGAAAGGTCATGCCGGGCGCCTACGCCCACGAGCACGTCACGCGCTTCACGCGCTGCACACTCCACCAGCGGCTCGTCGAAAGCGGCTTCGACGTGCTCGAGTGCCGGTACGTCGGGCATTGCGAAATGATCTTCAAAGCCCGCAAGCGCTGACGGGATTGGAGCCGCGCCCCTCGACCGTTCCATTGAGGAGCCTGGGAACGCGGGCGGTCGTCCTGCTGTCCGCGGCTGCCACGGCCTATCTTCTTCACGTTCTTTACGCGGTGTTGGTATCACGTCACCTGTTCGGCGACGCATCGTGGTTCCTGCTCAAGATGCTGAGCGAGAATCACGTCGCTCTCTGGCACACGGACTTCCGCGATTTCTACGTCGGCAGGTTCGGAGCGTTCGCCTTCCAGGAGTATCCCACCCTGCTCTTTTCCAGATTGGGCATCACGGATCTGGGGACGCTGTCCACGATCTACGGCGTGACCCTGTTTGCCTTCAAGCCGTTGAGCCTCCTTCTCTGCTATCACTTCAGCAAAGACAAGCGAGCGGTCCTGTTCCCCCTGCTGACTCTCTTCGCCGGCTCGATCAACTCGGAGGCGTACATCGTCAGCGAAACTCACCTGTTCGTGGCTCTGTTCTGGCCGGTTCTGATCATCCTGCTCTCCGATGACCCGATCGGCCGTGGAAGGCTGGCGATCCTCGCCGCGCTCTCCGCCCCATTGATTCTCTGCTACGAATCCATGGCGGTCTACGGCGTCATTCTGGGCGCGGCGTGTGTCTACCGCGCGCGGACACTCACCCGCTCGAAGGGCGAGCGGATCGCCTGCTGGATCTTCTGCGGCTGGTATCTCCTCGGCGCCGCCTTTGCCGTCCTGTCCATCGTGAAGCCCCGTGATCCTGTGAACCGGAGCGGATTTCTGCGGGGGACGTTTTTCGTCCTCCGCTATGGGGACGTCGCCGCGTGGGTCTCGTGCATCGTTCTCGCTCTTCTGGTCATTGTTCTGCTCGGCCGGATCCGAAGCCGCGGGGAGCTCCGGCGGCTGGTTGCGCTCTCCGCCGCGCTCTCATCGCTGATCGTGCTGCAGATCGTTGCCCTACCGGCTCAGACGAATTTCGGCTTGCACGTGATGGCTCGCAGTATGAACGTGCTCGTCCCGCTCCTCGTCGTGCCGTTGTACCTGCTGTGGCGGTTCGATCGACTGGCGATCGATCCGGCGCACTTTCGCGCGGCGTTCTTGATCACGGCGAGCCTCGGAATCGCGCAATCGGCGTGGAACATCCTCGCGTCGAGCGAGTGGTCGAACATGTTGATGCGGCTGCGCACGGAGGTTCGAAACAGCCGCGGCGTCATACCGCTCGAGAAGTCCGCGATGTTCCAGCGGACGATCGACGGCGCCCCGATCCGGAGACTCCACGGAGACTGGCCGCTCCTGCCGCTCTCCATCATTCTGGCGGACGCGGGTGACGTGAGCGCGGTGATCGACCCCGGCTCCGAGCCCTTTCGCCCGTTCGATCCATACGCTGTCGGCAGCCTGCCGGCGCTGCAACGCTACGGCGTCCGTTACGATACCTATCTGGAAGCACAGTCGATCGGGAGAGATCGGGGGCCGGGAGCGCAGGGCCGGATGAGCAAACACCTCGGAGATTGAGCAGGCCAGGGCGCGCGCGTAAACTGCGAAATGCTTGAGCTCCGGGACGTTCGGGGGACTCGTGACCGGGAAAGAATCCGTCGAGAAAGAGAGCCATGCCATCTCCGACGCGCGAAGGTGTGGCGAGGCGGAAGCAGAGGTCTTGAACCTGCGGCTTCAGCTGAAAGAGAGCCTCGCCCGTGAGGCGCGGCTCGTCGAGCGGA
The DNA here is from genome assembly GCA_036395755.1 of Thermoanaerobaculia bacterium. Taxonomy (GTDB): domain Bacteria; phylum Acidobacteriota; class Thermoanaerobaculia; order UBA5066; family Gp7-AA6; genus Gp7-AA6. The sequence goes on from DASWCZ010000002.1 coordinate 10,944, forward strand.
CCGTGCAGGCCGAGGAGGTCGTCGAGAACGCTCTCGCGACCGAACACGAGCTGCGGCTCCAGATCGGCCGGTACGCCGACTTTCACCGAGCGGTCCTGCATTCCGGTGCCTGGAGGTTGATTCAGTTTCTCCGGCGGCTGGTGGGAAGAGAGTGGTGAACGAGAACTGGACGATCGCTTACCTGGAGGCGCGCGTCGCGTATCTGGAGAAAAAGCTCTCGGAAAGGTCGGCGGCGCTTCGAATCTTCACCCGGCAGGCGTGCGAAGAGGACGTCATCAACGCCTCGCGGACGGCGTTGGGGCTCCCTCCGCTGCCGCGGGCCGGATTCGGGCTGCGCGGATGGAAGGAGACGACGACCCTCGCGCCGGCGGAGGTCGAGATGACCATGCGCGAGCTCTGGCGCTCGGTCACGCCGCCCCATCTGGACGACGACGAATGATCTCGAGAAAGGCGACGCTCATCGTGCTGGCCTGGAATCGCTGGGACCTGACCCGGCGTTGCCTGGATTCCCTCGAGGCGACCGACCGGTCCGGCGCGGACGTGATCGTCGTCGACAACGGCTCGACGGACGAGACTCCCCGGGCGCTCTCCAACTACCCGTGGGTGCGCGTCGTCCGGAACCCGAAGAACCTCGGCTTCGTGCGCGGCAACAACGCCGGAATCGCGGCGGCGGACCCGGGATCCGACGTCGTCCTGCTGAACAACGACGTCGATTTCCCACAACGGGACTGGCTGCAGCGGTTGCGCGAATGCGCGCAGGAGACCCCCGGAGCCGGCATCGTCGGCTGCCGGCTGGTGCTTTCCGACGGCCGGCTGCTGCATGCCGGGACGTACATCCTTCCGGAGACGCTCTGGGGCCAGCAGATCGGCTCGCTCGAAAAAGACGTCGGGCAGTACACGGCTACGCGCGAGGTCGAGGGAATCGTGTTCGCGTGCGCTTACGTCCGGCGCGAGGTCGTCAACGCGATCGGATCGCTTTCGGAAGACTTCCAGTCCTACTTCGAGGACACGGACTACTGCCTGCGGGCGAGGCGCGCGGGCTTCAAGACCTTCGTGTGCGGGGAAGTCACGCTCGTTCACGACGAGCACGGTTCGACCGCGGGGGACGACGGCCGCTTCATGCGGATCTTCCAGGCGAGCCGCGCGGTCTTTCGCAAGAAGTGGGGAAAAGCCCTGGAGGCTCGGTACACGCGCGAGCTGCTGTGGCAGTCCATCATGAACTTCCCCACTGGCTACGCGATGAGCACGCGCGAGATCCTGCGGGCTCTCGACCGCCGCGGCGTCCGGGCCCGATATCGCTACGTCTACGGACCCGGCACGCCCTATCCCCCGGCGGAGGCGCAATCGTCCGGCGACTACCTGATGAACGTCATCGCGTCGCGCAACGGCGCGTCGCTGCCGTCGGTCGGCGTCGTTTACGGTCAGGGCGACGTCTTCCGGCGCAACCGGGCGCGCCGCAAAGTTGGTTTCACGATGCTCGAAGTGGACGGCTTCCCGTCCGAATGGGTCCGGCAGGCCAACCGCATGGACGAGGTCTGGGTGCCGAGCGAGTTCAACCGGCAGGGCTTCCTCGATTCCGGCGTCAAGCGGCCGATCCGCCGGATCCCGCTCGGCGTGGATCCGAACTACTTCCACCCCGGGATCCGCGGCGTTCCGAACCCCAACGGGGAGTTCGTGTTCCTGTCGAACTTCGAGTGGGGTGAGCGCAAGGAGCCATGGCTGCTATTGAAGGCGTTCAACGACGAGTTCACGGCCCGTGAACCGGTCCGGCTGGTCTGCAAGATCATCAACAAGGATCCGGAGGTCCATGTCCGACGGGAGATCGCGAACCTGCGCCTGAAGGAGTCCGGCGGAAAGATCTCGTTCGTCTACAACCGCGAGTTCCCGTACTACCAGCTCGGCGCCTTCTATCGGTCCGCCGACTGCTTCATTTCCGCGGGGCGGGGGGAAGGCTGGGACATGCCCCTGATGGAGGCGATGGCGTGCGGTCTTCCCTCGATCGCCACGGACTGGGGCGCCCACACCGAGTTCGTGCACGAGGGGATCGCCTACCCGCTTCGTATCCGCAAGACGATCCCGGCGGTCGCCAAGTGCCCCTATTACGAGGGCTTCCGGTGGGCGGACCCGGATCCGGAGCACCTGCGGGCGCTCCTGAGAGAGGTTTACGAGAACCGGGTTGAAGCGCGGCGGCGCGGGGCGGCGGCGGCGCGGGAAATGGCGGAGCGCTGGACGTGGGATCACACGGCCGAGAAGATCGTCGCGAGGCTGACCGCGATCCGAGGCTAGGCCGTCAGCGTCATTGATCGCGTTCGCGCGTTCGGCTCTCTATCCTAAGTCGATCGCTTCGCCGGCGCCGAAATTGAGGAAAAGCTCGATTGCTCCGGTTGCCATTAACAGACTGAAGGATCCGCGCCACGCCCGCTGATCCGGCGTAAATCGGCGGCGCTCGCCGAGTTAAACGAAAAGCAGAGCCGCGAAATGATGGGCGCCTCAGATCAGGGTGCCGGTGCTTTCCTCGCAAGGACGGTTAATGGGAGGCTCCAATAGCGATAGAGGATCGGACCGAAGAAGCGACTCCGAGCAATCCGCTCGAGCGTGTCGCGGCCCCGTTCGGACCGGGCGAGCCGGAGCAGCGGCTTCGGAATCGCCTCCTGGAACTCCGCGTCGGGATAGACGAGGCGATAGCGGATCGATCTGGGCACCAGCCTCCGGAACTGGAAGCCGAGCGTGCGCAACGGCTTCGCATATTCCTCGAAGGAGTAGATGTGCTCGTTGATACCGTGCGCGGTTTCGGCATTCTGGGGCTGAGTCTCCTGGATCGAGGCTTTCTTGCAGGGCTCGGAAATGAAGAGGAATTCACCGCCTGGCTTCAGCACTCTCCGAACCTCGCGGAAAAGGAGGTCGAGGTCGGAGGAATGGTGCAGCGTTGCACAAGAGAAAACGACGTCGGCCCAGGCATCGGGCAGCGGCATTCGATGGACGTCGCCTCGAATCCTCTCGAAGAACGTACTGTCTTCTCGGAAGTAGACGTCGGCCGTTTCCAGCCCCAGATACGGAGTCGTCAGCACGTCGAGCGCGACCACTTCGCTGGCGCGCCCCATCGTCGAGAGAAACCGCGACGACCAACTCCGGCCGGCCCCGATGTCGACGACACGCTTCCCTGCGAAATCGAAATGCTCGAAAATCTGGAAGAAATCGGGAGCGAGCTGCGGCCACGGATCGTGCGGGTAGTACGGGAGCGCCGCCATAGTCGGAACGAGGTGGTCGCCCAGAGGACCGGCGAGCTCGATCCATCCCTTCACCTCCCGCTGAAGATTCGCGTCAGCGGGGTCGAGAAAGTCGACGACTCCCCGCGTGATGCGGTGCTGCGCGCCGCAGCCGTCGCACGTGAGATGGCCTTCCCTCACCTCGCGGTTGTCTTCTTCCGCGATCGCGACGCTCCATACGGTTTTCAGGCACGTGACACACCGGAGAGTCGAGACGAATTCCCTTTTCAACGCGCCCCCTTCGGAGAAACGGACCGGTCAGCATACGATGCATATCGCTCGCATGCCACTCGGCGAGTGCATCCGTTGATCGGATCGCGCACGGAGGTGAGCGGTCCTTGAGCCCCGACGTCGAACCTAAGTCGAGCAGATCTCCAGTCATTGGGATGCGACTGCTGAGGCAAGGCTCGAGAATCCGATCCGCGGCTGGATGGACTCGCCGTTCGTCCTCGAGACCTGCCCGAAGCTCGGCGGCGGGTTGGGGCCGTTTCCAAGGCTCAACGGATCGTCACCCGGGCTGTAGCCGTCGAGCCGCCGCGCGTCGAGAACCAATCGACGTTCTCGAAAACCATGTCGTATTCGAGGAGGTATCGACCACTCGCCGGAGGCGGAACGAGCGCCACTGGAACCGTCACGGCCACCCCGGGCGCGATGGGGCCCGGAAACTGGCGTCCCCCATCGTAGACTGGTGGGAGGCTAGGATCGATCGGCTTCCAGTGGTATCCCAGGTGGACGGCCGGCGGCCACGCACAGCCGCTCGCATTCTCAATCGTAACGGTGGCGACCGCCTTTGAACCACGGGTGATTTCCTTCGGCTGCGTGACGATTCCCCATCTCGCGCGGTACGCGTTGGAAGGAAGCGGCAGGGCGCTATTCCGAACGACGAAGTCAAGGACATTCGCCGGCAAGCCCAGGAACACTGTGTATGGAGCGACGGCGACGCGCCGGTACTGGAGACGCGATTCCTCGAGGTAGCTGCGGAGACAGGCGGCGCGCGGCCCGGCGACAACGATCGCCGTCGAAGGATCCCGTGCGGCTTCCTCCTGATACGGCGGGTAACGAACCATCTCTTCGCCCGGGATCGGCGTTGCGATGATGCGCTCCCGAGATTCGAACGAGATTCGATAGGCGGTCCAATAGTCCGTGTAGACGTGGCGCACGCGCTCTCGAGTGAGCGCGGCGAGAAGCGTGTCCAGAGGTCCGGTCACTTCCGTCGAGGTATTCTGGAGGTGCCGATATTCTGAGGCGAGCCCGTAAAGATGCACAGTCATGATGATCGCTCCGCACGCGACGATCGCGACACGGCCCAGCGGACGACGGGCGAGCTTTACGACCCCGAAGCCGATCAGAGGCGGAATCAGAACGTAGTAGGCGAAGAGGAAACGGGGCTCGCCCGGAACGTAGCGACGTGACCAGATCACGCTAAGGACGAGCGCACCGAAGGCGAGCAAGATGAGACGCGCCACCCGATTTCCCCGGATGGCCGACCAGATCGCCGGAGCCACCAGAACGAGAACGACGCACGCGAAGGATCGACCGATCGGCAACAAGCCCCAGGATTCGCCGCCGCCGCGGAGGGGTGCTCCGCCCGCCAGCAGGGGAAACGACTGCCGAACGATCTCGCTCAGATTTCTAATCGCGCCGGCCGGCTCCGCCCTTCCGAATTCCGGCGCCACGAGGCTTGCCCAGTGGTGTCGAGCGTTCCAGAATGACCATGGGGCGCTGCCGAGCAAGAAGCCGACCCCGACCGGAAGGAGCCCTGCCAGACGCGGCCGGGGATTCTTTCGCAGGAACAGCCACGCGAGGGCAGCGGCTGAGATCGGCGGGGTGATCGGGTTGATCCACCATCCGATCCCGAGCACGAGACCCAGAATTACCAGGAGGGTGTGAGTCGGACGGTTCGTCTGGAGCGCATGATCGATGCGTATGGCGACGAAAAGCGTTGCCGCGGCGAAGAGATTGAACGCATCGTAGTGGCCGTCCGACGTAAGGCCTTTGTACAGGAAAAAGAACGGCGGCACTGCGAGATAGGCGGCGGCACAGATTGCCGCCCAGGGGCCGAACGCCTCCCGCGTCACGCCATAAACACCGATGATCGTGAGCAGGACAAGAACCCCGACTCCGATGCGATACGCGCTGTACGTGGGTCCCAGGAGTGCGAAGACAGCAGCAAGGTAGTGGGGTTCGACCGTCCCGGCATACGTCGAGCCCCAGTAGAAGATGGGGTGCTCGCCGCGCTCGAGGATGTGCTTGGCCATCAACGCCGAGATCGCCTGATCCGAGCTCGCTGGGATACGCCGGGAATTGACGAGCCACGACTGAGTCAAGGCGGAGACGAGGAGCAGGCCGGCGACGACGGCGAGCTCGGTTTCCCGAAGCCGTTTTGACCTCGCACCAGGCGGCGAGTCAGTTCGAGTCGGTGCTTGCGTTGAGTTCAACCGCGGCGGATTGTCCCCGCTTTCGGCCTTAGAGTCGACCCGCGGATATTTGACCCCCGTGACACAATCGTCGCGCCCCGCCAAACGAAGAGTGAGACACGGACGTACTCATCGAGGATTGAGACGAAAGGGGGTCGTCGTGCGACGCGCGATTCCACGATCGGTGTTCCTGCCTGTCTTGTTCGTCGTCGCGCTTCCGTCGTTCACGCGGGCCGCCGATGGCGCTCTCGATCTGGCCTTCGGGACCGCCGGGAAAGTGATCACGGCCTTCGGGGTCCCCGCGGCGACCGCGACGAGCGTTGTTCTGCAACCGGACGGGAAAATCGTCGCGGCAGGCTGGTTGTTCGACGAAACAGCCAATATCGATTTTGCGCTGGCGCGGTACAACGCGGACGGCTCCCTCGACAACTCCTTTGGTATCGGTGGCAGGGTCAGGACCGACTTCTTCGGCCTGGACGACGTGGCGAACGCGGTTGCGCTCCAGGCGGATGGAAAGATCATTGTGGCTGGAACGGCTCGAGTCGGTTTCGATCTCAGGATCGCTCTCGCGCGATACAACGTCGACGGCAGTCTCGATTCGACGTTCGACCTCAACGGCAAGGCGGTTACTCCCGACGCGAGCGGCATCGCCTACGGAGTGGCGATCCAACCCGACGGCAAGATTCTCGTCGCGGGTTCGAACTTCGTTCTGGTGCGTTTCAACGTGGACGGCAGCCTCGACACCGGTTTCGGCAAAGGAGGAGAGCTCGTGATCCGCGGCTTGGGGGCGACGGCGCTGACCCTACAGCTCGATGGCAAGATCGTGGTGGCGGGATCCATCGATACGAAGAGCGGAACCGGCGACGATTTCGCGGTGGCCCGCGTGAACAGCGACGGGTCGCTGGACAAAACGTTCGGCTCGGGCGGGATCGTTACGACCGACTTCTTCGGCAGCGGCGACGTGGCCTGGGCGGTCACGTTGCAGCCGGATGGGAGGATCGTGGTTGGGGGATATGCCGCAGATTCCCTTTCGGTCGGACCGCACTTCGGCGTCGCGCGCTACAACGCCGACGGATCTCCAGATCTGACGTTCGACGGAGATGGACGGACGTCGACGGACTTCCCGGGGTTCGATGAAGTCGCCTTCGGGGTCGCGGTGCAAGGGGATGGAAAGATTCTCGCCGCGGGTCGGGCGTTCGGGACGGCCGGTTACGACTTCGCAATCGTTCGGTACACGCCGAACGGCGCCGAGGATCCGGGCTTCGGAACATCGGGCCGTGTGACGACCGATTTCTTCGGCAGAAGCGATGGGATTCGGGGGATTCTGCTTCAACCCGACGGCAAGATCATCGCGGCCGGCGGTGCTCAGGACGAGACCACCGGCTACTTTGCGCTTGCGCGGTATTTGAGCAGCCCTTCCGCTCCGACGGGCTGTCCCCACTCC
>DASWCZ010000003.1:0-5386 GCA_036395755.1 Thermoanaerobaculia bacterium
CCATGCTCGGCGGCGCGCTCCTGATCGCGTACTGGGGCGCCGGACCGGTCTCGCTCGACGAGCGGGCGGAGCGTCCGGTGCCGGAGGGGAGCGCCGCGAGGGCCGTCGCGGCGTAAAGATCGCCCCTTATCCTGACCCTCTCCCCGCGCGGCGGGGAGAGGAGGTTGGAAGCTCGAGGAACGGTTATCCGACGCTGACGGGCGAAGTCAGAGCTTCTGCCCTCTCGCCGCCTGACCCGCAGAAGGAACGTCTTCGGGTATTTTCCCTCACCGCAGATCTTGAAGGATCCGAAGTCCTTGAACCACGGCCCGTCTGGAGCCTTCGGCTCGGCTTCCCTCCACAGCTTGAGCTGGTACAGATCCTCCACCGTGATCTTGCGATCGCGCAGGCGATCGAACAGGTGGTCTCTCAGCGCGGGCGGGAGGTCCTTCCACTGGATCTTCGGCACTAATCGCCGAAGGTCATCCGGGCAAGCTCTTCCTTGAGCCGCTTTCGTTCGGAGGCGTCCGTGGTCTGCGCCAGGCGGTCGGCGAGATCGAAGAACGTTCTCTTCTCACGCTCGCGCGCCTCCAGGCCAGTTTCGATCAGCTCCACAATCACGCGGTTCGCGCTGGTGCGCCGGCGCTTTGCCAGCGCCTGGACACGTCGAGCAATTGCAGATGGAATGCTGACACTCTGACGAATCGCCTTTTCTGTCTCGGCCATGCAGCGAAGATACACCATTCTGCACCAGGATGCACCACAGGCACCCTACGGAGCCCTACTCCAATGTGGCAAGTGGAGACCTGACCACCTCAGGACTGACCGTCTCGCTCGACGAGCGGGCTCAGCGGCGGCGTCCAGCCCGGGAGGCCTCCGCGGCGAGGGCGGTCGCGTAAGCGGAGAGGAAAAACCGGCGGCTATGGTGCCGGAACCGGGAGACCGCCGAACGGACTCAGGACGGAGGCTGTCGTTTCTTCGCTGGCCGCGAGAGTCGCCGCCGGACTTCCCCGGCAGAGAGTCCGCCCCTGGTCTTCCAGGCCGTCCGGGATCGGGCAATCATCCGGAGGAACTTGCGGTTCGAACCGAGAGAAAGCGTTTCCAGATCGGCATTGGTCACCCGAACGAGCGCGGCGACCGGATCCCCCTTGACCGTGAAAATGACGGGACCCTTCTTCGCATCGCCGACATAGGTCGCGACCGATCCGCCTGCGTTTCGGAGCTCCAGCGTCTTCACAGGTTGATGACCGCCTTTCCCATCCGAACGGCGTTCCGTTCCTTGACGCCCACGGCGAGAACCACAACGACGGGTTCCGGCTCGATGACGAGGTCGAAGTATACGCGGAGGCTACCGAGCCGGAGCTCTTGTCGTGGAGAGTCCCGCGAGGGCGCGGTATAGATTTGTCGAGCCACTTGGTCTTCCAGGCAATACGAGATCTTGCGACCTTTCAAGGCGAAGAGCTCTCGCGCCCGAGAACGAGATCGATTCCGGAGAGAACGGTCTGAAGCAGGCTGCGCGAAATGTGGCCGGTCCTCTCGGTCAGGAGGCGGCGGTCGATCGTGACGATCTGAGAGACGTTCGCCACGGAGTCCTTGGGCAGTCCCGTCGACCGCGCTCGCAAGCTCACGTTGCCCGGTGCAATCGCAAGTCGGACGTTGCTCGTCAAAGGGACTGCAACGACCGTCGCGATGCGGCTTCGATTGAACGCGTCGCCTTGCACGATCAGGATCGGCCTTCGAAGGCCGGGGCCCGAGCCGGTCGGCTCAGGCAGATCTGCCCAAAAGACGTCCCCCTGGGCGACGACCACTCACCAGTCCGTCGAACGAAGGACCCGCCGCGCACTTTCGCTGACGAACGGATCGGGTCCGAGAACCTCCCCTTCGTAGAGCGCGTTCAGAGCTGCCGTCACCGTCGCCGGGTCGTGGCGAGTGACGTATTCGAGCAACGCGTCGCTGTAGAACCGGCTCCTGGACTTCCGCATGCGGCGGGCGAGCTTCTCGGCCCGCTCGAATACGGCGTCGGGAACGGATACCGCCGTTTTCATACCTTTAGTATAACCGAGCAAATCGACTCTCTGATTCCCCCAAGCTTTCATGACCTGCTCGTTTGATCAATTGTCATGAGGTTTGTTGAAGCCCGCTGGTTCGTGCGCGATGTCGCAATCGACCTCCGGGAGACTTCCGGCGATACCATCCTCCGCGAGCGCGGCTGAAATGAGCCTTACCGCCGGTTCCCGGCTCGGACCGTACGAGATCGTCGCGCCGATCGGCGCGGGCGGCATGGGAGAAGTCTACCGGGCCCGCGACGTTCGGCTGCAGCGGGACGTCGCGGTGAAGGTCCTGCCGGGGTCCTTCGCCGATGATCCGGACCGGCTGCGCCGCTTCGAGCAGGAGGCGCGCGCCGCCTCGGCCCTGAATCACCCGGGCATTCTCACGATCCACGACTTCGGCGAGCACGACGGCTCTCCGTACGTCGTCTCGGAGCTCCTGGAGGGTCAGAACCTCCGCGAACGGATGGCCGGCTCCGCTCTTCCGCTTCGAAAGGCTCTCGACTACGCGGTTCAGATCGCCCGCGGCCTCGCGGCCGCGCACGAGAAGGGGATCGTTCACCGCGACTTGAAGCCCGAGAACGTCTTCGTGACGAAGGACGGGCGGGTCAAGATCCTCGACTTCGGCCTGGCGAAGCTGACGCGCCCCGAGCTCACCGGGCATCCCGTCGCCGTCGCGATCACCGAGACTCCGACTCTCGCCACGGAGCCGGGCGTCATCCTGGGAACCGTCGGCTACATGTCGCCGGAACAGGTGCGGGGATTTGCCGCGGACCAGCGTTCGGACATCTTCTCTTTCGGTTCGATCCTCTCCGAGATGTTGACCGGCGACCGGGCGTTCCACGGCGCGTCGGCCATCGAGACGATGAGCGCGATCCTGAGAGAAGAGCCGGTCGGCCTTTTGGAATCGAGTCGGCAGATCCCTTCCGAACTCGTGAGGGTCGTGCACCACTGCCTGGAAAAGGAACCGTCCGAGCGCTTCCAGTCGATCCGCGACGTCGCCTTCCAGCTGGAGTCGCTTTCGACGACTTCGGCTCCAACCGTCGCGTTCCCGGGTGCCGTTGCTGCGAGGCCGGCGCGGGTCGCGCGGTGGGTCCTGCCGACGGCTGTCGCTCTGGCGGCGCTCGCTCTGGGATATCTCGCGGGATCCTTGCGGAAAACCGCTCCGCCGCGGCCGCCCGTCCTCGTCCACCGGCTCACGGACTTCGCCGGCCTCGAGGAATCTCCGGCGATCTCTCCGGACGGAAAGTCGGTCGCCTTCGCGGCTTACGTCGGGAACAAGCGGCAGATCTCGGTTCGGCTCATCACGGGGGGTGAACCGCTCCGGATCACGCAGGACGCTCTCGACCACCAGTCGCCGCGCTGGGTGCCCGACGGGACGTCGCTCCTCTACTACTCGCCGCCGAACGAAGGAGAGTCCGAAGGGACGGTCTGGGAGATCGCCGCGCTCGGCGGGTCGCCGCGGCGAATCACGAGCTCGATCGGCGGCGCCGACGTCAGCCATGACGGCAAGCGGATCGCCTTTTTTCGGTCGGAAACGGGGCGGATCGAGCTGGTCTCGTCGGCGCGCGACGGCGGCGACCCGCGGGTGATCGCGAAGCTTCCTCTCGGCTCCTACTACCTCTCGCCGCGTTGGTCGCCGGACGACCGATGGATCGCGTATCAGCGCGGCTACGTCTTCGCATACGATGTCTTTACCGTCCCGGCGAACGGAGGGGAACCGAAGCCGATCACGCGCGAAGCGAGATTGCTGTCCGGATTTACGTGGACGGCGGACGGCTCCGGGATCGTCGTCAGCTCGGCGCGGGGGTCGACCGTCCTCTATCTGCCGACGTTCAACCTGTGGACCGTCGAACGGAGCGGAAAGGGCCTGCAACAGCTCACGTTCGGCGAGGCGTCCTACGTGGATCCGGACTCGAACGCGGCGGGAACGATCGTCGCGAGCCGCATTCAGAGGCAGTTCAACATCTGGAAGTTCCCGGCCGACGGCAGCGCGCTCGAGAACGTCCGCCGCGGAGTGCCGGTCACCCACCAGACCGGACAGGTGCAGACGCCGTCGATCGGCGGGAGCGACCGCGAGCTCGTCTATCTCTCCGACAGCGGAGGGCACGGGAACCTGTGGGTGATCGATCCGGAGACCGGGGCCGCCCGTCAGATCACTTACGAGCAGGATCCGGACGTCTCCGTCGGCGTCCCCGTCTGGTCGCCGGATGGACGCCACATCGCTTTCGTCTCCACGCGAAACCTGCCGGGCAGCAACATCGGGATCTGGCTGGTCAATCCCGACGGCAGCGGTCTCCGGAACCTGGTTTCCGCGGGGGGCTGGGCGACCTGGGCGCGCGACGGACGCTGGCTCTACTACACGGAGCTCGCGGCGGGCTTCGTGCCGGGTTCGCTCAAGAAGATTCATCCGGAGGGGGGCCCGAGCGTGACCGTCCGAACCGAGAGAGCCAATCGCAGCGCCGTTTCGCCGGACGGATCGACCCTCTATTTCGTCGTGGAAAAGCCGACGGTGAGCGGCGGATCGGACTACGAGTTCCACGCGGCGAGCCCGGAGAGCGCGCCGTCCCGAGTCATCGCCCGGATCCCGGCGCGCCGCATTCCGCCGTGGCAGCTCGTGCACCCGGTGATCTCTCCCGACGGGAAGTGGCTCGCGATGCCGCTGACCGACGGTCTCGCGACGAACATCTGGGCGCTTCCGACGGCCGGCGGAGAGATGCGGCAGCTGACGGATTTCGGGCAGCGCCCGACGTTCATCGCGCGGCGCGTCTCGTGGTCGGTGGACGGCCGGTTCCTGTTTGCCGCGCTCGGCGAAGGAGACGCCGACGTGGTCCTGTTTCGCGGGCTAGCTGCAAAGAGGTGACCGGGTCGGTTGCTTTCCGAAAAACAGATCTGTCGTTGGCCTGCCCGGTGCAGATGCGAAGCGCATCGCCCGAAAGCTCAATAAGCTGGTGGGTTCCGTTTTCTGGGCGACTCCGGTCGCCGAGAAGGGCGGAAAACATCGAGAGACGCGCGCCTCGACGGGTTTCGTGAGGCGCACGTCTTCGAAAGCGCTACCGGCCAAAAAGCGTTGACCGGTTCCTGGCCGGTCCGCTCTTCCAAAGCTGGAGCTTCTGCCCTCGCGCCGCCTGACCCCGCAGAAGGAACAACGCCGCGCTCGATGTGAAACCTCCGCGCTCTGAGTGCATATAGACCTGGTAGGTCCCGAGCACGAGCCGAAAAAGGAGGAGACCGCATGAATCTCTATGGACCCAAGCAGCTGGTAGACGGCATGCGCACGGTACGCAAGAACACGATCCTGATCGCCGAAGACATTCCCGAGAGCGACTACGGATACCGTCCGACGCCGGACAGCCGTT
>DASWCZ010000004.1:0-40051 GCA_036395755.1 Thermoanaerobaculia bacterium
CGGTCAGGAGCGCGAGACAGAATAGGACGAGCGCGATCAGCAGGAGAAAGGTGGTCGCCGAGAAAAGCCGCCAGAAGGAGCGCTGGCTCCCGCCCTCCCGAAGAAAAAGCTGTGCCCCGATCAGGTTGGCGAGTGAGGCAATCGGCGTTCCGCATCCTCCCGCGTTCACGCCCCAGAGGAGGCCCAGGAAGCCCTGAGACGTCGTCACCGTGGGAGCCAGCAGCATCGCGGCTGGGACGTTCGAGACGAACTGCGAGAGAAGCGCCCCCGAGAGAAGAAGTCCGGCCGGGCCGTGGCCGAAAATCCTTTCGGGATCGAGGACGTGGTAAAGCCGGCCGCGCCGCAATCCTTCGATTCCGATGAAGAGAAACGCGAACACGAAGACGAGCGAGAAGTCGGCCTCGCGCAGCCTCTTTCCGAGCAAAACCGCTCCCGCGAGCGAGAGCCCGAGCGGGATCTCCCAGGAGACCACTCCCGCGAGCGCGGCGATCTCGAGGCCGAGGAGGACGAAGAAAGCTCCTGCCAGGAGCGGATCGAGGTCGAAACGGGCGGTTTCGGGGGGCTCGAACCTCCTTCGCGGCACGATGAGGGGGACGAGCATGGCGAGCAATACGATCGACCCGACGACGAAGGGGAGCTGCGCTTCGAGGAAGGATAGAAGCGAGAACCTTCCGCGCGCGTAGAGGAAGAGGTTCTGTGGACTGCCGATCGGCGTGACCGCGCCGAGGAGGTTCGCCGCCGCGATCTCGAGAACCACCAGCGGCGCCAGGTCCATGTCGGAGACGCGGCGGAAGAGGTTCGTGAACGGGACCACCAGGAAGAGCGCGACGTCGTTGGTGAGGAGCGCGGCCGTCAGGGCGGTCAGGGCGATCATGGCGGCGGCCAGGGCGCGGGAAGTGCGGACCCGTCGGACCGTCTGCGCTACCGCGAGATCGAAGAGATCCGAGTCCTTGCCGAGCTCGACGGCGATGGTCAGAACGAAGAACAAGGAGAGCAGCCGCGCATCGAGGAGACCGGGGATCTCGGAAAGTCGCACGTGACCCATGGCGAGCTCGGCAAACGCGAGCGTTGCCGAGGCCATGATGAGCAGCCGCTCGAAGAGGAGAGTTTGAATGACCGGGTGAGCGAGAAGATTTCGTATCTGCCGTCTCAAGCGAAGTCTCACCGAGCGCCCCGGCCTCGCACTTCCCGGTCCCACCGCGACATCCAGCCCGGACCCTCGCGTCCGATTCGATCCCAGTCGAGCTTCGCGACGACGAGCTTCGTCTCCACGTCGCGCGCCCACTGCGGCAGATTCGCGGCCGGCAGGTCGGTGCGCGCGGGCAGCCGGTACGCCTTCGCGGCGGCGAGCTTCTGCGCTTCCGCGCTCCCGAGCCATTCGATCATCGCCTTTGCCGCGGCCGCGTGCCGAGCGCCGCGTACGAGACCGATCGCGTCGTCGATGACCGGCGTGCCGCTCGACGGGAAGGAGTACCCGAGCGGGCCTCGCTGCATCTCGAAGAGCGTGTCGGGGAGGTCCCAGACGGTCAGGAGCCCTTCCCGGCGCACGAGCTTTTCGAGCAGGATCGACGGATTGAAGACGTACTCCTTCGTCTGGCCGTCCAGGCGGCGCAGCCACTCGAGGCCGCTCTCGATCGATCCGGTCCGCTCGATCGAGCGCTCGAGGATCGCGCCCCAGACCGCCCGCATCGTGCCGGATGCGAGCGGGTCGCGGATCAGGATTTTCTTCTTCCAGCGAGGATCGAGGAGATCGTCCCAGTCGCGCGGGGCCTCTGCCGCGGGAACTGCCGCGCTGTTGTAGACGATGACGACGGGGGTGCGGTAGAGGCCGAAGTACAGCTTCTGTGGGTTTCGGCTCTCCGGCGGGATCGCGCGGGACCACGAAGGCTCGAAGGGCTCCAGAAGACCGTCACGTGCGCCGTTCGCGAAAACGAGGTTCGGACCTCCGAACCAGACGTCGGCGCCCGGGTTGGCCTTCTCGGCGCGCACCCGGTCGTAGACGTCCTGCGATCCCATGTCGAGCCAGCGCACGTCCACTTCCGGGTGCTTCGCCTCGTAGGTCTTCTCGACTAAGGTCAGCAGATCGCGCCCGTGGGGGGAGTACAGGACGATCGGCGTGCGGGTCTCGCGGCGGCAGGCAATGATCGCGGCGAGCGCCAGGGCCGGCCAGACTCGATCGAGCGCCGCGCGTCGGAATCTCAATGGCGTTTCCGGCGCGGAATCGTAGCAGGCGTGCACGCATCTTGCTGCGTTCTCACTCGACAAGGAGGTCAGACATGCCGGAAAAAGAAACCCTCGAACGCGCCCGGCGCGACAAGGCCGAAGGCAAGGCGCCGAGCACCCAGGCGGGCGAGTTCGTTCGCGAAGAGATCGAGCACGTCCGCGAGGGCAAGCACGGCGCGCGTTCGACGAAGCAGGCGATCGCAATTGGATTGTCGAAGGCGCGGCGAGCGGGTGTAAAGCTCCCGCCGCCGAAGAAAGGGAAGGTGGAGACGAAGGAGTCGGCCGCCAGCGCGTACAAAGCGGGCCAGACCGGCCGCAAGAGAAAGGCGTCGCAGACACGATCCCGCGCGGTTCGGAAGGCGTTGAAGCGCGAAGGCCATCGCGCGGCCACCCGCAAATCGCTCGCGCGCCAGGCGCGTTCTGCGGCGCGGACTCGCTCGGCGGCTTCGCGGTCGAGTGCGGCCCGGAAAGCTGCCCGCACCCGCCGCTCGACGAAGCGGAAGTAGTCACGCGCTCGAGGCGACGTCCGGCGGTACCTTCTCGGCGTCACCGCGTCGAAAAGGGGACGCCCCTTGCGCCAGCCTCCGGCGGGTTGAGTAAAATCCGGCTCCGATGGCGCCCAAAAAGAAGCTCAAGAAGCGGCTTCGCCGCGAGCGGACGCGCACCGACAAGAGCCTGACAGCGGAACGGTCCGCGACGGATCAGTCCATGGCGCGCGGGCGGGAAGGCACGCAGCGGACGGCGGACGTCGCTCGCCGGAAGATCCGGGACGAAGCCGATCGGACGCTCCGAACCGACAGGAAAGCGGCGGATGCGGAGCGGGCCCGCAGATCTACCCGGAAACCGCTTTCCCGCGAAATGGAGACGGAGCGCCGACGGGCGGCGGAGTTTCTGCGTCGGGAAAGGCAGCGCGCTGACCAGAGTCTCGCCCGGCAGCGCCGCCACACCGATTCGGCGCTCCGCGAGGAGCGGCGCCAGCGTCGCGAAACGGAGAAGAGTCTTTTCGCGCACGAAAGGGGAAGGACGGATCGGGACCTCGGCGAGGAGCGAAACCGAACCGACTCTGCCTTTCGGCTCGCGGAGCGCCGGATCTCGCAGGCGAAGACGGCGAGCGAGAAGGCGGCGGCCGCGGTCCTCTTGCGCGATGAGTTCCTCGCCATCATCAGCCACGACCTGAGGACGCCGTTGAACGTGATCGAGATCAACGCCGGCAGACTGGGACGGCTGGTGCCCGCCGGCGAAGGCGCCGAGCAGCTTCGAAGGATATGCCTCCAGATCGAGGAGGCGGTCAAACGGATCGGACGAATGGTCGAGGAACTGCTCGACGCGGAACGGATGGCGCTCGCGAAACTGCATTTGCCGACGAAGCCAGGAGACCTGAGGGACGTGGTTCGAGAAGCCGTCGACATGGTGGCGCCGCTCCTCTTGGCGCAGGGCGTGTCGCTCGAGGCGACGCTGCCGGAGGAGCCCGTCGAGGCGAGCTTCGATCGAGATCGGATCCTCCAGGTGTTCTCGAATCTGCTCGGCAACGCCGTGAAGTTCACGCCGAAAGGGGGCCAGGTCCGGCTCGAGATCGAGAAGACCGACCGGCTCCGGGTCACGGTCTCGGACACCGGACCGGGCATCCCAGCCGACCAGCAAGACCGGGTTTTCCGACGCTTTACGCAGGTCCGGGCGGCGCCCGGAGGCGCCGGGCTCGGTCTCTACATCGCCCGCCGCATCGTCGAGGCACACGGAGGAGAGATCGGGGTAAACAGTCGGCCGGGAGGGGGAAGCACATTCTTCTTCACCTTGCCCGACGCCGGACGTCAATGACAGGAGGTGATTCGTGAGCCAGGTGAAACCGATTCCCGAGGGTTACCACAGCGTGACGCCGTACCTGTGCATCAAAGGCGCGGCCGCCGCGCTCGAGTTCTACAAGAAGGCGTTCGGCGCGAAGGAGCTCATGCGCATGCCGGCTCCCGGCGACAAGATCGGCCACGCCGAGATCCAGATCGGCGATTCGCACGTCATGCTCGCCGACGAATTTCCGGAGATGGGGTTCCTCTCCCCGCAATCCGTTGGAGGCTCACCGGTGATGATGCACCTCTACGTGGAGGACGTCGACGCGACGGCGAACAAAGCGGTGGCGGCGGGCGCGAAGGTGACGAAGCCGGTGGCGGATCAGTTCTACGGCGACCGGAGCGGCCAGCTTCAGGATCCTTTCGGGCACAACTGGTACGTCTCGACCCACAAGGAAGACGTCTCTCCCGAGGAGATGAAGGCGCGATCGGCGAAGTTGTTCGGGGGAGCCTGAGACCCGGAGAATGAAAGCCCGGCCGAGCGGCCGGAGGAATTACTCGAGACCCGGAGCGTTCTCACCGGGGTCGGCGGCAAGTCCCTGATCGCCGGATCCGGCATCCGCCGGTGAAAAGGAGAGTTTCGATGTCGCAGGTTTCCTCAGACAGGCGGTCGCGCCTCTCCGGGTTCGCCCTCCCCGTGCTTTTTCTCCTGGCGGGCAGCGCGCTGGCCCAGGTCCCGGAGGCGATCGAGGCGAACATGAAGAAAATGCTCACTGCCATTCAATCGAACTCGTATGACGATTTCCTCGCTCCAGGGGATGCGGCCTTCAAGTCGGGCATGAACAAGCAGATGCTGGACGGGGTCAGCACGCAGATCGGGCCGCGGATGAAGCAGGGGTATCACGCGACGTTCCTGGGAAAGCTCAACCAGCAGGGATATACGGTCTACCTCTGGAAGCTCGAGTTCAACGATCGCAAGGACGACTACCTGGTGAAGATGGCCGTCAGGGACGGCAAGGTCGGGGGCTTCCTCCTTCAGTAGTCGGGTTCACGACTTCAGTCCCAGCAGATTCGCGAACAGGCGGTAGGCTCCCGGCACGCCGGCGGGAAGCTGGCGGAAGAAGGCGAGTCCGGTGTAGATGTACTTGCCCTTTCCCAGCTTCGCGACGAGGAGCGCGCCCTGCTGCTCCGGCTCGTCCGGATCTTTCATGGCGAGGAGCGGTTTGTAGGCCGGGTCCCACGTGTGCGCGAAGTACAGCCCGCGCTCCTGCACCCAGCCAACCCAATCGTCCTCCGCGATTCGATTCGGCCGGCTGAAAATCGGGCTCGTCGGATCGAGCACCCGAACGGGAGCGGTCTCGTCGGTGACCCGGTCGTGCGGGCGGGCGATCTCGATCTTGTAGGGTGCGTAGTTGCCCTCGACGAACTGATACTGCTGGTACTGCACGATCACGAGCCCGCCGTTTCGGGCGTAGTCGAGGATGCGTCCGTTCGACGCGGCTAACGCCGGATCGGTCTCGTAAGCGCGGCTTCCGACGACGATGGCGTCGTACCGGCCGAGATCCCCCGATTGGAGCACCTTCGCGTCGAGAATCTCGAGCGGCACTCCGATCGCGATGAGCGCCTCGGGCACGCGGTCCGAAGCTCCCCGCACGTAGCCGACGCCGTGGAGCGCGGGGAGGCGGATGTCAGCCGCGGCGAGCTCGACCGCCGACTCTTCCGGCAGCGGAGTCGGAGGGATGTGCGGATAGTCGAGCACGCGGATGCTCGATGCGAACCGTTTCCCGTCGGCGGTCACCGCTGCGATCCGGAACGACCCGCGACCTGCCGGAAAGGGCGAGGGCGGCCGGATCGGTACTTCGAAAAACCGCCGGTCTCCGCGGCCGTTCACCGAGAAGACAACGGAGGCAATCGCGGGCCATCCGGCGGGACTCGACGTTTCGATCCTGCCGGAGAGAGGCCCCGGCGCATTCGACGTCAGCGTAATTTCCAGCCGTTTCTCCCGCTTGTCGCCCGTCGGCCAGACGATGCGATCCGGATCGACCGAGACGTCGAGCGCCGCGACGGCGCGGACCGGGCGGCGCACTTCACCCTGCGCCTGGTCGCGGAAGCGCCACGCCACGTCGCGCCGGAGGACGACGGGCAGGCCGGCGACGCGCAGTCGAACGACCACGACGAGCGGGGCCGGCTGGAACGGCTCACCGCGGACCTCCGGCGGAACGTCGGTCCAGTCGTAGAGCGCGCCCTTCATCGGACGGCGCAGGAAGTACGGAATCGTCGATTCGGCTGCCGCCGGAGAAGCCTTCCGCGTCCACTCCGAGAGGGTGTTCGGGGCGACGTCGCGCGGCTCGGCCGCGGCCGCGGTCACGTTCCAGCCGTCGGGGCTCACGAGATCGACCGTCTCGACGGCGACCGGCTGCCCGCCCGCGTTCCAGACCGCAATCTTCACTTCGAGCGGATCTCCCGGCGCGGCGGTTTCGCGATCCGCGACGGCGTCGACCGTGATCTCGGCTGCCGTCGCGAGCGCCGTCTCGGCGAGCGCGACCTTCTCGTCGAGAAACGCCACCGCTGCGGCGCCCGCACCGTTCTCATCCGGCCGGACGTCTCCCCGTGCGGCGGACAGCTCCGAGAGGATCGTCGCGATCGGAGGCACCGCAGCGGGAAGCCCGATGGGAACGAGCTTCGCGCGCGTGCCCTCGACGAGCGCCGCGACCTTGCGCAACCTCTCCTCGACGTGCGTGCGCCGGGAGGCATCCCCGATCCCCGCCGCGATCGCGGTCAGGCGCGTGTCCACTCCCGCGAAGAGATCCTTCCCCTGCGGCCCGGCGCCCCCCTTGGCCCAGGTGACCCGCGTCTTGTTCGGGCCGGGCGGCTGGAGCTGTCCCATGTCCTGCGACCGATGCAGGCTCCGGCTCGCCGCTGCGATCTGGTGAAACGATCGGCCGGTCAAAGGATCGACGTCGCCGGTCGGCACGTCGAAGGTCGTCGGCGTCGGATCGACGTACGAGCGGTAGAACGCCTTGGGACGCCAGGGGAATCGCTCGGCGCTCTCCGTGTCGAACACCGCTCCGGCGATCACTCCCGATGCCTGGTGCTGGCCGTGCCCGTCGGTCGGCGTGCCCGAAAAGAGGGAGACGATCACCTGAGGCCGGAACCGGCGCGCGATCCGCAGGGAATCTTCGAGCAGGACGTCCTTCGGCCAGAGGCGGAACGTTTCGTCGAGCGATCGCGTGAAACCGAAGTCGTACGCGCGGGTGAAGAACTGACGGGCGCCGTCGATCCGGCGTGCCCCGAGGAGCTCCTGGGTGCGCACGAGGCCGAGCGGGACCCCGAGATCCGGGCCGAGAAGGTTCTGGCCCCCCTCGCCGCGGGAGAGCGACAGATAAGCGACCTCGGCGCCCATCTTCCGCGAGACGACCGTCAAGAGCCGGTTGTCCTCGTCGTCGGGGTGCGCGCCGATGACGAGCATCCTCTTGTGGGCGGAAAGGCGCTGCAGAAGGCGATCGAGAGCGACGAGACCGCCGGAGGAAGGCGGTTCGAGCGCGTGTCCGGGCGCCGGCGCGGGAGTTGTCTCAAGCCGCGCCGCGGAGAGACACAGAAACAGCAGGAGGAGCGAGAGCGCAGCTTTCTTCATCGGGGGAAGAAGTCTACTTTGTCTGTCGGGAGGTCATTCCAGAGGAAGGGTCCGGTCTCGACTTGCCACAGGAGGGGTCCGGTCTCCACTTGCCACAGGAGGGGTCAGGTCTCCACTTGCCACAGGACCCAGACCTGACCCTGTTATCCCAAGGTCACCTCGATTCGGTGTCGGGCGCCGTCGTCGGCGAGCGGGATCGCGCGGACGTCCTTGCCGAGCTCTTTCCCGTCCACCGCGATCCGCGACACGCCGCGCGTCGCGCCGTGCGGGTTCTGCACGACGAGCTCGTAACGCGCGGAGTGGTATCGGAAGGTGATCTGGTATCCCGGCCAGGAGCGCGGGATGCACGGGTCGACGTGGAGCGCCGCGCCGCGGAAGCGAAATCCCAGGATCCACTCGACGCCCGCGCGATACATCCATCCGGCCGAGCCGGTGTACCAGGTCCAGCCGCCGCGACCGACGTGGGGAGGCTCGGCATAGACGTCCGCCGCGGCGACGTACGGCTCGACCTTGTATCGGTAGACGCCGGCGCGCGTACCGGCATGGTTGATCGGGTTCAGGATCGAGAAGAGCTCGCCGGCCTTGTCCCCGTCGCCGAGAGCGGCGAAAGCGATCAGGGACCAGAGCGCGGCGTGTGTGTATTGCCCGCCGTTCTCGCGGACTCCCGGCAGGTACCCCTTGATGTAGCCCGGATCGAGCGGCGTGCGGTCGAACGGCGGAGTGAAGAGGAGCACGAGGCCGTCGCCGCGCTTGACGAGGTACTCCTCGACGGCGGCCATCGCCCGCGCCGCGCGGACCTTGTCGCCCGCCCCGGAGATCACGGCCCAGGATTGCGCGATCGAATCGATCCGGCATTCCTGGTTGGAGGAGGACCCGAGCGGCGTCCCGTCGTCGAAGAACGCGCGGCGGTACCAGTCACCGTCCCATCCGGCCGTCTCGAGCGCGGTCTTCAACCGGTCGACGTGCTCGCGCCACCGGGCTGCCCGCGCCTTTTCTCCGCGCCGCTCCGCAATCTTCGCGAACTCCCAGAGGTTCGTGTGGAGGAACCACGCGAGCCAGACGCTCTCCCCCTCGCCGCGGAACCCGACGCGGTTCATGCCGTCGTTCCAGTCTCCCGAGCCCATGAGGGGAAGGCCGTGCTTTCCGACTTCGAGGCTGCGGTCGAGCGCGCGGGCGCAGTGCTCGAAGAGCGTGGCGCTCTCCTTGGATACCGTCGGCGCGAAGTACCGCTCGACCTCGTCCGGCTCGAGCGGCGCTCCCTCCACGAATTGCGCGGTCTCGTCGAGGACGCTTTCGTCGCCCGTCACCTCGACGTAGTGGAGAGCCGCGAAGGGTAGCCAGATCAGGTCGTCGGAAATCCGGGTGCGGACTCCGCGACCGGAGGGCGGATGCCACCAGTGCTGCACGTCACCTTCCGGGAACTGATGCGCGGCGGCGGTCAGCAGATGCTCTCGCGTGACCTCGCGCGCCGCCACCGTCAACGCCATGACGTCCTGGAGCTGGTCGCGGAATCCGTGAGCGCCGCCGGCCTGGTAGAAGGCAGAGCGTGCCCGGACGCGGCACGAGAGCGCCTGGTAGAGCAGCCACCGGTTGAGGAGGACGTCGAGGGAGCGGTCGGGCGTCTTGACCTGGAGCGCGCCCGCGATGTCGTCCCACCCGACGATCACCTCCCGCATCACGGCGCCGAGATCGGCGCTCCGATAGCGGACCACGAGCTCGCGCGCTCTTTTTTCGTTCTCCGCCTCTCCGAGAACGAACACGACTTCTGCCCGTCCGCCGTCGGGCAGATCGACGGCGGTCTGGAGAGCGGCGCAGGGGTCGAGCCCCGCGCCGACGCGCTTCGACAGCGTGGCCCCCCGCGCGAGCGCCGCGGGTCGCTCGAGCGTTCCGTTCCTTCCGAGAAACTCCGTCCGATCCGCCGTCCACGTGACCTGTTTGCCGCCCAGGTCCGCGAACGCGATTCGGGACGCGAACTCCTCGTTCCAAGGGTTGCGGGCGAAGAGCGCCCGGGTCTCTCCGTCGAGCTGGGTCACCACGAAGGGCGCGGAGCGGCTTCGCGACGATCCGAGCACCCACTCGACGTAGGCGGTCACCGAAAGCCGACGCGGACCGCCCGAGCGGTTTTCGATTCGGAGGCGGGAGATCTTGACCGGGTCTGCCTGCGGAACGAACTGGAGGAGCTCGAGCGCAACGCCGTGACTCTCGTGCTCGAAGCGGCTGTAACCCTGGCCGTGGCGGGCGACGTACGGCCAGTCCTCGCGAATGGGAAGCGGCGTCGGGGTCCACACCTCGCCGGTCGCCTCGTCCCGGACGAAGAGCGCCTCGCCGGGCGGATCGACGACCGGGTCGTTCGACCACGGCGTCAGCTGATTCTCTCGGCTGTTGCCGGCCCAGGTGAACCCCGATCCCGACTCCGAGACCTGGAAGCCGAATGCGCCGTTCGCGATCACGTTGATCCACGGAGCCGGCGTCCACTGGCCCGAGCCCAGGATCGTGACGTACTCGCACCCGTCGTTCGCGAACCCGCCCAGGCCGTTGAAAAACTCGAGCGGCGGGCGAGGCGGAGGAATGTCGACGGCCGGCGGAACCGGCAGGACCGGCCGGGGCGGCGCTCCGGCCGGCGCTCCGAGGAGATGGCGCACAACCTGCTCGCCGAGCGTGCCCTGCCGCGAGAGAAGCACCGCGCGGGCGGCGGTCCGCAGCACGTCCCGGTCCTCTTCGGACAGCAGGTCTCCCCGAAGGATGAAGATCCCGCCGTGAGCGGGATGGCCCTCGGGGCTCGGGGAAGGCTGGCTCGTGCGGGCGAGCGCCTCCAGTGCATCCTGCAGGTCTCCACCGTACGACGCCCCCTGCTCGTTGACGATCACGAGGTCGACCGCGAGCCCCTTCATTTGCCAGTACTCGTGAGCCCGCAGGAGCTGGCGCACGATCTCCCGGTCTTCCGCGAAATCGATCCGCACGAGAACGATCGGCAGATCGCCGGAGATGCCGTGCCGCCAGAGCGCCGACTTGCCGAGCGTGTTCCGCTGCAGGACCTCCGTCGAAGCGCGCAGCGACGGGTCTGAGTAGAGGATCCGGGTCGCAACCCGCTGGAACAGGTGCGCCTCGTCCGCGTCGATGTTGAAGTGGCGGAGTTGCACCTGGGCCTGGGTCCAGGCGAGCGTCGTGGTTCGCTCGAACGCCGCGGGGTCCCGATACTTGTCCGCCAGTTTCAGCGCGTCTTCGCGCGTGTCGGCGGCGACCGTCGCGAAGGTGACCCGTCCGGTCGCTCCCGGCTCCACTCGAATGCGCCGTCGCAGCGAGATGATCGGATCGAGAACCGGCCCGATCGTGTTCGACAGCGGACGCCCGTCCAGGATCGAGCCGGCGTTCCGGATCTCGCGGCCCCTTCCCAGGAAGCGCGCGCGGTCAGTCTCGAACTGAACGCCGCCGAGCGTCGTCCCCTCGACCGTCGCGACGTGGCCGAGCCACGGCCGCTTCTCTTCGGAGGATCTCGGCCGGCGCGTCGCGAGGAGCGCCTCGAGGCGCGGGACGAATTCCGTCTCGATGAAGAGATTCGAGAAGACGGGATGCGCTTCGTCCGCCGCGGCGGGGGCGAGCACGACCTCCGCGTACGAGGTCAGCTCGATCTGCCGCGGGCGCGTGCCCAGGTTCGTGACGGAAACCTGACGGACCTCGGAGTCGTCCTCCGCGGAGACCACGATCTCGAGAGTCGTCGAGATGGCGCCGTCCCGGCGCCGGATCTCCGCCCGGTCCTCGGAGAACACCACCTCGTAGCTGTCCGGCTCGACGCCGCTCGGCTGATATCCCGCCGACCAGATCTGTCCGCTCTGGACGTCACGGAGGAACACGTACGTCCCCCACGGGTCCCGCGTGGAGTCCTCCCGCCAGCGCGTCACGTCCCGGCCGAGCCAGCGGCTGTATCCCGAGCCTGCGGCGGTGACCATCACCGAGTACCGCCCGTTCGAGAGGAGATGGGTCCGCGGGATCAGGTCGTGCGGCGAGCTGAAGCGGCGAAGAACGGGAGGGACGAAGTCGCGGACGTGCAGATGACTGCCCACCTCCTCGGCGCGAGGGCGCGCGACCATGACGGTCCGGGGCGTTCGCTCCTGCAAGAGGAGCTCGGTCGCCTGCACCATGGGCTCCGCGTGGAAGCGACGCCGCATCACGTCGTCCAACAACGTGTTGGCGAGGGCAACGACCGTCATTCCCTGGTGATGGGCCATGTACGCGCGAACGACGGCGTGCGTCTTTCCGGCGGGCAGGCGGCTCGCGGTGTAGTCGAGCGACTCGTAGTAGCCATAGGAGCCGACGGCGCCTTCCTTCGCGAGCCTGTCGAAATTGCGCGCGGCCGCCGCCGGGTCCACCATCGAGGCGAGCGCCGTCGCGTACGGCGCGACGACGTAATCCTCGGAGAGACCGCGCTTCAACCCGAGTCCTCCGACGCCGAAGTTCGAGTACTGGTAGGTGAGATCGAGGTCGCGAGCGTAGAAAGCGGATTCGGACACGCCCCACGGCGCCCGGCGCTCCTCGCCGTATTCGATCTGGCGCGCGACGATCAGGCGGTCGGTCTGCTCGAGCAGGCTTCCGGTAGGTTCCTTCAGCACGAGGTCCGGCATCAGGTACTCGAACATCGAGCCGGACCAGGAGACGACGGCCGAGCCCTTCCCCACGGGCGTCAAGGGGCGCGAGAGATGGAACCAGTGGGCCGGGGGAGCATCGCCCCGGGCGATCGCGATGAAGCTCGCGAGCCGCGCTTCCGACGCGAGCAGATCGTAGTAGCCCGGGTCGTGGCGCCCGTCGGAGACGCGATACCCGATCGAGAACAGCTTTCGCTCCTCGTCGTAAAGGAACCGGAAGTCCATCTCGCGGACGAGGCCGGCCGCCGTCCTCGCGAGCGTCGAGAGCCGGCGTGCGAGCGACGCCGCCGTGTCGCGGGAGCGGTGGAGAGACTCCCGGAGCGCGGACCTCTCCGAAGGCTGGATCGCGGCGGGCCCGTCGCCGCTTCCCCCGCCGCCGCCCGGACGGCCGAGATGGCCGAGAACGGTCTCGCAGAGATCCGGAATCGAAGCGATTGAAGGGATTCCCGAACCCGCGCTCCCGTGTCCCATGTCCCTCGTCCCGAGTCCCGGTGAGCGCATCCACCCGAGCGTTGCGCCGAAGTCGCGCTCGTGGCTGGCAATCGCGGAGAGCGCCGACTTCGTCCATTCGTGGAGCTCGCGGTGCGGACCGTCCGGGTTCTCGTTGGCGAGCGCTTCGGTGACGTCCGCGAGCACCTCGGCACGCTCGCGGAGAGCGGCGAGACGCTCTCCCCACTGCGGGGGCGTTTCGGGAACGGGCGAGAGAAGAGACTCGACGTCGTGGAACGCCGACTCGAGATCGCGCCGGGTGACGGTTCCTCCGCGGCCGGCGGAAGGTGTTCCAGCGAGCGATTCCTTGGCAAGCGCGAGGCTGTCGGCGATTCCTTCGAGGGCGCGCGGGTCGAGCGCGGGAGCGTCCAGCCGCTCGAGGCAAGCGTGCTGGAGAGTAATCAGGTGTCCGGCGAGGTTCCCGCTGTCGACCGTGGAGACGTAACGGGGCTCGAGCGGGTCGAGCGTTCGCGTGTCGTACCAGTTGTAAAGGTGGCCACGATACTTCTCGAGCCGCTCGATCGACCCGAACGTGGTCTCGAGGCGCTCGAGCATATCGATCGTACCGATCCACGCGAAATCGCGCGCCGCCACCGACGAGAGGAGCCAGAGGCCGACGTTCGTCGGGGAAGTACGGTGGGCCACGATCGGCTTCGGGTCCTCCTGGAAGTTGTCGGGCGGAAGGGAATTGTCCTTCGGTGTGACGAAAGCCTCGAAGAAGCGGAACGTGCGCCGCGCCGTCAGCCGGAGAACGCGCTTCTCCCTTTCGGTAAGAGTCTCGGCCTCCGCGGCGAGCGGGGGCAGACTCGCCTTCCACGCGACCCACGGCGCGATGCCCCAGAGAAAGAGAAAGGGGAACACGAGCGGCGTCCCGTTTCCGACCAGGAACACGACGCCGCCGGCGACGGCGGCGAGTCCGATGCCTCCCGCCATGCGTCGGTAAAAGCCGGAGAGCTCGAGGTCGAGACCGATCTCCGCCTGGGCCGCCGTGACCCACTCGAGGAGGCGCCGCCGCGAGACGATCAGCCGGAAGAGCGTTCGCAGGATCGCATCGGTCGCGAGCCACGCCTGGTGCGCGAGCACGGCGACCGAGAACGCCGCCTGTCCGAACGCGACCGCAAGGTCGTGTCCGACGCCGCGCAGGAAGCTCCTCTTCGAGATTCCCCGCCGAGCCGGCATCAGGCCGGCGAGAACCGAGAAGAGGCGGGGCAGCACGAAGCTCGCGAGGACAGTTCCCGTCCAGACGATCGGCGAGACGCCGGGGAGCGTCCAGCCCGCAATGAGGGTCAGGAACGCCGCCGGTGCGGAAAGCGAGCGCCTCAGGTTGTCGAGGATCTTCCACCGTCCGATCACCGGTATCGGATTCCGGTCCTTTCGGCGGGACGCATCCGAAACACGGGGGAGCAGCCAGGGGAGGAGCTGCCAGTCCCCCCGCGCCCAGCGGTGCTGTCGCGAGGCGGCGAATCCGTAGTGCGCCGGAAAGTTCTCGAAGAGCTCGACGTCGGTCACGAGGCCGGCGCGCGCGAAAAGTCCTTCGAAGAGATCGTGCGACAGGAGAGAGTCGTCCGGAATCCGGCTGCGGAGCGCCTTCTCGAAGGTGTCGACCTCGTAGATTCCCTTGCCGGTGTAGATGCCCTCGCCGAAGAGGTCCTGGTAGACGTCGGAGATCGCCGCCGCGTACGGGTCGACTCCGGCGGGGCCGGAGTACAACCTCTGGTACAGGGTTCCCGGTCCCGAGAGCGGCAGGGTCGGCGTCACCCGGGGCTGGAGGAGCGCGTATCCTTCGACGACCCGGCACGCCTTCGCGTCGTAAAGGGGTTGGTTCAGCGGATGCGCGAGAGTGCCGACGAGCTTTCGCACGACGCCGCGAGGCAGTCTCGTGTCCGCGTCCAGGGTCAGGACGTAGCGGACTTTCTGCAGCGCGGTCCGATCGAGCTCCTCGACCGGCAGAAAGGTCGTCGCGCCTGCTCCGCGCAGCAGGAGGTCGAGCTCGTGGAGCTTGCCGCGCTTTCGCTCCCAGCCGATCCATTTGCCTTCCTTCGCGTTCCACACGCGCCGGCGCTGAAGAAAGAGAAAGCGGCGCGTCCCGTCGGGCAGCGGCCCGTGCCGCCCGTTCAGGGTGTCGACCGCGTCTCGCGCTGCAACGAACAGGGACTCGTCCTCGGGCATCGTCTCTTCGGGCGCGTCGATCCAGTCGGACAGCAGTGCGAACTTCACCTGATCTTCCGCGTTCGCCAGGTAATGAACCTCCAGCCGCTCGGCGAGCTCGCGGACGTCGGACTCGCTGGTCGGGAGCGCCGGAACCGCGACCAGCGTGAAGAGACTGGAGGGAATGCCGTGAGCGAGCTCGAGCTTCGGAAGCCGGCGTGGGCCCACGAGCTCGGTCACGTCACGGTTGACGACCGCGATCGCGAACTCGGACACCGGGACGACAGCGAGCACCGCCAGAACCGCGAGCTCCCAGCCCGCGCCCCCCCCGGCCGCCGACAGCGCCAGCGGCAGCGCGAGCACCGCGACCGTCGCGACGAAGATCGTCCCGAGGTAGCCCGAAGTCGCCGCCGCGAAGTACGCCCGGCGGATCCACTGCGTGAGCGGGACGTGGTAATGGGCCTCCTTCTCGAACTCCGCTCGCCCGCGGGAGATCAACCAGTAACCGGGGTCGGCCTGCCGGTCCTCGAGGGGGACGCCGGAGAGCGCCGATTCCCGGAACCGGTTGGCTCGGGCGACCGCCTGTTGCGCGATCTCGATCTCCGAAAGGCCGGATCGCCGCGAGAGGTCCTCGATCGCATGGCGGTAACGGTCGCGGGTCGCGAAGTCCATTTCCCCGACCCGCGTTCCCTTCCGGAGCTCCTGATCGACCAGGCTGACAGATTCGAAGAAGTCGGCCCAGTCGACGGTGGAAATGAGCCGCATGCTCGTGATCACGTTGCGCACCGACACGTGGGTCGCGACCTGCTCGTGGTGCTCGAGCCGCACGATCTCGTCGGGACTGAGCCTCTGCGCCTCGATCCGCTTCACGAGCCAGGCGAGCGCCGGAGTCTGCTCCGGATCGCTTTCCCGCAGCCGCTGCAGAAGATGAACCGCGAATGGGGCGGGAAGCGGCTTGCGCTCGAGAGTCCGCAGCCGCGATTCCCACGATTCTCGAGGCTCGGCGCGGATGCCGAGCAGCGAGTCGGCGAGGGCGTCTGCGTCCTCGCGCGCAAGCCGCCGTCGGACGATTCGCTCTGCCAGCCGGCGCAGGTTCTCGATCAGGACGAGCCGCAGCGTGATGGCGACCGCCCAGAGCTCGCCCATCGTCAGAGGCTGCGATCGCTGGTATGCCGCGACGAACCGCCGCAGCGTGTCCGGTTCGAACCGGCTGTCAGTATGCGCGACGAAGTGCGAGGTCAGAGCATAGACGCGTGGATAGCCGGTGAGCGGACCGGCGTCGAGCTTGGGAAGCTCCCGGTAGTACCGCGGCGGAAGGTCCTCCCGGATCTCACGGAGGTGTTCTTCGACGATGTGGAAGTTGTCGACGAGCCATTCCGCCGCGGGCGAGATCGTGCGCTCTTCTCGGATCGCGTCGGCGACCGCGCGATAGGACTCGAGGAGGACGCGTCCGTTCTCTTTCAGCCGTGGAAGGAGCGGTTTTCCCTTTCGAAAACCGTGCGCGAGACGGTGCTCGGCCCCCAGCCGTTGCGCGAACTCCTCCAGGTGCTCGGTCGAATAGAGCTCCGCGCGAATCGGCTCTTCGAGGCCGGGAAAGGAGAGGATCGAGTCTTCCGGTTCGTTCGCCGCCATGTCTCAGTCGTGTCCGCCGCGGAGAGTGGAGCGTCCGAGGCGACGTCGCGACGGAGCGCCCGCGGCCGACCTCGCCGCGAACCGCGCCGCGGCTCTCGGCGCCCGCAAGCCGCTCTGCGGAACCCGTCTTACTTGCGAGTGGCCTTCCGAACGCCCGCAGCCGCGGCGGCCAGCGCTCCCAGGAGGCCCGCGACGAATTGCGCTTTCCGGGTGGAGTCCATGCGATCCCATTCCCGCCGGACGCGCGTAATCGTCTGTCGCGAGCTTGCGCTGAACTTCCCGATCGTCTTTCGCGCGGCGTCCGCCCCTTCCTCGGAAAACTCGGCGATCTTCGAGCCCGCCACGTTCGCTCTCTTCGCGAGGTCGTTCAAGAAGCTCTGCAGGCCGAACTCCTTCGAGGAACGCCGGCGCCGGCGCGAAGAGGTCTTGCGTCGGGAGGACGTCGCGGTCCGGGCTCCGGGTTTCCCGACGCCTGCAGTGGTCTTCCCCCGGGACGCGCCTGCCTTGCGGCGGGTGCTCGTCCTCTTCCTGCGCGGCGTCGAAGCAGAGCCGCTCGAGGAGGAAGAGGAACCGCTTTCCATCGTGCCTTCGGATTCCGTCACGGGAACCTCCTTGTCAGATCTCGCATGAGCAAAATGCGGTCCAAAGTTCTACTGTTCCCCGGCCCCGACGAAGACCGGCGTGATATCGACCGGGATGTCGGAGAGCCGCGCGATCACGGCCTGGATCTCGGGTGTCGAGCGGCCGTACTTCTCCAGGAGGGCCTTCCCCCGCGCGTAGTCTCCAGTCGCCTCGATCATCAGCAGCTCGTTGGCGAGCGAGCGGATCGCCTCCCGGCACTTCGCGGGGTCGGTCGAGAAACGGCCGCCCGCATCCGGCACAATCGCGCCCTTTTCCCGAAACCAGTTCCACTGGATCGCGGTGCCCTGGCCGTGGGCCTCGTCGATCCCGAAGCGCATTCCTCGGAACATCAGGCCCGTGTAGGTCGCGTAGAGCTGGGGCTCACGGAAACTTGACAACCACTTGCGGTCGATCGCGAGCAGGATGTTCCAGAGCCCCGTGACGTCGGCTTTGCACTCCTCGATCGTCGAGTAAATCTCCTTCAGGAGGAGGCGTGCCTCGACGCGTTTGCCGTCCGGGCCGCGGATGATCCCGGGACCCAGGCCGTGCGACAGCTCGTGGAAGAGCGTGTGGTTGAAGTACGCGTCGAAGGAGATGTTCGGGACTTCCGCCTGCACGAGAGTTCTCTCGGCGATCGGGCGGCCGCTCTGCCGGAACTTGGCGTCCATCAGGTTCTTCAGGAGAACCTTCTTCGAGCCCTTCGCTTCGCGGACTTTCTCGTCGTTGGGCAGGTTGAACGCCGAGGTCTGGACCCCGCGGCGCGCATCGCCGGCCGTGTAGATTTCCTGCACCACGCGGATCGGCGACTCGAACTTGCGTTTCAGGTTCTTGTGCTTATCCGGAATCGGCAGGTTGTGCTCCATGTCGGGGAGATGCGTCGCGTAAACGGCGAGCTTCTCGCTCTCGCCCTTGTCGCGCGCGGTGACGAAGGATTGGAACGAAGCCTTGTAGTTGAAGAGGGCGTCCTCGTACACCTCGTAGGGCCCGATGACGACCTCGATGTCGGAGTCGAGGTCCATCCACGCGATGTCCGAGGCAAAGTAATCGTCGGAGAGGAATGCATCCGCGCGCTTGGTCAGGTAGTCCCGTAGGCTCGCGTTTCCGGTGAGCGCCGCGGCTTCGCGCAGATTCCGGGCGGAGACCTCGAGCGCCTCGTGGTACGCCTTGGAGTAGGGAATTGCGACGAGTCCCTGTCCCTGACGCCGGATCACTGTAAAGAGGCCTTGGAAGGCTTCCTTGTCGCCAGGATGGGACGCGACCCAGCTCTCGAACTCCTCTTTCTTCATGTCGGTGGGATAGAAGCCCGCGCCCGGAGGTTTCGACTCGCTACCGATGAAAGGCTCGTTCTCCTTCAACCGGTCCCAGGGTCCCTTGTGGACGTCGAACAGAGCGAGCGCCCACCGCGCCGCGGGATCGGTCCGCGCCGCGGCCGAAACACGGTTCCGGAGCTGCGGGTTTCGGTCCGCGACCTGACTCAGAAAAATGTCGTTCATGTACCGCGACGCCTCGACCAGCTTGTGGACGGTCTGGGTCTCCTTCGCGTCGAGGAGCGCGTGGTCGTAGTCGATCGGCGTGCGGGGCAACCGGGACAGTCGGTCTCGGATGTCGGGGGCGAAGACCAGGCCGGAGGCGCTTCGCCCGCCGCCGGCGCCCGCCGTCGCGCGGGCGGGAGTCGCGGCAGTCTGTTCGCGAGAGCAGGCGACGGACAGAACGGCCGCTCCGAGCAGTGCAGCGAGGATCGTCCGGTTGCGCATCTCCCGGAATCTAGCATTTCTGCGATGGCGTAGGTTTAGCATGTGAGGAGGTCCATGCTCGAAGTCGAGACGGAGACGGGGCGATACCTCGACCGGCAGGCGGCCGTCGATCACTATCTCTCCAACCGTCGGAGAACGGCCGAGATCTTCGGAATGCTCGGACCGGAGTCCTACCACGACCGGCCGATCGCGCTGCGGAACCCGATCGTTTTCTACGAAGGCCACATTCCGGCGTTCTCGGTGAACACGCTCCTGAAGAAGGGTCTCGGAGAGGCGGGGATCGATCCGCGGTTCGAGGTTCTCTTCGAGCGCGGCATCGATCCCGAAGACGAGTCCGCCGTACCGGGCACTTCCGCCGCGTGGCCGCCGCGCACAGAGATTCAGGCCTACGGGCAACGCGCGGACCGCGCCGTCCTGGATGCCCTGACGTCGAAGGACGTGACCCGCGAGGACAACCCGGTTCTCGCGCGTGGCCTCGCCGCGTACACGATCCTCGAGCACGAGGAAATGCACCAGGAGACGCTCCTCTACATGTGGCACCGGCTTCCGTACGCGAGGAAGAGGGCCCCCGGGGGAACCCCCGGACCGGTCCTCGGAGGCGAACCGCCCGCGCGCGCCGCGGTGCGGGTGCCAGCCGGCCTCGCGACGCTCGGCGCGAAGAAGGACGCGATCCCTTTCGGCTGGGACAACGAGTTCTCCGAGCACGTCGTCGACGTTCCCGAGTTCGAAATCGACGTCGACGACGCCACCAACCGGGACTTTCTCGAGTTCGTTCGCGCGGGCGGATACGACCGCGAGGATCTGTGGTCCGAGGAAGGCTGGAGCTGGCGCCTCGAGAACGACGTGCGCCATCCCGCCTTCTGGGAGCGGAGCGGCGACGACTGGACTTGGCGCGGAATGTTCGACAGGCTGCCGCTCCCTCCCGCGTGGCCCGTCCTGGTCAGTCACGCGGAGGCCTCCGCGTATGCGCGCTGGCGCGACTCGCGCCTTCCGACCGAGGCGGAGTTCCACCGCGCGGCGTATGGGACGAGCGCCGGAAGCGAGCGGTCCTATCCGTGGGGAGAGGAGCCTCCCGATCGCACCCGGGGCAACTTCGACTTTGCTCGCTTCGACCCGGTCCCTGTCGGCTCCTTCCCCGCGGGAGCGAGCGCGTGGGGCGTTCGCGATCTTCTCGGCAACGGCTGGGAGTGGACGTCGACCGTCTTCGGGCCGTTCCCCGGCTTCGAGCCGATGCCGTCCTATCCCGTGTATTCCACGGACTTCTTCGACGGAAAACACTGGGTGATGAAGGGCGGATCGTTCGCGACGGCGAGGTCGCTCCTGCGGCGGAGCCTTCGCAACTGGTTCCGGGGGAACTATCCGTACGTCTACGCGACGTTCCGAACGGTCCGAGGCTCATAGCGATCCGCGGGAATCGAAGCGAACACCGGAGCAGACGACGAGCAAGAGCTTGATTCCTTCGAGTGTGGCCGCGCCTCCCCCCGAGGCCGTTCGCGACTTCGCGCGCGACGTCGCGCGGGATCTCGCTCTCTCGCCGAGACAGATCCAGTCGAGGTACCTGTACGACGCGCTCGGCTCGTCGCTCTTCGAGTCGATCTGCCGGTTGCCGTGGTACCGCATCACGCGCGCCGAGGCGCGGCTCCTGACCCGCTGGGCCTCCGAGATGGTGGCGCCGCTGGAGGACCCGGTGACCCTGCTCGAGCTCGGGTGCGGCAGCGGGGAGAAGATCGCTCTGCTCGCGGAAGCGTTGCGGAGCCGGCGGCGGCGCGTCGCGATTCACCTGATCGACATTTCCCCGACCGCGCTCGAGCTTTCGGAGCGGACGCTCGGCGCGCTCGAGCACGTGTCGGTCGTAGGGCACCGTGCGACCTACGAGGAGGGTCTGCGCCACGCGGCGCGGGAGCGCCAGCCGCACGGCGGGTTGCTCGTTCTCTTCCTCGGATCGAACATCGGCAACTTCGATCCGCCTGCATCACACGATTTCCTCTCCCAGATCCGGCAGGCGATGCGGCCGGGAGACGCGCTCCTCCTGGGCGCGGACCTGATCAAGCCCGTCGACGAGATCCTGCTCGCCTACAACGATCCGCTCGGCGTCACCGCGGCGTTCAACAAGAACCTCCTGGTGCGGATGAACCGCGAGCTCGGCGCGGACTTCGACCTGGCCTCGTTCGAGCACCGCGCGATCTGGAACTCGGACGAGCGGCGCGTCGAGATGCACCTGGTTTCTCTTCGGGACCAGACGGTGCAGATCCGGCGCGCGGAAGTGACCGTAAGCTTCGAGGCCGGAGAGTCGATCTGGACCGAGAGCTCCTACAAGTACGAGCCGCGCGAGGTCGTGGAGCTCGTCAGCGCCGCCGGCTTTCGCAGCCATGCGCAGTGGACCGATCCGGACGCGCGCTTCGCGCTGACGCTTTTCGTCGCGGAGTAGAAACACCTTTTCCCGACCGTCCGGAAATGATTTGCGATCGTCGGCAGGCTGCCGGACAATTGAGGCAGAGACCGTGTTTCGCAACAGATTCGACGTCCCGCCCTTCGCACGAGGGGCTTCGCGCGCGGCATGAAAATCCCGCTCCGGGAGCGGTTCAGCCTCCTGATCCTGCCGCTGATCGCGATCCAGTTTCTCTGCTTCCTGGCGATCATCGTTCCGAGTTTGACGATCCCGGCCGATCTGAGACGTCTCGAATTGCACCTGCGCCAGCGGACGCTCACCGCGAGCCTGGCGAGATTGCTCGACGAACAGGCAAAGACGTGCGTGGACTTCGTCCTGAGAAGAGATGACGCCGATCGGCGAAGGATCGAGGACCTTCAGGGGAGAGCTCGGAACACGCTCGCGCGTTGGCAGGCCCTGAAGCGCCCGGAAGACGCTCTCACCGCCGAGGAGGTGCGATCGACGAGTGAAATCGAACGAGATTCCGGCCGGATCAATCAGCTCATCGGGGAGATCGTCGACCGAGCCGCGGCCGGCGGTGCCGATCAAGCACTCGATCGAATTCGTCAGGAGCTCGCGCCACTCCTCGCCCGACTCGAAGGCGAAGAGGACAGCCTCATCGAGACGGAAGGCATGGCCCTCCTGGAAACCATGGCCAGCGCGCGCGGCCGATTGGCGGTTGCGAATCTCGCGACTTCGGGAAAATTTGCATTGGATCTCGACGCCACGAGATCCGACGTTTTGCGGGGCTTCGCGGCGGATCAGTTCGCTCGTCGCCTCTCGCAAGAGCTCTTCCTCTACGCCTTGACCGCGGCGGTCGGTCGACGAGAACCGGGGATCGAGGCCGTGCGGGAGGGCGCCAGGGACGCGCTCGACACCTGGAGAAAGCTCGTCGAGAATCACACGTCCTCGAATCAAACGAGAGAAGCCGCCGCGCTCACGGGCATCGAGCGTGGCTATTCACGGATCGCGGAAACAGGGGTCCAGCTTCTCTCGCTCGTCGGCGCGGGGCGGCGCTCGGAGGCGGTCGAGGTCCTGACCTGGAAGCTCGACCCGATCGCCGAAAACCAGATCTCGCCGCTGGTGGATCAGGTCGTGGCGACGGATGCTGCGGAGATCGAAGTCGGACTGGCGATGATCTCGAGCCGGCTGCGTTGGGTCTTCGGTGTTCTGGGTGCTGTGAGCCTGCTCGGCCTCGCAATCGGACTCGGAAGCCCGCTCCTCATCGATCGGCAGATCATTCGTCCCATCGTGCGGATGAGGGGCCTTGCCACGCGTCTGGGAGCGGGTGATCTGTACGTGAGGGCGTTGGTCGACTCGGACGACGAGGTCGGGGAGCTCGCTGCGGCGTTCAACCAGATGGCGGCCGACCTCGAGAGCCGGACGCGCGAGATGCGAGTGCTCGGCGAGCTCGGCGATCACCTCCAGGCCTGCATGACCGTGGACGAGGCGTGTCAGGTTCTCATCCCGAGCGCCCGCGCGCTCTTTCCGGACGACTCGGGCTGCATCCTCGTCTTCGCTCCCTCGCGCGACATCCTGGAGCCTGTCGTGGCGTGGGGCAATGCATCGACTCCGCCTTCCTTCGCGCCGGACGAATGCTGGGCGGTGAGGCGCGGTCGTCTCCAGGCCGTCACCGGGGGGTCCCGGGCAGTGAGATGCCAGCACGTCCCCGCGGAAGGCGACTATCTGTGCTGCCCGATGTCTGCCCAGGGCGAGATGCTCGGAGTGCTCCACGTCCAGCTCGCCCCATCCGGCGCAGGCGCTTTCGAAGGACCGGTCGAAGCGAAACAGCGAGTCGTGCTCTCGGTCGCCGACCAGTTCGCCCAGGCACTCGCGAATCTGCGGCTTCGCGAGACGCTGCGCGGTCTCTCGATTCGCGACCCGTTGACCGGACTGTTCAATCGTCGCTATCTGGAAGAGTCGCTCGATCGGGAACTGCGAAGGGCCGAGCGCCGGAGTCTGCCGGTCGCGATCCTGATGCTCGACGTCGATCAGTTCAAGCATTTCAACGAAACGTTTGGGCACGAAGCCGGAGATCTCGTGCTCAAGGAAGTCGCGATGCTTCTCAAGAGGAACAGCCGAGCCGAAGACATCGCGTGCCGTTACGGAGGAGAAGAGTTCACTTTGATCCTGCCGGAGATGACGCTCGAGCACGCGAAAGAGAGAGCGCAGCAGATCAACGAAGCGGTTCGTCAACTCCGCGTTCTTCAGGGACAGCAGTTCCTGGGTCCCGTGACGATCTCCGTGGGCGTGGCGATTTTTCCGACGGATGGTTCCAACGCGCGCGACGTGCTCCGCGCCGCGGACGGCGCTCTCTATCGCGCCAAGCAATGCGGGCGCGATCGCGTGGAAGTCGTGGCGTAATCGGCGCCCGTTGACCTTCCGAAATCGCGGGTGATACCGTCGGGGGGCTCGTGAGGAGACTCCCCTCCCGCACCCCCGCCGCCGCGCTCCTGGTTTCACTCCTTCTCCCGTTCACGCCGCCGCTTCCGGCGGAAGAGCGCATCGAATACGACATGGTCACGCGGATCCGGCAGGAGGGGTTCCGCAACTCGCACGTCATGGAGACCGCGAGCGCGCTGACCGACGGGATCGGCGCGCGGTTGACCGGCTCGCCCAACATGAAGAAGGCGAACGATTGGACGCGAGGGGAGCTCGCGCGGTGGGGGCTCGCCAACGCGCACCTGGAGAGCTGGGGACCGTTCGGGCGGGGGTGGGGCTACGAATCGGTCTCTGTTCGCATGGTCTCCCCGGACGTCGCGCAGCTCGTGGCTCTGCCGAAAGCGTGGAGCCCCGGGACGAATGGTCCCATCCGCGGCAGGGCCGTCCCCGCCAAGCTGACGGCGAAAGAGGATTTCGAGAAACAGCGGGGAAAACTGAGAGGCTTGATCGTCCTCGCGGGCGAGCTTCGTGAGGTCAAGCCTCAGGAAAAGGCGGCCTCCGAGCGCTACGACGAGAAGTCGCTCGAAGAGCTGTGGGAGTACGAGATCCCGGCGGCGCGCTCACCTTTCGCGGAATCTACGCTCAGGAGAACGCGGCCGTGGTCCCGATCTTCGAGAAGTGGCTCGACCCGTTGAAGGACTTGGGCGCTACGACGGTCACGATGCGCAATACCCGCGGAACGGACCACGAGTCCTTCGACGCCGTGGGACTGCCCGGCTTCCAGTTCGTCCAGGACGAGATCGAGTACGAGACCCGGACCCACCACACGAATCAGGACGTCTACGAGCGGCTGCGGCGTGACGACCTGATGCAGGCGTCGGTCGTCCTCGCGACGTTCGTCTGGCAGGCTGCCATGCGCGACGCGAAGATTCCACGCAAGCCGATGCCGAAGGAGCAGCCGGCTCCGACGCCCACGCCCGCGGTCGAGGGAAAGCGGGAAGCTTCCGCGGGTCGATAGGCGTTCTCCGCCTTGCGGACGGTTTCGACGCGAAAGGACGGTTCGATGAAGAAATTCTTCGCGCTTCTCCTCCTTCCTGCCCTCGCTCGAGCCGCCGGCCCGGCGTCGTCTTCCGCCGTCATCTCTTCCGCGGAAGAGACCGCCGCGCAGGCGATCCGGGAGGAGGTCATCCGCGGGCACGTCCGGTTCCTCGCCTCGGACCTTCTCGAAGGACGCGCTCCGGCGTCCCGTGGAGACCTGCTCGCCCAGCAATACGTCCAGGCCCAGATGGAGATGCTCGGGCTCGAGCCCGGCGCGCCCGGCGGCGGGTGGCTCCAGAAGGTGCCGCTCGTCGGGATCGTCGGCAACGTGCCGCAGAAGACGACCGTCGTGAAAGGCGATCGCAAGGTCGAGCTCACGAGGCTCGATGACTACGTGGCGTTTTCCGGAACGCAGAAGCCGGAGTCGAGCATTCCGAACGGCGAGATCGTGTTCGCCGGCTATGGAATCGTCGCACCCGAATTCCAGTGGGACGACTACAAGGACGTCGACGTCAAGGGCAAGGTCCTCCTGATGATGAACAACGATCCGGAGGACGACCCGAAGCTCTTCGCGGGAAGGACCCGGCTCTGGTACGGCCGCTGGGACTACAAGTACTCGATCGCCGCGCAGAAAGGGGCGGTCGGCGCGTTCATCATCCACACCCAGCCATCGGCCGGATACCCGTGGCAGGTCGTTCAGAGCTCCTGGTCGCGGGAGCGCTTCGAGCTGCCGTACGAAGGGGAGCCGCGCGTCGAGATCAAAGGATGGTTCACCGAGGACGCCTCGAAAAAGATCGCTTCCCTCGGCGGCCAGGACCTCGACCGCCTGCGCGCCGCCGCCGTCAAGAGAGACTTCCGACCGGTGCCTCTCGGGGTTCTCCTCTCGATGAAGATCGAGAACACCGTACAGACCAAGGAAAGCGCGAACGTCATCGGAAAGTTCTCGGGGAGCGATGCGCGGCTGGCCCGCGAGGCGGTGATCTACACCGCCCACCACGATCATCTCGGCATGAAGACCGACCCGAAGCCGGGCGAGGACGCGATCTACAACGGGGCGCTCGACAACGCGTCCGGGGTCGCCTCGATTCTCGCGATCGCGAAGGCCTTCGCGCAGCTTCCGAAGCGGCCGCGGCGCACCGTGTACTTCGCCTCCGTCACCGCCGAGGAGCAGGGACTTCTCGGCTCGGAGTATCTGTCCAAGCACCCGCCGGTCGAGCCCGGACGGATCGCCGCGGACATCAACATCGACGGAGTGAGCATCTTCGGCCGCACGAAGGACCTCACAATGGTGGGGTTCGGGAAGTCGTCGCTCGACCCGATCATCGTCTCGCTGGCGAAGATGGAGGGCCGAGTCGTCAAGCCCGACCAGTTCCCGGACCGCGGGTACTTCTACCGCTCCGACCAGTTCAACCTGGCGAAAATCGGGGTGCCCGCCGCCTATTTCGACAGCGGCACCGAGGTCATCGGGAAGCCGGCCGGGTGGGGGAAGCAGAAGATCGAGGAGTGGGAGGCGAAGGACTATCACCAGCCCTCCGACGAGCTGCGCAGTGACTGGGACCTTTCCGGGGCGGTCGAGGACATCCGGCTCGACTTCTGGCTTGGCGTGAAGGTCGCCAACGCGGACCGGATGCCGGAATGGAACCGCGGTGACGAGTTCGAGGGCGCGCGGAAGAAGGCGCTGGCGGCCGTCGCGGCGGCGCAGCCATGAGGCGGCTCTCCGTTCCCGTGCTGGCCGCCATCTCTCTCCTTTTCGCGGCGGCCCGCGCGGACGCCCAGGGCACGAGCGGTCTCCACTTCGGATTCGAAGGAGGAATCAGCTACCCCCAGGGGGACGCAAAGGATTTCTTCGACAACGGCTGGAACGGCGGCGCGCTGCTGGTCTGGAATCCGCCGGTCATCCCGGTGGGCCTGCGCGTCGACGGTTCCTACAACAGGCTCGACGCGGCGACCGCGACGTCGGGCAATGCCCAGGTCCTCGCGGGCACGGCCAACGTGGTCGTCGGCTTCCGGGCAATTCTTCTGAAGCCCTATTTTCTCGCCGGCGTCGGTGCCTACCGGCTGGATTTCTCGGGGGCTTCGGGCTTGAGCGCCTTCCGGGGCAAGTCGAACGAGACCGGCTGGAACGGGGGAGCGGGAGTCTCGATCAGCCTGCGAAACATCGACCTCATCGTCGAGGCGCGATACCACAGCGTCTCGACTCAGGGGAGACGGTTCCAGTTCGTCCCCGTTTCGATCGGACTGGTCTTCTAACGCTGCGGTCAAGACGCTCCGGTGAATTCGCCGGGTATCAAGCTCCCGTTTGAAATCTCTGTCCGCCGTTCGCGAAGCGAACGCCGCGGACCCAGTCCCGGTTTCGATCGGACTGGTCTTCTAGATTTTGAGACTCGCGCAGGCCGGGTGCCCGCGGTATCTCGGCGGCGCGGCGCCATCCCGGGCCGGCGGCACCAGATCGCTCCCGCGCACGGTGTAGGTCCACCGCGCTTTCCCGGTCTCATCGTAGAGCTGCATGTCGAGCGTGCGGTCGTTGCACGCGCCGTGAAACCGGAGAAGTCCGAAGTTGTGCTTGTCGTTGACGAGGGACGTGCCGGAAACGCGGAGCGGGTTGTTCGCTTCGGCCGGCTCGACCGACAGGCCCGCGGTGAACGGCGAAGACGTGAAGTCGTACAGGGGATAGGAGCCGGGGGGGGTCACGCTCAGAAGCTCCGCCGCGTGCCGGTCGCCCGAGAGGAACACCACCCCGCGGATCCGGTTCTTCACGATCCAGTCGAGAAGCTCCTTCTGCTCGGTCACGTAGTGCGCGAACGATTCGCCGTGGCTGTTCGAGTTCAACATCTGGCTTCCGTTCACGACGACCTTGAACGGGGCCGCGCTGTAGGAGAGCGAGTGCTCGAGCCAGCGGAGCTGGTCGCGCCCGAGCATCGTCTTGTCGGGCGTCTCGGCAACCCTCTCGGGGGTCCGATACATCCGGTCGTCGAGCAGGAAGAAGTCGACGTCGCCC
This sequence comes from Thermoanaerobaculia bacterium, assembly GCA_036395755.1. Classification (GTDB taxonomy): domain Bacteria; phylum Acidobacteriota; class Thermoanaerobaculia; order UBA5066; family Gp7-AA6; genus Gp7-AA6. The sequence continues at coordinate 27,769 of DASWCZ010000004.1, forward strand.
CATCCGAACTGTCCGAAAACGCCCTCCACGCCGCGCGCGCCGTAGGTCGGGTTCGCCCAGTACGTCTTGAAGATGTCGAAGGACTCTCTCCAGTGGCTGAAGATCCAGGTGGAGTCGTTCGGCCCGAAGTCGTGGTCGTCCCAGACCGCGTAGTGGTGCGACGCCGCGAGGAGGGGCTGCAGCGCCGGTTCTTCGCGGCCGATCGCATTGCGCCTCCTCATCGCGGCGACGCTGCCGAAGTCGACCTCGCGGTAGTAGATGTTGTCGCCGAGCCAGATCATCACGTCCGGCTTCATCCCCGCGATCGTGCGAAAGATTCCGGGATCGGAGCCGTAGGGCGTTCCGGGCCGGTCGGCCTTCGGCTCGTTCGCGTAGTAGCAGGAACCGAACGCGACCGTGAAGTCGGGCGGATTGCGACGCCACTGCCAGAGAGGTTGTGTGGTCAGAATTCCGGTTGCTCCTCCCGCCGGAAAGGCGGCGGGCGCGCCGGCGACCAGAACCTCGTAGGAGTAGCGGCTGCCCGGCTCGAGCCCCGGCACGACGAAAAGAGCGGTGTCGTCAGTCTGCTCGCTTGCCGACAGAGACGGCGTGGTCCGGGCCTCTCCGCGCCTGCCCTCGGGCCAGTATCGCAGCCTCACGTCCGCGGGCGCAGTCGTCTGGATCCACACCGACGCCTCGGTCAGGTCGGCGTAGCCGAGCATCGGCCCGGAACGGATCCGGGCGGCCTGCGTCCTCGGAGACGAGGGTCGCTGCGAGAGAGCGGCGAGAAGCGCGGACGCGAAGATCACAACGAGCGTCGAGATAGACCTTCGCATGTGCGAAATCCTAACTTGGTCCGCTGCGGTCACTTCGCGAACGGCGGACAGAGAGTCAAAACGGGGCCCTTTTGAGTCAAACTGGTCGGCCGTGGGACGGTTTTCCGAGACCCTGAAATCCCGGCGCTCCTTTCTGCGGCTCGTCTCGGTCGGCGGCGCGGCCTCCCTCGTGACGGCGAATCAGGCGTGGGCGAAGAGGCCCAAAACGACCGAGGCGATCTCCGCTCCGGCGCCGTTGATCAAGCCCCGCGTCCTGCGACCCGGCGACTCTGTCGGTCTCGTAGCTCCCGCTTCGTATACCTTCGACCTCTGGCAGCTCGACGATGCGTCGGCGCGCGTCGAGGCGCTCGGCCTGAAGCCGAAGTTCGGCAAGTACGTCCGCGGCCGCCGCGGCTTTCTCTCGGGGACGGACGACGAGCGCCTCGAGGACCTGCACTCGATGTTCGCCGACCGGAGCGTCGCGGCCATCTTCGCGCTGCAGGGTGGTTATGGAACGCCGCGGCTGCTCGATCGGCTGGACTACGAGCTGATCCGGAGGAATCCGAAGGTCCTCCTGGGCTACTCGGACATCACGGGTCTCCACCTCGCCATCGGCAGAAAGGCGGGTCTCGTGACGTTCCACGGTCCCAACATGGTCGGCTCACTGCCGCCGCGCACCCTCGCTCTCCTGAAGAAGGCCCTGTTTGTCGCGGAGCCGATCGGGGAAGTGACGAATCCGGAAGAGCAGGATCCCCTGAACGTCGAGTTCCCCCTGCGGACGGTCTCCCGCGGCGTTGCGCGCGGGCGAATCGTCGGAGGAAACCTGACGCTCGTTTCCGCCACGATGGGAACGCCCTACGAGATCGAGACGAAAGACCGGATCGTCTTCCTGGAGGACACCGGAGAAGCGCCCTATCGCATCGATCGGATGTTGGTGCAGCTCCGTCTCGCCGGGAAGCTCCAGCAGGCGGCGGGGATCGTCTTCGGCACGTGCACCGACTGTGGGCCCGGGCGGTCGAGCTTCGAGCTCTCGCTGTCTCTGTCCGAAGTGCTCGAGGAACAGCTCGGATCGCTCGGCAAGCCGGTTCTCGCCGGACTCGTCTTCGGGCATACGAAGGAGAAGGCGATCCTTCCGATCGGCGTCGAGGCGGAGCTCGACGCGACGGCTCGCCGGGTGACCATCACGGAAGCGGCGACGGTTTCCGGGTAGTCCGACTTCTTCTTGTCATTCTGAGGCACGCAGCGCCGAAGAATCCCTGGCTCCAAAGCAAGGGATCCTTCGCTCCGCTCAGGATGACTGGAGGAACAGCAAAAGAAACGGGCGGGGCCTCGCCCCGCCCGTCCCGTGTTCCGCTCTCGGCTAGAAGTCGACGCGTCCGGCGAACTGGAGCGTCCGCGGAAGGTTCGAGACCCCGTTGGCGATCCCGAACGTAGAGGAAGGAGTCTGTCCGGTCCCCCACGTGAAGTTCGTGACGAACGAGTTCTTGTTGTTCGTGCAGTTGAAGCATTCCGCGATGGCGGTCAGGCCGACCGGTCCGACGTTGAACGTTTTGGCGAGCCGAAAATCGAACTGGGAGAACTTCGGTTGCCGGAACTGGTTGCGGGAGAAGTGGACGCCGTCGATCGTGGGACGGTCGTTGAAGAACCCGTCGCGGTTCTCGTCGCCGCCCGTTACAGCCGTAAAAGGCGAGCCGCTCGTGTAGCGGTACGTTCCCGAAAGCCCGATGCCGAACCACGGGGTATTCCAGGTCGCGTTCGCCGCGAACTTCCACCGCTGATCGCGGTTCGCCCAGCTGTAGCTGCCGTCGAGGTTGTGGAGGTCCTCCGCCTGCGCGCCGGCGAAGTTGCGCTCGTTGGAGTCGTTGTCCTTGTCCTCGGACCAGGTCGCCGCCATGAAGAACACGAGGTTGCTGGTGAAGCGGCGCTGAAAGTTGAGCGAAACGGCTTCGTACTTGGACCGCGCGTCGGTCGTGTACGTCGAGATGCGGCCGTAGAAGGGGTCTGGACGCGTCGTCGAGTAGCGGGGCTGGCCGTTGACCGAGGAGACGGAGCCGTCATAGACGAGGTTCGGATCGTTCAAGCGCTCGAGGTTCTTCGCCTCCGCATAGGTCCCCTCGATTCCGACGACCGTGTTTGCGAACACCTCGCGGTCGATCCCGAGCGTGATGCGGTTCGTCACCGGGTCCTTGTAGTTCGGCGTGGTCGTGAAGACGCCGAGCCGGGCGGGAGTCGGAATTGACTGGAACGGGATCACCGCAACGGCGTTCGGGTCGAAATTGGGACCCCAGCCGGGCGAGAGCGGATCGGTGGGCGCGGTCGGATTCGCCGTGGTTCCTCCGGCGTTGATCGTGTACTGCGTGCCGGTCAGACCGTTCGACGTGATCAGCTGCGCGAAGAGGATCCCGGGCGTGCGCGCCCAGAACCGGCCGAGCGACAGGCGGATGGCCGTTTTGGAGTCCGGCGCATAGGTAAAGCCGGCGCGAGGCGACCACTTGTTGTTCTGGTCCGGAATCTTTCCATCGAGCGCGAAAGAGCCGTCCGGGTTGACGTGATTCGAGTTCAGGATGGGGTTGTCCGGATTGTCGAGGCGCTCGTAGCGGACCCCGGCCGTCACGGTCAGCTTCGGTGAGACGAACCATTGATCCTGGACGAAGAACGCGAGCTCCTTCTGTGCGAAGGCGGCGGTGCCCGCCTCGTCCGCGCTCCTTCCGCCCAGGCCGCCGAACTGGAAGTACTGGGTCCATTTCCCGGCCAGGAAGTTCGCGAGCTGGTTTCCGGCGAACACGTAGACGCCGCGCCAGTTGCCCTTGAAGATCTGGCTGATCGAGGTCTTGTTGTACTCGGCGCCGCCCTTGACGACGTGGTCTTTGAAGAGGAACGTGCCGGTGTCCCCGACGGAGGTGCGTTCCGCCGTGGAAAAGATCGGCAGGAAGCTCGTACTTCCGAGGCTGAAGCTGCCGTAGCGGATTTCCGGCTGGTCGACGCCCGCGGGAATCCGCGGAGTCTGCTCGACCACGTATTGACCGTTCAGGTCGTTCAGGAAGCTCGAGCCCCACTGGCTGGTCCAGGAACCGACGTAGGCGTGCGACTGCAGGCCTTCGATGCCGTTGTGGTTGCTGGTCTGGTTCTGCGACGAGGAAGTCCCGTGATCCCCCTCGTACTGGGCGTAGTTCACGCGCGCCATCAAGCGGTGCGAGCCCGTGACCTGGTAGTCGAGCCGGCCGAAGAGGACCCTTCCGTCCTGCGTCTGCGTGTAGGTCGGGTCGGAAGCGAGGGTCGGATAGGTCGCCGCGATGCTCGGATCGAGCAGGACCGAATTGACCGGGATTCCGACGTCCTGCTTCTGCTGATCGTACGACCCGAAGAAGAAAAGGTGGTCGCGGAGAATCGGCCCGCCGACGGATCCGCCGTACTGCTTCTTCTTCTGGTCCGGCGCCTCCAGGCCGTTCGATAGCCTCGCGACCGTGCTGTGCGGCTGCCAGTAGTAGAAGCCGGATCCGTGCAGGTCGTTCGTCCCGCTCTTCGTGATGACGTTGATGACGCCGCCGCCCGAAGGCCCGAACTCGACCGATCCACCGTTTCGGATGACGGTGAATTCCTTGACCGACTCCGCGGAGATCGAGAGCGGCGCCCGGCCTTCCGCGGAGCCGAACGTGCCGCCGAAGAATCCGTTGTCGTAGTCCATTCCGTCGACGGTCGTGTTTGTGTTGATTCCGCGCTGGCCCGAGACGAGGACCGTGCCGCGGTTCTCGGGGTCGCGGCGCGTCTCCGGAGTCAGCAGGACGAGGTCCTGGAAGTTCCGGCCGTTGATCGGCAGCGACTTGAGCTGTTCGGTCTGGATGGTCGTGGACGCGGCCGTGTTCGTCACCTCGACGGCCGGCACGGAAGAGGTGACCGTGACCACCTCCTGGACGGTCGAGAGCTGCAATCGGAAATCGACCGTCGGGGCCGTGCCGATGTCGAGCCGGATGTCTGGACGGGCCGCCGCCTTGAAGCCCGGCAGGCTCGCCGTCAGCGTGTAGACGCCGGACGGGAGGTTGATGACCTGGTAGAACCCGTCTGCGCGCGTGACCGCCGTCTGGACGAGACCCGTTCCTTGATTCTTCGCCTCCACGGTGGTGCCGGGCAGCGCGCCACCGTCCACGTCCCGGACGGTGCCGGAGATGCGGCTGGTGGTGACGTCGGTCTGGGCGAACGCCGTCGCCGCGGTGCCGAACGCGAGAAGCGCGGCGAGGATCGAGAGCGCTCGGACGCCGCGCGCGAGGGGAGGTCGTCGCATGGAACCCTCCTTAATTCGCAGTATTCAAAACTGTAAAAGACTTTTGCACGACGGGAAAATGTCGGACGAAATCTATCCGAAAGTCGTCGCCGGTTGCTAGTCTTTGCACACGTCGCTGTGCAGCGCGTGTCGCCCCTCTCCGCAGTACATTTTTTTGATTGCCCGTTAGACTTCCGGCGATTTGCGCCTCCTCGACCTCGCGATCGTCTTCGGTTACCTGGCGGGGGTCGTCGTTGCCGGCGCCTTCTTCGCCCGCCGGCAGAAGACGACCGCCCAGTATTTCCTGGGAGGCCGAAACGTCCCCTGGTGGGCGATCTCCGCATCGATCGTCGCGACCGAGACGTCGACGATCACCTTCATCTCCGTTCCGGGTCTCATCTACAGCCGTGGGGGCGATTTCGGGTTCCTCCAGCTCGTCTTCGGCTATCTGCTCGGCCGCATCGTCATCTCGGTGCTCTTGATCCCGTCCTACTTCCGCCGGGAGCTCCTGACCGTCTACGAGCTCCTGCGGACGCGGTTCGGCGGCGCGGTCAAGGCCCTCGCCGCCGGTCTGTTCGTCACGATGCGCACCGTCGCCGACGGCGTGCGTCTCCTCTTGACCGCTTTCGTCCTGGCCGCGGTGTACGCCGCCTTTTCCGGCGGAGCCGGCGTGGACGCGGCGGTCGTCGCGTCCATCCTGATCCTCGGAGTCGTGATGATCCTCTTCACGTTCTTCGGCGGGATGGAGGCCGTCATCTGGATCGAGGTCGTGCAGCTCGGAATCTACGTCGCGGGCGCGATCGCGGCCGCGACGGTCCTGCTCGCGAAGATCCCGGGGGGCTGGGACGCGGCCCGCGCTCTCGGCGAAGCGCACGGCAAGTTCCGCCTGTTCCACTTCGAGTGGGACGTGACCCGCCCCTTCACGTTCTGGTCGGGCCTGATCGGCGGGTGCTTCTTGACCATGAGCACGCACGGGACGGACCAGTACCTCGTCCAGCGCTACCTGTGCACCGATCGCCCGCGCCGCGCCAAGGCGGCTCTCCTGACCTCGGGAGTCGTCGTGCTCGCGCAATTCATCGGGTTTCTTCTGATCGGCCTCCTGCTCTACGCGTTTTACCGACCGTTCGAGCACGGGTGGGCGCTCGCCGGCGACCGGGTCTTTCCCGACTTCATCACCCGGCATCTGCCTTCCGGGATCTCGGGACTGGTGGTCGCGGCGATCTTCGCCGCCGCCATGTCGTCGTCTCTGAACTCGATCGCGGCGACCGCGGTGAGCGACCTCTACCGGCCGCTCGTTCCGCGGCGCGACGATCGGCACTACCTGGTCGTGTCCCGCTGGCTGACGCTCCTCGCGGGGGTCGCGCAGATCGCCGTGGCTCTCGGGATCCGGCACATGACGCGATCCGCGCTCGACGCGGCGCTCTCCGTCGCCTCGATCCTGAACGGACCGGTGCTCGGCGTTTTTCTGCTCGGCGCGTTCTCGCGCCGAGCCGGGACCGGGGCCGCGTTCGCCGGGATGTCGGCCGGGCTCCTCGCGGTGCTGGCGGTGTGGAGATCGACCCCCGTCGCATGGCCCTGGTACACGCTCGTCGGGAGCCTGACCACGCTTGGGGTCGGAGCTCTCTTCGGGACGGTCCAACCTTCCGCGGCCGAGGAGGTCTCGTGAAGAAGCACCTTCTGCTCCCCGCGATTCTGCTCGCTGCGGGCTGCGCGACGGCGGCGTTCTACCGTCCTGCCGATCTGAACCGCAACGAGAAGATCGGACAGCTCTTCGTGTATCCGGCGACCGGGCGGTTCGTCAACGACGCGTCGCCGGAGTATCAGGCTCTCGTGCACCAGGTGAGGGACAACCACGTCGGCGGAATCCTCTGGTTCCTCGCGGGAGAGGTGTCGGAGACCGCCCGACTGACGAGGAAGCTCCAGGAGATCGCGCGCGTCCCGCTCCTCGTCGCTGCGGACCTCGAGGCGGGCGTCGGGATGCGGTTCCAGGAAACGACGTACTGGCCCTGGCCGATGGCGGTCGCCGCGACCGGAGACCCGACGCTCGCGGAGCGTCAGGGAAGAATCGTCGCCGAGGAGGCTCGCGCGATCGGTTTGAACCAGATCTATGCCCCCGTGGCGGACGTCAACGTCGATCCGGCCAACCCGGTCATCAACGTGCGCAGCTACGGCGAAGACCCGGAGACGGTCGGCCGGTTCGTCGCGGCGTTCGTCCGCGGAGTCCAGTCGGGAGGCGTCGTCGCGACCGCCAAGCATTTTCCGGGCCACGGCGACACGCACACAGATTCCCATCGCTCTCTTCCGATCCTCTTTGCCGACCGGCCGCGGCTCGACCGCGTGGAGCTCGTTCCATTCCGGGCGGCGATCGCCGCGGGAGTCGGAGCGATCATGACCGGCCATCTCTCGCTTCCCGCGATCGACGCGACGCCCGCTCCGGAGCGTCCGTCCTCGCCGGGTGAGAATCCGTATACGCGGGATTCGTCCGAAATCGCGCGCGACGCCACGTTGCCCGCTTCGATGTCGCCGGCGGCGGTGGACGGCCTTCTGCGCAAGGACCTCGGCTTCGCCGGCCTGGTCGTGACCGACGCCGTCGACATGGGCGGCATCGTGGACCACTTCGATCCGGGCGAAGCCGCGGTCCGCGCGATCCTCGCCGGCGCAGACCAGATCCCCAAGTCCCCCGACACCGATGCCGCGATCGGCGCGGTGCGTCGCGCCGTCGAGACTGGGCGCATTCCCGAAGAGCGCCTCGACGTTTCCGTCGCCCGCATTCTCGACGTCAAGAGACGCTTCCCCGCGCCGCGACCCGATTCGGAGGCGCCCTTCCGTGTCATCGACAGCCCCGACCACCGAGCGCTCGCCCAGGAGATCGCGCGTCGCGCGCTGACCCTCGTCCGCGAGGCGCCGCGCGCGCTGCCGCTGTCCTCGTCGATCCGGCTCGTCCACCTCGTCGTCGACGACATCGCCGCCTCGAGCCTGCCCGGCCGGGATTTCGCGCGCGAGCTCGAGGTCCGGCTCGGCCGCGAGCCCGAGACCTTCGTTCTCGATCCGAGGTCCCGAACCGAAGACGTCGAGCCCCTCGTCGCCGCCGCCGCGGGAACGGACGTCGTGCTCGTGTCGCTCTTCGTGCGCGTCCGCACGGGAACGGGGAAGCTCGTCCTGCCCGAGCCGGCTCGCGCCGCCCTGGAGCGTCTGGCCGCCGCCGGCAAACCGCTCGTCGGCGTCTCGTTCGGGAACCCGTACCTCGCGGCGGATCTCCCGTCGCTGTCGACGTATCTGGCGGCCTACGGCGACCAGCCGGTGATGCAGGTCGCTGCCGCGCGCGCGCTTTTCGGAGAAACCGAGATCACGGGCCGCCTGCCGGTCACGATCCCCGGAGTTGCGGAGCGAGGGAGCGGGATCCCGAAGCGGAGCGTCCGTCCATGACCCTCGGTCCGGTCGACCTGCTCGTTCTGGCCGGCTACTTCGCGATGACGCTCGTCGTCGGTCTCTACTTCGCGCGCCGGGCCCGTCGCTCGATGCTCGATTACTTCCTCTCCGCGCGCTCGATGCCCTGGTGGGTCGCCGGCACCGCGATGGTCGCAACCACGTTCTCCGCCGACACGCCGCTCGCCGTCACCGAGATGGTCGCGAAGAACGGCATCGCCGGGAACTGGCTCTGGTGGTCGATGCTCGCGTCCGGGATGCTGACGGTCTTCTTTTTCGCGAAGCTCTGGCGGCGGGCGGCCGTCGTCACGGACGTCGAGCTCGCGGAGCTGCGCTATTCGGGACGGCCGGCGGCGTTCCTGCGCGGCTTCCGGGCGGCCTACCTGGGTCTGCTGGTCAACATCATCATCATGGGCTGGGTGAACCTCGGGATGGCGAAGGTGCTCGGAGGGATGCTCGGCGTCTCGAAGTGGGCCGCGCTCGTCATCTGCCTCCTGCTGACAGCCCTCTATACGGTCCTCGCCGGCTACTGGGGCGTCGCGTCGGCGAACGGGCTGCAGTATCTCTTCGAGATGGGCGGCGCGATCGTTCTCGCGTTCGTCTCGGTCGCCGCGGTCGGCGGAATCGAAGCGATGAAGGCGCGCGTGGGAACCGCGCATCCCGCGTTCTCGCCGGAGGGCGCGCGGTTCGGATCGGCGGACGCGATCCTCGCGATCTGGCCGGTCGGGACCGACGCCGTCTGGGTCCTTCCGGCGATCACGTTCGCGACGCTGCTCGGGGTCTCCTGGTGGGCGTCCTGGTATCCCGGGGCGGAGCCGGGCGGCGGCGGGTACGTCGCCCAGAACATGCTCGCCTGCAAAGACGAGGGCAACGCGCGCGCCGCCGCGCTCTACTTCAACGTCGCGCACTACGCGATCCGCAGCTGGCCGTGGGTCGTGACCGCGCTGTGCTCGCTCGCGCTCTTCGGCGGCTCGGTCCGAAACGCGGCCGGCGCCGAAGATCCCGGCTTGAACTACGTCCGGATGATGGTCGACTACCTCCCGCCCGGCCTGCGCGGCTTCATGCTCGCGTCGTTCGCCGCCGCTTACATGTCCACGCAGGCGACCCAGATGAACTGGGGCTCGAGCTACCTGATCAACGACCTCTATCGCCGGTTCGTGAAGAAAGACGCCTCGGAGCGGACCTACGTCTTCGCTTCGCGGGTTGCGACCGCGCTGACAGTCTTGCTTTCGCTCGTGGCGACGGTCTTCATGAACCAGATCAGCAAGGTCTGGGAGCTGCTCCTGACTCTCGGCGCGGGGACCGGGCTCGTCTACATCCTGCGCTGGTACTGGTGGCGGATCAACGCGTGGTCGGAGGTGGCCGCGATGTCGTCCGCGCTCGTCACGTCCGTCTCCCTGCGCTCCCTCGGGTCCCACTACGCCGCCTTCGACCCGGCGACGCCGAGAGGCTTCGCGATGACCCTCGTGACGACGACCGCGATCACGACCGCGGTCTGGCTCGCCACGACCTTCGGGACGGCCCCCGAGCCGCGCGAGAAGCTCCTTGCGTTCTATGAAAAGGTCCGGCCGGCGGGACCCGGCTGGAAGCGGATTGCCGGCGCGTCCGCCGTTGCCGCGCGACGGGGGGAAATCCCGCGCAACCTCGCGTTCTGGGGGCTCGGCACGGTGTTCGTTTACTCGATCATGTTCGCCACCGGCGCGATCCTCTTCGGACAGTATTCGCGGGCGATCTTCTTCGGCGCGGCGCTCGCCGTCTCCGGGGGCCTGCTCTTCGCCGGTCTCGCCCGCGAGAAGACGTGATCGCGCTCCTTTTGGCGGCGGCGCTGTCGCGCCCGCCGGCAGCGGCAGACGCCACAGACGGTGTCGCGCGTCTCGCTGCGGTCGACCGGGCCGTCGAGGAGGCAATCGGACGACGCGAGATCCCCGGCGCTGTAGTCCTCGTGGGGCGCGGCGATCGGATCCTCTTCCGAAAGGCGTATGGCAGCCGGGCCATCCTTCCGATCCGCGAGCCGATGACGCTCGACACGGTCTTCGATCTGGCCTCGCTCACGAAGCCGATTGCGACCGCGACCTCCGTGATGATCCTGGTCGAGCGGGGAGAGATCGCGCTCTGGGATCCGGTCGTGAAGTACCTGCCGGAGTTCGCTGCCGGCGGCGGCGAACGCGAGAAGGTCACCGTGGAACAGCTCCTGACGCACCGCGCCGGCCTCGCGGCCGACGATCCGATCGAGCTGTACACCGGGACGAAGGAGGAGATCTTTTACCGGAAGTACCGGCTGCCGCTCGAATCGCCGCCCGGAGCTCGCTTCCGATACTCCGACGCCGGATACGAAGTTCTGGGCGAGCTCGTGGGCAAGGTGGCCGGAATGCCTCTCGACGAGTTCGCGGAGAAGAACATTTTCCAGCCGCTCGGCATGAGAGACACGCACTTCCGGCCACTGGCCGCCTCGCGTTTTCTCGGAGAGCGAATCGGGCTGATGGACGCTTCGCGCTCCCCGCTCTCGCGCATCGCCCCGACCGAACGCCGCGATGACCGGTGGCTGCGCGGCGAGGTCCACGATCCGCGCGCGTTTGCCGTCGGCGGAGTCGCCGGTCACGCCGGAGTCTTCTCGACGGCGGACGATCTCTCCCGGTTTTGCCGGATGATCCTGGCCGGCGGCCGACTGGGGACGGTGAGGATCCTCTCGCCGCTCGGCGTGGAGGCAATGACGCGCCCGCGCTTCTTCGGCGACGAGAGCTTGCGCGCGCTCGGATGGGACGTCTCGACTGCGTACTCGAGAAACCGCGGCGACCTCTTCCCGCCCGGCTCGTTCGGGCACACCGGTTTCACGGGGACTTCGCTCTGGCTCGATCCGTCCAGCGGGGCGTACGTCGTCTTCCTCTCGAGCCGGCTGCATCCCGACGGGAAGGGAGACGTCGCAAGGCTCCGCGGCATCGTGTCGACGATCGCCGCGGCGGCGATCGGGCAGGACACGCGTCGAAGCGCGCGGCGGCTGTCCGCCCGAGTGCCGATCCGCCGGGAGGTCCTCGCCGGCGTGGACGTTCTCGTCGCGGACGGCTTCCGCCCGATCGCGGGAAAGCGGATCGGGCTCGTCACCAACGCGACCGGCCGCGCGCGCGACGGGCGGTCGACGATCGAGGTCCTCGTCTCCGAGGAGGCGAAGAAGGCCGGAGTGAAGCTCGTGCGGCTCTTTTCGCCCGAGCACGGGATTCGAGCCGACGTCGACGTCCCGGTTCCCGATGAGGTCGATTCCGAGACCGGTGTTCCGATCCGCTCGCTCTACGGCGAAGAACGCCGCCCGCGTCCGCGAGACCTCGAAGGCTTAGACGCCGTCGTCTTCGACGTCCAGGACGTCGGCACCCGCTTCTACACGTACATCGCGACGCTCCGATACGTCCTGGAAGAGGCGGCGAAGGCGAAGGTCTCCGTCGTGGTGCTCGACCGTCCGGATCCGATGGGAGGCGGCGTGGTCGAGGGTCCGCTCGCGGATCCGGACAGGTTGTCGTTTACCGTCCCGCACACGATTCCTGTGCGATATGGCATGACTCCCGGAGAGCTCGCGCGGCTCTACGACGCCGAGCTCGGATTCGGCGCTCGCGTCGAGGTAGTCGAGCTCTCCGGCTGGGCGCGCGGGCTCTGGTATGACGAGACCGGGCTCGAATGGATCAATCCCTCGCCGAACATGCGGTCGCCGACGGAGGCGCTGCTCTATCCCGGGATCGGACTGCTGGAGACGACGAACCTCTCGGTCGGCCGGGGCGCCGACACGCCGTTCGAGGTGATCGGCGCTCCTTGGCTCGAT
>DASWCZ010000005.1:0-17056 GCA_036395755.1 Thermoanaerobaculia bacterium
CCGGCTCTCTACGCGAAGTACGAGGACGCGCTCTTCACGCGGGAAGGGACGACCGCGCCGACGGCGCGGCAGCTCGCCTCCGACATTGCCGAGGCCGCCGGCGCAAAAGAGAAGTTCGAGGCCGAGCTGTCGAGCGGGCGCGCGAGGGGGCGGGTCCTCCGCGACATCCGCCTGGCCATGCGGCTCGGCCTTTCGGGGACTCCGTCGTTCCTGCACGAAGGCAATTTCGTCTCGGCGGAGCCGGAGCTCTTCGAGGCCTACCTGCGGGACAAGCTTTCGCCGGGGGGGAAAACGGCGCCGCCCCCGCCCAAGCCGGCGGGCCGGTAGCTTTCCCGTCTTGACCATTCGTCGCAGCCGCGCCGGGCTTCTCTGCGCACTCGCGATCGGCTTTTCCGTCGCCGCCTGCCGCAAGAACGACCAGAAGGCGGCTCCGTCCGCGGCACCTTCTGCGCGGAGCGGCGCCGTTGCGGTCACTCCCGTCGAAGACGCCGCCGACGCCGCCCGGTCCCCGCGACCCGCCGGCGGATCACCACCGGTGATCTGGCTCGGACTAGACGGGCTCGACTGGGAGATCGTCGATCGCCTCTCGCGGGAGGGGAAGATGCCCAACTGGGCGCGCCTCGCTTCGGAAGGCTTCACCGCGGACCTCCGAAGCTTCTTGCCCGTGCTGTCACCGGTCGTCTGGGGGACTCTGGCGACCGGAGTCGGCCCGGACGTCCACCGCATCCTCGATTTCCAGGAGGTCGATCCCAAGAGCGGGGCGAAGCTTCCGGTGTCGGGACTCTCGCGAGCCGTTCCCGCGGTGTGGAACATCGCGTCCGCTGCGGGGAAGAAGGTCGGGGTCGTGGGATGGTGGGCGACGCATCCCGCCGAGGAGGTCAACGGATTTTTCGTCTCGGACCGGGCGAGTCCGATCCTCTTCGAGGATCTCCCGCGCGCGGGTGTCGCGTATCCGGCAAAGCTCGCGCCCGGAGTCGAGCAGATCGTCGCGCGCGACGGCGTCGTCTCCGACGCCGAGCTCGCGCGGTTCGTCGACGTTCCCCTCGCGGACATCTCCGCGGCGCGCGCGAGCGGCGCCGGAATGGAAAACCCGGTCGTCGCGCTATCGAAGATTCTGGCGTCGACCCGCATCAATCATCACATCGCGCGCGAGCTCTACGACCGGACCCGACCCGATCTGATGACCCTCTACCTCGAAGGCACCGACGAGATCGGGCACGTCTTCGCCCCGTACTCGCCGCCCCGGCTCGACTGCACGCCGGAGGAGGACTTCTCCCGATACCACCGAGCCGTCGACGTCTACTACGGCGTCGTCGACCGGATGCTCGGTCAGTGGATGCGCCGCGCGAAAGAGGATGGTGCGACGCTCCTCGTCAACTCCGACCACGGCTTCAAGTGGGGAGCAGACCGCACGTGCGCGCGCTCGTCTTTGAACTGGTCGACGGCGGCGTACTGGCACCGGCTGAATGGCGTATACGCCGCGTGGGGCGCCCGCGTCCGGCGCTCGAACGCCCGCGGCCGGGCGACCGCCTCCGTCTTCGACGTCGCGCCGACAGTGCTCGCGCTTCTGGGACTCCCTCCGGACCGGCGGATGTCCGGGAAGCCGGTGACCGCCGCGTTCGACGGTGTCCGGCCGCTCCCGAAGGAGGACGTCTTCGCAACGGTGACTGTCCGAAGAGTGGCGGCGGAGTCGATCACCGCGGAGCAGGCGAGCGAGTACGCGAAGAAGCTCCGCGCTCTCGGATATCTGACGGGGGGAGAGAGCCGGTCGGTCGCGCCGGCGGGGGGAGACCGGCCCGGAATGACCGAAGGCGCCTGGAACAACCTCGGGGTCTATCTGCGGGAGACCGTCGGCGATCTGCGGGCGGCCGAGCCCGCGCTCTTGAAGGCGCTCGAGCTCAATCCCAACTACGCGTCTCCGATTTTCAACCTCGCGGTGCTCTACCGGATGAAGGGTGAAGACGGCAAGGCGGAAGAGTGGCTCCTGCGCTCGCTGGATGCGGGTCACGCGGAGCCGGAGCGGACGATCTCCGACTGGGTTGGGGAGTTCGAGCACAAAGGAAAGCCGGCCGCCGCGCGCTCGCTCCTCGAGAAGGCCGTTCGGCGCTTTCCGGACAACGAGCCGTTCGCGCGCGAGCTCGCTTTGCTGCGGTTCAAGAAGTGGCGCGACTGTCCGGGCGCCTGGGAGGCGCTCTCGCGGTTCGAGTCGAAGACAGCGGAACCGGACACGCTGAACGCGCTCGGGCTCTTCCAGACGTGCCTGGGAAAGCGGCCGGAAGCGATCGCGCTCTTCGAACGGTCGCTGAAGCTGAAGCCGGATCAGCCGGCCGTCGTCCAGTCGCTCAACATCGTCCGCCGCGGGATCTGAGAAGAACGGTCGACACGGGAGAGAATTGACCGAATGAGAAGACGAAATATCGCGGCTCTGCTTCTCGCGACCCTCCCGGTCTTCGGACTCGCTCCGGCGAAGGCGAAGCGGGCACCGGCGAGCCCGACAGGTCCCGTTTCCGCCGCGGGCCCGGCCGCCGGCACTGAGAAACGGCTCGTGGAGTACGCCGGGCTCTACCTCCCCTGGGATCCCGACAGCAGGGTCACGGTCCAGAGGGCGAACCCCAAGCTTGCGGGCTTCACGTCGTGGCGGGTGCAGCGGACCGGCCGCTACGAAACGTTGAAAGCAGAGGCGGTGGTGTTCGTGTCGAACGACGCGAAGTGGTTCTTCGAGGGGGACTCCTTCCTGAACCCGAGCCCCGGGCCGGTCCAGTCCGAGGCCGATCTCGTCTGGATCGGGAAGCGCTACGCGGACCTGCTCGGCGGCAAGGTTCGCATGCAGTTCGTGCCCGAGCGCAACGCAGGCGGAATGAAGGGGATTGCGGTCGTTCTCGAGAACGGCTTCGTCCCGGTGCAGGTCCCGGGACTCGTGACTCCCGACGGAAGTGTCTATCTCGCCGGGACTCTCTGGGACTTCCAGGCCGACCCTCGGGCCGAGCGCCGCCGCCGCATGGACCTGACCGCGCAGCGCGCCTCCGGTCCCGCCGACGCCGCCGTGACGATCGTCGAGTACGCGGACATGGAGTGCCCTTACTGCCGGTTTCGGGGACGTCAGCTCGACAAGCTGCTGGCCGTGAACACGGGAATCGCCAGCGCGCGGCGGCACTACAAGTTCTTTCCGCTCTGGACACACCACACGTGGGCGATGAAAGCCGCGTCCGCGGGAGACTGCCTCTTCCGGCTGGCCGGCGCGCCGGCGCTCTTCCGATTCAAGGAGCTCGTGTACGGCCGGCAGGAGAATCTTTCGGTCTCGGCGATCGACGAGCTCGCCATCACCTCTGCCGAAGGAGAAGGCGTCGCGCGGTCGGACTACCTCGGCTGCTATCTGCGCGACGACAGCTTCGAACGCGTACGGAAGGACATCGAGGAGGGATACCGGCTGGGCGTGAACTCGACGCCGGCTTACTTCGTCGACGGAACCCAGATCGCCTGGACCGACGATAAGGTCATGGAGGATTTCCTCAAGACGAAGTTTCCGAGGCTGAAGACGATCGTCTACGAGAAGTGACCGGGACCGTCATCCCGAGCCCCTCGCCTTCGCTCGGGACAGGCTCCGCGAGGGATCCCTAGCTTTTACCCGCCGCGCGAGCCGGCGTCTCTTGAGCCCCCGGGGTCACCGGCGCCTGCGGCCCGATGGGCGCCGGAGCCTCACCGGCGGCGGCTCCACTCTCGGATCGCGCGCGTTTTGCCATTGCGATCGCGATCAGATGGTCCTCGAACGTCGCCGAAAAGGCGTGGCCGCCGTTCGTCGGGTCCGCGACGAAATAGAGATAGGCCGTGCGCGCCGGGTTGACTGCGGCTCGGAGCGCGTCCGCTCCCGGGCTGCAAATCGGGCCGGGAGGCAGTCCGTCGTGCATGTACGTGTTGTACGGCGACTCGTAGTCGTAGTCGGACCGATGGAGCGTCCCGGTCCACTTCCCGTCCCGCTTCAACGCGTAGACAACGGTGGGATCTGCTTGAAGCCGCATCCCGCGACGCAGCCGGTTCCGATACACGCCTGCGATGATGGGTCCTTCGGACTTGACCGCGGTCTCGCGCTGGACGATGGAAGCAAGGGTCACCGCCTGTCTCGTGGTCATCTCGAGCGCCTCGGCGCGCCGCTCGATCTCGGGCGTGAAGTGCTGTTGGAAGTTCGCGACCATCCGATCCACGATCTGCCTCGCCGACGTCGTTCGCGTCACCACGTACGTGTCGGGGAAGAGGAAACCCTCGAGGTCCGAGACGCCCCGCGTCAGTCCGGGCACGAGCTCGGTTCCGACGAGCGCCGATTGGAAAGCCTCGGGGCCGCCGATTCCCTGCTTCCAGAAAAGCTCGAACGTCTCCTCGGCGGTCAGTCCCTCGGGGACCACGATGACATGGCGGACGACGTCGCCGCGCCCCATGCGGTTGATCACCTCGTCGATCGGCATCGGGTGACGGAACCGATACTCACCGGCCTGGAGCGCGGTCTTGTGGCGGTGTAGCCGGTAGTAAACCTCCGCCAGACGCGCGTCCTCGATGACGCCCGCCCGTCTGAGCCGGCGAAAAATCTCGGACGTGGAGGTTCCGGGCGGAATCTCCACGGTGACTTCTTCGCCGGGCCGGCGCGATCCCGGCGGGTTTTCCAGGCGGTAGTAAAGGTACGCCGCGAGCGCGGCGAGGAAGAAGAGCGCGAGGAGAACGAATCTCGGGAAGCGGCGCCGCGCGTTCAAGCGGATTCCCGCCCGCGGTGAGCCAGCCAGTCTTCGAGCAGGACCGCGGCCGCTTCGGCATCGATCCCCGCGCGAGACCGGCGGCCGCGCAGGCGCCGCCCCGCCTCATCGGACGTCAGGGTTTCTTCGTGGAAGACCACGGGCAGAGCCGTCTCGTGAGCGAGCTTGTCGGCAAAGGAGCGGATGCGCGGCGAGATCGCGCTTTCTTCCCCCTTGGGAGACCGTGGCAGGCCGACGAGGAGCATTCCGATCTCCTCCTCCCGGCAGAATCGCGCGATCTCGTATGCCGCCGATCCGTCGCTCGTGCGGCGGATCGTGCGTCGTGCGGTCGCGAAGCCGGCCGAAGCGTCCGCGGTAGCGAGCCCGATCCGCTTTTCACCGAAGTCGATCGCCAGAATCCGCGTCACTCGGGAAAGAGTAACCGACCGCGCGATCCGTGAGCCGTGACCGCATCGGGAAGCCGACCGGGACGCCGCGGGTTAACATTCATGCGCTCATGAAAGAGGTCGTCATTTTGTCCGCCGCTCGAACACCGGTCGGCTCGTTCCTGGGGAAGCTCTCGTCCCTATCGGCGCCGGCCCTAGGGTCCGCGGCGATCCGGGCGGCGTTGAAAAGGGGAGGCGTCGGGCCCGGCGAGATCGAGCAGGTCGTCATGGGCAACGTCCTCTCCGCGGGCGTCGGACAGGCGCCGGCGCGGCAGGCGTCGCTCGGCGCGGGAATCCCCAACTCCGTTCCGTGCGTCACCGTGTCCAAGGTCTGCGGGTCCGGGATGCGCGCCGTCATGGACGTGTCGAACGCGATCCGGGCGGACGAGTACCAGGTGGCGGTCGCCGGCGGGATGGAGTCGATGTCGAATGCGCCGTACCTGCTGGAGCGGGCCCGGACCGGATACCGGATGGGAAACGCCGCTCTCGTCGATTCGATGATCAAGGATGGTCTCTGGGATCCGTACAACGACGTGCACATGGGTGGTTGCGCCGAGATGTGCGCGTCGAAGTACTCGTTTACCCGCGAAGAGCAGGACGCTTACAGTCTCGAGTCGTACCGGCGGGCCCGGGAGGCTTCGACGTCGGGTCTCACCGCGGACGAGATCGTCGGAGTCGAGGTGTCCGAAAAGAAGGGTAAGGAGGTCGTGGACCTCGACGAAGAGCCCTTCGCGTCGCCGCTTGAGAAGATGGGATCTTTGAAGCCCGTCTTCCGGAAAGACGGGACCGTGACCGCCGCGAACTCGTCGAAGATCAACGACGGGGCCGCGGCGCTCGTCGTTTCCTCCGCCGAAAAGGCGGCCGAGCGCGGGTGGAAACCGATTGCCTCGATCGTCGCGTACACGGGGGTCGCGCAGGCGCCGGAATGGTTCACGACCGCGCCGGTCGGCGCCATCGGCAAGCTCCTCGAGAAGACGGGACTCTCCGTCTCCGACGTGGACCTCTTCGAGATCAACGAGGCGTTCGCGGCCGTCGCGCTCGCGGCGATCCGCGAGCTCGGGCTCGATCCCGCAAAAGTCAACGTGCGCGGTGGCGCGGTCGCCCTCGGGCATCCGATCGGCGCTTCGGGAGCGCGGATCCTGACGACGCTCGTTCACGCGCTCCGGCGCGAAGGGAAGCGGCGCGGCATCGCAGCGATCTGTATCGGCGGCGGGGAAGCGACGGCGATGCTCGTCGAGGCGGCCTGACGGGACCGTTCGACCTGATCCTGGGCGGCGTTCCCCGCTTCGGGCCGGAAGCTCCCTGGGCCTGGCGCGTGGCGCGCCGGTGGGTGCGTGAAATCCCGGCGCGGGGCGTCTTCGAGGTTCGCGGGCGCAAGCCGACCGTCGGGGACGCGGGCGGAGATTCGCCCCTCCTGCTCGTGTGGGCCGATCCGGAGGCCTATCTCGCCCCGCCGGCGGCCGGCCATCTTCTCGAAACGCTCGAACGCTTTCCGGAAGCCGCGATGGTCCTGCCCGTGTCGAACGAGCCCTGGACGGAAGAAATCCGGCACGCGCCGTCCTTCGCGTACTCGACGCCGTCCGGACTGCTCGAAGCCGCGGCGGCCGTCGCTGCGTCCGCAGCTGCGTCGTTCCCGGTCGCCTCTCCGCGCTCGCCCGTCTTTGCAGTCCGGCGCGCGGCGCTCTCCGGGCTGCCCCTGGACCTCCCGCTCGAGGATGCGCCGGCCGCGATTCACGAGTCGGGAGGGCGCGCGCTCGCGGACCCCGGCGCATATCTACACCGGTACGGCGAAATGGACGCGCAGGCGCGCGACGACCTCGCAGCGAAGCTTCCGGAGGGGGCCCGAGCGGTCCTCGACGTGGGTTGCTCCCGCGGCGCGACGGCGCCGGCGCTCCGGCGGCGCGGAGTCGCCCGGATCGTCGGCATCGAGCCGGACGAGGACGACGCGGTGCAGGCAGGCTTCGTCTACGACCGCGTTCTTCCCCGGGCTCTCGAGGCGGTCCGGCCTGACGAGTTTTCGGCGGAGTTCGACGCGATCCTCTTCGGCGACGTGCTCGAGCACCTGGAAGATCCTTCCGACGCCCTCGTCCGTGTCCGGCCCTGGCTCTCCCTGCGGGGAGTCGTCGTAGCGTCGGTCCCCAACGTGGGGAACTGGGCGATTGTGACGGACCTCCTCGCGGGCCGCTTCGACTACATCCCCTACTCCCTTCTCTCCGGGACGCACGTGCGGCACTTCACTCGGTCGACGATCCGGGACCTCTTCGAAGCGACCGGCTATCGGGTCGAATCGGTCGACACGGTCTGTCTGCCTCCAACGCCCGAGGGCGCGATCGAGCTCGCGCGGCTTTCGGAGTATCCCGGCGCCTCCCCCGATCTCGGCGTTCTCGAGTTCGTCGTGGTCGCCCGGGCGATGAGCCATGAGCCTTAAGCGGTGAGCCGCGCTTCGACCGCCGCGCTCTTTCTGTTTCTGGCCGCCTTCCCCGCGACCGCCCAGACGCCCTTCGGCCCGACCGACCCTTTCGAGTCGCGCTTCAAGACGAAACCGACGTTTCAGATCCGCTTCCGGGTGCCGGAGAAGGGCGGGGAAGTCCGGCTCACGACGAAGAACCCGGTCCGTTACGAGAAGGACGTCTTCTGGGAGGGATCGGGCGACGTCACGATCGAGTACCAGGACGTCAAGATCACGGCCGATCGCGCCCACTACGACTTTCCGACGAAGACCGCGACGCTCGACGGCCACGTCGTCATCGACCAGGGTCCGACGCGGATGTCCGGCAGCCATGGCGTCTTCCGCGTGGAGGACAAGACCGGCCGGCTGGAGAACGCGACGGCCGACCTCGCGCCGACCTACCACGTCGTCGCGCAGGCGATCGACAAGATCGGGCCCGACACCTATCGGATCGAGAAAGGGATCTTCACTTCCTGCGATCTGCCGCGCCCCGAATGGTCCTTCTATCTCTCGCAGGCGGACGTGACGCTGGACGACTACGCGCGGATGAAAAACGTCTCCTTTCGCGCGGGACCGGTCCCCGTCCTCTTCACGCCCTGGCTCGTCTGGCCGACGAAACAGGACCGCGCCTCCGGCCTCCTCGTTCCGGGCGTGGGTTACAACAGTACGCGCGGCGCGTACCTGGGTCTCTCGTACTACTGGGTCACGGGCCGCGCGACGGACTCGACGACGCAGCTCGACCTCTACTCCCGGGGGGCTCTGGGCGTCGGCGAGGAGCTGCGATGGACTCCCTCGCCGGAGTCCGCCGGGGTCGTGCAGGCGTACCTGATCCGCGACCCGGACGCCACCGTCTGCGTGCCGTTCGCGGACGAGCCGGGCGGAACACAGCCGTGCATCCTGCCAGACGGTTCGTCCGGCGTCTTCGCCCGGCGCGAGAGGACGCGGTGGAAGACCCGGCTGGACCACGTCTCCGACGATCTGCCGTTCGGTTTTCGCGGTGTCCTCTCGGTGCGCGAGTACTCGGACGAGCAGTTCCTTCGCGATTTCGAGCGAGCGTTCGCGCTCTCCTCCTCGCGGCAGACGCTCTCGCGCGGTTTCCTGACGAAGAACTTCGGCGACGACTCGGTCAACCTGCGGGTGGAGCGGACCGAGACCTTTTACGGCACGAAGGTGGTCCAGGAGCGGGTGCCGTCGCTCGAGTACTTCCGCCGCACTTCGCGTCTCGGCCGTTCCCCGTTCTTTCTCGCCCTGGAGTCGTCAGTCTCCTGGCTCTACGTGGATCGCGGGCCGGGCCTGATGCGCGGACAGTACGGGCGCGCGGATCTTCGTCCGACGCTCTCGATTCCGTGGAAGAGCGTTCCGTGGCTCTCGCTGACCGCGAAAGGCGGAGGCCGCTGGACGGAATACACCGATTCGACGAACGAAGGTCAGACCGCCTTCTCGGGCGAGTCGCGGACCCGCACCTACGCCGAGGCGGGGGCGTCGCTCGTCGGACCGTCGTTCTCCCGGATCTTCGAGGGATCGATCGGGCCGTTCGGGCGCTTCAAGCACGTCATCGAGCCGCGTGTCGACTACGACTACGTCTCGGAGGTCGGCGATCCACTACGGATCCCGATCTACGACGAAGTGGACACGTCCCTCGGGAGGAACCAGATCCGCTACGCGATCGTGAATCGGCTTCTGGCGCGCCCCGCCGACGCGAAGGCCGGCGGGGGCGCCAACGAGATCGCGTCGCTCGAAATCGCGCAGACGCACGCCTTCCGGCTGCCACAGGTTGCGTCGGCGACCGCGTCCTCGTTCGACTCATTCGTCGAAAAGACGGGGCCGGTCGAAGGCACG
Organism: Thermoanaerobaculia bacterium; assembly: GCA_036395755.1. GTDB lineage: Bacteria > Acidobacteriota > Thermoanaerobaculia > UBA5066 > Gp7-AA6 > Gp7-AA6. The sequence continues at coordinate 9,453 of DASWCZ010000005.1, forward strand.
CTCCGGCTCGTCCCGGGAAGTCTGTTCAGCTTCGACGGCCGGGTTGCCTACGACGTCCACGTTTCTCGAATCACTGCGGTCTCGGTTGCAACGTCGGTCAACTGGAAATCGAACTACGTCAACGCGACCTGGTTCGGAAGCGAGCCGGCTCCCGTCGCCGGGGCGACGACCTCGACGCGGACCGACCAGATCCGTCTCGCGGCGGGGCTCGACCTCGGAAAAGCGCTTCGCCTCGATACGCAGTTGAACTACGACGCGCAGCAGAACAAGCTGCTCGAAGACCGCTCGCTCCTGTCCTACACCGGGTCGTGCTATGCCCTCTTCCTCGAAGTCCGCCAGCTCCGGCTACCTCCCACGACGCGGCGCGACTACCGACTCGTCGTGAACCTGAAGGACGTCGGCACTCTGCTCGACATGAACGGGTCGCTCGACCGGATCTTCGGGGCGCGGTGACTTTGATTCCGAGGCACCCAGGGCGAGGAATCTGTCATCCTGAGGAGCGCAGCGAGGAAGGATCTCTCCATGAATCACGGGATCCCTCGCTGCGCTCGGGATGACAGCAGGACGGGCTCGGGATAGCAGCATGACGGGCTATCATCTTCTTCAATGAAGGGCCTCATCCTCTCCGGCGGAAAGGGCACCCGCCTGCGCCCGCTCACCTACACGCGGGCCAAGCAGCTCGTCCCGGTCGCGAACAAGCCGGTGCTCTTCTACGGCGTCGAGGCCATCGTGGCCGCCGGGATCCACCGGATCGGAGTCGTCGTCGGCGAGACGAAAGACGAGATCCAGGCGGCGCTGGGAGACGGCTCCCGGTTCGGAGCCGAGTTCACCTATATCGAGCAGGGGGATCCGCTTGGCCTGGCGCACGCCGTTCTCATCTCGGAACGGTTTCTGAAAGGGGAGCCGTTCGTCATGTACCTGGGCGACAACCTGATCGCCGACGGGATCGCGTCGCTCGTCGAGGAATACCGGCAGATCGGCTGCAACTCCCAGATCCTGCTCGCGAGGGTCCCGAACCCCGAGCAGTTCGGGGTCGCCGAGCTCTCCGACGGCACGGTGATCCGCCTGACGGAGAAGCCGAGAGAGCCCCGCTCGAACCTGGCTCTCGTCGGCGTCTACATGTTCGACGACACGATCTGGGAGGCGGTCAAGTCGATCCGGCCCAGCCCGCGAAACGAGCTGGAGATCACCGACGCGATCCAGTGGCTGATCGACCACGGAAGGAGCGTCCATCCCCACATCGTCTCCGGGTGGTGGAAGGACACGGGGAAAGTCGAGGACATGCTGGAGGCGAACCGGATCATCCTCGACACCTTTCTCGCGAGCGGCGGCGACGGCGTCGACGAAGGCTCGCGCGTCGAAGGAAAAGTCGTCATCGAGCCGGGCGCCCGGATCTACGCCAGCACGATCCGAGGCCCGGCGATCATTGGGGCCGGGACCGAGATCCGGGCCGCGTTCGTCGGGCCGTACACGTCGATCGGTCCGGACTGTCGAATCGAGCGATGCGAAATCGAGAACTCGATCGTTCTCGAGGGCTCGGCGCTCGAACGGATTCCGGGCCGGATCGCCGACTCGCTGATTGGCAAGCACGTCCGGATCCACCCGGGCGCAGAACGCCCGCGGGTTCATCGGTTCCTCGTCAGCGACAACTCCGAGATCGGGATCCTGTGAAGATCCTCGTCACGGGGGGCTGCGGCTTCATCGGATCGAACTTCGTCCGGCGCCTCTTCGAGTCGCGCAGCGACGGGGTGACCGTCGTCAACCTCGACAAGCTCACGTATGCCGCGAACCCGGCAAACCTGGCCGACGTCGCCGGGCGGCGGAATTACCGCTTCGTCAAAGGGGACATCGCCGATCCCGACGTGGTGCACCTCGCCATGGACGGCTGCGATGCCGTCGTCAACTTCGCCGCGGAGACGCACGTCGATCGATCCCTCCTGGGCGATGCTTCGTTCATCGAGACCGACGTACGCGGCGTTTTCGTGCTGCTGGAGGAGGCGCGCCGCCGGGGCATCGCGAAGTTCATCCAGATCTCGACGGACGAGGTCTACGGCTCGATCGCGAACGGTTCCTTCCATGAGGACTCGCCGCTCTCCCCGCGGAATCCTTACGCGGCCTCCAAGGCGGGAGGCGATCGCCTCGCGTATTCGTACTGGGCATCGTACGGCCTTCCGGTCGTAGTGACCCGCGCCTCGAACAACTACGGGCCGTACCAGTATCCCGAGAAGCTCATCCCGCTCTTCGTGACGAACGCGATCGACGGCTGTCCTCTGCCGCTCTACGGCGACGGACGCAACGTGCGCGACTGGCTGTACGTCCGGGATCACGCCGCCGCGATCGATTTCCTGCTCGAGGCCGGAGAGCCCGGCGAGACCTACAACATCGCGGGGGGAAACGAGGCCGAGAACATCGACATCACCCGCAAAGTCCTCGCCCTCCTCGGAAAGCCGGAGAGCCTCATCCGGTTCGTGGACGATCGGCCAGGCCACGATCGGCGTTATTCGCTCGACGCCGGCAAGCTCGCCCGCCTCGGATTCAAGAGCGCGACGCCGTTCGACGAGGGGCTCGCGGAAACCGTCCGCTGGTACGGGGAACGAGAAGACTGGTGGCGCCCGATCAAGGAGAGGGACGCGGCGTACCAGGAGTTCTACCGGACACAGTACGGCAACCGTCTCGCGACTTCCTCGGCGACCGCGAAGCCGCCGGGGTAGGTCGGCCGCGATGATGCTGCCGCCCGGTCGCTCACTGGCTCCGGAAGCCGCCGTCGTCTCCGCCGAGCCCCAGCCGGCAGTTCTCGCTTCGCCCCGTCCGACGGCGGAGGAGCGCCCGCGCGTCCTCGTCACGGGCGCCTCCGGAATGCTCGGATCGGACCTGACTCGCGTGATCGCGGGCGGCGGATACGAGGTCTATCCGCGCCCCCGCGCGGAGCTGGACGTCACCGACGTCGTCGATGTGGCGCGCGCGTTTCGAGAGATCCGTCCGCAGATCGTGATCAACTGCGCGGCCTTCACCCGGGTCGACGCCTGCGAGAGCGACGCCGCCTCTCTCGTCGTCAACGCGGACGCGGTCGCGATTCTCGCGGAAGCGTGCGAGCGGCACGCGGCGCGGCTCGTGCAGGTCTCCACGGATTTTGTCTTTGACGGCGAGAAGAGGATGCCCTACGTAGAGACCGACGAGACGAACCCGCTCTCCGCGTACGGGCAGGGAAAGCGCGCCGGGGAGGAAGCGGCGCTGCAATCTTCCACGGCGCTGGTCGTCCGCGCGTCCTGGCTCTTTGGCCGGTGCGGGTGGAATTTCGTCGAGGCGATCCTCCAGCAGGCGGAACAGGGGAAGCGGGAGTTGCCGGTCGTCCAGGATCAGAAGGGCAGACCGACCGCGACGACGGACCTCTCCGAAGCCATCCTCGCGCTCCTCGCGCTCGGCGTGTCGGGGATTTTTCACTTCGCCAACCGCGGCGAGGTGACCTGGTTCGAGTTCGCTCGTCAGATCCTGGCTCTCGCGGGACACGCCGACGTCCGGGTTCTCCCGACGACCTCGGCGGCGCTCGCGCGACCGGCGGCCCGCCCGCCCTATTCCGTCCTCGACACTTCGAAGTTCGAGACCCTCACCGGCCGGACGATCCGGCACTTTCGCGAGCCGCTTCTCGAGTATCTGGCGCGACGGGCGCGGCCGGAAGCGTGACGCCGCGGTGACGATCACCGCGGCGGAGTGGACGCGCAAGGCGATCCACGCGGGCTTCGGCCTCTTCGCGCTCTCGTTCCGATGGCTCGATTGGAAGGCAGCGGCGGCGGTCGCGCTTGCCGCGCTCCTCTTCAACCTCTTCCTGCTGCCGCGGTTCGGCCGCGGGCTCTACCGCGACGCGACGAGATCGCATGACCCGGGCGTCGTGGCATACGCAGCGATGGTGCTCGCTCTGGTGCTTCTCCTGCGCGATCACTATCTGACGGTGGCCGCCGCGGTTTGGGCCATGATGGCCTTCGGCGATCCTGCAGCGGCGGTCGCGGGAGAGCTCCTGGACGGCCCGACCCTTCCCTGGAACCGCTTCAAGCGATGGATCGGGCTCGTCGCCAACTGGGCCGCGGGCGCGACGGCGTCCATCCTCGTGTTCTGGTTCGTGTCGGCTCGACCTCTCGAGCCCGGCGCGGCTCTCCTGCTCCTCGCGGGTGCCGCGGTCTACGCGTTTCTCGAGTCGGTCCGAGCCGGGATCGACGACAACCTCGTCGCCGCCATTCCGACCGCTCTCTTTCTGATCCAGCTCGGCCGCTGGCCCGAAGCGCCCCTCGCGCCCTTCCACGCCGGTTCATCGGGGCGCCTCGCCGCCGCGATCGCGGTGAACGTCGCGGCCGCTCTCGTGGCCGGTCGCGCCGGCCTCGTCTCGCGCTCCGGGGCTCTGGCCGGAGCGATCGCCGGATTTCTCGTGATCGCCTACGGCGGATGGGCCGCCTACGCTCTTCTCTGGGGGTTCTTCCTCGCGGCCACCGCGGCGACGAAGTGGGGATTCGGCGACAAGCACGTTGCGGGCGTGGCGCAGTCAGACCACGGCCGCCGCGGAGCGGCGAACGTCGCGGCCAATTGTCTCGTTCCGGTTGCGTTCCTCGTCCTGGGATCCCCCTCGGCCGCCTTTGCCGGAGCGCTCTCCGCGGCGCTCGCGGACACTCTCGGGACCGAAGTGGGAACGCTTTTCGGTCGGAATCCCCGCTCCCCGCTCACGCTCGCGCCGCTCGCGTCCGGGACGCCCGGCGCGATCTCCCGGGCGGGGACTGCCGCCGCGTTCGCCGGCGCGTGCGCGATGGCGCTCGCCGCCTGGATCTTCGGCTGGCTGCCGCGCGGGCTCGTGATCGCGGTTCTCGCCGGGGGATTCCTCGGCGCGCTTTCGGAAAGTGTTCTGTCGGATCTGGGGCGCCGTCTCGGATTCCGCCCGGACCACGAGTTCGCGAATGCGTTCAACACCCTTGCGGGCGGGTTGATCGCGCTCGAGATCGCTCTTTCTCTCGAGAGGGGCTCCGTCTGGTGGCCCGTCCAGCCGGGATGAAGCACTGGCTGCGGCTCGCTCGCCCCTTCACGCTCTTCCCGCCGCTCCTGGGCATCCTTTCCGGCGCGGTGTGCGCATTTGGCTCCGCGCACAATCCGGACGCTTTGCGGCGCGTGACCTGGCAGATCGTGCTGACGGTCGCCATCGGGTCGCTGTGCGCCTCGGCGATGAACGCGGCCTCGAACATCGTCAACCAGATCGCCGATCTGGAGATCGATCGCCGGAACAAACCGGAGCGTCCACTCGTGACGGGGGAAGTTCCGATCCGGAAGGCCTGGGTCGTCGCCGCGATCCTCTACGCCGCCGCAATCGTGCCGACCTGGCTCGTCGTCCCGTATCCGTACCGATCTTTCGCTGAGCGGATCAGCGCTCCCGCGCACCTTCACGCGGCCTTCTTCATCTACTGCGTCGGCGCACTCGCGACGTTCGTCTACTCGTTTCCGGCGTTCGGCCGATCGAAGCGCCACTGGTTCTGGGCCAACTTCACGATCGCGGTGACGCGCGGGGGACTCCTGAAGGTCGCCGGCTGGTCCTTCGTCGCGTCGGTGGCGCTTCCGGAGCCGTGGGCGATCGGCGGGGTCTTCGCGCTTTTCCTCCTGGGCGCGACCTCGACGAAGGACTTCTCCGACATGACGGGGGACCGGGAGCACGGCGTCGAGACGCTTCCGATCCGCTTCGGCGTCTCCACCGCGGCGCGGATGATTGCGCCGTTCTTCGTCGTCCCGTGGCTCCTCGTCCCGGTTCTCGCCGCGCTTCCCGACCCCGACCGGCCCGGAGGGTTTCTGCTGACCGGCAACCGGGCTCTCCTGACGGCACTCGGAGCGTTGCTCGCGGCGTGGGGCTTCTACGCAGCGCGGCTGCTCCTGCGCAATCCCGACGAGCTCGCGCGCACGGAGAACCATCCTGCCTGGACGCACATGTACCTGCTGCTGATGTCAGCGCAGGTCGGGTTCGCGCTCGCGTACGCCCTCTAACAAATTGCACTGTCATCCCGAGCGAAGCGAGGGATCCCTCGGACCTTCGGTCCTCGGGATGACAGAGAGAAGGCTACAATCGAGGCGTGAATCCCAAAACGGCTGTTGCGCCAATTCCCCCGGAGTCCGAGGACTTTCGCGTTCGCTGGCGCGGCCTCGCGCTCATCTTCGACGAGCCGACGTTGAACCGGTTGGTCGCTCTCCTCGCGGATCGGATCCCCGAAGTCCAGGATCTCAAGGTCCACGTGACGCCGGGGGAGCTCGCCGTCACGGTCGTGATCCACCGATTCGGCGTGCCGCTGTCGGCGAAGGCGACTCTCTCTCAGCTCCGGTTGAAGGACGGATTCCTCGCCTTCGTACTGGACAAGGTCCAGGCGCTCTCCTTCATCCCGATCCCGGACCAACTCCTCTCCTACCTCGTGCAGAAGGCGCCGCGGGGACTCCTCACCTACTACCCGGACGATCGCATCATGGTCGTCAACCTGTCGCCCTGGATGCCGCCCGGGATCGACCTGTCTCTCGAGCGGACCGTCTTCGGGCCGGGCGCCCTGACGCTCGAGTTCGGAGACGGCTCGTACGATCTCGAGCCGCTTTTGTAGCGGCGGCTCGACGCCGCCGGAAGAGAGAAAAAGGCCGCTTCCCACGATCCCACGGGTGCCGCGCCATCGAAACGCTCGATCGACACGCCGCGACACTGACACTTGAGAAGACTCTCGATCGCCCTCCTCGTCGTCGTTGGAGGACTCGTCCTTCTTCTCGCCGGGCTCGCGCTCTCGACCTTCCCTCGCGAGAGCGGCCGGGTGCGCGTCGCCGGAGTCGTGGCGCCGGTCACGATCGAAACGGACGCGCACGGGGTCCCGACGATCCGCGCATCGACCGGGGGCGACGCTCTCTTCGGGCTGGGGTACGTCCACGCGCGCGATCGGCTCTGGCAGATGGAATACCAGAGGCGCATCGGCGCAGGGCGGCTGGCCGAGATCCTGGGGCCGCGCCTCGTCGAGACCGACCGGTTCCTCCGAACCGTCGGCTTTCGGCGCGCCGCCCTGTCGGCGTGGAGAAGCCTTTCGCCCCGCGCGCGTCCGCTCGTCGAGAGTTACGTCCGAGGGATCAACGCGTTCATCGCGTCCTCGTCCGCGCGGCCGATCGAGTTCCGCATCCTGCGTTGCTCGCCCGCGCCCTTCGATCCGGTCGACGCCCTCGTCTGGGCAAAGCTCATGGCGTGGGACCTCGGTGGCAACGCCCGCAACGAGATCCGGCGCGCGCGGTTCGTCGCGGCGCTGGGCGAAAAGAGGGCCGCGGAGCTGCTGCCGCCGGTCCCGGAAACCCCGACGATCCTTCTCGACTCGGAATGGAAGGCTTCCACCCCGTCGAGCCGGGACACCGGGCACGCGACACGGGACACGGGAATTCCCTCATCCTTTCTCGCGCGCCTCGACCGCTCCTTCGCCCTCGCCGGCGCACGCGACCCCGACGATCCGGGTCTCGGCAGCAACTCCTGGGTGCTGGCAGGCTCACGCACCCTCTCCGGCAAGCCCATTCTCGCGAACGACCCGCACCTCGCGCTGCGCGCCCCGTCCGTCTGGTACGTCGCGCGTCTC
>DASWCZ010000006.1:0-32610 GCA_036395755.1 Thermoanaerobaculia bacterium
CGCAAGCGCCGGCGGCGGCGGCACCCACTGCCGCTCCCGTCCGGGGACCCGCGGTCGTTCTGCCGTCCGGCGCCGTCTACAAAGTCGAGGTCGCGCGCACACCCGAGGAGCAGACCCAGGGACTGATGTTTCGCGAGAGCCTGCCGGAGAAGAGCGGAATGATCTTCCTCTTCGCCGACGCCGCACCGCACCAGTTCTGGATGAAGAACACCATGATTTCCCTGGACATCGTCTGGCTCGACGGATCCGGTCGAGTCCTGTTCGTCTCCGCGAACACGCCGCCGTGCCGGGCGGATCCGTGCCCGACTTATGGTCCCGAGGTCCCCGCGGTGGACGTCCTGGAGATCGCGGGAGGGAAGGCCGCCAAGGAGAAGGTCACGGTGGGATCCACCATACGGTTCGTGGACGTCCGGTAGGAGAGGCGCGGGAGCTTCTAAGGCTCGAAGAGAAACAGGCCGTCGCCTGCGGTGCCCACGTAGAGCTGACCTTCGGGCATCACGAGCGTCGACGCGACGGACAGGCCCGGTCGCGGGCTCCGGACGGCCCTCCGCTGACCCGCCTCCTCCCAGATCAGGTTTCCATCCACTTCCTGGACCGGCGAGCGAACGGGCGCGGGAGCGGTCTCGCCGTGATAGTGCTCCAGGAACTTTCCGCCGGAGAGGAGGGTACGCCGCCGGTTGTCCCACGACGCCCCATCCCAGCGGACCGTGCCGTCTCCGGTCTTGACCTCGAGAATCGGCGCCCCCGCCCCGTCCGCGAGAAGCTCGGCGTTGGTCGGGGCGTCGGGGCTGCCCGGGACGAAATTGAAGCTCTTCCCGTCGGTGGTCCGGAACACTCCCGCGGTCGTGACCAGGATGGGAGAGCCGAACCCCGACGCATACAGAGCGAGGGGCGTCCCGGCGGGAGCCTTGTCCGGTGCCCACCACCGCTCGCCGCCGTCGAAGGAGACCTTGATGCCGTTGAAGCTCGAGAGCAGAAGAACCGTCGAACCGGCCGGTCCGCGGAAAACGGCGAGAGACGCCGCGGGCGGCAGGGGATCGAGCGACAACCGGCGAACGCGCATTCCGTGGGCCTCCCAGACGCCGCTCTCCTGCCCCGCGTACGCACGGAAGAAGAAGACGCGACTCGGGTCGTTCGGGTCCGTTACGAGATCCGAGACCCGGCCCTCCGCGAGCCCGACGGAACCGGGAACGAGAGTCACCCCCCCGTCGTCCGAGTAGAAGACCCCTTCGCCTTCCGTGCCGACGTACAGCCGGCCGGAGCGGCGGTCGACCTCGAGCGCGGTCACCACCAGCGTCTCCCGCGAAATCCGGGACCACGTTTCTCCTCCGTCGGTGGAACGGTGGAGCCCTCCGACGGTGCCGGCATACACCACGTCCGCGCGGTTCGGGTCGCGGCGCACGTTGTGGGAGCGTCGGTTTGTGAAGCCGGTCTTCACGCGGGTCCAGCGGTCGCCTCCGTTCTGGGTCCGATATACCCAGCCGCAGGTCGAGACCCAGATGTCGTTCGGGTCCTGCGCGGCGAAGTCCCACGCGTAGACGGACGCATCGAGGACCATTCCCTCTGCGATGCGCGACCACGTTTGACCTCCGTCACGCGTCCGGAACGCCTGGCGCCAGGTCCCGGCGTACAGTGTCTTGCGGTCGCCCGGCGCGAAGGCGAGCGACTCGACCTGGTAGAGACCCGGGGTCGTGTCCCCCGTCAGATTCCAGGTTTCGCCTCCGTCTCTGGAGAGGCGGACGCCGTCGTCGCCGCCGACGGCCAAGAGCGGCGGGTCGCCCGGCGCAAGGGCGAGCGCACGCGTGGCCACGGATACCTTCCAGCGCGAAAGCACCGTCCAGTTCGCCCCACGGTCGTCGCTTCTCGCGACGAGGCCTCCCTGGTACTGGCCCGCGAGCGTCGCCCAGAGCCTCCCCGGCACCGCGGTGTCCGCGATCAAACCGGTCGCGATGTAACCCGGAAAGGCCGCCCCCTGGCGCAGCGGCGTCCAAGTGGAGCCGCCGTCTGACGATCCGTAGAAGTTGCCGCGCGACGTGCCGCAGTACAGCGTGCCCGAGGCAAACGGGTCGATGGCGAAAACGCGAACCTCCGCTCCCCACACCGGCAGACGCCACCAGCCCGCAGCCTGCGATCGGGAAGTCGCGAGGAGAAGGACGACCGCAATCAGCAGGTCGATGCAGAGATTCGGTCGCCGTTTCATCACTTTCTGTTCCAGGGAAAGACGATCAGGACGATTGGCCTGTCGAAACCCGGCTCCCGGTCCTCCGGGGCCAAGGATAACCGGGATTCGCCTCACCACGGCGGACCGCCGTCACTTCCGCCAGGATCGAGACGGCGATCTCCCCGGGTGTCACCGCGCCGATCGAGAGCCCGATCGGCGCCCGGATCGCCTCGAACTTCTCCGGAGCAACACCTTCCTCCGCGAGCCGGGCGAGAACCCCGCGGACCTTGCGGGCCGACCCGATCAGTCCGAGATACTTCGCCGCGGGCGCTCCATCGGCGAGCCACGGACGCAGCGCCGCCAGATCCGTCTCCCAGCACCGGGACACGACGGCGACGTAGTGATCTCTGCCGGGCAGGAGAGATTCCGGCGGGAGCTCGTATTCGCGGCTCGTGTGCACCGCTCTCACGCCGGCGGCGAACCGGTCGGGCCGGGCGTATTGATCGCGGTCGTCTCCGACCAGGACGTCGTATCCAAGATCGACGCCCAGCCGAGCAAGCGCTCTGCCAACGTGTCCGCCGCCCAGGATGACGAGCGTCGGGGCCGCCTTCAAGAGCTCGACGGAGACGCGCGCCGAGCCGCCGCAGATCATGTTGGTCGGTTCCCGCAGCTGCCCCGACTCGATCTCGCGCTCGAAGAAGTCGTACCACTTGAGGAAGCGCGGCGGACCGCCTTCGCGGAAGAGGGGGCCGGCATCCGCGACGACGAGCGCCTCGAACGGGCCGCCGCCGATCGTGCCGCGGAAGGACCCATCCTCGAAGATCACGAACCGCCGGCCGACGCGCGAAGGACCGGAGCCTTTCGTCTCGACGACGGTTGCGAGAGCGAGGCGTCCGCGCGATTCGAGCTCGAGCGCGAGCTCCCGGAAGAAGGCGTCGTCGCCGCTCATGGCCCGGACATTGTAGCGGCCCGTCGGTTACGATTGTCGTCGATGCAACCCGTCCGCGTGGCGGTATTTCCGGCGGCCGGGCTCGGCACGCGTTTCTTGCCGGCGACCAAAGCCCAGCCGAAAGAAATGCTTCCCCTCGTGGACCGCCCGCTCGTCCAGTACGTGGTCGAGGAAGCGAAGGCAGCCGGGATCCAGCGGATCGTCATCGTCACCGGGCGCGGCAAGAACGCGATCGAAGACCACTTCGACACCTCGTTCGAGCTCGAGAAGATGCTCGAGGACCGGGGCAAGGACGACCTGCTCGCGATTGTGCGGGAGATCTCGGACCTGATTCCGGTCTCTTACGTCCGGCAGAAGACGGCCCTCGGGCTCGGACACGCGATCCTTCAGGCGAAAGATCTCGTCGGACGCGAGCCTTTCGCGGTGCTCCTTGGGGACGACATCGTGGACTCGCAGGAGCCGTGCATCGGTCAGATGATGCGGGTCTACGAAAGGCGCGGAAACCCGGTTATCGCCATCCAGGAGGTTTCTCCGGGACAGACTCGGCAGTACGGGATCATCGCCGGCGAGCGCGAGAGCGACCGGATCGTCCGGATCACGGGAATGGTCGAGAAGCCGGCGCCGGAGAAGGCGCCCTCGAACCTCGCGATCATCGGCCGCTACATCCTTCCGCCCGAGATCTTCGACATCCTCGAGGAGACGCGGTCCGACACGGGCGGCGAGATCCAGCTGACGTCGGGCCTCGCGACGCTTCTCGAGCGGCAGGCGATCGACGGCTATCTCTTCGAAGGGAAGCGCTACGACGCGGGCGACAAGCTCGGGTTCCTGAAGGCAACCGTCGAGTTCGCATTGAAGCGGAAAGATCTGGGAACGGATTTTCGGGAGTACCTGAAAACCCTGGATCTGTCCTGAGGCCCGGTCGGCCGGCTACTTTGAACCGTGGGCTCTGGACTTCGGACCCTTTTTCTCCGTCGTTTTTTCTTTCTTCTCGGACTTCTCGGACTTCTCGGACTTCTCGGCTTTTTCGGCCTTTTCCGCCTTTTCGGCTTTTTCCGAGCCTTCCTTCGTATCGGCGGCGGCTTCCTTCGCCTTCTGCTCGCCTTTGGCGCCCGCGTAATCCGTCACGTACCACCCGCTTCCCTTGAACTGGATCGCGGGGGCGGAGAACGCTTTCTTCAGTTTTCCTCCGCAATGCGGACAGATCCTGAGAGGCTTCTCTCCCATCCGCTGGATGGCTTCGGTCTTGCGGGGGCAAGACAGGCAGACGTACTCGTAGATCGGCATGTCGTCCGGCTGTCAGCGATCAGCTGTCGGCGAGCGGTCCCCCATCCGTTTTCCATTGTAGCTTCCGAACTCCCGCCGGCTCTTTGATCCGCACGAGGTCGAGGCAGAAGAACGCGTAGAGAGTCCGTGCGTTCTCCGCCACCGTCGCCGGACCCTTCTGACACAGGAGCTGCACCGGTGTGCGTCCGTCGACGAGCTCGAGGAGGGCGGCCTCGTCGGACGAGAAGAGCCGGGCGGGCATCTCGCTCGTCGACCTCTCGAGCACCGACTGCCCCGAACCGAGGCGCTCGATGAACCGACGGACCGCGCGCGCCCGCCGGATGCCGTCGACGATGACCTCCGCGATTGGCAGGTCGATTCGGATCGTCTCCTCGTCCCGGCGCGACCCGACCTCGAAGACCACTTCGCCGCTCTCCCAGTCGAACGCGCCCCAGAGAATGGCGCGGACCTGCTCCGCGATCGCGCGATCGAGCGTGGGCTGGTCGAGCAGCTCGAGCCGCAGAAGGATCTGGCCGAGACGGATGCCGTCTCCAGCGAGGCGCGACTCGGCGCTCACGACCGCGTCTTCCGGCAAGGTCCCGTGCCGGATCAGGTACGTCCCCAGACGAACCTCCGGCTCGTCGGAGGTCGCAAAGACGACGACGCCCGTGTCCAGGTAGATCCGTCGATGTCTCGAGCCGCTCGTGACCGACAGCGAGCCGGGCACCCGGTAGCGTTCGATCGTCGCGAGAATCTCCGGCAGCGGAGTGACCGCGAGGTCGCCGCGATACTCGAACCTCTTTTCCATGAGACGGATTTCCAACCATGGTAACCGAACTGTTTCAGGTTCGCGCGGCGCCGGCGTCTACAATCGCCGCGTGATCACGGTATCGGAGGCGTACGCGATCCTCGATCGGGCGGTGGCGCCGGGAGAGGTCGAGACGGTCCGGCTCGCCGACGCTCTCGGACGAATTCTCGGAGCCGACGTCGTCTCCGACGTGGACTGGCCCCCGTTCGACACCTCGGCGATGGACGGCTACGCGCTCTCCGCCGGCGAGGCCGGCGCAAACGAGGGGCTTCACGAGCGTCCCGGCCTCGTCGCCGCCGGTGACCCTCCCCCGCCGCCGCTCGCGCCGGGCGAGACGGTGCGCGTCATGACGGGGGCGCCTCTCCCCGCCGGCGCGGATGCCGTGGTTCCGATTGAAGAGATCCGCCGCGAGGCGGGAAGGGTCTCTTTCGAGCGCGCGCCGTTCGAGGGCGCACACCTCCGCCGAAGAGGAGAAAGCGTCGCACGCGGCACGGTGTTGCTCTCGGAGGCCAGCCGGCTCGACCCCATTGGAATCGCCCTCGCCGCGCTCGCCGGAGTCGATCCCGTGCGCGTGCGGCGGCGGCCGCGAGTCGCGATCGCGACAACCGGCAACGAGCTCGTCGCCGTCCGCGAGACGCCGCGCGGCGGGCAGCTGAGGGACTCGAACGGCCCGATGGTCGAGGCTCTCTGTCGGGCGCGCGGATGGATCGTGATGACGCGGGACCCGGTCGAAGACGAGCCGGAAGCGGTCGAACGGCTGTTCACGGAGCCCCTCGGGGAGGCGGACGCGCTGGTGACGACCGGCGGCGTCTCGGCGGGGGATCTCGATCTGCTGCCGCCGGCCGCGGAGCGCGCGGGATGGGAGCTCCTTTTCCACCGCGTCGCCGTGCGGCCCGGAAAACCGGTCGCTTTCGCGCGGAAAGGGAAGTCGCTCTGGTTCGGCCTTCCGGGGAACCCCGTTTCGGCATCGGTCTCTTTCCACCTCTTCGTCCGCAGCGCGCTCGACCGGCTGGAAGGGGCGCAGGAGCCGGGACCTCCGCGGGTCATGGCGCGGCTGTCGCGGGAGCTTCCCCCGGCCGGGCCGCGCGAGACGTACCGGGACGCGCGGCTCGTCGACGAGGACGGTGAGCGGCGCGTCGAGCCTCTGCCGACCGCGGGTAGCCACGACATCGCGGCGCACGCACGGGCGAACGCACTGATCCGGATACCCCAAGACGGCGGCCCGCTCGCCGCCGGCTCGCTCGTCACATGCGTCCTTCTCGAGCGCTGAAGAAGCGAAAGCCCGCGGTCGAGCGGGCGCGGCGCGCGCATCCGACGCCCGAGGTCCTGCAAGGGCGAGCGCTCACGTCCGACGGCGTCTCGATCGCCTACACGCTCTGGCGTCGCCCGTCGCGCGAGATCGTGATCTTGGCGCCGGGCTTCTGGAGGCGGCGCCTCGCGAGGGAGAACCTGTACCTCGCGACGCACTTCTACCGGCGGGGCTATGACGTCGCCGCGCTTGACTTCCGGGGTCACGGCGGGAGCGGCGGCTCCTACGGGTTCGGAGCCGCCGAAAGGATGGACCTCGAGGCGGTCGCGGAAGACCTCGCCGGAGAAGGGAAGCCCTATGCCCGGTTCTCCGTCATCGGGCTTTCGATGGGCGGCTCGATCGCCGCGGAAACCCTCGCACGATGCCCGCACCTCCCCTGTCGCGCGCTCGTGATGATCTCGTCGCCGGCGGACGTGTCGACGCTCACCCCGCGCCCGCTCTCGCGCGACGCGATGCGGCAGCTCCGACTCCGTCACGCGCTCCGAATGCCGCGAATCGCCATCCGTCACCTGCGCGGTCCCAAGCCCCGCGCGGCGGAAGCCATCGCGAAGCTCTCCATGCCGAAGCTGATCGTGACCGCCGAAGGCGACTGGCTCGTGGACCCGTCGCACGGCCGTCTTCTCGCGGAGTCGGCCGCACCGCCCGTCGAGTACGTCCATCTCGACCTTCCCGGTTCCCTCCACGCCGACGCGCTCGTCAAGTTCGTTCCGCTGACTCTCCTGCGCGTGCTCGACCGCTGGTTCGCGCGGTGGGCGCCGCCGTAAGACCCGCCGCGGGGACAGGTCCTGCGGACCTGCACCCGCCACCGACGACACGACACTTTTAGTTTTTCCTAAGTCGGAAATCGTGCACGGACCCTGCAAGTAAAATCCGCGCCGTGTCGGAGCGCCGTGTCGTCATCACCGGGGTCGGATGCCTTTCCCCGAACGGGAACGGAAGAGAGGCCTTTGCCTCGGCCCTCAAGAGAGGTACCTCCGGCGTTGGTCGGATCTCGCTCTTCGATCCGGAGGGGCTGCCCGTCACGATCGCCGGGGAGCTGAAGGGCTTCGATCCGACCGCGTGGATCGGGGCCAAAGACATCCGGCACGTCTCCCGTGCCGTGCCGATGGCGATTGCCGCCTCCGCGGAGGCCCTCGAGGACGCGGGTATCGATCCGTCGCGGCTGTCTCTGGACGAGCGGCGCGGGATGGGAGTCGTGCTCGGCACCGGCGGCGGCGCGATCGAGTTCACCGAGCGGATGTACCACCTCTACTACACCAACCAGACGAAGAAGGCGTCGATCTACTCGATCCCCTCCGGAACCATCGGAACGCTGTCGTCCGAGATCTCGATGCAGTTCGGGTTGCGCGGGCTCTCCCACGTCGTCTCGACGGGCTGCGCCTCTTCGACGGACGCCCTCGGCTATGCGTTTCACTCGATCAAGTTCGGCGTGGGCGGCGACGCGCTGCTCGTCGGCGGCGTGGACGCGACGGTCGTGCGGGGGATCATGGAAGGCTTCGTAATGATGCGGATCGTCTCGACGTCCTGGGAATGCCAGCCGCCGCGCGCTTCTCGGCCGTTCTCCGCCGACCGCGACGGCTTCGTCCTGGGGGAAGGCGCGTGGATGTTCGTGCTGGAGGAACGGGAGCGGGCGCTCGCCCGCGGGGGGAGAATCTACGCGGAGATCCGGGGCTATGGCGCGACGTGCGACGCGCACCATCGCGTCCGCCTGGACGAGACCGGCGAAGAGCCGGCGCGGGCCATGTCGCTCGCGCTCGCGGAGGCGGCGCTTCCCCCCGATGCCATCGACTACCTCGCCTATCACGGCACATCGACGGCGCTGAACGACCGCGTCGAGACGCGGGCCGTGCGGCACGCCTTCGGTCGATCGGCGCCGCGGCTGCCGGGCTCGTCGATCAAGTCCATGATCGGGCACCCTCAGGGAGCCTGCGGCGCCGCGGGGGTCGCGGCGACGCTGCTCGCGATGCGGGACTCCTTCCTGCCCCCGACGATCAACCTCGAGGCACCGGACTCGGAGTGCGATCTCGACTACGTCGCGAACGAGTCGCGGAAGACTTCTTTCGAGCACGCCCTCTGCAACTGCATCGGGTTCGGGTCCAAGAACAGCGCGCTGGTGATGAGCCAGGGATAACGGAAAGTCCAGGCTCGAAAACGTGAGCTTTCTCGTCCCGCCCCGGCGGCCGTCCCCCGAGATCCTGGACGACCCGAACATTTCGGCAGAGGAGATGCGCCGATCGCTCCAGGATCTCTCCCTCGTCCACCGGTGGTGGGGAAGCGCGCGGGCGCTCGAAGGCTTCCTCGTCGGCGAGATGCGGCGGCAGGGCGTCCGGCGCCCGGTGCTGCTCGACGTGGGGGCCGGTTCGGCCGACGTCTCGCGGCGCCTCGCCCGCTCTCTCGCCCGCGCGGGACACCCCGCGACGGTCTTCGCCTCGGACGTGCAGTGGAGGCACCTGGTGGCCGGGCGTCGCATGGCGCGCGACGCCTTCCCGGGCGTGTGCGCCGACGCTTTCGGCCTGCCGTTCGGCGAGCGCTCCGTGGACTGGATCGTGTCGACGCTGTTCTTCCACCATTTCTCCCCCGCGGAGAACGCCCGGCTTCTGGCGTCCTTCGCGCGAATTGCGCGGCACGGGTTCGCGATCCTCGATCTGACCCGCCACCGGATTCCCCTGGGGTTCATTTCCGTCGCGGGAAGGCTCCTCTTCAAGACGCGCGTTTCGCTCCTCGACGGGATCTCCTCGGTCCAGCAGGCGTACACGCCGGAGGAAGCGCGCCGGATCGCCCGCGACGCCGTGCCCGGCGCCGAGGTCGAGCGCATTTTCCCCTTTCGGTTCCTCGTTTCCGCCCCGAGCGCTTGACCGAGCGCTTCGACGCCGTCGTCGTGGGCGCCGGTCCGGCCGGCTCCGCCGCGGCGACGATCCTCGCAGACCGGCGACGGCGGGTCCTCCTCCTCGAGAAGGACCTCTTCCCGCGACACAAGGTCTGCGGAGACTTCCTTTCGGCCGACGCCCTGCCGAGCCTCGACCGTCTCGGCGTGCGGGAGGAAATCGAGAGCGCCACTTCCGAGCGCGTGACGAGGGGTGCGCTCTACCTCCCGGGGACGACGGCGATCTGCTTTCTCCTTCCCCATGCCGCTCTCGGAATCTCCCGGTTTCGACTCGACGACCTGCTCGCGCGGCGGGCGCAGGGCGCGGGCGCCGACGTGCGTTTCACCGCACGGGTGCTCACCGCCCGACCGGACCCCTCCGGAATCCGGGTCCGCTTCGTCCATCGGCAGGAGGAGGTCGACGTCCTGGCCCGCGCCGTGATCGGCGCCTGGGGCCGATGGGACGCGCTCGATCGCGTGCTCGAGCGGAGCTTCCTCGGACGCCGCTCACGCTTCTTCGGCTGGAGCCGCGACTTCGCGGGAGAGACGGCGTTTCTGGATGGTCAAGTGCGTCTCTATCTCTTCGCCGGCGGGTATTGCGGGCTCTCGCGCGTCGAGGGCGGAGCGGTCAACCTCGCCGGAGTCGTCTCCGAGAGGGTTCGCACCCGCTCGGGCCGCGGCTGGGAGGCGGTCGTGGACCGGGCGCGTCTCGGGAATCCGGCTCTCGACGCCGACCTCTCGAAGCTGACGGCCGGCCCGGTCGGCTTCCTCGGGACCGGGCCCGTGTTCTTCACCGCGAAGCCCCCGACGGAAGACGGAATTCTGATGGCCGGCGATGCCGCCGGAGTTCTCGACCCGTTCTCGGGGGAAGGCCAGTCGGCCGCGCTCGCGAGCGGCATCCTCGCGGCGGAAACGGCGGATCGCTTTCTTTCGGGAGAGCTGTCGCGCGAAGAGTGCGCGCGGGCCTATTCCGAGGCGTGGCGCCGACGCTTCGCGCGGCGTTTCGCCTGGAGCGCCGCCTTCCGGCGGCTGATGCTGAATCCGGCGATCGGCGCGATTGCCGGACGCATCGCGGGAAAGAGACTGGTCCGGTTCGCGATCACAGCGACGCGGCGCTAGAGCTACAACCCTCTCGCGCCTTCGGGCGTGAATATTTTCGGGTCGAGCTTCGCCATGCGGTAGTCGCGGTACTCGAGACGCGTGACCGCGCGAGAAGCGGCGCCGATCAGCTCGCGGATCTCCATTTCGGAAACCACCTTCTTGCCCGACTGCTCCCGAAACTTCGTGAACGTCACGTCGCGCGCTTCTCTCCCCGACGCGAGAAAGAACCGGACCCGGCAGGGGACCTTCTCCCGATCGTCGACCGAGAGGAGCACCCGCGGATAAGAAAGCTTCGGCGACTTTCCCGTCAGCTCCAGAAGGCGGCAGCTCCGGCCGCCCGCGGTTTCGCTCTCCCCGGTCGCTTTCGCGGTGTAATCCTCCGAAAAGCGCAGTCTCGCGACGTCGCCGAAGGACGCGCCCCCGAGCAGGCGCTGGTTGGGAGTGATCGGCACCGGGTTCGTCGAGCCGGGCACGAGGAGCCACATCCGGTCGCCGTTCGTCAGGACCTTGCGCCCGCTGTTTTTTCCGCCCCGAAAAACGATCAGACCCTTGTCCCGTCCCTTCACGTACACGTCGAACTCCGCGCTCGCCGTCTCCTTGCCGTCCACGATCTGCGTCGCGCGGGCGGAGATCACCGCCTCGTCGAAAGCATTGCGGGTCGCGTCGACGGCCGCGAGCAGGCTCTGCTCTCCGCCGGAGCTCTGGGCGAATGCGGAGGACGAGACGAGAACCAGAACGAGAACGAGAACGAGAACGAGAACGAGAACGAGAAGAGCCGCGAGTCGTTCCACCGAAAACTCCAACAGCCCAGCGGCTCGACGTGTTCCAGCGGGGTCGCGCATCTAGACGTGCGTGAGCGCCTCGACGATAGAGATCCGCGAGGCGCGACGCGCCGGAAACCAGGAGGCGACGAGCATCGTGCCCACCATCGCGGCGATGCCGGCCACGTATGCGAGCGGGTAGAACTTCACGTTGATCGGCATCCCGTGGGTCGCCCCCGGCGGCGGCGGCAGGATGATCCCGGACGCGTTCAAGATCGCCCGGACGACGAGCGCGACGAGCGCGCCCGCGAGGCAGCCGGCCAGGGCGAGCACCGCCCCCTCCGCGAGGAACATCTTCAGGATGCCGGCCGGACGGGTCCCGATCGCCCGCAGCGTTCCGATCTCGCGCGTTCTTTCGGTCACCGACATCGTCATCACGATCGCCGCGGACAGGATCACGATCACGACCAGGACGGCCCCGACGAACCCGAAGATCCCGATGTAGAGGAGCTTGACCTGACCGTAGAAGACGGCGAGGTCCGCCCAGTGGCGGATCGCGATCGGAAACCCCGCCGCGGTCAGGGACTGCTCCAGCCTCTTCGCGACGCGGTTCTCGTCCGAGCCTTTTCGAAGGAAGACGACGAGCTTCGAGACGGTCTCCGACGTCTCGAGGAGGCGCGACACCAGCCCGATGCCGGCCGCCAGATATCGGTCGTTCAGCTCCTTGATCCGAACGTCGACGAGCCCCGCGACGACTCCGTCCACCGCGTTCAAGGATCCGTCGCGGGTCGTGGCCATGAGCGTGATGCGGTCGCCGGTCTTGACGCCGAGCGCGGACGCGAGGCCCGTTCCGAGAATCACCTCTTCGCCGTCGGCGCTCGAGAGATACCGGCCGGCGACGACGAGCTCGCGCGCGAGTGTCGCGGCGGCCTCCGGCGGCGGATCGACGCCCACGCCGAGATAGGGCACCGACTTCGCGCCGTTCGTCGCCAGACCGACGAACTCGATCCGAGGCAGCACCGCCACAACAGCCGGATCGCGACCGGCGATCGCACGTGCCCGGCCCGCGTTCCCGAGGCCGAACTCCAAGGTCGACTCCTCGCTTCGTGTCACGGCGCGCCGGTCCACGATCTGGAGATCGCCGATCGAGCGGATCGTGCCTTCCTTCAACCCTTCGAAGGACTGCGCGATGAACCCGCCCGCGAGCGCGAACGCCGCGAATCCGAACGCGACGACCGAGCCCATGAGAAGCGTCCGGCGCTTCTGCCGCACGAGATTGCGCCAGGCGAGACTCCAGGAATTCATCTGTCGCGGCGGCTCGACGCCGCCGGGAGAGAGTAAACGGCCGCCGGGCAGCATCCCATGGCGCTTGCGCGAATCAAGGCGACCTTCAGCAGGGAGCTCATCGCGGCCCCGTGTCCAACTCGACCCGGCCGTCCTGGAGAGAGACGACCCGCCTCGCCCGGGCGACGACCCGCGGATCATGGGTCGCGAACACGAAGGCAACTTCCCGCTCTTTCCCCATCGCGCGCATGAGGTCCAGGATCTCGTCCGCCGTCTTCGAGTCGAGGTTCGCGGTCGGCTCGTCCGCGAAGACGACCGCCGGCCGGTTCGCGAGCGCCCGCGCGATCGCGACCCTCTGCCGCTGTCCGCCGGAAAGGAGGTCCGGGCGGACGCCGGCTTTGTCGCCGAGTCCCACCGCCAAGAGGAGCTCGAGCGCCCGCGCGCGTCTCTCCGCCGGGCCCTTTCCGGCGAGACCGACCGGATAGGCGACGTTCTCTTCCGCGGAAAGCACGGGGATCAGGTTGAACGTCTGGAAAACGAACCCGAAGCGGTCGCGCCGCAGGTCGGATCTCGCGTTCTCCGAGAGGCGGGCGGCCTCCCGTCCCTCCACGCGTACCTCTCCGGCGTCGGGCGTGTCCAGGAGACCGAGAAGGTTCAGGAGGGTCGTCTTGCCCGAGCCGCTCGGGCCCTGGATGGCGACGAAGTCCTCCGGACCGATCTCGAGCGTGACGTCGCGGATCCCGGTGACGATCGCCGCCCCCAGACGATAGGACTTCGAGACCGAGCGGGCGGCTAAGAGAATCGGTCTGCCCGTCGACTGCAAGTTGGATGCAGTCTAGCCCGAGCCCTCCGTTCGCGCTTACGCCATGGGATGTTGAGGAACGGCCGTTTACTCTCTACCGGCGGCGTCGAGCCGCCGCTTACTTAGTGCAGGTTGTCTCCCAGATGTCGACCCATTTCCCGTTCGATTGCATCTGGCCCTTGTAGACGACCTCGTGATCGCTCTTCTTGGTGAAGGTGTCGTGATATTTCGCCTTCTTGCCCCCCATCATGCCTTCCGCATTCCAGGTGATCGAGTCCCCCTCCCAGCCTTTGGCGTCGCCGGCGTTCCAACTTCCCCAGCTGTCGACGGCGATCCGATCCCATTTCTTCTCGGCGGCGTCGTACATCCAGTACTCGTCTCCATCGAACGGTATCTGGTTCGCGGCGGTCTTCGTCTCGCGATAGCGCGTGACAAGCCAGTGGTCTCCGAGGTCCATCTTGACCGAAACGGTCGCCTCGGTCGCGTGCTCGGGACCCATCGGGGAGGCCATCGTTTTCCCGGTGCAGTGCCAGTTTCCCACGAGCGCCGTGAGCTTTGCGGTTTCCGGCGATCCCGCCATCCGGGGGGCGGGTGCGGGTTTCGTTGCAGCGGCCTTTCCCTTCGGCTTCCCCATCTTTCCGGCGGTCTGGGCGAGGCAGAGCGACGCGGCGGCGAGCAGGACTGCTCCGATCAGTGCGGTCGAGCGCATTCTCATTTTTCCTCCACTTTTTTTGCGGCCGCGATGCTACCACCGCGCTGCGATCGAAGAGCAGCCGGTCAGGCCACCTTTCTCGCGTGCTTCGCCTCCCATACGGGATCGGATGGCGAGCGCCGTTCAAAGGCAATCTTCAAGCGATGGAGTCCGGCCGTCGCGAGCGATCCGAAGACGACGGAAAGCACGAGCGGCCAGGGGCCCTCGCCCAAGAAGATGTCGCTGCCGGTCTTCTGAACGAGAATCGCGAAGACGAGGTTCACCGCCACGTTTTCCAGCAGCTTGAAGGAGATCGAGCCGCCCGACACCCGGGCGACCCAAGGGAAGGTCTTGACCCCCTCGATCATGAGGAAGACGATCAGAGACCGTCCCAGAAAGTTGCTCCATGCCTGAAGGTTGACGCTCATGGAATCCTCCTGTGCGTCGGCAGTTGCAAGTCATGTGCACGAAAAAGGCGTGGCGGAAGCGCATGGGAATCGAACCCACCCATCCCGGCGGAACCGGGACGCCAACGGATTTGAAGTCCGCGAGAGCCACCAGGCCCCGGGCGCTTCCGCGTGGGATTATGTCGGAAGCCGGGTGCGGCAGGCGTGCTCGCGTTGAAGCTTCGCGACCCGCGTGCTATTCTGCGCGGCCTTCCGCGTGGGGCTGTAGCTCAGCTGGGAGAGCGCCTGAATGGCATTCAGGAGGTCGACGGTTCGATCCCGTTCAGCTCCACCATCGCTTTTCGCGACGCTTTACACGAGGGTCGTGCAGATCCGAGGATGTACGGGCCTTGCCGCTACGGCAGTTGATAATCGCCGTCGACTTTGTAGGAAACGCTCCCGTCCGCGTTGGCAGTCCCCTTGTACGTGCCCTTCCCTTTGATGCCCTTCAGCTTCCCGGTGCCGCTCGTGAAGGTCCAGGTGCCCTCGCCGCTCACAGGCTTTCCGTCCTTCGTCTTGAACGAGCCCTGATACTTGGCGACCCACGTATCGCCGTTTGTCATCGTGGCCACGTGATAGCCGCGGACCGAAACCGTGTCGCCGCTGATCTCATCCAGATCGGTCGAGGTACCATCCTTCGCCTGCGTGCCCGCGATCACCCAATTGGTCCAGGTGCACTGGGCCTTGCCGACCGCGAAGGAGTGGTCGGGCTTGTCGATGAGGGCGACCGGGGGCGGGGAAGCAGGATCCGTTTTGCACTGGCACGTACCGGAGGCCTTCGTCTGCGCGGATAGGCCGACTGCCGCCAACACGCCCAAGAGAAAGAGTGGGATGAATCGGGTCTTCATGATTTTCTCCCTAATTTTGGGGCAGATTCTATCGTCAGGAACGATCCTCTACGTGCGATCGAACCGTACGACCGACGTCGGAGCGTTCGCGGAGGTCGCTTCCCGCGGCGTCCTTCCCGTGAGGAACGGTTAAGGCGGAGAGGGCTCCCTTTCCGGGTGTGATATTAAGGAATGGAGCGGCTCTCGATGTCCAAGGCTTTTGCCGCCAGGGCAATTCTTCTCGCGCTCTCGACGCTCGCCCCGGTGTCAGCCGCGCGGGGCGACGCGCAAACCCGTCCACGCGTGACGATCCGGGGGACGGGCAAGAGCGTCTCGATTGAACGAAGCGAAGCCCCCACCCGGAAACCCCTCTCCGAAGCGAAGGCGATCCATGAAAGCCCACTCGGCGAAGCCGTTCGCCTGAAAGCTCAGGGCGCGAGCGACAGGACGGTCATCTCCTACCTCCGCGCGCACGCGACAGAGCTCCCGCCCGTCGTCGACTCCGAGGACGTCGAACAGTTGAGGAAGGCGGGCGCCGGGAAGAGCGTGGTGGCCTATCTCACGACCGTCGCGGCCGTTGACATCGGCGAGACCGGTGAAGGCCCCGAAGCTGCCGTTTCGAGAGCGCCCATTTCAGAGATCGATGCGGGAACCGCCCCCGACGGCATGTCCTTCGGCTACCCGATCCTCGGCGGATACGGATCGCCTTACCCGCCGCGTCTCTCCCGCCGCGGATTCCCGCATCTGCGCCGGATGCCTTTCGGCCCTCCCTTTTTCCACCGGTCTATTCCTTCGCGCGCCACGTTCTCCTCGCGCCACCGGACAACGGACTAGGCAAAAGACGCGCGCGCGGTGCGACCGTCGGCCGGATGACGACGGCGATCCCTCGTGACACTCGTCGGTCAGAACCCCGAAGGCCTCTTCCCCGCGACGCCGAAAGCCCGTTCGAGCGCAATGCCGGCTCTGCCGATCGTCCCCTCGTCGAAGAGCTTCCCGACGAGCGTCACGCCGTGCGGCACGCGCTGTTTCGGAGAGAACGTCGGCAACGGGCGCGCCGGGTCCGGCGCCCAGTCGCTTCGAGCCTGCCCGACCTCGACGAACCCGGCCGGCAGAGTGAGCGAGGGATGGCCGGTGAAGTTCGTGATCGTCAGGATCTCGTCGCGCAGGGCGGGGACGAGGAGCAGGTCGACCTTCTCGAAGACGCGAGCCATCTCCCGAGCCACCTTGCGACGCATTCGATCGGCCTGGACGAAGTCGACGGCCGAGAGGAAGCGCGACTGCCGAAACGTGTTCGGCCAGCCGTCGGGGACCTGCATCTTGAGCGCGTCCACGCCGTGCGAAAGGGTGAGCTCCTCGAAAGCGGCTGCGGCCTCTGCGAACAGGATCGTGTTCAGTCCCCCGTAAGGCCAGTCCGGAAGTCCGACCTCCACCGGCGCCATCCCGAGGCGTTGGACGGTCTGGAGCGCCGCGCGGTCCACTTCGGTCGCCGGGCTTTCGTTCATCCATTTCGGGAAAACCCCCACCTTGAGCCCCTTCACGGTCCGATCGGCCTCGAAGTCGAGCCGGCTCGCTACGCTCGAGAGGTCGCCCGGGTCCGGACCGGAGATCGCCGCGAGGACGAGAAGGGTGTCTTCGACGCCGCGGGCCATTGGCCCGAGCTTGTCGAGCGACCAGCAGAGCGTCATCGCGCCGGTCCGCGCCACTCGACCGAACGTCGGCCTCAGGCCGGTGACGCCGCAGCGCATCGACGGATCCACGATGCTCCCCTCGGTCTCGCTGCCGATCGCAAAGCCCACCAGAGCCGCGGCCGTCGCCGCTCCCGGCCCGGCACTGCTTCCGCCGGATCCCTCCTCGAGCAGCCAGGGGTTCATCGTCTGGCCGCCGAACCAGACGTCGTTCAACGCCAGCGCGCCCAGACTGAGCTTGGCGACCAAGACGGCTCCGGCTTTGTGAAGGCGGTCGACGACCGCGGCGTCGGCGTCGGGCACGCGGTCCCGGTACGGCTCGGCCCCGTAGGTCGTCCGGATGCCCTTCGTGTCCAGCAGGTCCTTCGCGCCCCAGGGAATGCCGTGGAGCGGACCACGATACTTTCCCGCGGCGATCTCCGCGTCCGCGCGCCGCGCCTGCCCGAGCGCGAGGTCCCTCGCCAGCGTGATGACGCACTTCAACTTCCCGTCGAAGCGCTCGAGCCGCTCAAGGTAAATGCGCGTCAACCGCTCGGAAGTGAGGGCACGTCGCTCGATCCAGCGCGACAGGTCGGCGACGGGCGCAAAGGCGATGTCGTCGTCGTGCTTCGGCAGGGGCCGCCGCTCGTCTGCGGCGCGGACGAACCGGTCCCGCGAGGGGCCGGCGGGCATGCCGGGGAGGACCGGATCCCAGCGCGTGGCCGGGGCGAGAGACGTTTCGAGAGCGACCTTCCTGGGACCCGTGCGGCGCTCCATGGTCGAGGCCATCGCCTGGCGCCAGTTGCCCGCGACCTGCGCCCTCTCCGCAGGCGTCAGCTCCACGCGCACCAGCTTCTCGGCTTCGCCGACCGTCGTGACGGTGACCTCGGGGCCCACCGGAGGAGCCGTCCCGAACGCGGGAGGCGTCCCCGCAACGGGCGTGACCTGCGGCTCGGGGGAAGATGCCGACTCCGTGACCGCTCGACCGGCGGCGGCAGCCCCGAGGATTCCGGCGGCGTGGGTGAGGAAGTCCCGGCGGGATTCGGCCATCGCGTCCCTCCTCGGAGGAATCCTAGCCGAGTCTGCCCGTGGCAGCGGTCTCTTCGCGGCCGCAGGTGCCGGTAGAGTTGGGACTTCTTCTCGAAGCCGTGAATCGCTTTCTCCCGACAATCGCCGTCTTCGCGTCCGCTGCCGCGGTCCTCGGCCAGGGTCTCCCCGAGGAGAAGAAGCCGGAGAATCCGCCCCTCATCCAGGACAACAGCTTCCTCATGGAGGAGGCCTACAACCAGGAAGAGGGCGTCGTGCAGCACATCAACTCCTTCCTGCGGATGCGCGGAGGAGGATGGCTCGCATTCTTCACGCAGGAATGGCCGGTCCCGGCGCAGGCCCACCAGTTGAGTTACACGATTCCGTACCAGCGGATGACCGGAGAATCGGGTGCGCATTCCGGACCGGGCGACATCGGCATCAACTATCGTTACCAGCTCGCCGGAAGCGGGGAAACGCGGTTCGCCTGCACGCCGCGCCTGACCCTGCTTCTTCCCACGGGAGACGCGAAAAGGGGACTCGGGTCGGGCGGACCGGGGTTCCAGGTCAACGTCGCCATGAGCACGGTCTTGTCGCCCCAGTTCGTCACCCACACGAACGTCGGAGGAAACTACACGGCAGCGGCGAAGAACGAGCGGGGCGAGAAAGCGGTCGCGCGAGGCGTCAACGCCGGCCAGAGCCTCATCTGGACGCTCCGGCGGGACTTCAACGTCCTGGTCGAGGCGGTCTGGACGCGGTCGCAATCCGTCACCGGCCCCGGGCGCTCGGAGTCACAGGATTCCTTCTTCCTGAGCCCCGGAATCCGCTGGGCGTACAACTTTTCGAGCGGGCTCCAGATCGTTCCCGGGATCGCGTTTCCGATCGGCATCGGCCCGAGCCGGGGGGACCGCGGGGTCTTCCTCTATCTCTCCTTCGAGCACCCGATGTGGAAGGCTTCCGCGAAGTAGAGCAGGGTGCGGCCTAACCTCTCTCGCCCACTGAGAAATAATCGGCGCTCTCGAAAAAAGAGGAGAGACATGACGATCGCACGCAACGCCCTAGCTGGAGTCGCGTTCCTCGCGCTCGCCGCGACGGCCCTCGCGGCGGAGGCCCTGAAGAAGTCAGCCGCGCCGCAAAAGAAGACCGTCGAATCCGTGGCGACGCAGGAGAAGAAGAGCGACGAGGAAACCACAGGGCCGCAACGGGGCTTCAAGTTTCGCAACCTCGGGCCGGCCGCCGGCGGTGGACGAATCACCGCGATCGCCGGCGTTCCCGGCAACCCCAACGTGATCTACGCGGGCTCGGCGTCGGGCGGCGTCTGGAAGACGACGGACGGCGGCGTCTCCTTCAAACCGATCTTCGAGAAGTATCCGCCTTCGATCGGAGCCATCGCGATCGCCCCCTCCAACCCGAACCTCGTCTGGGTCGGCACCGGCGAGGCGAACCCTCGGAACAACGTCATCGACGGACACGGCGTCTACTTCTCGCCCGACGCGGGCGCGAGCTGGCGCCTCATGGGCCTCGCCGATGCCGGTCAGATCTCGCGGATCCTGATCGATCCGGGCGATCCGAACACGGTCTATGTCGCGGTCCTCGGCAACGTCTGGAAGCCCAACGCGGACCGCGGAATCTTCCGCACCACCGACAGCGGCGGGACTTGGAAGAAGGTCCTGTTCGTGGACGGAGAGACGGGCGCTTCCGACCTGGCGATGCAGCCGGGCAACTCTCGCGTGCTGCTCGCAGGCATGTGGCAGTTCCGGCGATTCCCCTGGGAGTTCGTGGGTGGAGGCCCCGGCAGCGGCATCTGGAAGTCCACCGACGGCGGAGCGACCTGGAAGAAGCTCGAGAAGGACATGCCGGAAGGTCCGCTCGGACGGATCTCGCTCGCGATCGCTCCCACGAACGGCAACCACGTCTACGCGCTGATCCACGCCCGAAACGGGATCCTGTTCGAGTCGAAAGACCTCGGCGAGAAATGGGAAAAGCTTTCCGAGACGCGGCTCGTCAACGTGCGGCCCTGGTATTTTTCCGTGATCGCGGTCTCGCCGGCCGACGAGAACAAGGTCTACTTCGGCTCCTTCAACCTCGTGATGTCGATCGACGGCGGCAAGACCTTTCAGACCAACAACCGGAAGATTCATCCGGACTATCACTCTCTGTGGATCGATCCGAAGGATCCCGACCGGATCCTTCAAGGCAACGACGGCTTCGCTCTCGGGTCGACCGACGGCGGCAAGTCCTGGCGGGGCTTCGAGAACCTGCCGCTCGGGCAGTTCTATCAGGTGGCCGTGGGATCCGATGCCCCTTACACCATCTGCGGAGGCCTCCAGGACAACAACGGCTGGTGCGGAGCTTCGAACTCGCTCGCGCGCGGCGGCGTGAGAGACGCCGACTGGTTCGTCGTGGCGGGCGGTGACGGCGAGTGGATCGTTCCCGCTCCATCGGATCCGAGCGTCATCTACGGCGACTCCCAGAACGGAAACATTTCCCGCTTCGACCGCTCGACGAAGCTCTCCCGCAACATCCGCCCGTACCTGTCGGGAGCCTCCGACGCACCTCCCGCGGATTTGAAGTATCGCTTCAACTGGACCTCCCCGATCGCCGTCTCGGCGACCGACGCCAACGAGGTGTATATCGGCGGAAACGTCGTCTTCCAGTCGAAGGACGGCGGCCTCCATTGGACGGCCGCGAGCCCGGACCTCACCCGGAACGACAAGGCGAAACAGAAGGCCTCCGGCGGTCCCGTCCACTTCGACCTCTCGGGTGCCGAGACCTACGACACCCTTCTGTCGCTCGCGATCTCGACCGCCGATCCGAAGGTGATGTGGGCAGGCTCCGACGACGGCCTCGTCCACGTCACAAGGGACGGCGGCAAGACATGGAGCGACGTCTCACCCAGAGGAGCTCCGGAGTGGGCGCGCGTCTATCAGATCGACCCCTCCCCGTTCGACGGATCGACGGCGCACCTGGTCTACGACGCGCACATGCTCGGCGACCGCAGGCCCCACGTGTACCGGACGAACGACTTCGGAGCCACGTGGACGCCGATCGCGAAGGGCCTGCCCCAGGACGGAACGGCGTACGTGGTACGCGAGGACCCCAACAAACGGGGCTTCCTGGTCGTTGGAACCGACAACGGGCTTCACTACTCGACCGACTCCGGCGGCACCTGGAAGAAGCTGCCGGTCGATTTCCCGACGGTTCCGGTGTGGGATTTGAAATTCGTCCGGGATTCGCACGACCTGGTCGTCGCGTCTCACGGCCGGGGCATTTGGATCTTCGACGACATCACGGCCATGGAGGAAGTCGACGCGGCGATCGAGGGCCAGGACCTGCATCTCTTCTCCATCCCGCCCGCAAAGCTCTGGCAGACCTGGAATCGAGGAGGTCTCGGCATCGACGAATGGGTTGCACCCAATCCTCCTCCGGGCGCCGTCATCGACTACTCCCTGAAAAAAGAAATCAAGCAGACCGAGGAGCAGAAGAGAGAGAAGCGGGAGCCGGTGAAGATCACGCTCCGCGACGCCAAAGGAAATCTCGTCGCGACCGAGTACGGGCCCGCCGCGCGGGGGATCAACCGATACGTCTGGCAGCTCCGCTACGAAGGACCGAAAAAGATCACGTTCGGCCGCGAGGCTCCTCCCTCCGAGTTCTTCGACCCGAATCGCGGGCCCGACGTCGTTCCCGGCGTCTACCAGGTCACGGTGTCCGCAGCCGGCAAGACCCAGACCGGGGAAGTTTCCGTCGAGCCCGACCCGCGCTGGCCGGTCGACCCGGAAGCGCTGCGCGCCCGGGCGCGGGCGGGGCTCTCCGGGCGCAACACCGCTTCCGCGATCAACGAGATGTTGAACCGGCTTGACGGATGGGAGACCCAGTTGACCGGGCTCCCGAAGCAGGTCGGCGTCGGAGACGACGCGGAGTCCTCGGCGACGAAGAAGTACGAGGCGGCGCTCGAGGCCGCGCGCGGTCTGAACAAGAAGGTGAAGGAGCTGAAGGACGCGGTCTACAACCGCGACGTCCAGCGAGACACGCCCTCGGACACTTTGCACTTCCACTCCGACCTTCAGGGCAGAGCAACCCGCTTGAGTTCCCTGGCCGGGGCGTACGGCGAGGCGCCGCGGGAGGTCGTTCGTGAGGAGCTGGCGGCGGTCCGCAAGGAGGCGGAGGGCGACCTCGCCCGCTTCAACGCGCTCGTTGCGACCGACGTCCCCGCTTACAACAAGGCGGCCGCGGACCGGGGAGTTCCGACCCTTTTCGTGGGCGATCCGATCCGGGTGGAAGAACCCGGCATCTGAAGGCCGGATGCGATGTCGCTGATCCCGACTCCTACGGCAGCATGCGCCGGACGTCGGCGGACATCCGGCCGGTCAGCTCCCAGCGGACGAGCGCGGCCGGAACCAGTCCGGCGGCGTCGAACTCCTCCATGAATCTTTTCAGGATGAAGTTTTGTCCGAGCTGTTGTCTCCGCTCGGAGAGGAGCTTCTCGATCTCGATCTTTCCGATGATGTAGCTCGTCCCGTATCCCGGCTGCTGCAGGTAGAGGTGCTGCTCCTCGCGGACCAGGTTTCCGTCCAGGCGCAGCCACCCGCGCGGGGTGTTGGCGGACGCGAACGCCGCGGCCTCTTCGAGCGTCCATTCGTTGCTGTGCATCTTCAAATCCCCCAGCGCGCGCGCCGCTCGCTCGGCGAGCGCAATGTAGAAGAGCTCGCGGGTCCGCGGTCGCGCGTCGAACATCCCGGCCTGCATCATCAACTCTTCCCAGCCGGTGGCGTGCCCTTCGGTGCGCGTGTTGAAGATGTTGTAGAGGAGCCCTCCTCTGCGGATGTGGCTCGGATGCGGCTCGTACACCATCCTCCCCTTGTCGAACCAGTGATAGGCGTGGGTGCGCATCAGCTCCGGGTCGCGGTAGTCCAGCTCGGAGAAGAACTCGCGAGGGCCCGGGCGGAACTTGCCGATCCGCGCGCGCAGCGCCGGATCCATGTAGTCCCGCACCTCGAGGATGTCGTGGTCCTTGAGGTAGGCCATGTACTCGGTCACGGCGGCGCCGAAGCGGCGGTCGTATTCGTCGGCGCTCGCGATGGGCGCCTGCGGCGGGAGCTTCGCGTTGCGCACCTCTTCCATGGCCAAGAGCGCGTGGGACCGCGCCAGCTCACGCTCCATGATCGTCACTTCTTCCCGCCACGTGTACGGCGCGAGCTGGACGTTCTTCAGGTACCAGTCGTAGTTGTCCACGCCGACACCGGATGAGCCGGTCTTCGACTTCGCCTGCGAGTCGAGCCACGCCGCGAAGTCGTCCGTCGCCTTCTTCGCGCTCTCGACGTCCGCTCGGAGACTGCTCGGGGCGTCGGCCACTTTCGAGGCGAGCTCTCCCAGGTCGGCGCTTTGCTGCTTGATGCTCTTCGTTCCGAAGATCCAGAGATCCCGGCCGTTTCCGACCAGGTTGGTTTTCGCCTGCGCCAGCAGCTTCGGGATCGTTCGGATTCCGGCGTCCATCCGCGCGGCGCGCTCCGCGGTCAGCGGAAACGTGTCGGCCCAGAGCTCGACCGCGCCGTACGCGAGCGGCCCTTCTCGCGCCGGCTGGTCGCTCTCCTCGGTGAAGACCGTGACGTAGAACGCCGGGTTCGCAGCCCAGGGCTTCAACACCCGGTGGTCGAAGTCGAGGCCGTTCATCTCCGCGCGCACGACGTGGTAGTCGACCTGCTTACCGATCGACCAGCCGCTCGGGTCGATCGCGGCCAAGCGGCGCTGCCAGTTGACGAGTTCCCTCTGTTGTGCGGCCATGGCGGCGGCCGTGTAATCCGGCACGCCGTCGACGAGTTTCGGCTTCTGGAACGATCGCCACTCGGCAAACAGCGAGACCAGGTCGTCGTAGCGGGTGCTTCGCGGGAGCCCGACCGACACGTCACCGCCGGGGAGAGTGGCGGCGACGAGCAGGCAGGCGGTCACCACGCCGACGGACGGGAGAAACATCGTCGAATCTTACGTCGCGAGTCGTTCTTGCTCCGCCGCGGACCCCGTGAAATGCTCCGAAGCATGATTCGAAACGGGCGTCGCCGGGCCGCCGGGCTCTTCGTCCTTGCCCCGGGCCTCCTGATCTCGCTCCTGATCTCGGTCTTTGTCGCCGCCTGCCGCAGAGAAACGAAGACCGAGACCGCCGGAGGCCCCTCGGCGAAACCGGTGACGCTCATCCTCGGCGCTTATACGACGCCGCGCGAGGTTTACGGAAAGGCGATCCTCCCCGCGTTCGAGAAGCGCTGGAAGGAGAAGAACGGACAGCGCATGCAGTTTCGCGAGTCCTACCAGGGCAGCGGCGCGCAGTCCCGCGCGATCGTGGGAGGCTTCGAGGCGGACATCGCGGCCCTGTCGCTCGAAGGCGACATCGACAAGATCGCGCAAGCCGGCTTGATCACCCACGACTGGAAGGCCGCGCCGCACGGGGGGATGGCCAGCACTTCGATCGTGGTCCTGGCCGTCCGGCCCGGCAACCCGAAGAAAATCCTCGACTGGCCCGACCTGGCGCGTCCCGGCTTGAACGTCTTGACGCCCGACCCGAAGACGTCAGGCGGCGCGCAGTGGAACATCAACGCGATCTACGGCGCCGCGCTGCGGGGCTTCGCGGGAGTGCCGAAGGACGACCGCGCCGCGGCAAAGGACTTCTTAAAACGCGTCTTCGCGAACGTCTCGATCATGGACAAGGGCGCGCGCGAGTCGATCACGACCTTCGAGAAGGGGGTCGGAGACGTCGCCATCACCTACGAGAACGAAGTCCTGATTGGCCGCCAGGCAGGCCAGACTTACGACTACGTCGTTCCACGGTCGACGATCCTGATCGAGAACCCCGTGGCTCTGGTCGACAGGTACGTCGACCAGCACGGAGTGCGGGCGGTCGCCGAGGCTTTCGTGAACTTCCTCCATGAGCCGGAGGCGCAGAGGCTCTACGCGCGCTACGGGCTGCGCTCCGTGGACGTGGCGGTGGCGAAGGAAAACGCCTCGAAGCTGCCCCATGTCCAGGACCTCTGGAAAATCGACTACCTGGGAGGCTGGAAAAAAATCTCGAAGGACCTGTACGGCCCCGACGGCGTCTTCACCCGGGTTTTCTCGGAGCTCGGCGCGAAGCGATGAGCGCGGCGCGGCCGCGGCCGACGGGGAGCGCCGGGCGGCGGCCATGGGGACTCTGGGGACTTCGGGGCGCCGTTCTCGCCTACCTCGCCCTGATGATCGCGGTGCCACTTCTCGCGGTCGTCGAACGAGGGTTCTCGGCCGGTCTCCGCGCCTTCTGGCGTGAGCTCGCCAACCCGATTGCGTTCGATGCCCTGAAGCTGACGGTTGTCGCCGCGGCGATCACGGCGGCGGTCAACCTCGTGCTGGGGACGCTGACCGCTTACGTTCTGGCCCGCTATCAGTTTCGGGGCCGCGGCGTTCTGGACAGCCTCGTGGACATGCCTTTCGCCATTCCGACTCTCGTCACCGGGGTCATGCTCGTCGTTCTCTACGGGCCCTCCGGTGTGCTCGGAAGCTGGTTCGAGTCCCGGGGCCTATCGATCATCTTCGCAAAGCCCGGCATCGTGCTCGCGCTTCTGTTCGTGACCTACCCGTTCGTCATCCGCACCGTTCAGCCGGTGCTTCTGGAAGCCGAGCGGCACGAGGAGGAAGCGGCCTTCACGCTCGGGGCGTCCCGCTGGACGAATTTCCGCCGCATCGTGCTGCCAGCGATCTTTCCGGCTGCTGTCTCCGGAGCATTGCTCTCTTTCGCACGCGCGCTCGGGGAGTTCGGCTCGATCGTCGTCGTGGCCGGCAACATCCCGAGACGGACGCTGACGTCGCCCGTGTACGTCTTCGGGGAAGTCGAAGCCCACAACGAACGCGGAGCGAGCGCGATGTCCGTCGTCCTCCTGGCCCTCTCCTTCGGACTGCTCCTGCTTCTCGACTGGCGGCAGCGACGGAGGGCGGAGATCCTGGGTGGCTGAGACGGCGCGCTCGCTCGAGGGCGACGTCGCGGCCGAAATCCCGGAGACCGCGGCCGACGGGCGCGCCCGCCCGCTGCCCGGCGAGTGGGTGGCGGTTGCGGTCGCGCTGTCCTACGCGGTTCTGCTTCTCGTCGCACCGCTCGCCGCGCTCGCCCGGGGCGCTCTCTCGCGCGGCCTTCCTGCCTTTTTCGACGCCGTCTCGACGCCCGACGCGCTGTCGGCTCTCAAGCTCACTTTTCTTCTCGCGCTCGGGGCCACCGCGATCAACACGGTGTTCGGCGTCGCGGCGGCGTGGCTGCTCGTGCGCGACAAGAACTTCCCCGGCCGACGCTTCGTCAACGGGCTCGTCGATCTGCCGTTCGCGGTCTCCCCCGTGATCGCCGGCTTCATGCTCATCGTCCTCTTCGGCCGCACCGGCTGGTTTGCGCCGCTCGCCCGGGCGGCCGGCATCAAAGTTCTGTTCGCCTTCCCGGGAATGCTGATCGCCACGACGTTCATTTCGCTTCCCTTCGTCATCCGGGAAATCATGCCGCTCTTGGGAGAGATCGGGGAGGAAGAGGAAAACGCCGCCTACACGCTGGGCGCCGGACGCTGGCGAGCCTTCTGGAGCGTGACGCTCCCCGGCATCCGTTCCGGCCTCGAATATGGAGTGCTTCTCACGTTTGCGCGGGCCGTCGGAGAGGTCGGCGCGGTTCTCGTCGTCAGCGGCTCGATCGTCGGGTTGACGGAGACCGCGACCCTGTTCATTTTTCGTGCGTTGGACGAGCGCAACGCCGTCGCGGGCTACGCGATGGCGCTTCTGCTCGCCCTATCCTCTTTCATCTTGTTGTCGGCGATGGAATGGATCCGGCGCCGCGGACGCCGCGCGAGATGAGCATCGTCCTGACCGATCTCGTCAAGCGCTACGCCGGCGAGGCCGTCGTGGATCACGTCTCTCTCGAAGTGGAGGACGGCGAGCTCTTCGTGCTCTTGGGCGAGAGCGGGAGTGGCAAGAGCACGATCCTTCGCATGATCGCGGGACTGGCGGCGCCCGACGAAGGCTCGATCGTCCTTCACGGGCGGGACGTCACGCACCTGGCGCCCCAGGAGCGCAACACGGGCTTCGTCTTTCAGAACTACTCCCTCTTCCGGCACATGACGGTCGCCGAGAACGTCGAGTTCAGCCTGCGGGTGCGCAAGATGCCGCGGGCCGAGCGCGCGGCGAAGAGAGACGATCTGCTCGCGCTGATCGGCCTGGCCGGTTTCGGTCGCCGCTACCCCCGGCAGCTCTCCGGCGGCCAGCAGCAGCGGGTTGCGGTGGCCCGGGCCCTCGCCTTCTCCCCTTCGGTCCTGCTCTTGGACGAACCGTTCGGTGCGCTGGACGTCAAGATCCGCGGACAGCTCCGGCGCGCTCTGCGGAAGATCCAGAAGAACCTGAACATCACGACCATCCTGGTCACACACGACCAGGAGGAAGCCTTCGAGCTCGCCGACCGGATCGGCGTGATCGAGCGAGGTCATCTCCTCGAGGTCGCCGCCCCGTCGCAGCTTTACCGGTCGCCGAAGAGCGAGCTCGTGGCGAGCTTCGTCGGGGAAGCCAACCTCGTGGGAACGCAGAGCGCCGGCGGAAAGATCTCGATCGGTGAGCTCGAGATCCCGCTCTCCGACGAGCCCGGCGCGCGGGAAGGAGCCGGATCGTGGGCGGTCCTGTTCCGGCCGGAGGACCTCACGCTGGCGACGGAGAGGACCGCCCTCTCGGGACCGGTCCTGGGAGAGGGCGCAGTCGAGGAAATCCGCGAGAAGGGCCCTTCCCGACAGATCCTGGTTCGTTTAGAGCCGCTTCCCGGCGTCTGGCCGCTCACGCGCGAGTACGGGGAAGCGGGCCTCGCGCTGCTCGTTTCGCTCTCTTCGGAGCGCGAGGGGCGTCCTTCTCCGGCGGTCGGCGAGAAGACCTGGGTGGGAGTGCGTGAGTACCACCTGCTGCCACGGCTCCCCTGGCGCCTGCTTCTCCTCGTGGACGACACGGCGCAGTCCACCTATGCGGCCGCTCTCTGTGAAAAGGTGGCGTCCGCGGCCGGCGCGCGCTTGACGGTCCTATCCGGCTCCGGATCGGACAGCTCGACGCCTATTTCGAGGCTCCGGGAGTCTCTGCCGCCCGCGGACCTCCGGATTTCGGTGGCCGATGGAGATCTCACGCAGAGGGCCCTCGCGGAGCTCGACCGAATCGGGTACGACCTCGTCTTTTTGCCGGGATCGTTCGGCGCCGACTTCGACAACGTCTCACACGGCCGGAAGAGAAAAAACGGCAGCCGGGTGGAGAGCCGCGAGATCGCCGCGAGTTGCCCCGTGCCCATCCTCGTCGCGCAGGGAGAGCCGCGCGAAACCCGCCGCGTGTTGCTCTGTACCGCGGCGGGAGAGCCGGGTAAGAGGGACGTCCTCATGGGGGCGCAGCTCGCGCGCAGCTTCGGCGCGCGGGTCACGCTTCTCCACGTGGAGCACGCCGATCCCCTCTCCCGCTCGCTTCCGGGCGAGCCAGCCGCCGAGACGACCGCGACGCGAAGGGCCCGGGCCTGGATCGAGAGGCATCTCGAGCAGGGCCTGCGGACGTTGAGAGGCCAGGGGGTTGCGGCGGAGAGCCGGATTCGGTACGGAGAGCCGCTGTCGGAGATCCTGGCCGAGGTGGCGGAAGGGGATCACGACATGATCGTCGTGGGAGCGCACCGGGAACGCACGTACTTAGACGCTCCGGAACGGGACCTGGTGGCGGGTCTCGTCCTCCGCGCCGACCGGCCCGTGCTGATCGTGAAAGGCAAAGTCGAGCGCTGAGATCGCGGGTGTCGGAGCTCGTCCTTCTCGCGCTCGCCGCCGGCTGTGGGCTGGCGGCTCTTCGTCCCGCCGATCGTCGGCCTCGCGGACAACAGGGATTTTTCCCGGGTCGCTGAGCCGCTCTCGTGGCAGCATTTCAGTTCTCGGGTTCCGCGCTGATGGACTACAAATCAAGACGGTCTCTCTTTCTCTTCAACGTGGCCTGGGACCTTCTTTTCGCGGCTCTTTGCCTCCGAGCTGGCACCGTTTTCGCGTTCGGACGGCCCGGATGGGGAAAAGAAACGCGAACCATGGGTTCGGGCGGCGATGGAGCGTCGCTGCCGCCTTCGCGACCCTAACGCTGCTCGCGCGTCCGCTCGCAGCCCAGGAGGACGGCGCGCGTCGATTCGCGATGTTCGACGGGGTCTCCCTCCTCGAGAGCTCCGAGCGGGCGATCGCTGAACCCGCGCTCTCGCTCGGCCTACAGGAAGAGGCGAAGCATGCTCCCGAGCCGGTTCGCCCCCCCGGCCGCAGACGCTTCTTCACGGCGGCCGCCGAACTCGCGCTGCTCGAGGCCATTCCCTGGGCGTTCGACAGGTACATCGGGAAATACGACTACGCCTATATCTCGACCGAGACGGTCCGGAAGAATTTCAAGCGCGGTTTCGGGTACGACCCCGACACGTTCGTCGTCAACCAGTCGTCGCACCCGTACCACGGCAGCCTCTTCTTCAACGCAGCGCGGGAGAACGGATACAGCTTCTGGGAGTCGAGCGTGTTTACTCTCATGGGCAGCCTCATCTGGGAATGCTGCATGGAGAACTCGCGCCCCTCCACAAACGATCTCGTCAATACGACGATGGGCGGAATGACCCGGGGCGAGGTCGCGCACCGGCTCTCGGCGATGATCGAGGACAACACGGCCACCGGGACGAACCGGGCGGTCCGTGAGGTCGCCGCGGGGATCATCAATCCGGCCGCCTTCTTGAACCGTCTGCTTCGCGGCGACGCATTTCGCGAATTCGAGAATCCCGCGGACCGCTTCCCGACCCTCGTCGTCCTCTCCGCCGATCTCGGTTACCGCCACTTCACGAGAGGAGCGCACCCCGACCAGGGGATTCTGTCGGTGTCCTTTCTCTACGGCGATCCTTTCTCCGGCGACCTTTCGCGCCCGTTCGACTCCTTCTACGTCGGCCTCGACGCGAGCTCCCCCGGGGGTGTTCTCTTCACGCGGATCGAGGAGCGCGGAATCCTGAAAGGGTGGGAGCTCACCGACAAGACCGCACCGGTGCGGCACATCTTCGGTTTTGCCCAGGAGTACGAGTACCTGAACAACGCATCCCAGATCTTCGGCGCGCAGATCCTCTCCGCCGGTTTGCTGTCGAAGTACGACATCCGGCCGGGGGTCTTCGCTCTGACCGACGCCTCGCTGATGGTCTTACCCCTCGCTGGCATCCGGACGACCGACTTCGAGCACGCGGAAACCGGGCGATACGACTACGCTCCGGGCGGCGGAGCGCGGGTTGCCGGACGCGTCTACGTCGGAGGACGCGAGATCCTGGGGCTCGGGTACGGGGTCGTCTGGGCCCACACCGTCAACGGGGTCTCAAAAAACAACGTGCTGCAGTTCGTTCGGGCGGTCGGACGCATCCCGGTGTTCGGTCCGATCGGCGTGGGCGGCGGGTACACCTGGTACAGCCGGAAGACGACGTATCCCGGGTTCTTCGAGCAGCGCCGCACGCAGGCGGAGTGGCGCGTCTTCGTCAACGCCGCCGTCGTTTTTCGCTGAGAAGCGTGACGCACGCTCACGCCACGAAGAACAGCACAACGAAAAAGTGGAGAATGCTTCCTCCCAAAACGAAGAGGTGGAAGACGCCGTGGCTGTGCGCGTATTTCTCGTCGATGAGGTAAAAGAAGACGCCCGTCGTGTAGAGGACGCCCCCGGCGAAGAGCCAGGCCACTCCGGCTGACCCGATTGCCTGCCGAAGCGGAACGAACACGGCGAGCGCCAGCCAGCCCATCAGAAGGTACAGAGATACGGAGAGGCCACGGATCCGCTTCGGCACGAGAAACTCCTGGAGGATGCCGACGGCGGCGAGCGTCCAGACGACGCCGAAGAGCGAGTATCCCCGGGGTCCGCGGAGGCTGACGAGCGCGAAGGGGGTGTAGGTGCCGGCGATCAACACGTAAATGGTCGTGTGATCGAGCCTTCGGAGAACGCCTTTTGCTCGACCGGTGACGCTGTGGTAGAGGGTCGAGACGAGGTAGAGCGTGACCAGAGCGGCGCCGTAGACCGAGAAGCTCACGATCTTCCAGGGGTCACCCGTCCGCGCGGCGGTCAGGATAAGTCCGGCGAAGCCCGCCACGGCAAAGAGAGACCCGGTCAGATGCGTGACGCTGTTGAAGATTTCGCCGCGAATCATGCCGCGCCCGAGGCTACCGCTCTGCCCCGCGCCCCGCGAGAAGCATCCGGACCGAAGACGAATCAGCTCCGATCGGGCCAGATCCGCGGGACTGCGATCGTGTCGCGATACTCCCGCCTCGCCGGGCGCGCGTCCGGCTCCGGCGGAGTCCTCTCCGGCGGCGGCACGGGGCCGCGGCCGTAAGCCGTCTCCGCGTCGAGAACCGCGATCGCGTTTTCGTAAATCGTGTCCACCGGACCGTGGCCGTTGCCAATGACCGTCACGCCGACTTTCCCGTATTGGGAGATCGCCCCCATCATGTGAAACAGAACGCCGGTCTCCGTGCCTTGACTGTAGTGGAGGTGGTTGATCGTCGTGATCTCCAGCAGATCCTCGGGCGTCAACCCTCGATACGCGTCCGACTTCAGATTGTCGGTCGAGCGGTAGTACTTTGCGAGACCGCTCGGCGAGTGAAAGAGACCCGAATCGGGGTCGAGCTCGCCTCCAGTCAAAAACTGCAGAGCGAGAAAAGGGTGCGTCGTCCCGCCCACTCGGAGGTTGATCTCGATGGCGAACATTTCCCACGGCTTCGCTTCGGTCGACCGGCGGACGAGGAAATCCACGCCGAAACGGCTGACGACGCCGCGTGCCGCGAGCGCTTCACCGACCCGTCGCCCCGCTTCCTGAATTTCCCGCCGATAACTTCCCTCCGCCGGAAACCGGCAGCCCAGATACACCTGATTCGTCAATCCGCCCAGGAGCTGATCGTGCGTGGAGATAAGAACCACCTTTCCGTGCGGATCGATCCGGAGCTGGCAGCTCGGCGACCGCGTTTCCTCACCTTCCAGGAACTCCTCGACGATCCCGCCCATCGCCCCGAGCTTTTCCAGGTATTGGGTAGAGGTCTCGGTGGGGACCGAAAACGCGATCCCGCGCAGCGCATCGGAAAGCGCCGGGCGCCCGTTTTCCTTCGGGAAACGGAAGAGAGCGTTCCCTTCGCCCGAGAAACTTCTCTCCAGCTTGATCACGGCTTTGCGGATTCCGGGTCTCTTTTCACGCAGCGCCTCGAGAGCCAGGACGATGTCGGACTCCGAGCGCAGATCCTCGAATCCTTCCGGAAGCGGAACGCCAGCTTCGCGAAAAACCTTGCGGCCTCCGGACTTCGTCCCGAGATGCTGGAGATCCGGATCGACTCCGTTCAGGGGAATTCCGAGCAGCACCGCGAGCCGGCGCTCGAGCGGCGTCGAATTGAAGACGGTCAGGAAAGCGCGGTCCGGATCGCCGATGCCGTATCGAATTCGCTGGATCAGGCGCGGACGCTCGAGGATTTTTTCAGTGAGCGCGCGGGGCGAGACGTCGTGCGCGCAGAGAAGCGTCAGGCGCGAGCGCGCGTGGCTCGCCGGGATCCCCGCCAGCAGCTGGAAGTAGTAGTCGAGGATCAGAGGATGGACCGGTTGCGACGTGACATAAACCATGCGGGCCTGCGGGTTGCGGAGCCGGAT
>DASWCZ010000007.1:0-25879 GCA_036395755.1 Thermoanaerobaculia bacterium
TGGTCGTCCTTCCCGTTCGTCACGTAGTACTCGTTGGTGTACCAGAACGTGCATCCGTCCGGGTCGAGCGTCATGGCGCTGTAGTCACCCCAGCGATGATCCAGCGTTCCGTCGATGAACGTGTGGACCTGCCCGCCGGTCCCCTCGATCAGCGAGGTCTCGGTCTGCGAGATGGTATTGACCGGGTCGCCGGCCAGGCGTCCCGAATAGCGGATCGCCGGATACATCGTGGCATCGGACACGCTGTAGCCGATGGCCATGTTGCCGGCCCGATCCACGGCCGCGCTAGGCATGAAGCGGTTCCTCGAGTCCGGGTTGTACGTCGACGCCTGGAGGGCGCTGCCAATCGTTCCTCCTGTGACGGGCACCTGGTACCAGCGCACCGTGGCCTGGCTCGAGCTGCTGCCGGCCACCGTATGGCTATTCCACAGCGATTCGACCCCGCCGATGTTCGTGTACTGGTTCTGCATCATCGCCCGGTATGTCAGCGTGTCGAGGGTATTGCCTTCCAGCTCCGGCACGTCCCCCGGGCCCGGAGCCCAGGTCGCTCCGGTCGCGGCGTCGGTGGGCCCGGTGAACGTCGAGTTGGCGGTGTTGTTCCAGTCCACGTGAAACTTCCAGATCCGGACCACGTTGGTGAAACCGGTCAGTGCGGCGAACAGGTTCTCGCGGCCCGCCGGAGGCGTGCCGGTCTGGAGCCGTGCGTTGCTGGGAAGCAACCCGAAGTTCATGCCGCCGTGGGAGACCTTGGCTGCGTCGAAGGTGACGACCTGGGCGGTCGGAGTCCCGGCATACATCTGCGCCTTGTTGAACGCCCACACCCGCACGTTCGAGAAGGAACCGTTGGCCGAGAAGCCGTACATGTTGGCCGACATGTACAGCCCGTCGGCCCAGATGCCGAACTTCGGGTAGTCGTTCAGCTTGTCCGTGATGTTGATCGAGTAGAAGTTCCAACCGCCGCTGACGGGATCGCCACTCCGGGAAGCCGCAAAGCACTGGTACGCCCCGGGCGGACTGACGACAGCCTGGTTCGCGTCGAGCTGGAACGCGAAGTCGGTGATGATCCAGCGGTCGGCGAAGGTGTCGTACACGACGACCGGGTCGCCGAAGTTGTCCGTGTCGCACAGATTGCCGAAGTTACCCTGGCTCATGAACGTGTCGAAGGTGAACGCCGCGACGCGGACGCCGTCGGTCTTGCGATAGATCCCGATCGACGTGTTGACCGTCTGGATGTAGTAATCCGGGCCCACGTCGCCGTTCGGGTCCGGCGGGTGCCCGGCCCCCCAGTTCGCGAAATCGAGGCCGTCAAAGTTCGCGATCGGCGAGGGCGCGGGCGCGGCCAACGACGGGGCTGCCAGACCGGAACCGATCGGGGCGAGCTCGCCCGGCAGGTCCTGAACTGGCGCCTGGCGCTCCGGCCGTTCCCTCTGCCGAGGCGGAATACGCGGTAGCCGCCGGAGGTCGCCGTGGAATGGCGTGGCCCGAGTCAGTGATCGTTCGACGGGGCTCGGTCGACCGTCAGCGGATTGGGTTTGCGCCGGCGCGCCTGAAGTCCCGCTCGCAGCCTTCAGCGAGGGCGAGATTGCCAGACCGAGGAGAAGAACTCCGGCGGTGAGACCAAAAACGGCGAACCGATTCGACATCGGTCAGATCTCTTTATCCGCCAGCCCAATTGCTCACGGCCGGAACGTCGATCCGGGAACCCGCGGCGAGGGCTGCCAGCACCACGAGCAAAAGAGCGAGGCTCGACAGAATCCTCCGCGGTGTCGGGGGAAATGACATTTTTCTTCAATTGTACTGTACGTGCCCGGAATCGGACGGCGGAACAAGGCTTCCTGAGTTAGGCTCTTTCCGGGAGCTCTCTCGTGACACAGGAACCCGGTGCCACCCTCGATCGGTTGATCGAGCTGCGGGTCTTCGGAAGGAAGCCCGTGACCGATGTGCCGCCGTACTCGACGAGTGACCCGGCGGCGGACATGGTCGTGCGCGCGCTCTTCCGCCCGCCGTGGCGCTGGATGTGTCTCCAGAGCGGGCGGGACTGGACGTTTCACTGGCGCCAGCCCATGGCGAACCCGGACCTCGACTCCTCGACCATCAGCCGCTACGTCACCCTGATCACGGTCACGGCGCCGACGCGGCCGCTGGCGATCTGCCGGGCGGCGCTGAAGCTCGTCGGACCGATCGGCGGAGACGCCGACGGGCGCCGCAAATCGCGAACCGCCCCGGACGAGCCGCCACCCTCGGGTCCCGCCGGGAAGCCGGGCTGATTCTTCGCGAAACGATTCTCCTGACCCGGCGTGACGTCGCGGAGCTTCTGACTCTGCCGGACTGCGTCGAGTTTCTAGGAGCTCGCTTCCGGCCCCCGTTCTCGCGCCGAGCGAAGCTCCGCTCCCGGCGGCGCGAGGAACCGGCGGAACCAGTCGCGCGCGAGCCGCGCGACCTCCTCGAGCGCGCCCGGCTCTTCGAAAAGATGGGTCGCGCCGGGAACGATCTCGAGCTTCTTTTCGCAGCGAAGTCTTTCGCTGGTTTCTCGGTTCAGATCGATGACCGCGTGATCCCGCCCTCCGACGATCAGGAGCGTGGGCGCGCGAACCCGCGATAGAGAGGCGCCGGCGAGATCCGGCCTTCCGCCGCGCGAGACGACCGCCCGAACCGTGTTCGGCCGCTGGGCCGCCGCGACGAGCGCCGCGCCGCCGCCCGTCGAGGCCCCGAACAACCCGATCGGAAGGGAGCGGGTCTCCTCGTTCCCAGTCAGCCAGTCGGCCGCATCGACGAGGCGGTCCGCGAGCAACCCGATGTCGAAGCGCAGGTGCCCCGTCTGCTCGTCGGCCGATTCCTCTGCCGGCGTCAGGAGATCGACGAGAAGGGTCGCAAGTCCTCCCTCGTTCAGCGCGCGCGCGACGGCGCGGTTGCGCGGGCTGTGTCGGCTGCTCCCGCTGCCGTGCGCGAACATCACGACGCCCAAGGCGTTCGTGGGAACCGCGAGGTTGCCCTCCAGCATCACCGTGCCGGCGGGAACCCGGACGAGGCCACCCTCGACCCCGGGATTCACTTCTTCTCGAGCCCGGGTCCGACGCCGTCCACCGTCTCCGGCAAGGCGGCCGCGCGAAAACGGACGAGAGTCGTCCCCTCGTCGCGCGACTGGATCTCCAGCGCCGATTCGGCGCCCTCCGGAGTCTCTTCGACTCGGACGCGCGTCGGATGCGCCACGGCGTGCGTGAAGGTCTCGTCCAGCGTGGCTCCCGTCAGGATCTCGACCGCCGGCGTTTCTTTCTTACCCTCGGCGAAAATCCCCTTGAGCGGTCTTTCGTGCTCCTCGACCTGGGCGCCCAGGTCGCCGAAGTTCTCGACCGTAACGAGCCAGCCTTCGTGCCGCCGGGTGAACTCCTCGAAGAACTCCGGCCACTCTTCCCGCGGGATCTCGCGGGTGACCATTTCGGTCTCGGTCACGTTCGATGTCATCAGAACCTCCCCTTACAAGGCGGATGGATAAGTCTCCGGCACCTCTTCTCCGATGGACTGTGGCGGGTGCAGGTCCGCAGGACCTGTCCCCGCGACATGCTCGAGGGGCTCGACCGCGCGCGTCTCGTCGAAGTGGATCACGGCGTCGAACTGGTGCGGGAGCCTGGCGGAAAAGTAGTGGCTGGACCGCTCCGTCTCCGGCCGGTAGATCACGCCGATTGCCCGCTCGAGCCGCGGCTCCGAGAGGGCGCGCGCGGCGCGGCCATTCTCGCGTAGGTCGAGAAGGAACCGCGGAATACCGACGCCGTGGAAGAGCGCCTCATAGCTGCCGGGAAGGCCGGGCCGGACCTGCTTCATCTCGGCCGGAGCATCCCAGTCCGAGGCCGCGGTCACCGTGCCGGTGTAGGTCGTGAACCCGACGAGAACCGCCTCCTGGGCAGACCGCTCCCGCACGAGCTGTCCGAGATTCAACTCCCCGGCGCCGCCGAGCTCGGTCGCCCGCGCGTCCCCGAGATGCGAGTTGTGGGCCCACACGGCGATCTTCGGTTCCCGCC
Organism: Thermoanaerobaculia bacterium; assembly: GCA_036395755.1. Lineage (GTDB taxonomy): Bacteria > Acidobacteriota > Thermoanaerobaculia > UBA5066 > Gp7-AA6 > Gp7-AA6. The sequence goes on from DASWCZ010000007.1 coordinate 4,017, forward strand.
TCTCCGACTGGAGGAATCGCGCGAGCGCGTCGAGCGTCTCCGCCATGTGCGTATCGCGCAGATTCCAGGAAGAGACGCGGCCCTGGAACATTGCGCGGTAGTAGCGCTCCGCGTTGCGGACGAGGCGTGCGTTCTGCTCGGCGAAAAAGTACTCGTCCCGCGCGATCCGGCCGTCGCGCTGCGCGTACTCCGCCGCGCGCCGCCGCATTTCGACCAACTGGCGGACGACCTCGTCCTCGCAGCCGGGCGTGAGCCCGGCCGTCGCCGCGTAGCCATAGGCCTGCGTGTCCTCGCCGAAGTGGTCGAAGCAAGCGTACCGGTTCCGCGCGCGCCGCGCGGCCTCGGGGTCGACCTTGTCCAGATATCCGAGGACCGCTTCCATCGAAGCGTGGAGGCTGTAGAGGTCGAGCCCGTAGAACCCGACGCGGGCCTCGGGCGACAGATCGTCGTTGTGGGCGCGCAGCCAGCCGACGAAATCGAGGACGTCCGCGTTGCGCCACATCCAGGTCGGGAAACGCCGGAATCCCGAGAGCGCTTCGGCGGCGTCGGCGTCCTTCGACTCGCCCCGCACGTAGCGGTTGACCCGATACGCGTCGGGCCAGTCCGCCTCGACGGCGACGGCCGTGAATCCCTTCTCCCGGATCAGGCGCTTGGTGATCTCGGCCCGCTCCCGGTAGAACTGATGCGTCCCGTGGGAAGCCTCGCCGAGAAGCGCCTTCGTCGCGGAATCGAAGAGCGAGAGCAGCGGGTCGTAGTCGGACGGCGCTCCCGAGAGCGCATGGGTCTCTCGACGGACCGTGGAAACGAGGCCGTCTTCAGAAATGAGACGCTCCCTTCCGCCCGGCAGGCGACGTCTCTCGAATCCGTGCGGCCGGTCGTTCCGCGCGGGCTCGCCGCAGGAGCTCGCGGACCTCGTCGTCGGTCGTCTGGCTGAAGTCGTCGTACCACTGTCCGACCGCGACGAAGGGCTCGGGCATCTCCGCGCAGACGACTTCGTCCACGATTGCGCCGAAGTCTTCGCACGTCGACGGCGCCCCGACCGGAACGGCGACGACGATCCGAGCCGGCTCCTGGCGCCGGAGAGCGGCCGCGGCGGCATGCATCGAGGCCCCGGTCGCGAGTCCGTCGTCGACCAGGATGATCGTCTTCCCGCGGACCGACGGGAGTGCGTGCGCGCCGCGATAGGCCTCCTCGCGGCGCTCGAGCTCCCGGAGCTCCTTCGCCGCGATGGCGTCGACCGTCTCGGTCGGCACGTGCAGCCGCCGCAGCAGGCTCGTGTTCAAAACCCGCGCGCCGCCGCTCGCGATCGCGCCCATCGCGAGCTCCTCCTGTCCCGGAAAGCCCAGTTTGCGAACGAGAAAGACGTCGAGCGGAGCGGCGAGCGCACGGGCGACTTCGTAGGCGACGGGGACGCCTCCGCGGGGCAGGGCGAGGACGAGGACGTCGGGACGCTTGGCGTACTGGCGAAGCTTTTCCGCGAGCCGTCGCCCGGCCTCCGCGCGATCACGAAAGATCAAGAGGTCTCCCCTTTCTGCGGGACGTATCCATTCCATGGAAAGTGCAAAACCCGCGCCCGGTTCGGCGGCCTCTCGAGGGCGTTGACCGGTTTGGCCCGACCGAGCTATCCCGAACCGGCGGCGCGCTTTAGGTGCGCGTAGAGCGAGTCGTAGAGGAAACTCGCGCGTTCGAGAATCTCATCGTCATCGTTCCCCACGTCCGTGAACCCCTGACTGATCGCCCAGAGACCGGCCGACTCCGGAGTCGTATCGATCTGCTCGGGGAAGTCGGCGCCGTGGACGATCGCCGCGAGGCGCATCAGCGCGCGGTCGCCGGAGAGACGCTCGTGAACGAGCTGCTCGAACGAGCAGCGGCCCGATGCATCCTTGTGCGGGAACCGCGCTCCCGGCGCGTCGAAGCCGATCGCGCCTTCGTGCTCTTGGATCGGCGCGACCTCGTCCGGTTCGATGAAGAGGATCTCAGCCGCCGGGTCCAGAAAGCGGCGAATCAGCCAGCCCGTCGCCGCGCGGTTGACGTGGATGCGCTTGCGGGTGACCCACTTCATGGGCTGTCCGCCGCCCTCTTGGCGATCACTTCCCGCGTCGGTGTGTGATCAGCGCCGTCGAACATAGGGAAAGCTGGCTCCTCAGGTAGGACTTGAACCTACAACCCTCCGGTTAACAGCCGGATGCTCTGCCATTGAGCTACTGAGGAAAAGAGCGGCTCGTTCGAGCGGCCGCTGACGATAGCCGAGCCCGCCGGGGGTGTCAACGGCCGACGCCCCTTCCGTCCCTCGAATCCCTCGTCCGCCGATCGGCATAGTTCGCCCGGTACGGAGGCATCTCATGAAATTTGGAGTGCTGGGATCGGGAATGGTCGGACAGGCGATCGCAGGCAAGCTCGTTTCGCTCGGGCACCAAGTGAAGATGGGCTCCCGCAGCGCGACGAACGAAAAGGCCGCGGCCTGGGTCAAGTCCGCCGGAAAGGGAGCCTCGCAGGGCACGTTCGCGGACGCGGCCGGCTTCGGCGAGATCGTCTTCAACTGCACCGCGGGGGCCGGCTCCTTGGACGCGCTCCAGGCGGCGGGAGCGCAGAAGCTCACCGACAAGATCCTCGTCGACGTTGCGAACCCGCTCGACTTCTCGCACGGAATGCCGCCGACGCTCTTCATCTCGAACGACGATTCGCTCGCGGAGCGGATCCAGGCGGCCTTTCCCGAAACGAAAGTCGTCAAGGCGCTCAACACCGTCAACGCCAACGTAATGGTGAACCCGGGCCGCGTCCCCGGCGAGACCGACGTCTTCGTCAGCGGCAACGACGCAGGCGCCAAGGCACAGGTGACGCGGATCCTGAAGGACGAGTTCGGTTGGACGAGCGTGATCGATCTGGGCGACGTCAAGGCGGCGCGCGGCACCGAGTCCTACCTGCACCTCTGGCTCCGTCTCCTGGGCGCTTTGAAGACCGCCGACTTCAACGTGAAAGTGGTCCACTGAGTCACCGACCCGACGCCTCTTCCCAGCCCGCAGAGGTCACCATCCAGCGCCCGCTCAGATCGGGCGACAGGCGCAGGTCGAAACGGTAGGACGCAGTCCGCGGCAACCAGCCGTCGAGCCCCGCGATCTGCCTCGGCTTTCCGGACAGGTCCGCGCGAAACCGGGCCCTCGCGGCGCCGGCGGCGCGTTCGATCACCAGGTCCGAGATCCGGACGTTTAACCCGTCGTACCCGGCGAAATAGCCGCGCAGGGCCGACTCCATGTCGGCGCGGCCCGTGCCGTCGGCGGCCTGGAAATCGGGGGCCAGCCGAGCCATCATGGAAGGCGCGTCCCTCTTTTCGGCGGCCCGGACCATTTCGTCGATCGTCCCGCGGACGGGGTCGGACCCGCCCCCGCACCCCGTGAAAAGAAACAGCCCGGCGAGACAGAGGAAGCGCAACGCTTTATTCTCCCCGATCGGATGAGTCGGCGACGCGCAGCCTTCGCGTTCCTCGTCTTTTTTCTCGCGAGAGCGCTCGGCGCCGCGGAGAAGCCGGCGCTCGTCGTCGTCCTCTCCGTCGACCAGATGCGAAACGACTACCTCGACCGCTTCCGCCCCTGGTTCGGACGCGACGGGTTCAACCGCTTTTTGGAGCGCGGCGCGCGATACGCGGAGGCACGCCACCGCCACGCCGCGACGCTGACCTGTCCGGGGCACACGGCGATCGGCACGGGGCTCGACCCGCGCGAGACGGGGATCGTCGCCAACAACTGGTACGACGCGGTCAAAGCGCGCCGGGAGTACTGCGTCGAAGATCGCGCCGCGCAGTGGGTGGGAGCGCCGCTCGACGCGCCGAAGATCTCGATCCTGCCGGCGTCGCCGGTCCTGATCTCCGGCGATTTCTTCGGCGACCGGCTGAAGGAGAAGTTCCCCGGGGCGCGGGTGGTATCGGTCTCTCTCAAGGATCGCGCGGCGGTTCCCATGGGGGGGCGGAAGGCGGACGCGGCGGTCTGGTTCGTGAGGGAGTTCGGTCGGTTCGTCACGTCTTCGTACTATCCGCCTCGCCGTTCGCTCCTCGACTTCAACTCGCGCCTGCCGGCGTTCTGGGCGAGCCACGCGAAGTGGGAGATCTCGGGACGGATTCCGGAGAAAGACCTTCCGCGGGTAGCCTTCGATCCGCCGGAGCTGGCACGCTTCAAAGGATCGATCGCGGGCACCGGTGAGTCGTTTCCGCATTCCCTGCCCGACCTTCGCAACGTGATCGAGTCGCCGTTCGGCGACGAGCTCGTGCTCGAGCTCGTACGTCACGCGATCCGGGATTTCCATCTGGGTCACAATCCCGCGCACGCTCCCGACCTCCTCTTCGTCGGGCTTTCCGCGCTCGACTATTACGGCCATCGCTTCGGGCCCGACTCGCGCGAGGTCGCCGACGGCGTCGTCCGTCTCGACGGTCAGCTCGAGGCGTTTTTCCGCTGGCTCGACGGCGAAGCGGGCGCCCGTTCGACGCTGATCTTTCTGACCGCCGACCACGGAATGACGACCGTTCCCGAAGTCGCCCGCGCAAAAGAGCGGAGCCGCACGGGGAAGGACGACGCGGACTTCGCCGGCCGGATCGACTTCGGAGGCGGCGGAGGGGACGCGGCCGCGGTCTCCGAGGATTCGCCCGACCGGCTCGCGCTGGAAAAGCACCTCGCGGAAAAGTTCGGGTACTCCCTCGATCCGAAACTTCCGAACGCGCTCGAGGGCGTGATCCTGCGGTTCGAGGAGCCGATCGGCATGTACGTGAACCGCTCGGTCGTCGCGCGACGCCGGATCGCGCCGGAGCGCGTCAAGGAAGCGGTGCGAGACTGGCTCCGGGGACGCCCCGGAGTCCGCGCCGCCTACACGAACACGGAGGTTGGAGACGGACTGCCGGCGAGCGAGCCTCTCGGCCTCGCGATCGAGCGGTCCTTCCGCGCCGACCGCTCCCCGGACGTGGTCGTTTACCTCCGGCCGGGTTGGATCTTCCGTAAGGAGCCGGGCTCGACGCATGGCGAGCCGACCGAAGAAGACTCCCGCGTACCACTCCTCGCCTGGGGATCGGGCGTGCGGCCGGGCTCCTGGAGCATCCGCGTCTCGCCGCTCTCGATCGCGCGCACCGTCGCGGCTCTCTATGGCTTCGAAGCCGGCGCCCGCGACGCGGAGGTCTTGGCGTCCGTGCTCGGACGGGACGAGGAAGTCCGCTCTCCCGCGACTCGGCCATGACGTCCGAGACGGCGTCGCCGTCGATCACCGAGCTGCTCGCCCGCGATCACCGCAGGTTGGACGACCTCTTCGGCCGGCTCCTCGCGGCGATGAGCGAGACGGGTGCGGCAGGTGCGACGGACTTCGTCGAGACCGGTGCCGCGCCCGACGCCATCCGCCGATTCGACGCGGCTCTTCGGCGGCACACCGCTCTCGAAGAAGAGCACCTCTTCCCCGCGCCGCCCGGAAAAAAGCTCGCCGCGACGCCGGACGAGTCGCCGCACGAACGCCTCTTCCGCGAGCTCCGCCTCGAGCACGTCCAGGTCCGCGAGCTCTCCGCCATGATCGTCCACCTGCTTTCGGGAGGCGGAGCACCCGACCGCGCGCGCGGCCTGGCGGCCAGCCTGGCCCGGCGCTGGGACGCGCACACGACTCGAGAGGAGGGCGAGGCGTACCCACTCCTCTCCGAGCTTCTCGATCCGGCCGGAGAAGCCGCGATCCGCGACGCGCTGTCCCGTTTTTAGCCGGGCGCGAGCGCGTGAACGCGGACCGTGCGTTCGCGCGGGCCGTCGAGCTCGATCAAGACGATCCCCTGCCAGCGGCCCAGAACCGGTTTGCCCTCTTCGAGCGGAACGACGCAGGAGATCCCGATGGCTTCGGAGAGGAAATGAGCCGGCGAATTCCCCTCGGCGTGATCGAACCGGACGTCCGGGACCCAGGCGGCGAGCGCGCGTTCGACGTCGGTCGTGACGTCTTCGTCCCAGGTCTCGCCGATCGTTACGGCGGCGGTCGTGTGCGGGACCGACACGAGGAGCGCGCCCGATTTCGCGCCGAGCTCTTTTGCGGCCCGCTCGACTTGTTTCGTGACGTCGATGCGCGAGATCTTCTTCTTGGTCCGGACCTGGAACTCCGTGGCCGCCACGCGGGAAGTCTATGCGGATGCGGAGGTCCTCACGGCGCCGCGCGCTCCGGGTAGAGCACGCGATATGACTCCGCGTAAAGGAGGACTCGCCGCACGTAGTCGCGGGTCTCCGCGAAGGGGTGCGACTCGATGATCTCGTCCTCCGGTCGGCCGCGGTTCTCGGTCAAGACCCGCTGCATGCGCGCCGGTCCGCCGTTGTAGGCGGCGAGCGCGTACGCCCGGTCCCCTCCGAAGCGATCGAGGAGCTGCCGGAAGAACGCCGCGCCGAGCCGCGCGTTGACCCCCGGGTCGTAGAGAAAAGCACGCCGGTACCGCACGCGCAACACCGATTTGGCGAGAGGCTTCGCTGTGCCGGGAAGGAGCTGCGTCAACCCGAGCGCTCCCGCGTGCGATCTCGCTTGCGGGTTGAAGACGCTCTCCTGGCGCACGAGCGCCCGCAGGAGCGCCGGATCGAGATGGAACTCGCGCGCGTCGGTGGAGAGAAAGCCGCCCTCCTCGATCGGATAGTGGAGGCGCCGCCAGCCGTCGGGCACGCGCCCCTCCTGCGCCGTCCCGATCTCCCGGAACGCGCGCTTCGCCGCGGCGGCGGCAGTCGCGAAACGACCGAGCGCGAAGTCGGCCTCCGCCACCCGCAGGTCCCGGCCGCGCGACGGCGCAAGTACTCGCGCCTCGGCGGCCGCATCCTCGAACATCCTCAGGCGCAGGAGCTCGTCGGTACGGCGGTATTCCGCGGCTTCGGTGGACGCGTCGGGAAGCGGCGGCGGCACGGGTCCGATCGCTCCGGCGGAGCGCGGCCGAGAGAAGGCCGCGTAGAGATCCGGAGGGGTCGCCGCGGCGAGCGCCGCATAGATCGCCCGCGCTTCGTCGCCGTTGCCTTCTTTCTCGAGGCAGCGGGCACGCCAGTAGGAGAGCCGCCGGCCCCTCCAGATGTCGTCGTAGGTGGCCGCGAGCGCTTCGAATCGGCGGCGCGCTTCCCGGAAATCCCCCGCGCGCCACTTCTGCCAGGCCAGGTCCCAGACCGGCTCGAAACCGCGGGTCGTCCCGCGGGTCTCCCTCGTCAGCTCGCGTGCCTGTGCGAGCGCCGCCTCGAAGTCGTTGGCCTCCGCGGACAGCCGGACGAGCCGCTCGCGTGCGCCCTCGCGGGTCGGGGCCGGGGCCGACGCGACGGCGACGCTCTCGAGCGCCTCCCGCACGGGAGCGATCACCGGGCTCTTCGCCACGGGAGCGCCGCGCGACTTCGCGCGAAGCCGGGCGAGAAGAAGATCCGCCCGGAAGAGGGTCGCCTCGAACCACTCGGGCGAGTCCTTCGGAACCTCTCTCGCCGCCGCTTCGGCTGCGCCCTCGCGACCGGCCGCCGCCAGAGCGCGGGAAAGCGCGAGCTGATTCGCCGGGCGGTCGGCCGCCGGCCACGCGGACGGATGTTCGGAGAGAAGCCGCAGCCCGCGCTTCGCGTCTCCCGCCGCGAACAGGGCACGGCCGCGCCGCGCGCGATCCGCGGCGGAGAGGCGGCGCTCCTCGAGGTGCATCGCCGTGCGGACCGCGAGTGGCGTCGCGCTGGCGACGTCCATCGTGGGAGCGCGGAGGAGAAGCGAGCGAGCGGCGGAGGAGACCGCCTCCCGATCTTTCGCAGCGAGCCCGAGGCGGACGCGCTCGAGCTCGATCGCGACGCGCTCGACGGCGGTCGCCCGCGCCGACGTCCGCTCGAGGATCGCGAGCGCGTCGCGGGGATGGCCGAGCTTCTCGAGGGCCCTCGCGAGGCGGCGTCCCACCGCCGATCTCTCCGCGAAAGCCTCTTCCGATTCGAATGCCGCCCTCCACTCCTGCTCCGCCTCCGCCTCGCGGTTTTCCGCTTCGAGGACGCGCGCCAGACGGTCTCGCCGGTACGGCTCAAGGCCGATCGCGGTCGCCTCTACCGCGCGCAGGCGGCGCTCCGCGGACGCATGGTCCCTCCGTCGCTCGTCGTCGCCGGCGAGGAGAAGCGCGACGCGGGCATCCCACGCGCGCTGTCGAGCCCGCCGCTCGATCTCTCCGAGAATCGCTTCCGCCTGGCCGCGCTCTCCCCGCTCGAGAAAGTCGGCCGCGCGCGCGAACTCCGCGTCGAAATCGCCGGTGACCGGGCGAATCCCGATGTCGGCACGCGCGAACGACGCCGTCAGGAGGAGGAAGGAGACGAAGGAGGCGTGGAACCGGAGCACGAAAGCGGCAAACGGGGAAGAAGAGCGGCCTATTCGCGCGCGACCGGAGGGCGAAGCGAGATTTTGAGCTCGTCGGGCCGGCCGTCGGCAAGCACGTCCACGAGCTCCTCGTAGTAATAGTCGGCGCCCGCGCGCACCTCCGGGGTCACTCTCTGCTCGTAGAGCCGGCGGCCCCGCTCGATGTCGTCCTGGAGACGAGCGGAGAGGTTCCCCCGCTCGCGCCCTTCCATGACCGCGTCTTCGTTGTAGAGCTTGATCTCCGAGGCGAGCAGTCGCGCGAAGCGGCGCGCCTCGTCGCGACTCTCCTCGGTCGTCGGCGGAGCGAGGGGGCCTCCGAGCTCGTGCGGAAGCGGCGCCGGGAAATCCTCGGCGGGCGTGAGCGCCGGAGAGGGGACCAGCTTGCGCTTCGCGAGACGATCCACGACGAGGCCGGCAAGATACGTCAGGAGCGCGATCGCCTCGGGGTCGAGCTTCGACCGCTCCGCCGGGATGGCGTCGGCGTAAACCGCGCCGGAGACCTTCTCGCGCACCACGAACGGAACGAGGATCGCCTGCGCCGCGTCGGCGGCCCCGAGCGCGCGCGAGAGCTCGTTTCCTTCGTCGAGACGCTGCGGGACCCCCTCGCGAACGCGCTCTAGGGCGTCGGCCGCCGGGAGGACGACCGCGCTTCGGCGGTCCGCCTGGGGGCCGCCGAAACCGGTCGACTTCCACGGCTGCGCGCGACCGTGCCGCTCCACGAGAAGGACGGCTCGCGAGGCATGCCGGAGACACTCCTCGAGAAATCCCGTGAGCGCCTCGACCTGATCGGCCGCTCCGTCGAGCCGGCGCGCTGATTCGATCGAGATCGCGCCGCGAGCGGGCGGCTGCCCCGTTGCCGCCGCCCGGAGCACCTCTTCCGGAAAAATCTCCTCCGGATTCTCCGCCAGGCGCGACAGGAGCTCGTCCCACCGCCGGTCCGTCTCGAAGCGCAACCGCTCGAGCTCGGCGCGAAGCCCCGCGAGGCGCTCCTTCAGAGACGCGGGCGCTCCCCGATCGGCCATGGCGTGCGATTATGAACGGCTCCCGGGCGGCCGGAGAAATGAGGGAAGCCCGCGCCGTCCAAGAACGTTCTTTTACGGCGCATGGGCGCTCCGACAGCCGGTGCTGAGCGCCTCAAAGAGCTAAGCCATTGGTGACAAAGGGTTTCGTTGACAGGTCCGAACTCAGCAGGGTAAAATCGAAAGACGTCAAATCCGGGGTGAAGGGGGTGAATGTTCGTGCCTCTCGTCCACGTCAAAGAAGACGAGTCCTTCGAGAACGCGATGCGGCGGTTCAAGCGCAAGTGCGAGAAGTCGGGGATCCTCTCGGAGCTGAAGAAGCGTCAGCACTACGAGAAGCCGAGCGCGAAACGCAAGCGCAAGGCGATCCAGGCTCGCAAGAAGATGCTCCGCAAGCTCTCGGAGGAACGTCGCGCCACGATGTAGTCCCTCATCCTCTTCCCGCGGAGGACGCCGTCGATCTCCGTGCCCTCGAGTTCGACGTCGTCCTCCGCCTGATTTCTGCGCTCGCCCGAACCAGCCCCGGCCGCAAGGCCGTCCTCCGAACGACGCCTTCCTGGGATGAGGCACTCGTCCGACGACGCCTCGAGGAAACGTCGCAGCTTCGTGAGTTCCGCGCCCGAGATGGACGCCTGCCGCTCGCCGGACTTCAGGACGTCTCGGCCCCGCTCGCCGCTCTCGAGGATGCGGGGGGCGCGGCGGCGCCCGAAGACTTCCGTCCGATCCTCTCGTCCGCGCGAGCGGCGCAGGCGGTCCGCCGGGCCCTCGGGCGGGCGGAGTCGCGGGCGCTCGTGGATCGGGCGAGCCGGCTGCCCGACCTGCAGGATCTCATCGACGCGGCCGCCCGGATCTTCGGTCAGGACGGCGCGGTCCGCGACGACGCGTCGCCGGAGCTCGCTGCGATTCGCCGCCGTCTTCGGCGAAGGCGCACCGAGGTTTCGCGGATGCTCGACCGGATGCTCGAGACCCGGCGCGACGCGCTCGCCGACAGCGTCATCGTGCTGCGGAACGATCGGTACTGTCTGCCGATCGCGGCCTCGGCGCGATCCCGCGTCGCCGGGATCGTCCACGACCGGTCCGGATCGGGCCAGACGGTCTTCGTCGAGCCGCTCGAGGTCGTCGAGGCCAACAACGAGCTCGCGCTGGCGGCAGCGGAAGAGAAGCGGGAAGTCGAGAGACTGCTCGCCGCGTTTGGTCGTGCCGTGCTCGACCGCGCGGGCGATCTCCTCGCGGTGGAAGAAGAGCTCGCTGCCTTGGACGCGGGAGAGGCGGCCGTGGAGTTCGGCGAGCTGTCCGCCGGACGTGTCGCGGAAATTTCGGACGACGGCGCGTGGACCCTCGTGGCCGCCCGACACCCGCTCTTGGATGCGCGCCTCTCGGAGCTGCGCGGCCGCGTTCTCGGGGAGTCCCGTCCGGCGAGCGACGTCCTCCGGGACGCGGTTCCGCTCGACTTCGAGCTGCCGAGCGAAAAACGGATGCTCGTCGTCTCCGGCCCGAACGCTGGGGGCAAGACTGTGGTGCTCAAGACCGCGGGTCTCCTGACGTTGATGGCGCAATCGGGAATTCCGATCCCGGCGGGGCCCGGAACCCGGATTCCGGTGTTCTCGGCGGTGAGAACCGAGATCGGCGACGCGCAGGAAATCCTTTCGGACCGGTCGACCTTTTCTTCCTCGATGGAGACCCTCGCGGAAATCCTCGAGACAGCGGCATCGGATCGGCTCTCCCTCGTCGACGAGATCGGAAGCGCGACCGACCCGGAGGAAGGCAGCGCGCTCGCCGTCGCGTTCCTCGAGGAGTACCTCGCGCGGGGCGGCCGCGCCATCGTCACGACCCACCTCTCGGCGGTCAAGGGGTTCGCGGGGGGCCGGGATGACGCGGTCTGTGCCGCCATGGAGTTCGACGAGAATACTGGACGGCCGAACTATCGGCTGCACCCCGGGCTCGCGGGACGGAGCCACGCGCTCTCCGTCGCCGTGCAGCAGGGCCTGCCCGCAAACGTGATTGCCCGCGCGCGGGAGCTCCTCGGGAGCGCGTGGGAACGGCGCGACCGGGCGGAGTGGGAGGCCGAGGCGGCACTCGAGCGGTTGCGGCACGCGGAGGCCGGGCTCGCCCGCGACCGGGAGACCGCGAGACGGGAAGGAGAGCGGCTCGCAGTGGAGCGGGAAACGGTCTTCCGGGAACGCCAGCGGATGCTCGAGACCGGGCTCGCGGGATTCGAGAAGGCGAAGAAGGAACTCGCGCGCCACGTCGAGGAGGAGCTCGAGTCGATCCGCGGCGATAACGCGCGCCGCTCGAGCTGGTCGGCCGCGAGCGTTCTGTCTCGCGCGGAGGAGGAGGCCGCCGCGGAGACGGTCGCGGAAGCGCGCGAGGAGCGGGACCGTCGCGGGCTCGAGGTCTCGGTCGGCGACCGGGCGCGCGTCCGGGGGACGAAGTCGGACGGCCTCGTGGCGTCGGTCGAAGGGGAAGTCGCCTGGCTCGAGGCCGGCGGCAAGCGGATGCGGGTCCCGCGGACCGAGCTCGAAAGGGTCGAGACTTTCGAACGCCCCTCATCCCGACCCTCCGGCCGCGCCGCGGGAAGAGGTCGTGAAGCCGAGGCGGCCTCCGACCTGGCCAGCTCCACCCCCGAAGTCAACGTCATCGGCCGGCGGCTCGAGGAGGCGATCGAGGAAGTGGAGAAAGCCCTCGACAGCGCGCTCCTCGCCGGGGCCGGCCGGATCCGCGTCGTGCACGGCCACGGCACGGGAAGACTGCGCGCGGGATTGCGAGATCATCTCCGGAAGAATCGCGCCGTGTCCCGGCTTCGCGCCGCCGACCCGCGCGAAGGCGGCAACGGCGCGACGATCGTGGAGCTGGCGTGAGGAGCGTCAGCGACTCACGCCATCCTGAGGCCGAAGGCCGAAGGATCTCTCGAGGAAAGAGATCCCTCGCTTCGCTCGGGATGACAGGCTGAGGGGGGATATGAGCGATCTCGACATCAACGACAACGTGCTCGCAGAACTGCGGGCGGCGGTCGACATCGTCGAAGTCGTCAGCGAGCACACGCGCTTGAAGAAGGCGGGGCGCTCGTGGAAGGGTCTCTGCCCGTTTCACAACGAGCGGACCCCCTCCTTCACCGTGGACCGCGACAAGGGCCTGTACCACTGCTTCGGGTGTGGAGCCGGGGGCGACGTGATCCACTTCCTCCGGCAGATCGACCGGCTCGACTTTCCCGAGGCGGTCGAGGCTTTGGCCTCCCGGTTCGGCGTCGAGATCGGGAGACGCGCGACACGGGGTCCGCGCGACGAGCAGCGCGAGAAGCTCCTCGGCGCGGTCGCCGCGGCGCAGCGGTTCTACGCCGCCGAGCTCGCGAAGCCGGGCAATCCCGCCGCCGCTTACCTCGAAGAGCGGGCCGTTCCCGGGACCGTCGCCAAAGTCCTCGGCGTCGGCTACGCCCCCCCCGGCTGGGAGACGCTCGCGAAGGGCCTCGGCGGCGCCTGGCCGGAGGCTCTGCTCGTCGAGGCGGGATTGCTTCAATGGCGTTCGGAGGGACACGGATCGTACGACCGTTTTCGGAACCGGCTCGTCTTCACGATCCGCGACGAGCGCGGCCGACCGGTCGGGTTCAGCGGCCGCGCTCTCTCTCCCGAAGACGAGCCGAAGTATCTGAACTCTCCGGAGTCGCCGATCTTTCTCAAGAAACGGCTCCTTTACGCGCTCACCGACGCGCGCGAGGCGATTCGCCGGAGCGAGAGGACCGTTCTCGCCGAGGGTTGCTTCGACCACCTGGCGCTCTATCTCTCCGGCGTCGAGGAGGCGGTCGCCTCGATGGGCACCGCCTTGACCGCCGAGCAGGCCGCCAAGCTGAAGCGGCTCGCGCCGCGGGTCGTCCTCTGCTACGACGGCGACTCCGCGGGCCGCCACGCCGCCCGCGCCGCGCTCTCCCACCTGCTTGCCCAGGGTCTCGAGGTCGCGGTCGCGCGCTTGCCTTCCGACGAGGATCCGGACGACGTCCGCCGGCGAGACGGTCCGGACGCGCTGGCAAAGCGGATCGCGGAAGCGCCCGGGTATCTTCCGTGGCTCCTGGAGGAACTGAATCCGGGCGAGGCGCGTCTCTCGGCTGAGGAAAAAAAAGATAGGATCCGCGCAATCCTGGAAGTCCTTTCCGCGATTCCCGACCGCATCCTCCGCTACGAGGAGTACCGCCGCGTCTCCGACGACGTGGGCGTTCCCGTCGAGGTGCTCTGGACGGCCGAGCCGGGCAACCGCGCGCCGGGAACGCCCGGAAGCCCACGGGCCGGCGCGCGTCCGATACCGCCGGCGACCCCTTCTCCGGCCGCGCAAGCCCCGGGAACGCAAGGAAATGGATCGGTGTTATACGGGGGTGAGATACCCCCGGCTGAGCTCCGGCTTCTCAGGCTCCTGGTGCGGGGGACTGAATCGATGTCTCTGATTCGGGGGGACTTACGGTCCGAACACGTCACGCATCCGGGCGTTCGGAGCCTGGTCGAGAGCTTCGAAAAGGGTACAAGCGGCTCGGAAGCGATTGATTTTCAGAGGTATCTGGGCAAGCTTAGGGAACCAAGCGACATATCTCTCATATCCCGCCTGGCTCTCGACGACAGCCCGGACCCGGCGGAAGAGGACGTGCGGCGGCTTTTGAGGGAGCTCGAAAAGAAGTATTTGAGCCGCGAGAAAACTGCTCTCACGAAGGCAATTCGTCAGGCCGAGGAAGTCGGACAAAACGAGGAAGTCTCGCGTCTGATGCAGCGGGTCCAGGAGATCGGGAAGCGCATCGTGGAGCTCGGGCGTTAGAGCCCGGGCGAAAGGAAAAGAACTTGGTGATCGAGGAAAAGTTCCCGGAGGTCCAGCTCCTCTTCCGTGCGGGGAAGGACAAGGGCTATCTGCTGTACGAGGAGATCCAGACGATTCTCTCCGACGAGCTCGTTGGGAGTCCGCGCGAGCTCGACTCTGTCTACGAGCGCTTCTTCGATCTCGGCATCGAGATCGTCACGGATCCCGACCGTGCGGCGAGGAAGCGCGCAGCGCTCGACGCCGAAACCGCCGAGGAAGCCCGCGAGGCCGTCGAGAAGACCAACGACCCCGTGCGGATGTATCTGCGCGAGATGGGGACGGTCAAGCTCCTCGACCGCGAGGGAGAGGTCCGCATCGCCAAACGCATCGAGCAGGGCGAGGCGAAGATCTACCAGGCGCTGGCGAACAATCCCGTCGTCCTCGAGGAGATCCTGAAGCTCCTGGAAAACGCGGGCCGCGATTCGCGCATGGTCAACGAGCTCGTCAACCTCTCGGAAGACGCGGATGAGCTCGACGACCGCGCGGCGCAGCGGATCGAGGCGGTGCTGGCGAGCTTCAAGAAGATCGGCGCGCTCGACAAAGACATCAAGCGGATGAAGTTCAAGGCGCGCACGATCAAGAAGGGCACGAAGGCTCTGGCGCGCATCGAGGCCTCGATCGACCGGCGCATCGCCGACATGGCGAAGCTGATCCGCGCCGCAGACTTCACGCCGGCGGTGTTGAACCGCGCGATCGGGATCTTGAAGGACATCGACCGGCAGATGTCGGTGCCGGAGTCCACGATCCGACAGGACACGACGACTCTCAAGAAGGAGAAGAACGCCACCCGGATCGATTTCTACAAGCGTCGCATCGCGAAGTACCGCAAGTCGCTCCGCGAACTCGAGCAGAAGTTCGGGGTCACGCACGAGGACGTCAAGAAGACGCTCCGGATGGTCCGCGAAGGCGAAGAGGAGGCGGATCAGGCCAAGCACGAGTTGATCGTGGCGAACCTGCGGCTCGTCGTCTCGATCGCGAAGAAGTACACGAACCGCGGACTGCAGTTCCTGGACCTGATCCAGGAGGGGAACATCGGCCTCATGAAGGCGGTCGAGAAGTTCGAGCACCGCCGCGGGTACAAGTTCTCGACGTATGCGACCTGGTGGATTCGCCAGGCGATCACGCGAGCGATCGCCGATCAGGCGCGGACGATCCGGATCCCGGTCCACATGATCGAGACGATCAACAAGCTGACGCGCACCTCCCGCTCGCTCGTTCAGGAGCTCGGCCGGGAGCCGAACGCCGAGGAGATCGCCAAGCGCATGGACATGCCGGTGTCGAAGGTGCGGAAGATCATGAAGATCGCCCAGGAGCCGATCTCGCTCGAGACGCCGATCGGTGAGGAGGAAGATTCGCACCTGGGCGACTTCATCGAGGACCGCCAGGTGCTTTCGCCGATCGACGCGGTTCTCGTCTCCAACCTGCAGGACCAGACGCGCCGTGTTTTGAAGACGCTCACGCCGCGCGAGGAGCAGGTCCTGAAGATGCGGTTCGGCGTCGGGGACGGATCGGAGCACACTCTCGAGGAGGTGGGGCGCTCGTTCAACGTCACCCGCGAGCGGATCCGGCAGATCGAGTCGAAGGCGCTTCGAAAGCTCCGGCATCCGTCGCGGGCCAAGAAGTTGAAGCCGTTCTTAGAAACGATCCGATAAGACCGACCCGGCTCTCCGTCGACGGCGGACGGGCGGCCTTTGCGATATATTTGCTGCGATCGCGCGCCGGGGTCCATAGCTCAGCGGTCCAGAGCCACCGGCTCATAACCGGTCAGACCCCGGTTCGAATCCGGGTGGACCCACCAAGGGTGATTGAAGAGGGCAGGAGAGATTGAGGAGAAGGACTCGAGACCGAAAAGAGACGAAAAAGGCTTCTTCCCGAGGGTGTTCCACGACCGGAACACCCTTTTTCATGTCCGCGCGGGGCGACGGGTCGAGCGCATGAACACCCCGCTCGAGCAGCTGTACCGCCTCCAGGACCGGATCCGGTTCGTCCAGTCGCGCCAGAAGGAGCGCGACACGATCCCGTCCGAGCTCGTCGAAGTGGATCGCGAGTACCAGGAGAAAGTCGAAGCGGTCGCTCAGTTGAAGAAACGGAGTACCGAAGCGGAGGCCGAGCGCCGCCGGGCCAATGCGGAGCTTTCCGAGCACCGCGAGAGGCTCCGGAAATACCAGACGCAGCTCCGCGCCGTTCAGAACAGCCGGGAGTACGGAGCCGTCTTGAACGAGATCGACGGCGTCGAGAAGCTGGTCCGCGCCGGCGAGGAGAAGATCACGAGCCTGGACGCCGAGATCCGAAGCGCGTCGAAAGAGCTCGCGGGAAGGGAAGAGCTCCTGCCGCTCGAGAGCGAACAGCACGAGGAGCGGTTGAAAGACTGGCGCAGCGCTCAAAAGGCGATCAACGAGGAGCTCGCCGGCGCGCAGGAGGAAATCGGCCGGCTCGAAGCGGGGATGAACCCGCGGGACCGCGCGGAATTTCTGCGGCTGCTCGAGAAGAAGGGCGGTCAGGCGATCGTGCTCGTCCTCGGAAACTCGTGCTCCGCCTGTCATGTCAAGATCCGGCCCGCCGCGCTTCAGGCGCTGAAAGCGGGCCGCGAGCTGACTTACTGCGACAGCTGCAAGAGGATTCTGTACTGGGACATGCAGAGGTCGTGACGCGAGATGAAATTCCGCGCCTACATCGACGGCGCCGCGCGGGGCAATCCGGGCCCAGCGGGCGCGGGAGTCTTCGTCGAGCCGGAACGTGATCGGCCCGCGCTCGAGTTCTACGAGCCGCTCGGAGCCACGACCAACAACGTCGCCGAGTATCGCGCGCTCCTCCTCGCCCTCGAGCGGGCCGAGGAGGCCGGCGCCGACGATGTCGACATCCGCTCGGACAGCCGGCTCCTGGTGGAACAGCTCCGCGGCAACTTCAAGATCCGCGCGGAGCACCTGAAGCCTCTGCTGGCCGAGGCTATCCTGCGCGCGAAGCGATTTCGGAGCTTCGCAATCACCCACATCCCGCGCGAGAGCAACACGCGGGCGGACCGGCTCGCCAACCTCGGGGCGGACGCGAGCGAGAAGTCCAGGCGGTTTTGAAGGATCTCCCTTCCGAGGACGAGCTGTCGTCGCGGCGCGAGCGGATCCTCTCCCTCATCGCCGCGGCCGCGCATCGCCGCGGACGGGACTCCGGGGAAGTCGCGCTCCTCGCGGTCACCAAGGGGCACCCGGCCGAGCTCGTCCGCCGCGCTGCGCGCGCCGGGTTCCGGCTTTTCGGCGAGAACCGCGTCGTCGAGGGAGCACGGAAGATCGAGGCGGTTGCTCCGGAGTTCCCCGGCCTCACGTGGCGGCTCATCGGGCCTCTTCAGACCAACAAGGCGAAGGCGGCGCTACAATGGTTTTCAGCAATCGAAAGCCTGGATCGCGAACGAATTGCCGCGCGCCTGGAGAATTTGCTCGCGGCAGAGGACAGGACCGTTCCCGTGCTGCTCGAAATCAACGTCGGCGGCGAGGAGACGAAGTCCGGCGCCCGTCCGGAGGAGGCCGAGGGCCTTGCCCGCGCGGCGCTCGCCTGCCCGCACCTGGACGTCCGGGGGTTCATGGCCGTCCCACCGTTCAGCCCGGACGCAGAGGCCTCCCGCCCCTTCTTTCGGGAGCTGCGCGATATCCGTGAGCGCCTCGCCGACCGCCTCCATCATCCCTTTCCGGAGCTCTCGATCGGGATGAGCCACGATTTCGAAGTCGCAGTCGAGGAAGGTTCCACCGAAGTCCGCGTCGGGACGGCGCTCTTCGGGCCGAGACAGTCGGAATGAACGTCGGCAGCGCCTTCGCGGGGGCCGTGCTGCAGGTCGTTTTCGCGATCCTGTCGGTGATCCAATGGCTCGTCATCATCGCCGCGGTCATCTCGTGGGTGAATCCCGACCCGCGCAATCCGATCGTGCAGTTCCTCTATCGGACGACCGAGCCGATCCTGAGGCCGTTCCGCCGGATCCTTCCGCCGCGGCGAACGGGAGGAATCGATTTCTCGCCGATCCTGGTGATCCTGCTCATCCTGTTCGTGAAAGTCCTTCTCTCGAACCTGTTCCTAACGTCCACCCGCGCCTTTTAACCGTTTGCAACCGGAGGAATGACCATGGCCTCGCGCCTGACCCCCCTCGAAATTCAGAAGCACCGTTTTTCCCGCAAGTGGAAGGGTCTCGACCCCGTCGAGGTCGGCTCGTTTCTCGACATCGCCGCCGAGGACCTGGAGGCGCTCGCCCGCGAGAATGCCGCCCTGCAGGGCCGCATCCGCGAGCTCGAGGAAGAGAACTCGGAGCACCGCCAGAGAGAGCGCATCCTGAAGGAGACGCTGGTGTCGGCGCAGCGGGCCTCCGAAGACATCCGGGGGGCTGCGCAGAGCAAGGCGGAGCTGATCGTCAAGGAAGCCGAGGACTCTTCGGAGCGGCTGACGCACAACGCGTTGCAGCGAGCCGCAGAGATCGAGAAGGCCATACACGAACTGAAGCTCCAGCGCGCGAACGTCCGGCTCGAGCTCCAGAAGATGCTCGAGCTCTACAAGCAGGTGATCGAGATGGACCGGCAGCAGGACGAGCAGGACCGGCCGCTGTCGTACATGCGGAGGAACACTCCGGGGGGAGCGGGCTAGCCTTCACGCTGCCACCTTCCGCCTCGAAGTCGGCGAAGGATCCTTCCTCGTCCCGAAATTCTCGGGTTTCTTCGGCGCTCCGCCTCAGAATGACAGCGGTTTCATGACTTCTCTCGACATCCGCGGCGCCGCATTGCTCGCCACCCCACTCGGCTCGACCGCCCGGCGCGGAAGAGAGCAGGGGGAGATCTTCCGGCTCCGCCAGCCCGCCGTGCGCGCCGAAGACGGATTTCTCGCTTTCGTCGGGACCGAGACCGATTACCGGCGCGAGTACGCCGGCCGTCCCGCCGACGTCACGGTCGATGCCACCGGCAGGACTCTCCTGCCCGGATTCGTGGACGCGCACACCCATCCGGTCTGGGTCGGAGACCGGGCCCCGGAGATCGGCCGCCGGCTCGCGGGCGAGAGCTACGCGTCGATCGCCGCCTCGGGCGGCGGAATTCTCGCGACGGTTCGCGCGACGCGGGCCGCGTCCGACGAGGAGCTGTCGGGCTCGGTTCACCGGCGGCTTCGCGTGATGCTCGAGCACGGGTCGACCACGATCGAGGCGAAGTCCGGTTACGGCCTGACTGCCGAGGACGAGATCCGCGCGCTCCGACTGCTGCGCGAGATAGACGGTCCGGAGGTTCCCCGCGTCGTGCCGACGCTTCTTGCCGCGCACGAGATTCCGCCGGAGTTCCGACACCGACGCGCGGAGTGGGTCCGCCTGGTCGCCCACGAGATCGTGCCGCTCGTCGCGCGAGAGGGCCTCGCCCGCTACTGCGACGTTTTCTGCGAAGAGGGCGTCTTCACGGTTGCCGAGTCCCGGACGATCCTCGAAGCGGCCCGAAGGGCCGGGCTCGGGCTGCGCGTTCACGCCGACGAGCTGGCGCGGTCGGGCGGAACGCTGCTCGCGGCGGAGCTGGAGGCGGCGTCCGCGGATCACCTCCTCTTCGCGGGCGACGCGGAAATCGCCGCGCTCGCGCGATCCGGCACGGTCGCCGTGATCCTGCCCGGGACGGCGTGGTGGATGCGTTCGCGCCCAGCCCCCGCGCGCTCGATGATCGAGTCGGGAGTCCCGGTTGCGGTCGCTTCCGACGCCAACCCGGGGACCTGTTACACGGAATCGCTCGCCGCCGTGGCGGTGCATGCCTGTCTCGACTCGGAGCTCACGGTCGAAGAAACGTTGACCGGAATGACGTTGAACGGCGCGGCATCGCTCGGTCTCGCGGACCGGATCGGCTCGCTCGAGGCCGGCAAGTCGGCGGACGTCGTCGTTCTCGACGCGCCGGACGACCGTCACCTCGTCTATCATTGGGGCGTCGACCTGGTATCGGCCGTGGTGCGGGGCGGCGATCCGGTGAGCTCAAAATCCAGGGTCCAGAGTCCGAAGTAGCGCGATGGATTTCGAGAAGCTCACGTTCGAGGGCCTGCTCGCCGCTTTCTCCTCCGATGCGCCGACCCCCGGCGGCGGCACGGCCGCGGCGCTCTCGGCGGCGATGGGCGCGGCCCTGGCGGAAATGGTTGCCGCCCTGACGCTCTCGAAGGAAAAGTACGCGGCGTCGCACGACGTCGTCCGGCCGATCGCCGGGGCGGCGCGTCGCGCGCGTCAGGAGTTTCTGTGGCTGGCCCGGGAAGACTCCGAGGCATACGACGCGGTCGTGGCGGCGCGGGGTCTTCCGAGAGAGACCGATGCCGATCGGAGCGCGCGGGCCCGGCGCATGGCCGAGTCCAACCGGCTCGCGACCGAAGTCCCGATGCGTACCGCCCGGGCGGCGCTTCGGCTTCTCGCGACGCTGCCGGAGCTCGCCGCGAAAGGAAACCCGAACGCGGCCTCCGACGCGGGCACCGCGGCCGTTCTGCTCGAAGCGGCCAGCCAGGCGGCACTCTTGAACGTCGCGATCAATCTCCCCGGCGCGGATGACCGGGACTTCGTCGCAAGAATGCAGGCGGAGTCGGACACGATCCGGCGGGAGGTGGTACGGCTGCGCGAACGGGTCCTCGAAACGGTCTACAGGGGTTTCTCGCCGTAGCGCGAGGGTCTTCAACTGTCTCTCCGCCCGCGGTTTGCGCGCTCTCTCTCACGCAACCGTTTTTCCCTTGACAGACCCGTGCCGATTTGTTAGTCTTCCTCTATTGAATCGCGCGGCACCGGCAACGGGTCGCGCGATTTTCTTTTTGGCCCCCCTTCCTCCGGTCGCAACCTCTTCTCCACGCGTCCCTTGCCCTTCGAGCTCGCGCGTTCCCGCGGCTCGCTTTCCGCCGCGCTCTGGCAGCGCGAGCGCGATTTCATTGAGTTTCGTCCGGCTTTGCCGTCCCGGAAGCATCGAAAACCGCCCGACTCGCCGACGGTGGACCTTGCGGCCCCCCGAACCCCTAGAATCCGGCCGCATGGCCGAGGCCGCGCCGAAGCTCTACCTCGTGGACGCGATGTCCAACATCCACCGGGCGTATCACGCGATCCAGCGTCTCTCGACCACGGCGGGCCGCCCGACCAACGCGATCTACGGTTTCGTGACGATGCTCCGCAAGATGCTCCGCGAGCACAGCCCCGACTATCTCGCGGTCGCCTGGGATGGACCGGAGAAGACGGTCCGACACGAGGCCTACGCGGAGTACAAGGCGAACCGGCCGACGATGGCGGACGATCTCGCGGCGCAGCTCCCCGCGATCCGCTCGATCCTCCAGGCGTATCGGATCCCGGTCCTGGAGCTGCCGGGCTACGAGGCGGACGACGTCATCGGGACGCTGTCGAAGAAGGCGTCGGCAATGGGCTTCGACGTCGTCATCGTGACGGCCGACAAGGACATGCTCCAGCTCGTCGGACCGCGCGTGCGTGTCTTCCACACCGGACGGGAGAAGTTCCTGGACGAGGCGGGCGTCCGGGAGTTTTTCGGAGTCGCACCCGGGCAGGTCGCCGACGTGCTCGCTCTCATGGGCGACAGCGTGGACAACATCCCCGGGGTGCCGCGAGTCGGCGAGGTCACGGCCAAGAAGTGGATCGCGGAGTACGGCGATCTCCCGAGCCTTCTCGCCCACGCCGACGAGATCAAGGGGAAGGTGGGTGAGAGCCTTCGTGAGCACAGGGAC
>DASWCZ010000008.1:0-16457 GCA_036395755.1 Thermoanaerobaculia bacterium
CAGAACGGCCGCGGCTTCGCCGGTCGACTCCTGCAGGCCCGCGACGATCGCCATCTGCGATCCGAAGTTGCGGGTCAGGCGAACTCCGCGCGCGGCTGGCCAATCCGTCACGATCGTCCGGATCCGCTCCCAGGAGGCGTCCTCGGAACCGTCGTCCACGAAGATCGCCTCGAGCTCGAAATCGCTCTTCTCCGCGACCTCGCGAAGCCTCCCGGCGAGCGAAGGCAGCGTCTCCGAGTTGAAGTAGACCGGAACGACCACGGAAAGCCTTTCGCTGCTCACGTCACGTCCTCGAAGAACTCCCGTACGCCGGAGACGACGACATCCAACTGCGCGTCCGAGAGAGTCGGGTACATCGGGAGGGAGAGGACGGTCTCGCAGGCGTCCTCCGAGACCGGAAAGTCACCGCGCCGATGCCCCAGAAAGGCGTAAGCGGGCTGGAGGTGGAGCGGCACCGGATAGTGGATCGCCGTCTCGACGCCGCGAGAAGAAAGATGCCGGGCGAGCTCGGCACGCGCCGGCGTCCGGACCGGATAGAGGTGGGGGGCGGGGAGCGAACCGGGACGGCGACGGAGCATCGCGAGCGGCAGGCGGGCGAACGCGTCGTCGTAGCGCTTTGCGATCTCGCGGCGCCTCGCGTTGTCCGATTCGAGCGACGGCAACTTGGCGCGCAGGACCGCGGCCTGCAGCTCGTCCATCCGCGAGTTGCGCCCTTCGACTTCCGAGTAGTCCCTCCGGCTCCATCCGTACTGCCGCAGCCGCTCGACGCGCCGGGCGAGCTCGGGATCGCCGGTGGCCACCGCGCCGGCGTCGCCGTACGCACCGAGGTTCTTGGTGGGATAGAACGAGAAGGCCGCGGCGGCTCCGAACGAGCCGGCCTTCCCGCCGTTCGCGGATGCCCCGAGGCTCTGCGCGCAGTCCTCGACGAGGATCCGTCCGGTCTCACGGGCGAGCTCGCGAAGCCCCTCCACGTCCGCGACGCCGCCGTAGAGGTGCACGGCCAGGAGGAACCGGACGCGGGGGGTTGCCGCGCGCTCCGCTTCCGCGCGCCCGAGCGTCAGCGTGTCGGAGTCGACGTCGGCAAGCCTCGGCCGCGCCCCGGTGAGACGGACCCCGGCGGCGACCGGCACGCAGGCGTTCGCCGGAAGGAGGACTTCGTCGTCGGCGCGCACGCCCGCCGCGAGGAGCCCGAGGGCGATCGCGTCGGTTCCGCTGGCGCAGCCGACCGTGCGGGCGACGCCCACGTACAGGGCCAGCTCGCGCTCGAAGGCGGCGACCTCCTCTCCGAGGATGAACCGACCTCCGGCGAGCACGCGCAAGATCGCGGAGTCGATCGCGTCGCGGCGCTTGCGGTAGTCGTGGTCGAGCGATCCGAAGGGAACGCGCACGGGCGTCGCCGCGACCGGCTCTCTCAAGAGGCCGGGGCCTCCGCGATCGATCCATCCGGCTGCATCTCGTAGCGCCGACCGCACACGCAGGCCGCCTTCCGGTCGTCGAATCGGAGGCTCTGCCCGCAGCGGCACACGTGCCCGTGCACCCGCGCCGGACTTCCGTAAACGAGCGCGAAGTCCGGGACGTCGCGGGTCACGAGGGCGCCCGCCCCGATCATCGCCCACCGCCCGACGGAGAGTCCCGGAAGGACGATCGAACCCGCACCCAGGCTCGCTCCGGTTCGAATCCGGGTCTTCGGAAAGGTCTCGGGGCGCTGACCGCTCCGGGGCCGCGCGTCGTTCGGGAAGGACACGTCCGGCCCGACGAACGCGTCGTCCTCGAGGATGATTCCGTCGTAGAGGGAGACGCCGCACTTGACCGTCACGCGGTCGCCGATCATGACGTCGTTCTCGACGAAGCACCGGTCGCAGATGTTGCAGTCGCGGCCGATCGTGGCCCCTGGGAGGACGTTCACCCAGGCCCAGATGCGTGTCCCCTCTCCGACGCGGGGAGACGCGACGAGCGCGGTAGGATGGATCGTGGTCATGGAGTGGCGGGGGTTAGATTAACCGAGTCAGAAGTAGTCCGCTCTTGTCTCGCGGTAGAAATCGACCGTGCGCGCGAGTCCCTGCCGGAGATCGACCCGCGGCTGCCAACCCGTCAATCGCCGGATTTTCGAAATGTCCGAAACGAAGTCGCCCGGTTCCTGCGCCTTTCTCTCCGGAGTGAAGTCGGTGAACACGATTCGGGTCCCGGGAACGAGGTCGCGCAGGGTCTCCGCCACCTCAAGAAACGTGGAAGCCCGGTCGTCTCCGACGTTCAGCACCTCGCCGACCGTCCGGGGCTCGCAGGCCGCGGCGATGAGAGCTTCGACGCAGTCGTCGACGTAGAGGAAGTCCCGGAGAATCCGGCCGGTCCCGAAGAGGGGGATCGGCTCACCCGTGAGCGCGAGGCGAACGAACCAGTTGACGACCCCGAACTGAGAGTGCTTCATCTGTCCGCGCGGCCCGTAGACGTTCGTGAGCCGGAGCGGCACCGTTCGAATTCCGTGAATGCGGGTGTACGTCCGGCAGATCATCTCCGCGGAGAGCTGGGAGATCTCGTAGATTCCGCGCGGGTTCGCCGGGGTCTCTTCCGAGACCGGGAGCGTGACCGCCGGTCCGTACTGGCCGCGCGTGCCGGAGCGCACGACGAGCGCCCCCGGGTTCCGCTTCCGGCACGCTTCGAGGACGGCCGCGGTGCCCTTGATGTTGATGTCGATGTCCGGGTACGGGTTCGAGAGGGACAGCACGTGCGAAACCTGCGCGGCGAGGTGGAAGACGACGTCGCGCCCAAGGACGAGCCGCGCCATCTCGTCCTCGTCCCGGACGTCGGAGACGTGGACTTCCAGATCGTGCAGGACCTCGCGGACGTTGGCGAGGTTGCCGCCATAGCCTTCGATCATGGCGTCGCACACGGCGACGCGGGCGCCGTCCGAGAGGAGCCGAATGGCGAGGTTCGACCCGATGAAACCGAGGCCGCCCGTGATGAGTACGTTTTTCCCGGCGAGGGAGCCCATTCGCCGGGTCACGATAGCATCGGCGGTACAATTCGCTCGAAGAGAGGAAGTTCGGAAGAGCCGCTGCACGCATGACGTCGCCCCGCCGAATCCTGGTCGTCGTCGGGACCCGGCCGGAGGCGGTCAAGCTGGCCCCCGTGATCCGGCGTCTCCGGAGGGACTGCGCGCGCTTCGAGACGGTCGTCTGCGCGACCGCGCAGCACCGCGAGATGCTCGACTCCGTCCTGTCGCTCTTCGAGATCGTGCCGGACGTCGATCTCGATCTCATGAGACCCGACCAGGCGAGTAACGAGCTCGCGTCCCGCGCCTTCGCGGCGCTCGATCGAGTCCTGGTCGACGAGAGCCCGGACTGGCTCCTCGTTCAGGGCGATACGACGACCGCCATGTGCGCGGCCGTCGCCGCTTTTCATCGGGGCGTTCGCGTCGGTCACGTCGAGGCGGGACTGCGGACGGGCGATCTCACGCGACCCTTTCCGGAAGAGATGAACCGCCGCGTCGTGGACCTGGTCGCGGACGCCTGCTTCGTCCCGACGCGCCGAGCTGGGGACACGCTCGCCCGAGAAGGCGTCGCGGCGGAGCGGATCCATCGGACCGGCAACACGGTCGTCGACGCGCTGAACGAGATCGCCCGCCGCGACGGAGAGACGGCCGAAGAGGACCTGGTCCTCGTGACGGCCCATCGCCGCGAGAGCTTCGGCGAGCCGCTCGATCGGATCCTTCGGGCGATCGGCCGCCTGGCGCGCGCGTTTCCGCGGACGCGATTCGTCCACGTCGTCCACCCCAACCCGAACGTGCTCGACCGGGTCCGCGCAAGCGACGCGCCGGAGAACCTGGAGCGGATCGAGCCGCTCGACTACCGCTCGTTCCTGCGCCTTCTCCGGCGGTCCCGGCTCGTCCTCTCGGATTCGGGGGGGATCCAGGAGGAAGCCCCGACGTTCGGAAAGCGCGTGCTCGTTTTGCGCGAAAAGACGGAACGGCCGGAAGGAATCGAGGCCGGCTTCGCCCGGCTCGTCGGGACCGACGAGGAACGGATCTTCGAGGAGGCCGCACGAATCCTCTCGGGCCGCTCCGACCTCGGCGCCCCGCCGGGAGCGGGAAATCCGTACGGCGACGGGCGGGCGGCCGAACGGATCGTTTCGGCGCTGTCGAGCATTCCCTACGAGCCCTTCGAGGCCGCGGCGCCCCGCGTCGCCGTTGTCTAGCTCGGCTCACCTTCGCCGCTTTCTGCGCGATCTGCTGCCGGCCGGGCTCCGCGCGACGTACCACCGTTACGCGCTCCAGCGCGACTTCGGGATCGAGGTCCGCACGGGGGAGCGCCGGGCCGTGCTCGACCGCAGTCTCCCGCGGGGGCTGAACGTGATCGGGTATTTCGACTCGCCGACCGGCATCGGCCAGTCCGCGCGCGCGCTCGCCCGGGCGGCCGAGGTCGCGGGCCTCGCGGTCGCGCGAATCGACGCGGCCGGGCTCGAAACGTCGCGGCCGCCGGTCGGGGCGTACGCTTCCAACCTCTTCCACGTCAACGCGGACGCCGCCGCCTCGACCGTCGAGATGTGCGGGCCCGTTCTCTATCGCGGCCACGCGAACGTCGCTTACTGGTACTGGGAGACCGATGCCTTTCCGGCGCGCTGGAGCGACCGGTTCGCCTACTTCGACGAGATCTGGGTCGCCTCGGAATTCTGCCGCCGCTCGATCGCCCGGATTTCGCCGATCCCCGTCGCGGTCGTGCCTCCGCCGGTGATCGTCGATCCCGCCGTCGGGGAGAGGACCCCGTCGGAAGGACCCTTCCGCTTCCTCACGATCTGCGATGTCGAGAGCGGTGTCGAGCGCAAGAACCCACTCGGGGCCGTCCGCGCCTTTGCACGAGCGTTCCCCTCGGACCCCGGAGTCCTTCTCTCGGTCAAGATCGGCAACGCGGAGGCCGCTCCGGATCTCCTCGACTCCCTGGCCGAGGCCGCGGAGGCGTCGAACGTCGAGGTCGACGGAAGGCCGGCGTCCCGCGGCGACGTCGAAAGATTGCTCGCGGAGTGCGACGCCTACGTCTCGCTCCACCGCGCCGAGGGGTTCGGGCTCGTGATCGCCGAGGCCATGCTGCTCGGCAAGCCGGTCATCGCGACCGACTACTCCGGGAGCCGGGACTTCGTGGACGAAGCGGCGGGATTTCCCGTCCCGTTCCTGCCCGTCCGCCTCGATCGGACGGCCGGTCCCTACGAAGCCGGCACCCGCTGGGCGGAGCCGGAGGAAGAAGAGGCGGCGAGGGCGATGCGCCGCGTGGTCGAAGACTTCCCGGAGGCTCGCCGCCGCGCGGAGGTCGGCCGGCGGCGCATCGCGTCCCGCTACGGGGTCGAGCCGGCGGGCCGCCGCGTCGTCGAACGCCTGGAGACGTTGAACGCCCGGCTCGCCGCGCGGCCATGAGACCCGAGTGGGAGAAGGGGCTGCGCGGGAGGCTCTACGCGTGGGGGCGCCGGGTCGTGCCGTTGTCGTGGAGGCGCGCCGTGCGGCGCCGCTTCGCGCCCGAAAAGCTCCTGCGTATCCGCAAGCCCCCGGTCGACATTCCGCTCTACGAGTTCGATCCGAACGAAGCCCGCCCCGGGCGGCCGGACCTCGTCGTTCTGCCCGTGATCGCCTGGTCTTACCGGCGGCAGCGACCGCAGCAGCTCTCGGAGGCGCTCGCGCGCCTCGAGCATCGGATCTTCTACGGGTCGCTCGAAGGGGAAGGGGAGCCGGCGCTGCCGACCGGAGTGGCTCCCGGTGTGACCCTGCTGCCGATCACCGGCGTTCGGCGCGAGGACCCGGCAGACCGGCGCCTCGACGGATCGGCGCTCGAGACAGCGGTCGAGACCCTCGCGCGGGCGCGCGACCGCTTCGAGATCCACGAGGCGGCACTCCTCGTCCAGTCTCCGTTCTGGACGCCGCTCGCCCTCGCCCTCGCCCGACGCTTCGGCTGGAAGGTCGTCTACGACTGTCTCGACGAGCACTCGGCGTTCCCGGCAAACCGGCCGGAAGCCCTCGCCGCCGAAGCGGAGCTCACCCAGGCGGCAGATCTCGTGCTCGCGACGTCGGGCCCGCTTCTGGAAAGGCTCCGGAAGAGCCGGCCGGACGCGTGTCTGCTCGCGAACGCGGCCGACGCGAAGCTCTTCGGCGCTCTCGCCGATCCGTCTCCCGATCCGGGCCGCCTGACCGTCGGTTACGCGGGCGCGGTCGATGACTGGTTCGACTACGACCTCCTCTCCGCGGTAGCGCGGTTGCGCCCCGGCTGGCGGTTCGAGATCGCCGGAGGGCTCGAGGGTCGGCCTCCCGCTTCCCACTTTGGCGACAACGTCGTGTTTCTCGGGGAGCGTCCCTATCGCGACATGCCCGCGATCCGGAGCCGGTTCGACGTCGAGGTGATTCCCTTCCGGCTCTCGAAGCTGACTCACGCGACGAATCCGGTCAAGCTCTACGAGGCGCTCGCGGCCGGCCGCGGAGTCGTCGCGACTCCGATGCGCGCTCTCGAGCCGCTTGCCGGGCGGGACCTCGTGCGCTTCGCCCGGACGCCGGAAGAGTTCGTGCGGCAGATCGCGAGCGCCGCGGCGGCCGGAGGAGAGGAGATCGCCCGCCGGC
This sequence comes from Thermoanaerobaculia bacterium, assembly GCA_036395755.1. Classification (GTDB taxonomy): domain Bacteria; phylum Acidobacteriota; class Thermoanaerobaculia; order UBA5066; family Gp7-AA6; genus Gp7-AA6. The sequence goes on from DASWCZ010000008.1 coordinate 6,590, forward strand.
GCGCCTTCGCGCGGGAAAACACCTGGGACACGCGCGCTGACGAGCTGTCGCGCCGGCTCGCGGAGCTCTGGCCGCTCGTCTCGATCGTGGTCGTGACGCACGACGGCCTCGCGTGGACGCGGATGTGCCTCGGTTCGATCGATCGGCGCACCGACTGGCCTCGGTTCGAGGTCGTCGTCGCGGACAACGCCTCGACGGATGCGACGCGCCAGTGGCTGGGCGACGAGGAACGTCGGGGGAGCCTGCGCGCCGTCCTGTTGCCCGAGAACCGGAGCTTCGCCGCGGGGGTCAACGCGGCCGCGGCGGCTTCGCGCGGGGAGTTCCTCTGCGTGCTGAACAACGACACCGTGGTCACGCGCGGATGGCTGTCGGCGCTCGTCCGGCACCTGGAGCGCGATTCCACGATCGGCATGATCGGGCCGTCCACCAACGAGATCGCCAACGAGGCGAAGGTCGATGTCGGCTACCGCGAGCTCCGCCACCTGGATTCCTGGTCGCGGGGGTTTACGCGCTCCCGGGCCGGCCTCGCCCTTCCCGTCCCGATGCTGGCGATGTTCTGCGCTCTTCTCTCGCGCGACGTCTTCGAGCGCATCGGACCTCTCGACGAGCGTTTCGAGATCGGCATGTTCGAGGACGACGACTACTCCCGCCGCCTGGCGGCGGAGGGGCTGCGGCTCGCGGTCGCGCGCGACTCCTTCGTGCACCACGCGGGGCGGGGAAGCTTCCGAGCGCTTGCCGACGACGAGTATCGGCGCATCTTCGAAGAGAACCGCCGGCGATATCAGGAGAAATGGGGAGCGCCTTCCCCGGCCGCGGCGCGGGGCATCGGCCCGGAATCCTTCGACGAGATCGCGCGACGGGCGGAGGAGCGCGGCGCGGTCTTCGTCTTCCCGCCGTCGATCGGATGGGACGTCGCTCTCGTGCAGCGGCCGCAGCACCTCGCGCGGGCGTTCGCGCGGCTCGGTTTCCCAGTCGTCTTCGAGGAGGACCCGGCGCCGGCCGTGCGCGCGAGAACGTCCGGCCTCCGACTGGAGGAAGAGAACCTCTGGATCGCTTCCGCAGGGGCAGGCTCGTCCGCGCTCCCGAACCGAGTCGTCTGGTCTTTCGTATACAACCTGCCGGAGAAAGGCGCGTCCGGTGGGGCGAGCGTAAGGAGTGCGACGAGTCTCGTCTACGACGTCATCGATCATCCCGACGTCTTTCCCCATCCGCAAGGTCTTTTGCGGCGCAACCACGAAAGGGCGCTGGAAGAGGCGCGGGTGGTTTTCGTCGTCTCGCGACCTCTGCTCGAAAAGGTCCAAGCCCGGCGCGCCGATGCCGCCTACCTCCCCAACGGCGTCGAGTTCGCCCGCTTCGCCGCGCCCGCCGATCCCTCCCTTCTCCCGGAAGAGATCGCCCGCGCGCGGGGTCGCCCCGCGGCCGGCTACGTCGGCGCTCTCGCGAGATGGGTCGATTCGGACCTTCTGGCCGCGCTCGCCGAGCAGCGTCCCGACTGGAGCTTCTTCCTCGTCGGCGAGGCGCTGGACGATTCGTTCGACGGGCTCGAGTCGGCGCGACCGGCGAACCTCCACCTTCTCGGGGCGCGGCCCTACCGCGCGATTCCTTCCATCCTGTCGGCGTTCGACGCCGGGCTGATTCCGTTCCGGCTCGGCACCGAAGGATCGAACGCGTCGCCGATCAAGCTCTACGAGTATCTGGCCGCGGCGCTCCCGGTCCTCGCGACGGCGGTTCCCGAGTGCGAAGCGGTCCCGGAGGTCGAGGTGGCTTCTTCCGCGTCCGGCTTCTCCGACCTCCTCGACCGGGCGCGCGGCTCGCGCCGCTCCGAAGACTTTCGCCGCCGGGCGCGCGAACGCGCGCGGCAGAACGACTGGAGCGAGCGGGCTCGCGCGGCCCTGGCGAAGCTCGGTCTCGCGGCGCCGGTCGGGTAAAATCGCTCGATGCCTGCACAGGACCGGGGCCTCGCCGATTGAGCGCTTCGGAAGCCGTCGTCCGGCCGGGGCCGGTTCCGCTCTACGACTCGGCGGCGTCCCGCTCGCGGGCGCTCGAGGAAGCCCGCGCGCTCTGGGCGTATCGGGGCCTGGTCCACGAGCTCGTCGTCCGCGACATCAAAGTCCGCTACAAGCGATCGGTCCTCGGAATCGCCTGGACCATGCTCGCGCCGCTCCTGAACATGGTCGCGCTCACGCTCGTTTTTTCGACGATCTTGAAACAGCAGATCGCGAACTACCCGGCCTTCTTCATGACCGGCGCGATCTTCTGGGCGTTCTTCTCGCAGACGACGTCCACCGCGGCTTCTCAGACCCAGGACTCGAACGAGATCGCCAAGCGGATCTACATCCCCCGGTCCGTCTTCGTGGCTGCCGCGATCGGGGTCGGGCTCGTCAACCTGGCCCTGTCGATCGTGCCGCTCCTGGCGATCCTCCTCGTGACGCATTTTCCGATCTACACCACATGGGCCTTTCTTCCGGTCGCGATCTCGATCGAGATGTTCTTCGCCGCCGGAGTCGGCCTGTGGCTGTTCACGTTCGCCTCCCGGTTCTCCGACGTCCGCGAGATGTACACGGTGATCGTGCAGACCTGGTTCTTCCTGACGCCGATCGTCTACCACCCGGCCATCGTGCCGGCGAAGTTCCGGTTCGCTCTGTGGTTCAACCCGCTGTATTACCTGGTCCAGGTTTTCCGAAAGCCGATCTACGACGGCGTCCTGCCGTCTCCGGCGCTGGTGGCGGTGTCGGCCGCACTATCGGTCGTCGTGTTCGTCTCCGGCTGGATCTACTTCGCGAACCGTGCGGAGCGGTTCGCCTTCCACAGCGGATGACGGCGGCGGCGATCCTCCTTGACAAGGTCTCGGTGCGATACCGCATCCCGAGGGAGCGCATCGGCTCTTTGAAGGAATACGCGATCCGGCGGCTCAAGCGGCGGCTCTACTTCGACGAGTTCGAAGCGTTGCGGGACGTCTCGCTCGAGGTGCCGGGGGGCGAGACGGTCGGCGTGGTCGGACGAAACGGCGCCGGCAAGAGCACGCTCCTGCGCCTGATCGCGCGCGTGATGCCTCCCACGGCCGGACGCGTCGTGGTCTGGGGCCGGACGGCACCGCTCCTCGAGCTCGGCCTCGGGTTTCACGGCGAGCTCACAGGGCGCGAGAACATCATGCTCCAGGGAGCCCTCCTCGGTTTCTCGCGCGCCGAAATGCGGCGTCGCACGCCGCGGATCGTGGAGTGGGCGGAGCTCGAGGAGTTCATCGATGCGCCGGTTCGCACGTATTCGACCGGAATGGCGGCGCGGCTCGCCTTTTCGGTCGCGACCGACGTCGAGCCCGACATCCTGCTCGTGGACGAGGCGCTGGCGGTGGGCGACGAACGGTTCCAGATGAAGTGCCACGCCAGGATGGAAGACTTCCGGCGGTCGGGGAAAACCGTCTTTCTCGTGTCGCACGCCCTCGCCGCCGTGCGCGAGAACTGCCGCCGCGCGATCTGGATCCACGAGGGGCGCCTGGTGCGCGACGGAGACTCGGCCTCGGTGACCGAGCTGTATCACGGGTGGTCGGTGGGGGACCCCGTCGCGCTGCCGCAGGCACTGTAACGGCCCGGACCCGGTTCGACGTCCCGAGCGGGGGATCGCCGAGTGACCCGCTCACCGGGTTTCCAATCTCCTGCGCTACAGCCGGCGGAGGAGGAGTGTGTACCAGTCGTGATAATTCCACGGAGGGTCTGGGGGCATGTCCGCCGTGACCTCGTAGCCGAACGCCCCGATTCCGCGGTCCTTGAACTGGCAGACGCGCTCCGATACGCACGTCAGGGGCAGGTCCGCCGTGAGATTCGTCTGCCGCCCGGCACGATCGAGATGGGTGAGGCTGCCGTGCTCGGTAAGGAGATCATGCTGGTGTAGACCGCTCCAGTTCCCGTGCGTGCCCTCGCGAACAAACCCCTCGAGCAGGAGGAAGCCGCCTGGCCGTAGCACTTGGCACATTTGCTCCAAGCAGCGCCGTGGCGAACGTGTGTGGTCCAGCGCGTTGCTTGAATACGCGATGTCGAAGCTGGCAGGGATGAACTGTTTCAGGAGGGTTTCGCCTCGACCCGGCAGAGGTTGAATGGGGTAGGTCACGCCGTACAACCTCAGTAGATACCGATAGGGGCGGGCGAGCGGGTCGACGGCGACGACGGTGAACAACCCCTCATCGATCCCGGATGCAAGAATCGACACGGGCCCCGAGCCCAATTCCAGGAGCCTCGGGAGCCGAAGGTCATCCCGCTGGAGCTCTGCCGCGCATTCGCGGAGCTCCGGTGGGAAAGCGGCCTCGCGGACACGACGATCGAAGAGGGACGAGGGACGCTGGCTCAGAATGCCCTCCCAGTAGGTGATCTCATCGACATAGTCGGGACCGCCAGCGGCCCGCCAGAGCCGGCAGTAGGCAAGGGCAGCGCGATACCGAATCTGCCTGAGCCTGTCACTAAACCCCCGTGGGACAGGGTTCGGAGGAGGCACAGTGCCGTCGGCGTGAGCATTCATGTTGCCTGTCCCTTCTTCGATCCACTCAATATGCCAGCCCGGATTAGTGGGAAGAGGGCCTCAAAGACGAAAGCGGGAGACCGGCCGCGGGCAGCCGCGAGATCGCCAGGAAGGCGTGGTGGTCGCTGTAGAAACCGAGCCCCGTCGGCGCGAGCGCGACCCTGAGGAGGGAAGGAGCGCTTGAAGAAAAAAAGCTACGTTCCCGGAGGCTGGGAAACGCGCTCCCGTCCCACCGTCAGTCAGCGCGAATCGCTCGAGAACGGCGACGACCGGCGATCGCCCCTCCGGCCGGGGCTTGGATACTATTCCCTCGAATGTCCCTTCGCGGAAGGGAGCGATGAGCGGAAACGCGCCGACCGTCTCGGTCATCATCCCATGCTACAACCTCGGCGCTTACGTGAACGAGGCCGTCCAGAGCGTCCTCGACCAGACGTACCCCGACTTCGAAATTCTGCTGATCGACGACGGCTCGACGGATCCGATCACGCGGCACCTTTTCGCCTCCTATCGGCGGCCGCGGACGCGCATCCTTCGAACGGAGAACCAGGGCATCGCCCGGACCCGTAATCTGGGGATCCGCGAGGCCGCCGGACGGTACCTTTCTTTCCTGGACGCCGATGATGTTCTCGAGCCGGCGTTCCTGGAACGAACGGTGCCCCTGCTCGAAGCCGATCCGTCGCTCGCGTTTGTGTCGTGCTGGCTGGTCGGCTTCGGCGAGTCGCGCTTTCTATGGACTCCGGCAAACTGCGACTTTCCCCACCTTCTCGCGGAGGACACAGTTTGCACCGCGGCCCTGACGCGAAAAGACGCGCTCGTCGCCGTGGGAGGGTTCGACGACACGATGCCGCTGCCCGGCTACGAAAGCTGGGACCTGGCGATCGGCCTCCTCGAGAGGGGGCTGCGCGGCACGATCGTGCCGGAGGTCCTTTTCCGTCATCGGATCCGGCCCGGCTCGATGACCGCCTCGAGCACCGCTCCGCAGAACCATGCCCGCCTCATGCGGTACATCGTCGAAAAGCATCCGGAGGCATACGAACGGCACCTCGGCGGCGTTCTCGACGTCATCGAGGCGAGAACCATCGAGATCGAGGAAAGCCGGCGTTCTCCGTCTCCCGCCGGGCACCCGGACGAGAATCGGCGCGCCGCCTTTCTCGAAGAGACGCTTCACCGCGTGCTGGAATCGCGCAGCTGGAAGGCTTCCCGGGCCTTGCGGGGAGGGAGCCGCCGTTTGAAGCTGTGGAGACGCAGGAAGGAGGCTCGCGCCCCGCGAATTTCCGCCGTTCTCACCTGTCGGGACCAGGGGGTGGACCTGCCCGACGCATTCCGTTCCCTGAGCCTCCAGATCTCCCGCGATGACGAGCTCCTGATCGTCGACAACGGCTCGACGGACCCGGTGACGCTTCAAGTTCTGGAGGAATATCGCTCGGCGGGGATTGCCGTCGTTCGCACGGCGCGGGTCAGTGACGCGGCCGCTCGCGAGCGGGGCCTACGAATCGCCCATGCGCCGTATCTCTTCGCCATGGGCTCCGATCAGACACTCGAGGCGGATTGCCTTCCCCGCGCTACGGAGATCCTGGACGGAGACCCGTCGGTCGACTTCGTCTGCCCTGGACTCCGGGACTCCGACGGCAGCGGCTTCACCTATTTCCCGGATTCCGCGGACCTGTCGGCGGTTCTCGGCTGCAGCCGTTACTCTTTTCCAGTCCTGCGGCGCAAAGCCCTGGTCGCGATCGGCGGCTATGACACCGAAATGCCGACGAGCGAGCACGCCGACTGGGATCTCGTGCTCCGGCTCTCTGCTGGAGCGTTCCGCGGCGCCGTCCTCGTCAGGCCGCTCGTCAACTCGCACTTCCGGCGGGGCGGGCCCGAAACGGAGCAGCCCCCGCGGCTTGTGCGGCGCCTTTTCGAAAAGCACCGGCCGCTGTTCGAACGTCACTTTCGGGACGCCGTGGTTGGTCTCGAAAACCAGCGGCGGGCCGTCCAGGCCTTCGCGATCGATCCTTCCGAGGCCAGCCCCGCCGAAACGACGCGAGCCGCGATCGACTGGGGAGAGCTCCGGCGCCTCGAGCCCGTCAGCGCGACGTGGGGAATCGATCGCGGACTTCCGGTGGACCGCTACTACATCGCGCGCTTCCTCGAACGCCGCCGCGAGGACATCCGGGGCAAAGTGCTCGAGGTCAAGGAGGCGACCTACACCCAGGCCTATGGGAGCGGCGTCGATGCTCTGGACATCGTGGACATCGCGGCGGACAACCCTTCCGCGACCGTGTTCGCGGACCTCTCGCAGGAGGGCTCACTGCCGCCGGGTCGTTACGACTGCTTCGTCCTGACACAGACCATCCACATCATTTACGACGTACGGGAGGTTCTTCGGAATTCGTTTCGCGCGCTCAAGCCGGGCGGCGTCCTTCTCGCGACGCTTCCGTGCGTGAGCCGCCTCGACTACGAGTCGGGGCTCGAGGGTGATTTCTGGCGCTTCACGCCCGCTTCGGCGCGCCGGCTCTTCGAGGACGTCTTCGGAGCCGGGCAGGTGGAGGTCGAGGCGCACGGCAACGTGCTGACGTGTTGCGGGTTTCTACTCGGGCTCGCGGCCGAAGAATTCCGGCGAGAGGAGCTCGACCACAACGACCCGTATTTCCCGCTCCTGCTCTGCATCCGGGCGGTCAAGCCCGAGGTGACCGCAGCCCGGTCCGGCGCGACGCGCGCCGTCGCCTCCGACGGGAAGGCGGCGATTCTCCTCTACCACCGAATCGATCGCTCGTCTCGCGACCGCTGGCGCCTGTGCGTCTCACCCGAGAACTTCGAGGCTCAGCTCGATCGTCTCGTCCAGCGCTTCCAGCCGGTTTCTCTTCGGGAGCTGACCGATTCCGTGAGAGATGGACGCGTGCCGCACCGTTCGATCGCTCTGACTTTCGACGACGGCTACCGGGACAACCTGACGCGCGCTCTTCCGCTGCTCAGGGACTGCGGAACCCCCGCGACGTTTTTCCTCTCCGGCGAAGGCGCCGCGGCCGGCGGGTCGTTCTGGTGGGAGCAGCTCGACGCCTCGCTCAAAAAGATGGGCCTGGACGGCGACGAAGCCCGGGAGCTCCACTGGCGCCTCGCGCACGCCGCCGAAGAGGATCGCCGGCGACAGCTCGCCGAGCTCCCGCAAGGAGACGGCCCCTTTCCGCCCCGGATGAGCGAGGAGGAGGTCGCGAGGCTCGCGCGGGAGCCGCTCGCCGAGATCGGAGCGCACGGCTGGAGTCACCGGGCCCTGAGCCCGCTTCCAGCTCAGGAGCTGAGACGCGAGATCGGCGAGAACATCCGATCGCTCTCCGAGAGTCTGGGCGTCGAGATCGTCTCTTTTGCCTATCCTTTCGGAGGCCCGGTGGCGTCGGAGACGCAGCGGGTCCTGCGGGAGCTCGGCATCGAAGCGGCGTGCGCGATCGGAATGGAGCCGGTGACGGCGCGGTCCGATCGGCTGGCCCTTCCCCGACAAGAGGTCGGCGATTGGAACGGTGACGAGCTGGAGGCGCGGCTGGAGACTCTTCTTGAAGGATGATGAGATCCCGGCGGTTTCGATGGCCGTCGCCATGTTTTCACCAGAAGGAGGATTCGAGATGAGAGGACTCCGGCCGGCGGGCCTGGCAATCGTATCGGTCAGCCTGCTTTTCGCGGGGTGCGGGCGCTCCCAGGAGGTCGCGGTGCCGGCGAGAGCGGAGCGAAGCGCCGCCTCTTCGAGCGCGTACGTCGCGGACGTCGGCGAAATCAAGGTCGAGTATCGCCCGGTCCTCATCCCGAGCCGCATGGCCCCGAACTCCCGGGTGGAAGTCCAGTTCGAAGCCAAGAACGTCGGCGCGAAAATCTGGCCCGTCGGTGGAGCGAATCCCCTTCGCTTTGGCTACCACTGGGAAGTCCTCCGCGGGGATGGAAACTGGGACCGAGTGGTCTGGGACGACAGCAATCGGGGGATGCTCAAGTCCGACACGAAGCCCGGGGAAATGGTGGTGATTACGCTACCCGTCCGCGCCCTTCCGAAATCCTGCCCGACGTGCCGGCTTGTCATCGCCCCTCTCCTGGAGATGAAGGCGTGGTCCGAGACCACGCGTTACGTAGCGCCGGTCAACGTTTCCTGAGCACCTTGCCGGCGGCGTCGCGAATGAGCTCTTCCTTTCGGGTGGTCGCGCTTCTCGCGGCATACAACGAGGGAGACATCATCTCGTCGGTGATCGGCCACCTGATCGAGAACGGCGTGGACGTCTACCTGCTCGACAACCGCTCGACCGACGACACCGTTTCCGAGGCGAGGAAGTGGCTGGGCAAGGGACTCCTCGACATCGAAGAGTTCCCCGCCGAGCTTCCGGAAGGGGAGGCGCACCCGTTCGACTGGACGGCGATCCTCCGGCGAAAAGAGGAACTGGCGGAGACACTCGACGCCGACTGGTTTCTCCATCACGACGCCGACGAGTTTCGCGAGGCGCCCTGGCCCGGCATGAAGCTCGCGGATGCGATTCGCTGGGTGGACCGGCTCGGCTACAACTGCATCGACTTTCGCGTTTTCAACTTTCCTCCGATCGACGACCAGTTCTCCGGCGGAGATCCGCGCGAGCGCTTCCGCTACTGGGAGCAGGCCGCGGACTTCGATCGAAGCCAGATGAAGTGCTGGAAGAACCCGGGCGGTCCGGTGGCTCTCGTCCCTTCGGGCGGACACGAGGTGGGGCTCCCGAACCGACACGTGTTTCCGGTCCCCTTCCTGCTCCGGCACTATCCAATCCGCGGACAGACCCACGGACGCCGCAAAGTCTTCTCCGAGCGGCGGGGAAGGTTCATTGAACGCGAGCGAGAGCGTCAGTGGCACATCCAGTACGACGCGATCAAAGAGGATCACGACTTCCTCGCCGATCCCGCGAAATTACGTCGTTTCGACGAAGACCAGGTGCGCCTGGAGCTGATGCTGGACAATGCCGTGACCCGGCATGAGAAGTATCTGGCCGGTCTGGCAAGGAACGACGTCGGCCGGGCAGAGGAGCAAGCGGCGGCGCTTTCCGCGCGGAGCGAGGAGCTCGCGAGGGCGGCCGAGCGGCTGGAGGCGGCTCGAGCGGCACTCGAAATGGAGCTCGCCCGGCTCGAGCAACGCGCCGGGGACCTGGAGATGCTCGCGGAAGAGAGGGGACGCCGGGCTGCGGAGCTGGAGCAGTCGGTCGCCGCGCTGCAGGCGCGCTCCGCGGAGCTCGAGCGCGCGCTCGGGCGGGAAGAGGGACGCGCCGCGGAGCTCGAACGACACGCGCGCGAGCTCCAGGCCACCCCGAAATCGTCCTGACGAACGTCTTTGCGCCGCCTGTTTGAGACCCGCGGAGATCGGGGAGTAGATCGGGGA
>DASWCZ010000009.1:0-10024 GCA_036395755.1 Thermoanaerobaculia bacterium
AAGAATCCCGAGGCGTACGACCTCTACCTGCGGAGCACGGCGTTTTCGCGGGAGCCGGCCCCCAACAAAGAAGCCATTCCGCTCCTCGAACGTTCGGTCGCGCTCGATCCGTCTTTCGCGCCGGCGTGGAGCGCGCTCGCGGACCGCTACTACTTCCATGGCACCTACTCGGACGGGGGTCAGCGGGCGCTCGATCGAACGCGGGAGTACAGCGAACGCGCACTGTCGCTCGACCCGGGGCTCGTCGATGCGTCCGAGCGATTGATCCTTCTTCGCATCGAGGGAGGTGATCTCGACACGGCCTGGGACGAGGCGAACGATCTCCTGCGCCGGCGCCCCGACAGCGCGGAAGCCCATTTCACGCTGGGGTATCTCCTGCGTTATGCGGGTCTGCTCGAAGAGTCCGCTCGTGAGTGCGAGGCCGCCCGCCGGCTCGATCCGCGGAACCGCGGCTGGAGATCGTGCGCGCAGACGTTCAGTCAGCTCGGACAATACGACCGCGCCCGGGATTACATCGCGCTCGACGCCGGCTCCATGTTGTCGAACAGCATGACCGTCTCGCAGCTGCTCCGGCAAGGGAGGCGGGAGGAAGCCCTCGGCCTGATTCGAAAGCACGGGCACTTCTCGCCCACGCTCGTCGCGTGTATGGAGGCGCGCCCGGCGTCGGAAATCGAAAAGGTCGCGCGCGAGGAGGCGGCCGGCGTGATGCAGGAACGCGACTCCGAGCCGAAGTTCAACGTGGCGACGGGTCTGGCGCAATGTCACCAGTCCGAGCTGGCTCTCCGGCTCTTGAAGACTGCCGTCGAGCAGAACTACTGCGCCTGGCCGGCGATGGACAACGACCCGGACTTCGCTTCCATCCGCGGCACGCCCGAGTTCGCGGCGATCCGGCAGGCAGGCATCGAATGCCAGAAGCGCTTCCTCGCGCACCGGGACGCGGCGAAGCGCTGACCCGCGATCAACTCAGAGAGGCCGGTCAGGAACCCGAGCGAATCCCGCCTCATCGAGAGCCGGTTCGCGAACGGATGCCTGCGGTCGGTTCCCGAGACGAAGGGAGCTGTTTAGCCAGCGACATCTGGCGGACATGGCACCGGCGACCCGCCCGAAGAAAAAAAGGGGGACGGGCACAGAGGCTCGTCCCCGCGGGGAAACCGAGAAAAGGCGGTTGTTAAGGAACCGTCGTAAACGATCCGCAGGTCGTCTGGTAGAAGCGGACCTGCATCAGCTTCAGCCCGGTGTTGTTGTAATCCCAGAAGTAGCTGAGAAGCTGCGGGATGTTGAAGATCCAGACGTTGTTGAACTGGAGGTCGCCGGTGGTGCAACCCGGATTTACCAGGGGGTCCAGGTCGATGCAGCCGCTTGCCCGGAACACGTCGGAGATGCTCACCGGCTTGGGTTTTCCCTTGGGCCGGTCGACCGTGAAGGTATTCATAAGGAGCGCGTCGGCGCAGGAGCCGAGAAGGCCGTCGATCGAGCAGTCGGCATTGACGATCACCTGTCCTGCGTTCGGCTTGCCGAGACCGAACGCCCAGACGTCGTAGCAGATATCGCCGAGCGGATCGCTCGGAACCTCGATCGTGCAGCCGTCCGAGTCCGTGCAGTTGCCGTCGAGGACCTGGAACTCGGTTCCAGCGACGTAAGAGATCTTCACGCTGCCGCTCAACGGAACGAAGAGGGTGTGGCGGTCGGTTTCGTCCATGGGGGTCGTCTTGGGGTGGGACACGCCGATGATGTTCAGGTTGTAGTGGGGACCGCTCAGATCCTTGCCGACCTGAGCGAACGTGGGAACGGCAATCGTCAAACCGATGATCACCGCGAGAGTCAGACTCAAACGTTTCATGGAGTCGCTTCTCCTGTGATTGGTAATTCCGTGTTCATTTACGATTCGATCGGGAAGCTTTCTCGAACCCCTCCTTTCCCGGGACACGTGCGAAGCGAAGCTCGACAGGGCAGACTCCGTCCGATACCCCGTTTGAAAATGGATCTCTTGCTCCCGTTTCCTGCCCGGACCGGTCGACTCGACCCGGGCACCTTCTGTAGATCCGCTTTGTGGTTCGGATAATACTTTAGTCGTATACGACCGCGCAAATCAGGCCGGAAATCGCGAGTCTTCCGCCGCGGTCGGTGCTACCATCTTGCGGACTTCACGAATGAAATTCAGCGATGTAATCTCACCCGGATTCTCGACCGCGCAGGTCGCCCGGTTGACCGGATTGACCCCGCGGCAACTCGACCACTGGGACCGAAAGGGCTTCCTGAAGCCATCTCTCCGGAAGGCGCAGGGCTACGGGTCCACGCGCCGGTATTCATTCGCCGACGTCGTTCGGCTTCGCGTTGCGGCGCGGCTCCGGGCAGCCGGCGTGGGGCTTGCGCGCATCCGGCGTTGTGCCGAAGCCCTCGAACGGCTGGGCGGAGAAGCAGGTGACCTGGGCGGCGTGCGCCTCCTCGTCGCGGGATCGCGGGTCCTCTGGGCGCGCTCGGATCAAGAGGTCGTGGACCTGCTCAAGGAGGGCCAGCTGGTGCTCGTCTTTCCGCTCGAGGATGCGATCGAAGAGACCGCCGGCGCGGTCGCGAGGTTGAACCGCGAGAGCTCGCGCGACGCGGCCTCGCGCGCCGAGGGACGCGGGAAGCAGATCTTCTGAGGGGCCCGGCTTCCGAGCCGGGGCGGGGGTAAGTTTTGAAGCGTGAGCGAATCGCGCTGCGGATCGACCGCCTGGCGCGGCTCGGCAGACAACGTGATTTTTCTCCGGCGCGGTTTCACAAAGCACTCGACACGCTCGCGCGGCCGGACGAGAAGGCGGAGGTCCTGTCCCGCCTCCTGACCGAGTGGACCGGACTTCCTCACGGCATCCCGGAAGCCGAACGGCGCTGGGGGGAAGTCGAGCGGCTCGCGGCGCAGCTGCGCGAAAAGCTCGGGTCGCCTGTCAGCCTCCAGACCGCGCTCCTCCACTACTTCCACAGCGTCGCGGGTCTTTTGAAGGAGCCGCGGATCCTGTCGGAGAAGGACCTGTCGGTGCTGCGCGTCAACGCGATCACCGATCCGCTCACCGGCCTGTACAACCGCCGCTTCCTGATGGACCACCTGAACCGGGAGATTGCTCGCGCGGACCGCAACGACGGGATCGTCTCGATCGTGCTCCTCGATCTGAAGGGCTTCAAGGCGGTGAACGACCACTTCGGACATCCGGTCGGCGATACCGTGCTCGTCAAGACTGCGCGGATCATTCGAGAGCTCCTGCGGGGAGTAGACGCCGGCTGCCGGTGGGGCGGCGACGAGTTCGTGGTGGTGCTTCCCTCGACCGATCTCTTCTCCGCGCTGACCGTGGCCGAGCGAATCCGCGTGAAGATCGCGGAGACCGCGCTCCCGGCCGGCTCCGGAATGCACGTCGGGCTCCACTACGGTGTCGCGTCCTATCCCGCCGACGGGAAAACCGTCGATTTCCTGCTGAAGGTCGCGGACCTCCGGCTCTACCAGTGCCGCGAGCAGGCGCGTTTCGAGGGAACCGAACGGCGACACCATCCGCGCTTCGACGTGGACGATTCGAGCGTACGCGTCGGTCCGGACGGCCGTGTGCGGCCGTGGACGGCCCCGCTCGTGAACGTCAGCTACGGCGGTCTCGCGTTTCGCGCGCGGTCGACCGACAAGTGGCCGCCGCGAGGCAAAGGCGAGATCGTGCGGCTGCCGCTCGAGCGCCGCACGATCCGGATTCGCGCGCTCCACTCGGTGCCGCTGCCCGGAGGCGCCGTTCGCGTGGGATGCGCGTATGTCTGAGAAGGGAGTTCACGCCAACCTCCGACGTGCCGCCGGGGCGTCTGCCCGGTGACCGGTTATCCCGCACACCGGATCGCGTCCTCCGGCCTTTTCTCGCTCTTCTCTCTGCTCGCGCTCGCTCTCTCGATGGGCGAGGCCCGGCCGCTCGCGCTCGCGACAGGCGCCTCGCTCCTCGGCCTTTTCGCCTTCACGCGCGCCGCCTTCCGGAGCGCACTCGGCCCCTTTTCCTCGTCGCTCGCGACTCTCGCGGACTTGGCGCTCCTCTTCTGCGCGCTCTCGCTCACCGGCGGGTTCCGCAGCCCGTACGCGCTGCTGCTGCCGGCGGGCGTCGCGCTCGCGTGGCACCTCGAAGGAAAGAGCGCGGCGCGCTTCTACGCGCTGGTGTCGCTTCTCGGGGTCGCCGCCCTCGTGACGCTCGGAGGAGGGCGCATTCCACGGGCGGCGGACCTGTTTCCGCTGCTCGCAACCGGCCTCGCCGCGCCCGCGCTCCTGGCCGCGCTCGAGGCGCTCGGAGGAGAGGAGAGAATTCGCCGGACCGCCGAAGCCGTGACGCCCTCGAGCCTGCCGGCAAACCGCGACCGCAACGCCGAGATCCTCCACGACCTGAAGTCGCCGCTGTCCGTCATGCGGGTCTATGCGGACCTGATCGCCGAGGCGGCCCGGCGCGGCGAGCTCCCCAATCCCGAATACCTCGGCAACCTCTCGCGCGAGGTCGATCTCGCGGAGCGACTGGTGGGCGGCCCCTCCGTCGAGCCGAGGCCGGCGCCGCCGCCCTCGACGGAGATGCGCTTCGAGATGGCGTCCTCCGCGCCTGCGGTTGCGGCTCCCCCTCCCGCGCCGGCGACCGCGGACCTCGTCGAGATCCTCGGTTCGCTCGCGACCGCCTACCGGTTGTCCTACGGCGGCCGGCTGCGATTCGAGTTCATCGCGGAGCGGCCGGAGCTTTCCGTCATGGCCGACCCCGTCGCGCTGCAGCGTGCGTTCCGAAACGTTCTCGAGAACGCCATCAAGTACACGCCGCAGGGGGGCGAGGTCCGCATTCGCGCCGGAGCCGCGGGGCCGCATGCCTTCGTCGTGGTCAAAGACACCGGTATGGGAATGAGCGACGACGAGCGAGCGCGCGCGTTCGACTTCGCTTTCCGCGGAGCGGGCGCGGTCGCGTCCGGAGCGCGCGGCAAGGGGCTCGGTCTCGCGCTCACGAAGGAGATCCTTGAGGCAAACGGCGGAAAGATCAGCCTGTCGAGCGAAGCCGGGTTCGGTTCCGAAGTGACGATCCTCCTGCCATTCACGAAACGCCCTTGAAACTCGAACTCTGAGCTTGAACCGGTGAAAATGCGCGTTGTCGTCGTCGATGACGAGCCCGCGGTCGGCGCCGCGGTGCGCGACCTTCTCGCCCCCGACGGCTACCAGATCGAGGCGCCGACCGATCCCCAGGCGGCTTTGCGTGATCTCCTGCGCGCGGCTCCGGACCTCGTCATCCTCGACGTCAACATGCCCGGCATGAGCGGCTGGGAGCTGTGCGCACTCCTGCGGCGGCAATCTTCGACGCGCGCGGTCCCCGTCCTCTTTCTCACGGGGAGGCAGGAGGTGAAGGACCGCATCACCGCAATGCAGGTCGGAGGCTCCGACTATCTCGCGAAGCCTTTCGGCGCTGAAGAGCTGCGCGCCAAAGTGCGGTCGCTCCTGAAACACCGGGAGGGCACGGAGGGACGATGAAACCCAGACGACCGGCCGCACCGATCCGCCTAATGCGGCCCTCGCCGCCCGCAGAGTCGGACTCGACGGCGGAGACGATTGCGCGGTTGCGCCGCGACCGCGTCATCTACGACGGCGTGACCGGATTGCCGATTCACCCGTTCGACGACCCCGAGCGCGCGCACGAGCGGATCGCGCACCTGGGCGTGATCTACCTCCAGATCGGAAAGTTCTTCGGCTTCGAAGAGCTGTACGGCTGGGAGCTCTACGACCAGGTGCTGGTCGTCGTTTCCCGCGGCCTGCGCGAGGACGTCGAAGGCTCGCGGCTCGCCCCTCACCTCTTCTCGATCCGGTACTCGGGCTCCGACGGCTTCTACGTCATCTACGAGCTCCCGGCCTCGGGACGCGGCCGGGGCTCCCCGGCGCTCGAGCTCGAGAGCACGCGGCTTCAGTCGAATGCCCTGAAACGTCTTCGGACCGCTTTCGGCGGGACCGCGGTCGACCTGATGACGGTGCACGCCTCCAGCCTCGTGAGCTCCGACAACCCGCGGGTCCGCTCCTCCCGACATTTGTCGCGTCAGCTCTCCGAGGCCGTCAAGATCGTCAGCCAGCGCCAGACGCGCGAAAAGCTCGACCTCTGCGCCTCGTTGAAGCGCGTCATGGGGATGAAACAGCTGCGCGCCGCCTTCCAGCCCGTGCGTCACCTCTCCGACGGGGTTGTCCTCGGATGGGAGGCGCTCATCCGCGGCCCGCAGGGATCTCCTTTCGAGACCCCCAACGCCCTGTTTGCGGTCGCGCGCGAGAACGGCATGGACGTCGAGCTCGAGACGCTGTGCTTGGAGACGATCTTCGGCGGCCTGCCGCGCGGCGTCGGCTCCCGCCGGCTGTTTGTCAACGCTTCCTCGATGCTGCTGCGCCATCCGGTCTTCTTGGACGAGCGCAACCTCGCCTCGATCAACCGGAGCCACGGCGACGTCGTCGTCGAGATCTCGGAAAAGGAGATGGTGGACTACTCCTCCTTCGGCGACATCCTCTCGACCGTGCGAGGAGCGGGTCTCAAGATCGCGATTGACGACGCCGGGTCGGGCTACTCGGGCCTCGAAGCGATCCTGAACCTGCGACCCGACTACATCAAGGTCGCGGACTCTCTCGTTCGCGGCCTCGAAGAAGATCCGATCAAGCGCGAGATCATTTCGAGCCTCGCCGCGATCGGCCGGCGCATCGACGCGACCCTCGTGGCCGAGGGCATCGAGCGTGAAGAGGAACGCGAGGCGCTCATCGCTCTGGGGGTCGAGTTCGGACAGGGATACCTCCTCGGCCGCCCGTCGTTTCAGGTGTCCTCACGCCCTCTCTCCGGGCACGCATAACGGGCGGCGCGCGGGATCTTCCAACCGACGCCGTCGTGCTCTTCGACCGCGTGACGGCGGGCGTGCGCGGGATTGCGGCCTGCCGGGAGATTTCCTTAGCGGTCGGGCGCGGAACGAGCTGCGTCCTCGTCGGCCGCCCGGGGAGTGGGAAGCAGGCGATCGTCCGGTGCCTCCGGGGAGACCTTCGTCCTCAGGAGGGACGGGTGCGGGTCTTCGGTCTGGATCCGCGGCGCGAGAGACGCGCGGTCGCGATGCGGATCGCCTCGGGAGAGCTCGTCCTGCAGGATGAGCGCCTCGAGCGGAAGCCGGACGCGACGGTCTTCGCGACGGCGTCCGACCCGGCGCTCGCGAGCGCGGCGGACCACGTCGGTTTCCTCGCGGGAGGCCGCCTCGTTCTCGACGGCGACGTGCGCGAGATCGTCCGGCGCTTCCGCCGGATCCGGTACGTCAACGAGATCACGGAAGCGCGCACCGAGTACGGCAACGAGCTCGACCTCTTCGACGCGGTGCGCGTCCGGGTGCGCGGATGGGGCGTCGATGCCGTGGTCTCGAACTTCGACGAGGCGGCGTTCGAGCGGTTCCGAGCGACGGAAGGCGTGACGAACGCGCAGGCCCTGCCGATGACGCTGACGGAGATCTTCGAGGCGGTCGTCGGAGCGATATAATGGAGCTAAGTGACTGGAAGAAAAAAGATTACTGTCCGCCGGACCACTCTCCAAGACGACGATTTGCTCCGGGATGTCGCGTTCTGGAGGCGTCGAGGAGCACAGGCCCGCTTTGCGGAGACATGGAGACTCTCGCGGGAGGCATACGGTCTCACCGGACGCAATGCAACTGAACCGGCACTTCTCCGATCTGTTGTCCGAATTCAACGCCGCCCGAGTTCGATATCTCGTCGTCGGCGCGTACGTCCTTAGCTACTACGGTCGACCCCGGACGACGGGAGATCTCGATCTCTGGGTGGATTCCAGCCCGTCGAACGCGCAACGCGTTTTCCGGGCGCTGGGAGATTTCGGCGCGCCACTCGAGCGGATTTCGGCTGCGGACTTTTCCTCGCCCGGGACGGTCTTTCAGATCGGTGTCGCGCCGAGCCGAATCGACGTCCTGACGTCGCTGACCGGCCTGACATTTCGAACCGCCTGGAAGAACCGCCTGCGAGCCCGCTACGGAAGGATTCCGATCTCCTTTCTCTCGGAACGCGACTTCATACGAAACAAACGAGCGGTGGGTCGAACGCGGGACCTCGCGGATGCGGAAGAAGTCGAACGACTTCTCGCGAACAAAAAAGTCCGCCCGTGACCGGATTCTCCAGACAGGACGGCGAGCTGGCCTGCGACGGCGTCCCTCTGTCGGTAATCACGCGGCGGGCCGGGACGCCGGTCTACGTCTACAGCGCCGCGCTGATCGAAGAGAACTTCCGGCGCTTCGACACGGCGTTCGCGCCGGTCGCCCACCTCGTCTGCTACGCGGCGAAAGCGAACTCGAACCTGACCCTCCTCGCGAGGCTGGCGGCGCTCGGCGCGGGCGCGGACGTCGTGTCGGGCGGCGAGCTGCGGGCGTGCCTCGAGACCGGTTTCAGGAGCGACCGTATCGTCTTCTCCGGCGTCGGCAAGACCAACGCCGAGATCGAATTCGCCGTCGACTGCGACCTGCTCGCCATCAACGCCGAGTCGGAGCGGGAGATCAAGAAGATCGAGGCGCAGGCCGCGCGGCAAGGAAAAACCACTCGGATCGCTCTGCGCGTGAACCCCGACATCGACGCGAGATCCCATCCGTACATTTCGACCGGCCGCAAGCACAACAAGTTCGGAGTCGCGATCGACCGGGCGGCGGCGATCTTTCGCCGGGCACGCGACTCCTCCCACGTCCGAATGACGGGGATCCAGGCGCACATCGGAAGCCAGATCCTCGACCCGGAGCCGCTCGCCGACGCGGCGCGGGAGCTCGCCCGACTGGCGCGCGACCTCGCCCAGGAAGGACACGAGCTCGCGACCCTCGACGTCGGCGGCGGCATCGGCCTCGCCGGGCCGGGAGAGAAGCCGCTGACGCCCGATGCGTACGCCGCTGCGGTCCTGCCGCACCTGGCGGGACTGCCGCTCACGATCCTGGTCGAGCCGGGCCGCGCGATCGTGGGCCCCGCCGGAGCGCTCGTCACCGAAGTGCTGTACGTCAAGGAGAGCTCGGGCAAGCTCTTCATCGTCACGGACGCCGGGATGAACGACCTGCTGCGGCCCGCGCTCTATGGCGCGATTCATTCCATTGAATCGGTCACGGAAAATCGGATGCCGGCCGAACGCGTCACGGCGGACGTGGTGGGCCCGATCTGTGAGTCGAGCGATTTCTTTCTCCGGGACGCCCTGGTGGACTTGCCGCGAGAGGGAGATCTCCTGGCGATCCGGGATGTCGGCGCGTACGGCTTCTCCATGTCCTCGAACTACAACTTCCGGGGACGACCTGCCGAAGTCTGGGTGGAGAACGGTTCCTCCCGAGTGATCCGGCGCCGGGAGCAATTCGACGACCTCGTCCGCGCGGAGCGGGAGTAGAATCTTCGCCGAAGTTGATCCAGGTTCCCCTCAAGCTGTTTCGAAACTGAACGCGGGTGTGTTCTTGCGCGGGTCCGTTCCGCGCATCGCGAAGGAGGAGGCTCGATGCGTTTCCGGCTGCTCTTCTCGATCGCACTTCTTCTCTGTCTCTCTGCTCCGCTCGCTTTCGCCCAGACCACCGGCTCGATCTCGGGGACCGTCACAGATCCCGACCGAAACGCCTTGCCCGGCGTCACAGTGACGGTCGTCGGACCACAGCTTCCGCTCGGGCGCACGGCAACGACGCTCTCCGATGGCAGTTTTCAGTTCCTGGGCCTGATCCCGGGCGAATACCGCGTTCGAGCGGAGCTTTCCGGAATGGGAGTCTCCGAGCAACCGGTGGTCGTCGCGCTCCAAAAAGACACCCAGGTGCGTGCGACGCTGCGCGCGACCGCTACCGCCGCAGTCGAGGTGACCGCAGCTCTTCCCCTCGTCGACACGAAGTCCACCACGGTATCGAACGTCACCGAGCGTACGACGATCGAGAAACTCCCGCTCGCTCGCACATTCGCCGGGACCATGGAGCTCGCTCCGGGCGTCGCGGACAGCGGGGTCGCCATCTCCAACACGAACCCGGGGTTCAATGCGGGCGGCGGCCGGCAAGACAA
>DASWCZ010000010.1:0-5500 GCA_036395755.1 Thermoanaerobaculia bacterium
GGCCGGCGGAGCTTGCGCACGGGAGCGACGTCCACGAGGCCGGCTTTCCACGTCTTGTCCTTCGGGTCGGCGTAGGCATCGTTGATCGCTTTCGCGATCCCGACGACGGCCTTCTCGTCTCCCGTGTGGTAGTAGAAGATCCGGTCGCCTTTCTTCACGGAACGCAGGTGCTTCTGGGCGAGCGCGTTCTTCACGCCCGACCAGACAGTGCGCTTCTCGCGGACGAGGTCGTCGAAAGAGTAATGGGTCGGTTCTTCCTTGAAGAGCCAGTTCATTCGGGACGTAGTCTAGGCCAGCTCGAGCTGCAATCGTGCTCGACGGCCGTGCGATCAACCCACAGGATCCCTGAGTTTTTCCGAAACAGAGGGCCCGTTCCGCGTGACGAGCAGTCTCCCGGCACTAGCGGTCGAGTTCAATCGAGTTGGGTCCGCATTGACCGGGGCTGTAGAAGATGATCGTCAGATGACTGGCTCTGGCGGAACCCGTTAGCATAATCGTCTCTCCGCTGTTCGTGAGCGTCCCACGCAGCTGTCCCTCGCGAAACTCTCCCTCGAGCGCTCCTCCGCGGAAGTTCAGACTTTCAGTCGTCACGGTTCCCGAGACTCGGAAACTATCCTGGCTGATAGTCGCCGCCGCCGAGGCCGGCTGTACACAAGGATCGAATCCGGGTCCAATGCCCGGATGCACGGATCCGCGCCAGCTTCCGGCAATGCTCGACACCGGCCTTGGTGAGGTGGGCGAGTCGTTGTCGTGACAACCCACTCCGAACAGAATCGGCAGTGAGCATGTGAAAAGGACAGCGATTCGAAGAAAGCGTCTCATGCTTCACCCATCTTGGAAACCGGATAGCCGGCGCGGCCGAAGCTCGCGGGGTCGAGCCTCTCTGGCTCGAGCGAGATCACCTGGCCGCTCTGCGCTTCCAGCACTCGCCCGGACAGCGGCCCGTCGGCGAGGCTCACGACGGCCGCGCGCCCTCGGAGGATCTCGGTCTGCGGCACGGCGACAACGACCGCGAAGCCGAGGCGCCGATAGTCGTCGGAGACGCGATCGGCGACGACGAGCGAGTCCACGACCCTCTCGTCCGCCCGCACCGAAGCGAGGAGATGATTCGCCGGTCCCTGCGCCCGGCGCGGAGCGGCCGGAGCCTCGGGCGGCTCTTCCTCGTCGGAGGGACCGCGGGGTTTGCGTCCGGCGAGCCGGTCCGCCGGCACGTACGGGTCGACGAAAGCTGCGTGCACCACCTTGCCGTGCACGTCGTACGCTCGCGCGTCGGCCGGGATCGCGACCTTGCCCGCGGGTCCAACCGCTTCGATGACGCCCCCGCGCACGACCACGACGCCCGGATCGAACGCCCGGCCCGGCGCCGCGAGAACGCGGCCGCCCGTCAGCGCGAAGGAGAAACGGTCTCCGCTTCGGACGTCGCTTGCGGCGCCCGCGACGAGAGAGAAGAGCGCGGCGGCGCACCCGGCCGCGGCGGCGAGAGCGAGACGCCCGCGCGCGGGTCCTCGACGGCTCTGCATCAAAAGCGCGCGGATTCTATACTAGGCGCCGCTTGCGAATCGGAAGGAGAAAACCATGAAGCTCGCAAAGTCCGTTTCCGTCACAGTCGCGCTCTTCTGTCTCGCCGTTTTCGTGCCCGCTCAGGAACGCCGTCCGCTTTCTCCCATCGGGGGCGCCGCGACGCAGGTCGGCGGCAAGTGGAGCGCGCCCGACAAAGACGGTGAACGGACGTACACCGGCGGCAAGTGGATCGAGATCACCTATGGACGTCCACTGCTGCGCGGCCGCACGAACATCTTCGGCGCGGGCGCGGATTACGGGAAGCAGGTCAATGCCGGCGCTCCCCTGTGGCGCGCGGGCGCCAACGTCACGACGACCTTGAAGACGGAGGTGCCGCTCGAGATCGGCGGCAAGAGACTCGAGCCCGGCGAATACTCCATGTTCGTGGACCTGAAAGAGCCGGCGTGGACGCTCGTCATCTCGAAGCAGCCTCGCCAGGAGAAGTACGACGCGAACGAAAAGAGCAAGACCTGGGGGGCGTACAACTACGACCCCAAGTTCGACGTCATCCGCGTCCCGATGAAGATGGTGACACCCGCGTTCTCGGTCGACCAGTTCACGATCGCGTTCGTGGATATGACCGACGAGGGCGGCAAGATCGGGATGGCGTGGGAGAAGACCGGCGCTGTCGCGCCGTTCAAGGTGCTTTCGTAGACCGGTTCGCGTGAGAAGTCCGGAGAAGACCTCGCGATTCCGTTCTGGCCGGACGCGATCCCCGCCGCGATCCACGCGCAGGTGGACGGGCAAAAGGGGATCAGTTCTCGACTTGCCACCTTGCAAGGCAAAGTGACAAGGAACACCCGAGCGGGGTCAAAGTGAGCGTCGATCAGTGAAGACCTGACCCCGGTGGCGTTCGACTTCTTCCCCGAAAACCTCGACCTCGAGTTCCCGGTCCGCCGGAACCTCGTCTACTTCAACCATGCCGCGGTGGCGCCGCTGCCGCGGAGAGTCGCCGACGCGATGACGGCGCACATGGAGAACGTTCGCGATCGCGGGGCGGCGGACTGGCGCCGCTGGTACGCCGCGATCGACGAGACCCGCGGGAAGGCGGCGCGGTTTCTCGGCGCCCGCGATTCGGAGGTGGCCTTCCTGCCGTCAACCTCCTGGGCGCTGAATTTCGTCGCGCAGGCGTTCCCCTGGCAGCCCGGCCACGACGTCGTCGGCGACGACATGGAGTTTCCACCGAACGTCTACCCCTGGATGCTGCTCGAGAAGCGCGGGGTCGAGTACCGCCAGGCGCACAATCGGGAGGGGCGCGTGTCGGTGGACGACATCGCATCGAAAGTCGACGCGCGCACTCGGGTCGTGGCGGTCTCCTGGGTGGCTTTTCACAACGGCTGGGTCTATCCGATCGAGGAGATCGGCGAGTTCTGCCGGGAAAAGGGGATCCTCTTCGTGGTCGACGCGATCCAGGGTCTCGGCGCCCTCCCGATCGACGTCTCGGAGGTTCCCGTGGACGTCCTCGCTGCCGATTCCCACAAGTGGCTGCTCGGGACCGAAGCGTGCACGGTCTTCTACGTCGCGGAAGGGGCGCGCGAGCGCGTGCCGCCGATGGCCGCCGGCTGGTGGAACGTCAAGAGTGATCACACGTACCTCGATTACAAGCTGGACTTCTTTCTGAGCGGCCGCCGCTACGAACCGGGGACGATTCCGACCGCTCAGATCCTGGGCCTTCGAGCGGCACTGGACCTCCTGGGAGACATGGGTGCCGAAGAGATCGAGCGGCGCATTCTCGGGCTCGTCGAGGGATTGCGGGAGGGCCTCGCGGCGCGCGGGTGGAAGATCGTGTCGCCCGAGCCGCTGCGATCCGGGATCCTCGCCGCGGTCCCGGCCGACGGAGACTCGCGAAAGATGGTCAAGGCGCTCGAAGGTCGCGGCGTGATCGTCTCCGCGCGAGAAGGCGCTGTGCGATTTTCGCCGCACGCGTCCAACGACCTTGCTGAGGTCGAGCGGATCCTGGAGGCGGCCGACGGGATCCGACGGAGCTGACGTGAGAACTCCGCGGAACGCGTGGAAAAAACTCTCGACCGAGCGCGTCCATCCGAAGAGCGCGCGGCTCGACCGGCTCGGAATTGAACGAATCATCGCTCTCATGCAGACAGAGGATCGGCGCGTCCTCGAATCGCTTCGTCAGGCGCGGCCGGCGATCGTCCGGGCTGCCGAGGTCTTCCGACGGACTTATCTCGGCGGAGGAAGGTGTTTCCTCTTCGGCGCAGGGACGAGCGGGAGACTCGCGGTGCTGGAAGCGGCGGAGCTTCCGCCCACCTTCGGAACCGATCCGCGGAGAGTCGTCGCGGTCATTGCCGGAGGACGCTCCGCCGTCTTTCGCGCGAAGGAGGGCGCCGAGGACCGGTTCGACGACGGCGCACGGAGGACCGAGGGCGTACGCCCGGCGGATCTCGTGATCGGCGTCTCGGCTTCCTCCGTCACGCCCTTCGTGCGCGGTGCGATCGAGGAAGCCCGGCGGCGGGGCACGGCGACCATCCTCGTCACGGCAAGCCGATCCCGCGAAATCCGCGGACTCGCCCACGTCGTGGTCCGGCTCGACGTCGGGCCCGAGGTCGTGGCAGGCTCGACGCGGTTGAAAGCCGGCACCGCCACGAAGCTCGCCCTGAACCAGATCACGACTTCCGCGTTCGTATCCGCCGGCAAGGTGTTCGGCCCGTGGATGGTGGAGCTGCGCGCGGGCTCGGCAAAGCTGCGCGACCGCGCGCTCCGGATCGTCGCGGCGGCGTCCGGCGTTTCGAGAGAAGACGCTCGTCGCCTTCTCGCTAGAGCTCGGGGACAGCTTCGTACTGCGATCGTCATGGGGCGGACCGGAACGGGTTATCGCGACGCGCGAAAGAGCCTCGACTCAGCCGGCGGCGACCTCCGCGCCGCGCTCGAAAAGGGCCCTCGATCTGGTACCCGGATTGCTACCCCTCCTCCAGCGAGGAGGCGCAGTGTCCGTCGAAGACCTTCGAAAGAACGAAATGATGGGCCACCTTCTCGGGGCTCTCGACGAAGGTAGGGACGTCGGCCATTACGGGCGTCTCGTCTTTGCGATGGTCGCCCGGCATTTTCTCCCGCGCGAAGAGCTCGTCGCGTGGCTGCGCAAGAACCCGGAGTTCGGTGAGCAGGAGGCCCGGGCACTCGTCCATCAGGTCGAAGAGAAGGATTACAGTCCGCCCACCCGCGAGCGGATTCTCGAATGGCAGGCCCACCAGAGCTTTCCGATCTGCCCGAATCCACGGGACCCGGACGCCGGCAACGTGTACAAGGACCTTCACTTCCCCGAGAAGGTCTACGACCACATCACCGAGTACCACGAGAAAAAGACGGAGGCCGAGTCTTAGCCGGTCGGTGAGAGATTACCCGCCGCCGCGCGGTCGATGAAAACCTCCAGGTTCGGGTCAACGGAAAGAAACGACGCCGGGCACCGTGCCGTCACGGGCCCCTCGAGCGCGGCAGCGACCGCGCGGGCTTTTCGGGCGCCGCTCGCGACGAGCAGGATCTTCCGCGACGAGAGGAGCGTCTCGATTCCGACTGTCAGCGCTTCGCGGGGCGCGGGGCGCACGCCGTCGGCAGCGAGGCCGCGGCGCGTCGAGGCGGACAGTCGCACGAGCGACGCCCGGGGAGGAAGCCACCGGCCCGGCTCGAGGTATGCGACGTGGCCGTTGACTCCCACGCCGACGAACGCGACGTCCGCGGGTCCCTCGCGCGCGAGCTCCCGCTCGTAGCGGATGCACTCCCGCTCCGGATCGGGCGCGTCGCCGCGGAGGAACCGGATTCGACTCCACGGCAGCTCGACTCTCGAGAAGAGATGACGCTCCATGAAGGAGCGGAAGCTCCGCGGATCTTCGGGCGGCACCCGAAGCTCGTCCAGGTTGAACGTCGTCGCGCGTCGGAACGGTGCCTTCCCCGCCGCGTGGATCCGTGCGAGCTCGCGGTACACGGGGAC
>DASWCZ010000011.1:0-14831 GCA_036395755.1 Thermoanaerobaculia bacterium
CGCGGCTCTCGCCGCAACGCTGCCGTTTCCAATGGGAAATGAATCCGGGATACATGAGACCTCCTCTCGCCGGGGCATTCGCTCCCGACGGGTACCTCGAGCGTGGGCGAAATGCCTCACGCCGCGGCAGGAGGGTAGATCCGCCGGCCGGACGCCGTCAAGGGCCGCTCGATGACGGCTTCGAATCGCCGGTTAAGATCCGCGCGAACCGGATGAAAAGGAGAATTTCGAAGGAAGTCGCCGGACTGATCCTGGCGCTCACGGCGTTCGCCCGGCCGACGGCAGCGCAGATCACTCCGGCGCAGGGGTACACGCCGCCGGACGACACGCCGTCGGTGAAAGTCGGAGGCACGCTCTTCCTGGATTACACGTTCCAGGACGAGCCGGAGACCCGGGACGCGAACGGAAACCTGGTCCACAGCAACGCCTTCAACGTCGGTCGCGCGTACATCAACGTGACGGGGCAGCTTCATCACCTGCTCGCGTTCCGGATCACGCCCGACATCACGCGCGAAACGGGCTCCGGCAGCTCGCTTTCGGGCAGTTACACCTTCCGCCTCAAATACGCGTACGCGCAGGTGAACCTCGACGACTGGCTCCCGAAGGCCACGTGGCTGCGGTTCGGCCTTCAGCCGACGCCGTACACGGACTTCGAGGAGGGGGTCTACCGCTACCGGTTCCAGGGGAACGTCTTCGTCGAGCGCGAAGGTTTCCTCTCGACCTCCGACGCGGGCGCGACCGCTCACGTCGCTTTCCCCGCCGACTTCGGCGACCTCCACCTCGGCGTGTACAACGGCGAGGGGTACCAGAAGTCCGACCCGAACGACCAGAAGGCGTTCCAGATCCGCGCGACCGTCCGCCCGGTTCCGCGCGTTCCCATCGTCCGCGGCCTCCGGCTGACCGGCTTCTGGGACGAGGACCACTACGTCCGGGACGCGAACCGGGAGCGCGCGATCGGCTTGGTGACTTTCGAGCATCCCTGGTTGAACGCCGGCTTCGAGTACATCGACGCGAAGGACCGGCCCACGCTCGCGGACCACGAAGCCCATGCAAAGGGATGGTCGGTCTTCGTGACGCCGAGGACGCCGATCGGGCTCGAGGTTCTCTTCCGCCACGACGAGCTCGAGCCCGACGCCGACGCGAACGAATTCAAGAAGACGCGGACGATCGCGGGTGTCGCCTGGTGGTTCGCGTTCAAGCCGGGCGTCACGGCCGCGGCGCTGGCCGACCACGAAGAGATCCGCTACGACGATTTCTCCCCGGCGAGGCCGACGGAGAAGCGCTGGGCGCTGCATTTGCTTCTCACCTACTGACCGATTGAGAAATCCAGCTCCGGCTTGAACTCTCTGTCCGCCGGTTGCGAAGCGACCGCCGCGGACCAGTCCGCTTCACCCCGATTTAACGCTCCCTTCAACGCCGGTGTCCCGGCGGAAGACAGGCTGCCCTCCGCAAGGAGGATTCTGAATGCATTCGAGAGTGCTCGCCTTTCTGGCGACCGGCCTCTTCGCGAGCGCCGTCGCGATCGCCCAGATCACCCCCGCCGAGGGTTACACGCCGCCGAACGACGACCCATCGGTCAAAGTCGGCGGCACGATCTTTCTCGATTACACCTTCCAGGAGGAGCCGGAGAGTCGGGACGCCGGCGGCAATCTGATCCACCCGAACGCGTTCAACATCGGACGCGCGTACATCAACGTCACGGGTCAGCTCCATCACCTGCTCGCGTTCCGGATTACGCCGGACGTCACCCGCGAAACGGGCTCGGGCAGCTCCTTGAACGGCAGCTACACCTATCGGCTCAAGTACGCCTATGCGCAGTTCAACATGGACGACTGGCTTCCGCGCGGAACCTGGCTCCGCTTGGGGATGCAGCAAACGCCCTACATCGACTTCCACGAGGGCATCTACCGCTACCGGTTCCAGGGACAGATCTTCGTCGAGCGCGAGGGGTTCCTGGTTTCCTCCGATCTGGGCCTGTCGAGTCACCTCGCGTTTCCGTCGAACTACGGCGACATACACGTCGGCGTCTACAACGGCGAGGGATACAACCACTCGGAGGCCAACGACCAGAAAGCGTTCCAGGTCCGCCTGACGCTCCGGCCCGCGCCGGCGGTTCCCGTGCTGCGGGGATTGCGCCTTTCCGGATTCTGGGATGGCGACCATTACGTGCGTGACGCGAAGAAGGATCGCTTCGTCGGAGCGCTGACGTTCGAGCATCCGTTCGTCAACGCCGGGGTCGACTACATCAAGGCGAAAGACCAGACGCTCCTGACGGCGGCCGAGATCGAAGCCAAAGGCTGGTCGGCGTGGGTGACGCCGAGAACGCCGATCGGAATCGAAGGGCTCTTCCGCTACGACGAGGTCGAGCCGGACGACCGGAACGACTCGAAGAAAAAGCGGACGATCGCCGGCATCGCGTACTGGTTCAGGGTCTTCAAGCCGGGGGTCACGTCGGCCCTTCTCGCCGACTACGAGAACGTGAAATACGAGCGCTTCACGCCGGCTCGGCCGACCGAAAAGCGATACGCGCTCCACATGCTCGTGAACTTCTAATTCACTCTCGCTTAACGCTGAATTTACACGCCAACTTCACACTGCGAACGAGGTGAAGACGATGCGATTTTCCAGACTGGTTGCCGCGACGGCCCTCGCCGCCGCGATCGTCCGGCCGGGTGCCGCGCAGACGGTCCAGATCAAC
This sequence comes from Thermoanaerobaculia bacterium, assembly GCA_036395755.1. Classification (GTDB taxonomy): domain Bacteria; phylum Acidobacteriota; class Thermoanaerobaculia; order UBA5066; family Gp7-AA6; genus Gp7-AA6. The sequence goes on from DASWCZ010000011.1 coordinate 2,699, forward strand.
GGCGCCGGCGCGACGTTTCCCTACCCGATCTACTCGAAGTGGTTCTCGGAGTACAACAAAATCCACCCGGACATCCAGATCAACTACCAGTCGATCGGCTCCGGCGGCGGGATCCGTCAGCTCACCAACCGAACCGTCTTTTTCGGCGCCACCGATGGCCCGATGACCAATGATCAGCTCCAGGCAGCGCCGGGCAGGATCGTGCACTTTCCGACGGTGCTGGGGGCCGATGTGCCGGCATACAACATCCCCGGAGTGGACGCCGAGCTCAAGTTCACGGGTCCTCTTCTGGCCGACATCTTTCTTGGGAAAATCACAAAGTGGGACGATCCGGCGATCAGCAAGTTGAATCCCGGGGTCAAGCTTCCGCCGACCGATATCGTGGTCTGCCACCGCTCGGACGGTTCGGGGACGACCTACATCTGGGTCGACTATCTTTCGAAGGTGTCACCCGAGTGGAAGAAGAAAGTGGGCGTCGCGACTTCGGTCAACTGGCCGGCCGGCGTGGGTGGCAAAGGCAACGAAGGCGTGGCCGGCCTCGTCAAGCAGACGCCGGGCTCGATCGGCTACGTCGAGCTGATCTACGCCCTTCAGAACAAGATCGATTTCGGATCGGTCCAAAACATGGCGGGCGAGTTCGTGCGCGCGTCGCTCGATTCGGTCACGAAGGCCGCCGCGGCGACGAAAGGCAAGATGCCGCCGGATTTCCGGGTCTCCATCACCAACGCGCCGGGCGCGGGGGTTTATCCCGTCTCATCCTTCACCTGGTTGCTCTTTTACGAGAGCCCGAAAGACAAACGGGCCGCCCGGACCATGGCCGACTTCATGCGGTGGGCGCTCCACGACGGGCAGAAATACTGCGCCGATCTGGGATACGCGCCGCTTCCGGAGGAGGTCGTGGCAATGGAGATGGAGGCTTTGAAAAAGGTCCGGCTCTGAGTCTCGACTTGTCATCCCGAGCCCTTCGCGTCCGCTCAGGACAGGCTCCGCGAGGGATCCCTCGTCGCTTCGCTCCTCGGGATGACACCGGAAGGCCTGGGTGACGAAACCACAGCGAAAATCCGACGACGCTTTTTTTCGCGTCGCGACGGGCGCCGTGGCGGCCGTCGTGATCCTTCTCGCCGCGGCGATCGCCTTCGAGCTGCTTCGCCACTCGCGGCTCTCGATCGAAAAGTTCGGCCTGCGCTTCTGGACCGGAAAGGTCTGGGACCCGGTTGCCGGAGAGTTCGGCGCGTTTCCGTTCCTCTGGGGGACGCTCTATTCCTCTTTCCTGGGGCTCCTCGTCGCCGGCCCGATTGCGATCGGGATCGCCGTCTTCATCTCTGAGCTCGCGCCGGGTCGGCTGCGGAGGCCGCTCACCTTCCTGACGGAGCTCCTCGCCGCGATTCCCTCGATTGTCTACGGCCTGTGGGGCGTCTTCGTCCTCGTCCCGCTGATCCGCGGGCTCGAGACGGGCATGCCGGAGTCGCTCCGGAAGCTGCCGCTCTTCTCCGGCCCGCCGGTCGGCGTCGGAATGCTCGCGGCGGCGGTGATCCTCGCGATCATGGTGATCCCCTTCTCCTCGGCCGTCGCGCGCGAGGTCCTCCGGGCGGTCCCCGCCTCGCAGCGGGAGGCCGCCTACGCTCTCGGCGCGACCCGGTTCGAAGCGATCCGCGCGGTGCTGTTCCACGGTCGCACCGGAGTCGTCGGCGCGCTCCTGCTCGGCCTGGGACGCGCGCTCGGCGAGACGATGGCCGTGACGATGGTCATCGGAAACAACCCGCAGGCTTCGCTGTCGCTCTTCGCCCCGCAGCACACGATGGCGGCGGTCATCGCGAACGAGTTCACCGAGGCGGCCGACCAGCTCTATCTCGATGCGCTGGTCGAGATCGGGCTCGTCCTGTTCGTCGTCACGCTCGTGGTCAATGCTCTCTCGCGGCTCCTCATCTGGAGCCTCGAGGCGCGGTCGCGCGCGATTCCCGCGACCGCAGAGCCCTCGTCCGCTTCCGCCGTGGAGGCGGCATGAGCCGGGGCCGACGGCGCCGGGTCGTTTCCGCGCTTTTTGCGGGGGCGTGCGCGGCATCCGTCCTGCTCGCCCTGGTGCCGCTCGCGTTCGTCCTCCTGTATCTCCTGAAGAAGGGGGCCGGCGCCCTCGAGTGGGGATTCCTCTTCCACAACCCGAAGCCGGTCGGAGAGCCGGGCGGCGGCTTCGCGAACGCCATCGTCGGTACGCTCGTTCTGATCGGCCTCGCGTCGATCTTCGCCGTTCCGGTCGGCGTGATCGCCGGGCTCTACGTCGCGGAGTACCGCGGCTCGCGCTTCGCGTCGGTGGTGCGGTTCGCGGCCGACGCGTTGAACGGCGTCCCGTCGATCGTCGTCGGAATCTTCGCTTACAGCCTCGCTGTCCTGCCGGTCCGCCGCTTCTCGGCCCTCGCGGGCGGCTTCGCCCTCGGGGTGATGATGATCCCGATCATCGCGCGAACGACCGAAGAGCTCCTGCGTCTCGTGCCGGAGTCGTTCCGCGACGGCGCGCTCGCCCTGGGGGCAACCCGCGCAAAGGCGGCATGGAGCGTCGTCCTCCCGGCCACTCTCCCGGGAATCCTGACCGGCATCCTGGTCGCGCTCGCGCGCATCGCCGGAGAGACGGCGCCGCTCCTCTTCACGGCGTTCGGAAACCGCTTCTTCTCGACACGGCTCGACCAGCCGATCGCCGCCTTGACGGTGCAGATCTACACCTACGCCGTCTCCCCGTACGAGGACTGGCACCGTCAGGCGTGGGCGGGCGCATTTCTGCTGGTCGTGGTCGTTCTCGTGCTGTCCGTGATCGCCCGGATGGCGACCCGGCGCCTCGAAAGGATGCACGGATGACGGCGGAAACCATGACAATTTCAGAGCCCGTGAAGACCGCGCTGCCCCGCCCGGCCCTGTCCGTCCCGCCGGCGGAACCGCGACCCGCCGAAGGAACGGCCATCCGGGTCGAGACGGTTCACCTCGACTTCTTCTACGGAAAGAGCCAGGCGCTCTTCGACGTCTCGCTCGCGGTCCCTGAAAAGTCGGTCACCGCTCTCATCGGCCCTTCCGGCTGCGGGAAGTCCACCTTCCTGCGCTGTCTGAACCGCATGAACGACCTGATCCCCGACACGCGCGTGGAAGGCAAGGTGCTGCTGGATGGAGAGGACGTTTACGTGGGCAACGTGGACGTCGTCGGATTGCGACGCCGCGTGGGCCTCGTCTTTCAGAAGTCGAACCCCTTTCCGAAGTCGATCTTCGAGAACGTCGCTTACGGCGTGCGGATCAACGGGATCGGCCGCCGCTCCGAGCTTCCGGAGCGCGTCGAGAGAGCGCTCCAGCGCGCGGCTCTCTGGGACGAGGTGAAAGACCGGCTCCGCGCGCCTGCTCTGTCGCTCTCGGGCGGCCAGCAGCAGCGGCTCTGCATCGCCCGTGCGCTCGCCGTCGAGCCGGAGGTCCTGCTCATGGACGAACCTGCCTCCGCGCTCGATCCGATCGCGACCCAGAAAATCGAAGAGTTGATCTGGGAGCTCAAGACCGCGTACACGATCGTGATCGTGACGCACAATATGCAGCAGGCCGCCCGCGTCTCCGAGCGGACCGCCTTTTTCATGATGGGACGGCTGGTCGAATATGACCGAACGGACAAGATCTTCACGAATCCGGGGCAAAGAGTCACCGAGGACTACATCACCGGACGGTTTGGCTAGAGATGCGGTGAGCGCGAACCGGCGCATCGCCCTCGTCGAGGACGACGCCGACATCGCCTACACGATCCGGTTGAACCTCCGCAAGCACGGCTGGCAGGTGGACCACTTCGTCTCGGGTCTGCGCGCGATCGAGGCGATCGAGGAAAAGCCATACGACCTGGTGATCCTCGATCTGAATCTTCCCGACATCGACGGACTCGCCGTCGCCCGCGAGCTCCGGCAGCACGATGACACGAAGAAGGTCACGATTCTGATGCTGACCGCGCGCGTCGAAGAGCGGGACAAGCTGCTCGGCTTCGACGTGGGGGCGGACGACTATCTGACCAAGCCGTTCTCCATGAAGGAGCTGGTCGCTCGCGTGTCGGCGCACCTTCGCCGGGCGGCGTCGTTCGAAGAGGCGGACGGCGACGTCTTCGAGACGGACGGCTTGACGATCGACCGGCCGCGCTTCGAAGTCACAGTCGGGGGCCAGCCCGTCCGCCTGACCAAGAAGGAGTTCGACTTGCTGTGGTACCTCGTGAAGAACCGGGGACGGGTCGTCACCCGCGACGCGATCCTCGCGCGGCTGTGGGACTACGACGCCGACGTCGAGACGCGCACGGTGGACGTCCACATCCGCTCGCTGCGCCGTAAGCTCGGCGACCGATGGATCGATACAATCGTCGGGGTCGGCTACCGGTTCCTCGAGCGGCCGGAGGAGAAGTGAGAGCCCCTGGAAGTCGCTGCGGGGACAGGTCCTGCGGACCTGCCCCCGCCACCTCATGAAACCATGCGCTTTGCCTTCCGATTGAATCTCCTGCTCGCGCTTCTCGCGCTCGGTCTCGCTCTCACCCTGTCCGCGGTCGTCACCCGCGTCACGGATCGAGCCGTCGAGGACCGGGCGCGTGACCGGCTCCGGCGCGAAATCGACCTACTCGCCGACGAGGCCGGTCCGCGCCTGGGCGACCAGGCGCGGCTGGTGGACCTCGTGCGACGCGCTTCGAAGCTTCTCGGCGTCCGGGTCACGGTCATCGGCGCGGACGGTCGGGTTCTCGACGACTCCGACGTGCCGCGATCCGAAGTGGCCGGGATGGAGAACCACGCTGGCCGTCCGGAAGTCGTCGCTGCCCTCGCGACGGGCTACGGGACATCGGTCCGGCATTCGGCTACCCTCGAGACCGATCTGCTCTATCTCGCCCGCGCGCTGGGCCCGACTCGCTCGCGCGCGCCCGTCCTCCGGCTGGCGATCCCTCTCTCCGAGCTGCGCCGGGTCGAGGCGCAATACGAGTGGCTCCTTCGCGGCGCCGTTTTCGCCGCCTGCGCGCTGCTCGTCCTCGTCGGGGCAGTCGCCGTCGCCCGGCTCGCGCGTCCGATCCGCGAAGTCACGGACGCGGCGCTGGCGGTCGCGCGCGGAGACCTCACCCGGGAGGCGCCCGAGCGAGGTCCGGCCGAGATCCTCGAGCTTTCTTCGGCGCTCAGCCGCATGAAGAGCTCGCTTCTCGAATCCGTGGCGCGCGTCGAGCGAGAGCATCGGCTTTCGGACGCTGTCTTCGAGACGCTTCCCGACGGCGTCGCCGTCATCGACGCGCACTACCGGGTCATCAACGCGAACCGGAGCTTCCGGACCATGACCGGAACCCCCGACCCGGCCGGAAAGCCACTCGTCGAGATTCTCCGAGACCGCGCTCTCTTCGCCCCTTTCGAAGAGGCGATCGCGCGCCGGGCTCCGACGGACTCGATCGTGCGACGCGAAAACGAGGTGACCTGGCAGCTGGCGGTGAGACCTCTTCCTCCCGGATCGCGCGCGGTCGCCGTCGGGATTCTGCGCGACGTGACGGCGTTCGAACGAAACGAGGCCATGCGTCGCCGCTTCGTCGCCGACGTCTCTCACGAGCTGCGGACGCCGGTTTCCTCGATCGCTGCCGCGGCGGAAACCCTGACAGAAACGGAGCCCGACGACCCGGAGGCGCCGCGACTGGTCGAGCTCGTCGGGCGGCAGGCGCTGAGGATGCGCGAGCTGATCGACGATCTGACCGACCTCTCTCTGATCGAGAGCGGCGAGGTCGCCCTCTCCCCCGAAAAGGTCGATCTTCGCGCGCTCGCGGGGGAGACCGCGGAAGAGCTGCGCGCGACCGCCCGCGGCCGGGACGTCTCGATCCGGATCGAGAGCGCCGACGGGGTCGCCGTCGAAGGCGACCGCCGGAGGCTCGGACAGGTCCTGCGCAACCTCCTGGACAACGCCGTGAAGTTTTCCCCGGCGGGCGGCGACGTTCGAATCCGAATCGATCGAGTGGATGGGAGGCCTTCGCTCGTCGTCGAGGACGACGGACCGGGAATTCCGCTGGCGGAACAGGACCGGATCTTTCAGCGGTTCTACCAGGTGGACCGATCGCGCTCCAAGGTCCGGCGGGGAACGGGTCTCGGCCTCGCGATCGTCAAGCACCTGGCGCAGCTGCACGGCGCGGAGGTCACGGTCGCGAGCCGTCCGGGGCAGGGGAGCGCTTTTCGCGTGACGTTTCGACGCGCCGCCGGGGAAACAAGAGGCTGAGGAGGAGCGATGAAAGAACATTTTGCGGAGCGGCTGGAGGGTCTCCGGCGGCGTCTCATCCTGATGGGCTCGGAGGTGGAAGATCAGATCCGCGCCTCCATCGAGGCGCTCACCGAAGGGTCTGCCGAAAAGGCGCGAGCGGTGATCGCCCGAGACGAGGACATCGATCGGCTGGAGAACCAGATCGAGGAGGAGGCGATTCAGCTGCTCGCGCTGGAGCAGCCCGTCGCGATCGACCTGCGGTTCTTGGTCGCCGTGCTGAAGATCAACAACGACCTCGAGAGGATCGGGGACCACGCGGTCAACATCGCCGAGGGCGCCGAAAGACTCATCGGACGGCCCCCCTTCCAGCCGGAGATCGGGATTCGGGCGATGTCCGAGATGGTGCAGGCGATGCTCCGGGAGTCTCTCGACGCCTTCATCGCGAGAGACGCCGCGCTGGCGAAGAAGGTCATCCAGCAGGACGACGCGTTGGACGCGAAGAACGAAGGGGTGATCCGGCAGCTCCTGACCTACATGGCGGAGATGCCCGCGCTCATCTCCCACTGCCTCGAGCTGATTTCGGTCTCCAAAAATCTCGAGCGCGTCGGGGATCTCGCGACGAACATCGCCGAGGACACGATCTTCATCGCCGAAGCGAAGCTCGTGAAACATCACGGGGTCGAGCTCGCCGGCTGACGCCGAAGGGCTCGCGAGCGCCTCCCCCCGGTTCTGGAGGGGAGAGAATCGCTCCGTGGCGGATCGAGAACCTCTGTGGACGCCGCCCGCCGGCGTGCGCGAAAAAACCCGCATCGGCGCGTATCTGCGGTTTCTGCGCTCGACGCGCGGACTCGAGTTCGACGGATACCCGCCGCTCTGGTCCTGGTCCGTGACGGAAATCGAGGAGTTCTGGCGATCGATCGGGGACTACTTCGGGGTCTTCCGCGACCGCCCGGTCGAAGTCCTTCCCGAGCGGAAAATGCCGGGAGCGAAGTGGTTCCCGGGCGCGACGCTCAACTACGCGGAGCATGCGCTCTCGGGCCGGAGCGGGAGCCCGGCGGTCGTCGCTCGATCCCAGACGCGGACGGACGACGTGATCTGGAGCGGGCCGGATCTCGCCGACCGCGTCGCGAGGGCGGCCGCCGGGCTCCGCCGCCTCGGCGTGAAATCGGGGGACCGGGTCGTCGCGTACCTCCCGAACGTGCCGGAGGCGCTCGTGGCGCTGCTCTCGACCGCGAGCATCGGGGCAATCTTTTCCTCGTGCGCGCCGGAGTTCGGTCCGCGCGCCGTCCTCGACCGGGTGCGCCAGATCGATCCAAAGGTGCTGCTGACGGTCGACGGGTACCGCTACGGAAACCGGGTGATCGACCGCTCGGAGGAAGTCGGAGAGCTGCGGCGCGATCTTCCGACGCTCGAAGCGACGGTCGTCCTTCCCTACCTTCGCGCCTCCTTCGAAAGGTCGCGCTACCCGGGCGCCATCCCCTGGGACCAGCTTCTCTCCCGGCTCGAGCCGCTCGCGTTCGAGGCGGTCCCGTTCGACCATCCCCTCTACATCCTCTACTCCTCGGGCACGACCGGGCTTCCCAAAGCGATCGTGCATGGACACGGCGGAATCCTTCTCGAACATCTGAAGATGCTCGCGCTCCACCACGACCTCGGCCCCGCAGACCGGTTCTTCTGGTTCACGACGACCGGCTGGATGATGTGGAACTATCTCGTCTCGGGACTTCTCGTCGGATCGGCGGTCGTTCTCTTCGACGGGGATCCGGCGTACCCGGACCTCTCCGCGCTCTGGCGCTTCGCGCAGGATCACGGAATCACGTATTTCGGCGCGAGCGCGCCCTATCTTCATGCGTGCCGGCGCGCCGGGCTCGAGCCCGGTCGCGCCTTCGACCTCTCCCGGCTGCGCGGCGTCGGCTCGACGGGAGCGCCTCTCCGACCCGAAGGATTCGAGTGGGTGTACGAACGCGTCGGCCGCGATCTCCTGCTCGGATCGGTGTCGGGCGGCACCGACGTCTGCACGGCGTTCGTGGGCGCATGCCCGCTCGTCCCGGTGTGGGCGGGCGAAATCTCCTGCCGCTGCCTCGGGGCGAAAGTGGAGAGCTTCGACTCGGACGGCCGTCCGGTCATCGGAAAGCTGGGCGAGCTCGTGCTGACCGAGCCGATGCCGTCGATGCCCGTCGCCTTCTGGAACGATCCGGATGGAGCGAAATACCGCGCGAGCTACTTCGACCGCTATCCGGGAGTGTGGTGGCACGGCGACTGGATCGAGATCACGCCGCGGGGAAGCTGCATCATCACGGGCCGTTCGGACGCCACCTTGAAGCGCGGCGGCGTGCGGATCGGCACCAGCGAGTTCTACGGCGTCGTGGAAGCGATCGAGGGCGTCGCGGAAAGCCTCGTGGTCCATCTCGCCGACCAGGCTGGAGGACCTGGCGAGTTGCTCCTCTTCGTCGCGCTCGAAGACGGCACGACTCTCGACGACGCGCTCAGGGGCCGCATCGCGGCAGCCCTCCGGGAAGGCCTGTCGCCGCGCCACGTGCCCGACTCGATCGAGGCAGTCCCCTCGGTGCCGCGCACGCTGAACGGCAAGAAGCTCGAGGTGCCCGTGCGGCGAATCCTCTCCGGCGAGCCGGCCGAGAAGGTCGCCCACGCCGGCGCGATGGCGAACCCCGAGAGCCTGGACTATTTCGTGAAGCTCGCGGCCGCGCGAGGGGCCTGATCCCGGAGGGGTCAGGTCCCGCCTCGAGTCAGCTCGCGAAGCGAAGGCCGAACAGATCCGCGAGGAGCCGAAAGTACTCTTCCGGCGCTTCCTTCAGGCGGACGCCGAAGCCGCTCGGGACGACCCCTCTCAGGTGTTGCGGGATGCGGTGGGACCGGACGACGATGCCCCGGATGCGCAGCTTCCCGCCTTCCGGAAGCAGGAGCTGCATCGTCAGGATCGCCCCAATCTTTTCAATGTACGTCGAGCGAACGAAGATGCCCGTCGGCGAGATGTCGTGCGTAAAACCGGTACAGAGAGAGTCGTCGCTCTGCCACTCGATGAGATAGCGCCGCCTCTTGCGCGTGGAAAAACGTTCTTCGGCCACGGGGGTGGAGTGCAATGAGAGCGAATGCCGTGCCGCAGCGCGATTCGCAACGGAACCTCTTGATTTTGCGAGACTTCTCCCGCTGCCCGGCCGAGACCCCCGTGTCGAGAAACGTCATGAGGCCCGGTTTTCACTGCCACTTTGCCACGCAAAAGTGACGAGGTCGCCGTGGGCTAAGTCGGGGCGAGCTCCTCGATCGGCGTGACCGCGGCCTGGTCCTCTTCCCCGGTGCGGATGCGGTACACCTTTTCAACGGGCAGCACGAAGATCTTGCCGTCTCCGACTTCGCCCGTCCGCGCGGCGCTGAGGATCGCGGCGACCGTCGGTTGGACGAAGTGGTCCGAGACGCCGATCTCGAGAAGCACCTTGTCGGAGAGCTCCATCTTTACCTTGGTACCCCGGTACGTTTCGACCCGTTCGGTCTCGCCTCCGTGGCCCTGCACCCGCTGGAGGGTGAGACCCCGGACCTCGGCGCGGAACAGCGACTCCAGGACGTCGCCCAGCTTTTCCGGCCGGACGATCGCGACGACGAGCTTCACGGTGAGCCGGCTCCGGTCTCCAGCAGCGCCGGAGCAGCGGCCGGAAGACCGCGCGACGGGCCCGCCTCCGGCAGCACGAGAATCGCGCCCTCGCCGCGGGAGTACGCCTCCTCGCCGTGCTGTGTCACGTCGAGGCCAAGACCCTCTTCCCGCGCGGTCGCTCGAACCGGTGCCGCGAGCCCGAGGACTTTGATGATCGCGAAGGTTCCCGCCGCGCTGAATGCGATGGTCCCGAGGACTCCGATCGCCTGGATCACGAGCTGACGCGGGTTCCCGAAGAGGAGACCGTCCGCGACGCCGTTCCAGGACTTCTGTGCCAGCACACCCGTCAGAAGCGCTCCGACGGTGCCCCCGACTCCGTGCGCCGCGACGACGTCGAGCGAGTCGTCCACCCGCGTGCCGGCGCGCCACAGGAGGGCGAAGTAGCTCGGCGCCGCGGCAATCGCGCCGATCAGGATCGCGGAGATCGGGCTCACGAATCCCGCGGCCGGCGTCACGGCGACGAGGCCGACGACGATCGCCGTCGCTGCGCCGACCGCCGTCGCGCGACCGGTGCGCGAGAGGTCGAGGAGGGTCCAGACGACGAGCGTCGCGATCGGCGCGAGCATCGTGTTGACGAAGGCGAGCGTCGCGATCCCGTTCGCGGCAAGCGCGCTGCCGCCATTGAAGCCGAACCAGCCGAACCAGAGGAGCCCGGCGCCCAGCAGGGTGAACGGCACGTTGTGGGGCAGAATCGCGCGGCGCGCGTAGTCCTTCCGCGGCCGAAGAACGAGCGCGACGACGAGCGCGGCGGCCGCCGCGTTGACGTGGACGACGGTCCCACCCGCGAAGTCGAGCGCGCCCAGGCGCGCCAGCCAGCCGCCTCCCCACACCCAGTGGGCGAGCGGCGCGTAGACGAAGATCGCCCAGAGCGTCACGAATGCGAGGTAGGGGCCGAACCGCATGCGCTCGACGATCGCTCCGGAGATGAGCGCCGCGGTGATGATCGCGAAGGTTCCCTGGAACGCGAAAAAGAGGAGGTGCGGGATCGTGCCGTGGGGCTCGAGCCCGACGCCGCGGAGCAACGACATCGAGAGATCGCCGATCCACGCGTTGCCGCTGCCGAACGCGAGCGAGTAGCCGAGAAGCGCCCAGCCGAGCCCGGCGAAACCGAGCGCGCAGACGCTCATCATCATCGTGTTGAGAGCGTTCTTCCTGCGGACGAGCCCTCCGTAGAAGAAGCCGAGGGCGGGAGTCATGAGGAGCACCAGGGCCGTCGCGACGAGGACCCAAGCGGTGTCCGAACTGTTCAACTTGGGAAAATAGAATACCAGACGATCACGATTCTCGATAAGAGATTCGATAGATCGTTCCGCTTTCGTCGTCGGAAAGAAGAAGCGCGCCGTCGGGTGTGACGAGGACGTCGACCGGACGGCCCCACGCGCTCTCTCCCTGAAGCCATCCTTGCGCGAAGACTTCGTATCCCGCGGGCCGGCCGTTCTCGAGCGGCACGAACATCACGCGGTACCCGACCTTGTGAGTCCGGTTCCAGGAGCCGTGCTCGGCGATGAAGATCCCTTTCCGGTATTTCTCGGGGAACGTCCGGCCCGTGTAGAAACGCATCCCGAGCGCCGCGACGTGGGGACCCAGCTCCAGGGCCGGAGGCGTCGTGGCGGAACAGGGCCTCCGGCGGCCGAACTCCGGGTCCGGGATATTCCGGCCGTGACAGGTCGGATACCCGAAGTCCATTCCGGCGCGCGGCGCGTTGTTGAGCTCGTCGGGTGGGAGGTCGTCGCCGAGCATGTCGCGGCCGTTGTCGGTGAACCAGAGCTCGTGCGTTTCGGGATGCCAGTCGAAGCCGACCGTGTTGCGGACGCCGCGGGCGAACGTCTCGAAACCCGAGCCGTCCGGCCGCATGCGGTGGATCGCCGCGTACATCGGCTGGGGCTGGCAGATGTTGCAGGGCGCTCCCACCGGGACGTAGAGGAACCCGTCCGGTCCGAAGGCGATGAACTTCCAGCCGTGATTGCGATCCGGCGGGAACCCGCGGACGACGGCGGGCGGAGGAGGGTTCTCGAGGCGCGACTCGATCCCGTCGTAGCGGAGCACCCGGTGGACTTCGGCGACGTAGAGGGCGCCGTCCCGAAGTGCCACGCCGTTGGGCATGTTCAGGCCGCGGGCGATCCGGACGACCGAGTCCGGCCGGCCGGAGCCGTCGCGGACGGCGTAGACGCCGCCGTCTTCCCGGGTCCCGACGAAGAGGGTTCCCTTCGGGCTCCGGGCGAGCGAGCGGGCCCCCGGAACGCGCGCAAAGACACGGAT
>DASWCZ010000012.1:0-1754 GCA_036395755.1 Thermoanaerobaculia bacterium
GCACGCGACCCCGACGATCCGGGTCTCGGCAGCAACTCCTGGGTGCTGGCAGGCTCACGCACCCTCTCCGGCAAGCCCATTCTCGCGAACGACCCGCACCTCGCGCTGCGCGCCCCGTCCGTCTGGTACGTCGCGCGTCTCTCCGCGCCGGGATACTCCGTCGCCGGTGCGACGCTCCCCGGCCTGCCCGGCGTCGTCATCGGGCACAACGACCGGATCGCGTGGGCGCTCACGAGCCTTGAGCCGGATGTCCAGGACCTCTTCGTCGAACAGCTCGATCCGGCCGATCCTTCGCGCTACCGCTGGCGGGGGGAGTGGAAGCGATTCGAGACGCGGCGCGAAACGATTCGCGTGCGCGGCGGGCACGACGTGGTGGTCGATGTCCGCTCCTCCGTCCATGGCCCGATCGTCTCGGACGTCCTGGAAGGCGCCTCGGCGCTCGGGCGCGCCGTCGCGCTCCGGTGGACCGCGCTCGACGACACCGATCGCACCGCGGAAGCGATCGAGGGAATCGATCGCTCCGGGACCTGGGACGAGTTCTTGGACGCAGTCCGGCTGTTCCGCGCGCCGCCGCAGAGCTTCCTCTACGCCGACGCCGCCGGCCACATCGGCTACACAGCCTCGGGAGCGATCCCGATCCGTCCCCGGGCCGACGGTCTCCTTCCGGTCTCGGGCGCGGGAAAAGACGACTGGAGCGGGTACGTTTCCTTCGACGAGCTCCCGAGGACGCTCGATCCCCCGCGCGCCTTCCTCGTGACCGCGAACAACCGGGTCGTGTCGGGCGGAACTGCCGACCGGATCGCGCGCGACTGGCAGGAGCCGTACCGCGCAGGCCGGATCACCCAGAGAATCCTCGCGAAAGACAAGCTCGGAGCTTCCGACGTCCGATCGATCCAGCTCGACCGCGTCTCGCTCCAGGCCGTTGAGCTCCTCCCGTTGCTGCTCGACACAGCGCCCGCCGACGCGCCGTCGGAGGACGCGCTCTCTCGACTGCGCGTCTGGAACCGGGAACTCGCGTCGGAGTCGGCGGCGGCGGCGATCTATGCCGCCTGGTACGCCCGCCTCGCGCGCATGCCGGAAGACGAGCTCGGAGGGGTGCCGCAGGGCGTCGTGCGGTCGCGATTCCTCATCAACGCGCTCAAGGCCGACTCCGACTGGTGCGACGACGTACGGACTCGAACGCGCGAGACCTGCGCCCACTTCCGGAGCGCCACGCTCAGGGACGCCGTGTCGTTTCTCCGGCGCCGGCTGGGCTCCGATCCCACCCGCTGGCGCTGGGACCGGCTCCACCACGCACGTCTTCCGCACGGCGTCTTCGAGGCGGTCGGAGGCCTTCGGGGAATCTTCGGCCTGGAGACGGGTCAGGGGGGAGACGCCTCGACGGTCAACGTGGGCGCTTATCGGCTCGACGGCTCCTTCCGGATGACGGACGGACCGAGCTATCGGCAGGTCGTCGACCTCGCCGATCCCGCGGCGGCCATCTTTGTTCACACGACCGGCCAGTCGGGCAACGTCTTCGATCGTCGTTACCGGGATCTGCTACCGCTCTGGAGGAGAGGCGAGTACCTCCCGATGGAGGCCCCGCCGCGGAAGACCCTGATCCTCGAGCCGAAATAGAATCGGTCGAATTTCCGAAAGGGGGAGAACGTGGTCCGACGCTCGAGATTTTTTGCAGCGCTTCTCGCAGCCGGTCTTCTCGTTGCCGCCGCGGCGTGGGGGATGACGGCGAAGACCTACCAGGTCACGGGACCGGT
>DASWCZ010000013.1:0-27476 GCA_036395755.1 Thermoanaerobaculia bacterium
GATCAAGAGGATTTCGGCGCGCCTGACCGGCCGGTCAGCTATTCGTCTTTCGGTATATCGGTCCAAGAAATTGGATGGTTGAGCCAGGGAGACCTCGTCCTGAAGACTCGTCGTCTGATCCCTCGTCTTCGGACTTCGGACCTCTGGCCAGACAGGTCTTCCCAGGCTTTCGGACTACCGCCTGCTCACCGACTCTTCTTCTGAGTCGCCTCAACGGCTCGCGCCAGGGTCGCCAACGCCGCCGAATCTCGCTGCAGAACGTTCTTGCCATATCCCTGCTTGGTGACAAATTCGAAAACGACTTCCTGGTAAGGAATTTCTTTGGGGAGATTTCCACGCAGGTAGTGCCAGACCTCGATCCAGTTCGCGGCGGCGTCCAGAATCTTGCTGCCCGGACCGGTCACCTGCTCGATGCGGGCCTGCCGATCCGCGTTCGATCCACCCGCCTGCGAAGCGGCGCGGACCTCCGACCTCGAAAACCGCGAGAGACCCGAAGCGTCCGCGACGTCGTCTCCGGTCCGGAGCGGCTTGCGACCGTTATAGGTCGGAGGTCCCATCAGGATGAAAGCCATTCCCCGATCCGTCAGGCTGCCCCGGACTTCGTCCTGCGCGAAATGCGAGTCGGCAAACGCGACCCGTTTCTCGAACTCCTCGCGATACTCGTTTCGTTCCGTCTCCGGTTTCGGATCGCGGGACTTCCAGAAATTGGCGACGAACTCCGACCGCTCGACCGCGCTCGACAGGCGCGCGAAGTCCTCTCTCTCCCGCGGAGAAAGAAGATGGCGGACGGGACCGTCCGCCCAGTCTTCACCCGGATTTTCCGCAACTCCGGCGTCGGGGCGCGGAAAGGCCCGGTACGCTTCCGCGAGCGTTGACGCCTCCCCTCCGCGGGGGTAGCGCGCGAGTGACTCGCGGGCGCTCTCGAGCGCCGCAATCACCGACTTCGGATACAGGGCGGGATCGAGCCGCGCATTGGGCTGGTAGGCAAGAAATCTCTCGAACGCGGAGCGCGCCTCGCTCGGCCGCCCGAGGGCGGCGAGGCTCGCGCCTCGATAAAACAGAAGCCCGGGCAGAAGCGCTTCCCGCTGAGATTGGAATCCCGGCCGGGAGCTCTCGGTCTCGAGCGTCTCGAGCGTCGAGAGAGCGGCGGCGTAGGAGCCGAGCCGGAACTCGTCCTTGGCCTTCTGAAAGAGCTGCGGCAGCGTCGCCGCGAGGGTCGAAGAGATCAGGATCGGAAGAAAGCGAAAGGCGAGAGAGCCCCACATACCTGCCTCGAAGAGATGCGATGCTACCCCGGCCGGCCGGGTCCGGTCCACTCACGTTGGCAGAAAAAAAGAGGCCCGCCGGAGCGGGCCCTCTCAAACTCGAAGGGCCGGACTCTAGAACGAAATCTTGACCGCGGCGCGGACGAGACGCGGATCCTGCCGCGAGGTCGCCTTGCCGTAGTTGGCGTTGTTTTGCTCGTTGCACTGGTTCGCCGCCGGGTCCGCCGCTTCACTCGGCGTGCAAGGTCGATAGAAGAGTTGGGGATACTGCTCCGGGGTCTTCGGGTAGTTCACCCCCTGTGAAATCTGCCAGTTGTTGTCCACGTTCGTCACGGTCTGACGGTTGAACAGATTGAAGACGTAGAGAAGCCCGGTTACGGTCACCTGCCCGATGTTGATCGGATAACCGAGGGCGAGGTTCGCTTCCCATTGCGTGGACAGCCGTCCGGCGGACCCGATCGGGACGAGCTGCGTCTGCGCGATGTAGAACTGATTGAAGTAGCCGATCTTGGACAGCGGCGGTCCCGAATGGGCGTACGCCTGCAGACCGATGGAGAGCTTGAACGGCGTGATGTAGGTCGTATCCAATCGGAAATTGTGCGGACGGTCGAGGTACAACGTTCCGTACTTGTTCTTGAGGAACGAGGCGTAATCGAAGTCCGCGGTGATGCCGGGGTCGGTCTGGACGTAGTCCTGCTTGACCTCGCCGTCGTAGTTGCCGCGCAGCGACGAATAGACGTACGAGGCCTGGAGCCAGAGCTTGTCCGCGACGCTCT
Source organism: Thermoanaerobaculia bacterium (assembly GCA_036395755.1). Taxonomy (GTDB): domain Bacteria; phylum Acidobacteriota; class Thermoanaerobaculia; order UBA5066; family Gp7-AA6; genus Gp7-AA6. Next base: position 2,042 of record DASWCZ010000013.1, read on the forward strand.
TGCGCGCGACGACCTCGATGCCGCGGTAGAGCCGCTTGGCTTCGGGGGCCGGTCCGCCGAGAAGCGTGTTGATCGGGAAGATGCCGCACTCGTAGGCGTCGCCGTCCAGGCCGTTGCAGCCGGTGAAGTTCCCGCTCGCGTAGAGCCCCGAGCCGCCGGGGTTGGTGATCACGCAGGTGTTGCCGTTGTTTTCGGGAGCTTCGGGATCGGCGTCACAGCGGTCTTCGACGGCCCGGCCGAAGCGACGATACTCGCCCTTGATTGCGATCGAGAAGGTCGGATCGATCAGCTTCTCGAAGCCGATCTCGAACTCATCCTGGTAGATCCCCTTCAAGCTGGCGTCGTGGGGCTCCGCGAAGATGCCTCCCTGGGTATGCGGAGCCGAATGCCCGATGACGTTCGGATTCTGGGCGATGTCGGCGGCGGTCGTGCCGGAATTGAAGTTGTACGTCGTGACGAAGAGTTGCTGCCCGTACGACCGCACGTTCAGATCGGTTGGCAGCGCATAGTAGAACCGACCGCCGAAGGCGTAGATCTTCATCGAGCCGTCGTTGCGCGGGTCCCACACGAGGCCGACCCGCGGTTGCCATTCATTGGTCAGCGTGATGACGCTCTCTCCCGCAAAATTCTCCAGGTTCTCGCGGTCCCAGCGAAGCCCGGCGTTCAACGTCAGGCCCGGCAGGATCTTCCAGGAGTCCTGGACGAAAGCGCTCGTGTTGATCGTGTGCGGTGAGACGACGTTGTCGACCGGCGTGAAATCCTCCGGGCCGGCCGCCCAAAAACTATGCGCGTAATAGACCTGGCCGTACTCGTTGTAGCGCTGAACGTATTGCTTGCCACTGATGTTGGTGATCGCGGTGGTCTTGCCGTCCTGCCAGTCGCCGCCCACCTTCATCTCGTGGCTGCCGAGGTAGAGCGAAAAGTCGCCGCGCGCCTGGTAGCGGGTCGAGTAGTTGTTCCGAATGTAGCCCGATACCGAACCGAACCCTCCCGAGGCCGAATTGGGCTGGACCGGCTGGTCGCAGGGGTTGTCCGGCGTGCCGCCCTGGCAGGTCCAATCTTCGAGACGGACGCCTGCGCCCGTGCCGGACGGTACCGTCTGGTAGCGGTCGTAGTGACGCGAGCCCTGCACGGTCAAGAGCCCCTTCGATCCGAAGAGCTGGTTGAGGCGCAGGCCGTAATCCGTTCCCCCGATCTTGAGGTCCGCCTGCCAGGTGCTCGGGTCGCGGTTCACGATCGGGACCGGGTAATAGCTGTGGGTGGGATCGGAGGCTGCCGCGCCGGTCACGGTCGAGGGATCGGCGAAGACCGTTCCGACGAGCGTCGTTCCGGTCGCGACGTTCCAGGTGAGCTTGCCGGAATAGAGATTGTCTTTCGAATCCGCGGGAAACTTGTCGTCGCGGGTGACGGTGACGTTCCCGTTCTCGTCGACGGAGTCGTTGAAGCGGGAGATCTTCGTCGGCTTGTCCGTCCGGTCGTAGGCCGCGAAGAACCACAGCTTGTCCCGGATGATCCGGCCGCCGAGGTCCGCGCCGAAGTCGGTCCGTGTGTAGCCGTTCAAGCGCATTCCCTGAAAGATGTCGTTCTCGGTGATCACCTGCTGGGCGCGCATTCCGAACGAGTCGTAATAGACGAAGCCGTCTCCGTGGAACTCGTTGCCGCCCGACTTGGTGATCACGTTGATGACGCCGCCGAGCGCGCGGCCGTACTCGGCCTGGTAGCCGCCGGTCTTGATCTCGACTTCCTGGATGAACTCCCCGTTGATCGCCTTCCCCTGGAAGCCGCGGATGACGTTGGTCGTGTTGACACCGTCGATGATGAACTGGTTCTCCACGGAGGTGGCCCCGTAGACAGTCAGCGACAGGGCCCGTCCCTGAGTGTCGCCCTGGTCCTCATTGACGCCCGGGTTCGACCGGATGATCTCGGCGTAATTTCGGCCGAGCGGAAGTTTCTCCATGATCTTGCTCGTGTAGCTCGTTCCGCCCGTCGTCGAGGTCGTATCGACCAGCGGCGACTCGCCGCTGACGATCACGGCTTCCTTGGCGGAAAGCTGGAGCCTCAGGTTCACGGTCGCCGTGCTGTCGAGAGCGACGGGCGTGCTCTTTTCGACGCTGCCCAGACCCTGAAGGGACGCCGTGATCTTGTAAACACCCGGCGTGAGGCTGGCGAAACGGTAACGCCCGTCGCCGGAAGTCACGGCGGTGCGGGTGCCCTGCAGGTTGGGACTCGTCGCCTCCACCGTGACGCCGGGTAGCGGTTTCCCTTCCGCGTCGGCGACCGTGCCCACGACGGCCCCGGTCGTCTGGGCGAACGCCGGGCCTCCCGTCACCGCGAAGGCGGCAATTACGCCCAGCATCGGCAAGAAATACCTTCGAAATCGCCTCATGACCGTCCTCCTTTTGCTGTTTTCCGCCGATGCCAAAGCGACGCCCGCTTCGTGCGAACGGATGGAATCGAGAGACGAAGGCGTGAATCGAGGGACGAAAACGCGGAGGCAGGGACCGGCACGAATGTATTCACGAGCAATCAAACTGCCAGTCGATTGGCAGTTGCGGCAGACTCTAAGTGTCTGAACTCAATCGATCAAGGGGATTCGCCGCCGGTTAACGATTCGCTTAGATATTCGTCTTTCGGTATATCTGTCCAAGAAATTGAATGGGAGGAGCCAAAGAGGCTCGTCCTAAGAGGGGGAGTTGTCCCCCGGCTTCGGAGTTTGGACCCGCGACTCGGGACTTTCCTGGGGCTCCAGCCGCAGCAGCAGGGCACCCGCCTCGACGGGGTCGCCAGCCGCGCACTCGACCCGGGTCACTCGCGCGGAAGATTCGGCGCGAATCTCGTTCTGCATCTTCATCGCTTCCAGCACGATCATGGTCGTCCCCGGCGACACGCAGTCTCCGACGGCGACGCGCACGTCGATCACGCGCCCGGGGATCTGAGCGCGCACTTCCGACGCCTCGAGGGCGGATTGCGAGCCCGCCCCCGCGCGAGCACGCAGCGGATCGGAGAGCCCGATCGCGAGCCGCCGTCCGCGGACCCATGCTTCGATGCGCCCGTCGCGGCCGGCAGCCACGCGGCCGGTCACCTGGCGCCCCGACGCGAGGATGATGCTGCCTCTTCCGCCAGGAAGCGGCGCAAAGTCGACGAGATGTTCCGCTTCCCCGTCATGGACGCGCGCCTTCCCTTCGCGGCGCGCTTCGACGACGAGCTCGGTCGGTGGAGCGCCCTCCCGGCGCCACAGAAATCGGCGACGGAGTCTCATCGGGAGAGCCGGCCCTCTCCCGATCGCAATCCCTCAGTGCGCGCCGTCTCTCTCCAGCGCGTTCGGTGGTGCGGCGGCTCCGGCGCCACTCGGGCGTCGTCGAGCGAAAGACAGACCGCCGCGAGGAGCGTTTCTTCCGCCGTCCCCTCGAGTGCGGGAAGGCGCGGCGACGCGAGCCAGTCGTCGAGCCACTGCGCGTGGAAACGCCCTGTGCGGAAATCCGTCTCGCGGACGAGCTCCCGAAAGAGCGGAAGCGTCGTCTCGACTCCGGTCACCTCGTACTCGTCGAGCGCCCGGGTGAGTCGGTCGATCGCTCCTTGGCGATCCCGGCCGGAGACGATGAGCTTCCCCAGCATCGGGTCGTAGTCGATCGGCACGCTCGACCCCGTTTCGATTCCCACGTCGTTTCGGACTCCCGGACCCTCCGGAAGACGCAGCCGGGTGACGACTCCCGGTGACGGCGAAAACCCCCGCGCGGGATCTTCGGCGTAGACGCGGCATTCGATCGCGTGGCCGCGGGGCGTGAGCTCGGCCGAACGAATCGAGAGCTTCTCTCCAAGAGCGATGCGGATCATTTCGGTCACGATGTCGACTCCCCAGACTTCCTCGGTGACCGGATGCTCGACCTGGAGTCTCGTGTTCATCTCCAGAAAGTAAAAGGAGCCGTCGGGCGCGACGAGAAACTCGACCGTGCCGCAGGAGTCGTATTCGACCGCGTCCGCCGCGGCGATCGCGGCGGAAAAGAGGCTCGCCCGGAGCTCGGCCTCGACCGCCGCGGAGGGACACTCTTCGACGACTTTCTGGTGGCGCCGCTGAATGCTGCACTCGCGCTCTCCGACGGCAACGCGGTTGCCGTGACGGTCGGCGACGAGCTGGACCTCGATGTGTCGGGGACGTTCCAGGAGCTTCTCGGCGTAAATCGATCCGTCGCCGAACGACGCCTGCGCTTCCGCGGCCGCGCGCGGGAACGCCGCCGCCAGATCCTCTCCGGCCTCGACGCGCCGCATGCCTTTTCCGCCGCCGCCCGCGGCCGCTTTCAGGAGAATCGGGTATCCGTAGCGGCGCCCGAAGCCTTCGAGCTCCGCGGCGTCCCGAGCCGGAGTCATCGTCCCGGGTACGACCGGGACTCCCGCCTTCTGCATCAGCTCCCGGCTCCGGGTCTTGGTCCCCATCGCCTCGATCGCGGCGGGAGACGGTCCAACGAACGTGAGTCCCGCCGAGGCGCACGCGCGGGCGAACTCCGCGCTCTCGGCGAGAAAGCCGTACCCGGGGTGCACGAGCGACGCGTCCGTCGCTTTCGCGGCATCGACGATTTGGGGTATCGCGAGATAGCTTTCGGCCGAGGGCGGCGGGCCGACGCGGACGGCGTAGTCGGCCGACGTCACGTGAGGCGCCGCACGGTCCGCGTCGGAGTAGATGGCGACGGTCTCGATTCCGAGATCGCGACAGGCGCGGAAGATACGGAGGGCGATCTCGCCGCGGTTGGCCACGAGGAGTCTCATGTGATCGCTGTCATTCCGAGGCCGAAGGCCGAGGAATCTCGGCTTCCCACGCGCTGCTGAGGTCCTTCCAAAGCGGATTACCCCTTTCGATCAGAGCGACTTTCTTGCTCCTTCTCCAACTCTTGATCTGCTTTTCCCGCTCGATAGCAGAGAGCACGCTCGGAGTCGTCTCGAAGAAAACGAGCTTGTCGATCCGGTACCTGGCCGTGAAACCGGGCACGAGCCGCTGTCTGTGTTCATAGAGCCGCCGCTCCAGGTTATTGGTCACCCCCACGTAGAGGGTTCGCGGTCGATTCGTCATGATGTAGACGAAGAAGGTGCGAGACATCTCGAAAACAGATTGTCACGACCGGAGTAGATCCCTCGCCGCCTGCTGGCGGCTCGGGATGACGGGGCAAATTCACAGCGGAATGTTTCCGTGTTTCTTCGCGGGAAGGCTCGCGCGCTTGTTTTCGAGGAGCGCAAACGCGGCAATCAATTTCTCCCGAGTCTCCGAGGGTTCGATGATCTCGTCGATGAAGCCGTGGCGCGCGGCGACGTAGGGGTTCGCGAAGTTCTCGACGTACTCCGAAACTTTCCCCGCGCGCGCGTCCGGCCCTTCTTCTTCGAGCTCGCGCCGATACAGGATGTTCACGGCGCCCTGCGGACCCATCACGGCGACCTCGGCCGTCGGGTAGGCGAAGTTGAAGTCCGTGGCGAGATCTTTCGAGGCCATCACGCAATACGCGCCGCCGTACGCCTTGCGGGTGATGACGGAGACCTTGGGAACCGTCGCCTCGGCGAATGCGTAGAGCAGCTTCGCGCCGTGCCGGATGATCCCGCCGTACTCCTGCTGCGTGCCGGGCATGAAGCCGGGGACGTCCTCGAAGACGAGAAGAGGGATGTTGAACGCGTCGCAGAACCGGACGAAGCGGGCGCCCTTGACCGAGGCGTCGATGTCGAGCACTCCGGCGAGATGCATCGGCTGATTCGCGACGACCCCCACGGATCGCCCCGCCAGCCGGACGAATCCGACGAGCAGGTTTCGGGCGAACGCGGCGTGGACCTCGAGGAACTCGCCCGCGTCGGCGACCGATCGAACCAGCTCCGCCATGTCGTACGGTTTGTCCGGTTCCTCCGGGATTAAGCGGTCGAGGTCCCGGCTTCCCGCCGGAGGCTCGCGGCTTTCCCGGCTCGGCGGATCGTCGAGGTTGTTGGAGGGGATGTAGGAAAGGAGCTCGCGGATCGCCAGGAGCGCTCCGGCATCGTCCTCCCGGACGAAGTGCGCCACCCCGGAGACGGCGGAGTGCGTGCGCGCGCCGCCCAATTCCTCCTTCGTGACCTCTTCGTGCGTGACGGTCCGGATGACGTCCGGGCCCGTGACGAAAAGGTAAGAGGTCTTTTCGGTCATGAAAACGAAGTCGGTGATCGCCGGCGAGTAGACCGCCCCGCCCGCGCAGGGGCCGAGGATCGCGGAGATCTGCGGGACGACGCCGGAGGCCCGCGTGTTGCGAAGGAAGACCCGTGAATATCCGGCGAGGGAGACGACGCCCTCCTGGATGCGCGCTCCGCCCGAGTCGTTCAGCCCGATGATGGGCGCGCCGTTGACGACGGCGAGGTCCATGATCTTGCAGATCTTTTCGGCGTTCGTCTCTGACAGCGATCCGCCAAAGACCGTGAAGTCCTGCGCGAAGACGTAGACCGGCCGGCCGTCGACCGTTCCCGCACCGGAGACGATCCCGTCCCCCGGAATCCGGGTGCGCTCCATTCCGAAGTCCTGCGAGCGATGCTCGACCAACCGGCCGAGCTCGAAGAACGAGCCGGGATCGAGAAGCAGCTCGACCCGCTCGCGCGCCGTCAGTTTTCCTTCCGCGTGCTGCCGCGCGGTGCGAGCCGGACCGCCCCCCTGGAGGCTCCTCTCGCGGAGCGCTTCGAGATCCTCCAGGCGCTTCTCGATCGTCACGGACGTTCGCTAGAGAACGATCCCGCGCTGCTCTGCGAGCTTGCGTCGGATGCGCCGGAAGAGCTCCTGGCCGTCGACTCTTCCCGCGGCGATCTCGTTCCTGGCGCCTTCCATCATCCGGCGCGCCTCTTCATCCAGGGTCCGCTCCTTCTCGGCCTCGGACGCGAGGGCCGCGAGAACCGCCTCGCGCACGGCGCCGGGGGCTTTCTCATCGAAGAGTTTCCGTGAAACGAGCCCCCGTGCGGTCCGCACCGCGACGAAGTCCTTTTTCCGTTCCGTCAGGCTCATCCGGTCTCCGATCGGCGCGATGTTACAGCGGGAAAAACGATCACACATAATCGCCGCGGGATGGAATTCGACGAGGCTCTGGTGGCCCGCTGGCTCGAACCGCTTGTGGCCGGCCGCGGCGACATCGCCGAGGTGTTCGCCGAGACGCGGAGAAAAACGATCGTGGAGTGGCGGGACGCGGAGCCCGGCGACGCGCAGGTTTCGATCGAAGCCGGCGTCTCGGCGAGGCAGCGGCGGGGGGGGCGCGAACGCATCGCCTTCGTCTCGGGGTCGGGGGAAGCGGCGATCCGCGAAGCCGTCCGGGCGTTGCAGGCTTCGGCCAAGAAGACCGCTCCGCCGAGCCGGCCCGCGCCCGCTCGCGCCGATTTCGACCCGGGCTCCTCCACCGAGCGATGGGTCCGGCGCTTGGAAACCATCCTCGCGCGGCACGCCCCTCGTCATCGCCTGCGCTGGTCTCACGAGGAAATCTCGCGTCATGTCGTTCCTCTCGGATCCGCCGCCTCGGCCTCCACGCGGCGGCTCTTCTCTGTCGAGGGATCGTTCACGGCCGCATCCCGGCGGGTCGACGAGACCCGCTCCTTTTCGTTTCACGCCCCGGAAGCGGACGCGACCGCGGACGAGCTCCGGCAGGCGCTCGCGGCCGCAGCCGCAGCACGCGAAAGACCGGTCTCTTTCGGCGACGGAGCCGTGGACGTCCTCTTTTCCGGCGCGACCGCCGCGGTTCTCTTTCACGAGATCCTGTCGCACGCGCTCGAAGCCGACGCCGGAGAAACGCCGCTCTCGAGACTTGCCGCGGCGCGGATCTCGGTCTCCGATCTGGACGTCCGGGATGATCCGACGCGTCTCGATCTTTTTGGCGGTTACGAGAGAGACGACGAAGGAACGCGGCCGCGGGCGATCAAGCTGCTCGACGCCGGCCGCTTGGCCGGGACCCTGACCGACCGCGCGCACGCCGACGCGCGGGGTTCGAGCGGACACGGCCGGCGAGCGGGTCCCGCGGACGCTCCCCTCCCGCGCAGCTCGAACACGATCGTCGCCGCCGGCGCGGCGACCTCGGAGGAAATGATCCGCCGGCTTGGAAACGGGTTGTGGATCGAGGAAATCGGGTCCGGAACCATCGAGCTTTCGAGCGGCCGTTTCCGCCTGGCTTTTCCGCGCGGACGGCGCGTGCGGCGAGGCCGGTTCGCCGACGAGATCGGAGCGGGCTTCCTCGCCGGAGAGATCCTGCCGACGCTTTCGGCCGTCGAGCCGGTGATCGGCCGTGACGTGCGCATCTGCCGGTCTCTCGGTTGGTGCTCGCGGGGCGGGTTCGTCGTCCCTGTTCAGGGAGAGGCGCCGGAGGTCATCGTCCGGCGGCTGTCGGTCAGGGACCGATGATCGACGCCGATCTCGAGAGAGAGCTCGACCGCCGTTTTCCGAGCGCGTGGGAGCTCTATCGCAAGACCGCCGAGAGTCGCGAGCTGGAGGTGTCGGCGGCGAATCGCGGCGAGGCCTGGCGGCGGGAGGAGGGCTGGGCCGTTCGCTGGTGGGACGGAGGTCTCCGGTTTGCGACGGGCTCGGACCGGCAGAGGCTCGCGGCGGCAATTCCCCTCGCCGGGAAGCTGCCGGGCCGCGCGGAACCGGCGCCGCCGTTCCCGACCGGGGGTCTCAACCCCGAAGGAGGTCAGATCCCGCTGCAGCCGGACGACCCTGCAGCCGCCGTCGCGGCGCCTCCGGACCTCTTCGCTCCGCTCGCGCAGCTCGTTTCGGAGAAATCCCGCGGCGAGGCGGTGCTCGCGTCGCTGACGCTGCGACGCGGCCGCGCGGTGGAAGAGATCCGAAACTCCGCGGGCGGTCGGGTGAGAATGGAATCGTCGTCGCAGTTGGACGGCATCGCGCGGGCGCTCGGCCGCCGGGGGCCCCGCATTTGCGAGAGGCGCTCGGTCTTCCGCTGGGACGGGGAGCCCGATCTGCAGGGCGTCGCTGGCCGTCTCGCGGATGGAGCCACGCTCCCCCTCGCATCGCGCGGTCCGACCTTCTCGCGCGGGGCGTGGCTGCTCGATCCCGCGATTGCGGCTTCGTTTCTCGCCGCGCTCGCTCCGCTCTTCTGCGCCGACGCTCTCCCGCTCTGGGTGAAGCGCGCCGAGATCGCCTCGCGGAGGGTGACGATCGCCGACGACGCGTCGAGGGATGCGCCGTTCGACGGCGAAGGCACTCCGACCCGGCGGGTCGTTCTCGTCGAAGACGGCGTGCTCGCGTCGCGCCTCCACGATCTCCGTTCGGCGGCGCGGGCGGGCAGGTTCTCGACCGGCCACGGCGTGCGGCCGTCTTATCGCAACCCGCCGCGTCCCGGACCGCGGCGGCTCTTCTTCGAGACCGCGGGCGGAGTCTCGCCTCGGGAGCTGCTCGCCGGAGTCGCGCGCGGAGTCTTCGCGCGAGCGCTCACGGCGCCGGTGTTCGTGGACCTGGACGCGGACCGCTACGAGATCGAATTCACGGGGGTCGCTCTCTCAGGCGGCCGTGCGTCCGAGCCGTTGGCGGGCGCCCGCGTATCCGGCCGGATCTCGGAGCTTCTCGCGCGGATCACGCAGGTGGCGACCGACCGGCAGTTCTTTCCGATGCCGTATCCGGTCGGAGCGCCGACGATCTTGGTCGAGAGGGTAAACTTCGAGTAGCCGGACGTCTCCTACGGAAGCGGCGTCGGCAGCGGGGTCGGAGGCGGCGGCGGGGGCACCGCGGGCGGCAAGAGCGGCGGCGTTCCGGCCGGAAGTCCCTGCTGCGGGCGCGTCTGACCCGGCTGGAGGGGCAACGGCTTGGGGACAGCCGGTTTCGCCGGGGCAGTGACGGTCGCGTCCACGGGCTCGGGCGCGGGGAGATCGCCGATCTCCTTGGACGAGAGCGGCCGATCGATCGGCGCGCGGTGGAATCGCCCCTCGTCCGCGAAGACCTGGTCCGAGTTCATCGACGCCACCGCGATGTCCCGGGAGTAGTTCTCGAGCGAGATCCGGTCGAGAAGCCTCGTGTCGACGATGAGCGAGTTGGTCCGGGGATCGCGCATCTGAGGGTCGAGCCGCAGTGCCTTCGCATACTCCTTGACCGCGAGACGATCCCACCCGCGTTGCTCGTAGAGCCGGCCGAGCCGGAAGTGCGCCTGGGGAAAGCCCGGCTTCCTCGCCGTTGATTTGCGAAAAGCCCAGATCGCTTTCGTCGGCCTGCCCTCGGCTTCGAACAGCAATCCGAGGTTGTAGGCGGCCAGGAAGTTGGTCGAGTCGAGCTCGAGCGCCTTCTCGTACTGAAGCCGCGCGTCCTCGACGAAATGCCGTTCGGCGAGGAGATTCCCGAAGTCGTTTCGCAAGTCGGCCGAGCCCGGCTCCGCCTCGACCCGCCGCTCCTGATCCGCGATCCGATCGTCCAGCTCGTTGCCGGCGACCAGGTACTTCCGGTAGAAGGGCTCCGTGGACTTTTCCCTGTGCTTGACGTGCAGAAAGCATCCGGCGGTGGCCGCCGCCGCGACGACAACGAGCGCGAGCGGAATTTTCTTCATCGAATCTCCTCGTCCTACGCCTTGTGCTTTGCGCCGCCGGGTCGGGCCACGAGCTTGACTCGGCCGTCTCTCTCGACGACCTCGAACTCGACTTCCGTCGGGCCGATGCGCTCTTTCAACTTCTCCCGTTCCTGGTCGAGCCGCGCGAGAAAGGTCTCGAGCCGGTATCCGGCGACGTCTTCGCCGCGGCCGCGCTTGGCGGCGACGTAGTGCTCGAAGAGCTCGCGGTCGCGCGATTCCCCGGCGCTCCGATCGTCTCTTACGGAGCCGGACCGTCGAGCGTTGGGCGTTTCCGTCGGCGCGGAAGGGGCCGCAGCGCCGACCGGGGCGACGAAGCCTCCGTAGACTCCGGGACGGCGGCCCGCCTCCTTTTCGGCCAGCAGCCGCTCCCACCGCTCGCAGAGGCTGGAAAAGCGCCCCTGGAGGGCCGAAAACATGTACCGCTCCGCGGAGGCATCGGGCGGGGAAGCCGCCAGCAGGCGGAACATCTCCTCGACGTGCCGGCGGCTCTCGATCGGGGGCTTGGTCGCCGATCCGTAGAGAAAGGCGTCGTACTCGCCGTTTAAGCGGCGGATCGCCTCGTTCAAGACCTTCAATTCGCGTTCCCAGGACATCGTTCCCGATAATAGCGCCGTGAGCACGGCCCGGCCCCCCTCGATGGACTCGCTTCTCTCCCGACCTGAGACGGCCGAGCCGCTCTCGCTCTACGGCCGCGAAGCGGTCAAGGAGGAGCTGCGGCGCGCGATCGCGGCCGGGGGTAGGGAGCCCGAGGCCTTGATCGGGGCGGCGCGCGAATCGCTCTCGCGCCGTTTTGCGCCAACGGTCGTCCGGGCGGTCAACGCGACCGGCGTCCTCCTTCACACGAACCTCGGGCGTTCGCCTCTCGCGGAGGCAACGCGCGACGCGATCGCGCGAGTCGCCGTCGGGTACTCGACCGTCGAGTACGAGCCCGCGACCGGCCGGCGCGGGAAGCGCCAGGACCACGTGCGCGGCGCCGCCCGCGCACTCTTCGGGGCGGAAGAGGCCCTCGTCGTGAACAACAACGCTTCAGCCGTCTTCCTCGCGCTTTCCGCGCTCGCGCGGGGCCGCGCGGTCCTCGTTTCCCGGGGCGAGCTCGTCGCGATCGGCGGCAGCTTCAAGATCCCGGAGATCCTCGAGGCTTCCGGCGCCATCCTTCGCGAGGTGGGCACGACCAATCGAACGACGGCCGATGACTACCGGCACGCGCTCTCCTCCGACGCGGCCCTGCTGCTGACGGTGCATCCGTCGAACTACGAGATCCGCGGCTACGCGAGCTCTCCGGCGCCCGAGGAGATCGCGGCCGTGGCGCGGGAAGCGGGAATCCCCTGGGTGCACGACCAGGGAACGGGATGCGTCGTCTCGCTCGAGGAGTTCGGCGTCTCCGCGGAGGCGACCGTCGCGGACTGCCTCGCCGCGGGCGCCGACCTGGTCACTTTCTCGGGGGACAAGCTCTTCTGCGGTCCGCAGGCGGGATTCGTCGTGGGCCGCGCGGCCCTGATCGCGAAGCTCGGGGAGCATCCCATCGCGCGCGTCGTGCGGCCGGACAAGCTAGCGCTCGCAGGAATCGCCGCGACCCTGGCAGCGTGGAAGACCGGGCGATGGCGCGACTTTCCCGTCTATCGCGCGGCCGCCGCATCGGTCGAAGCGCTCGAGTCGCGCGGAGCAAGGATCCGCTCATCCGCGGCCGGCGACGGAATGAAGAGCCCGCTCTCAATTGAGATCGTTCCTTCGCTCGCCGTCTTCGGCGGCGGCACGAGCCCCGAGAAGCGGTTCCCGTCGCGCGCGCTCGCCGTCGCGCGGGAGGGATTCTCGGCCGACGAGCTCGCTCTCCGCCTGCGAGCCGGCACTCCGCCGGTGATCGCGCGCGTCGAAGCGGGCAGGACGCTTCTCGACCTGCGCACGATCCTGCCGGAAGAGGACGTCGTTCTGGAGAGAGCCCTTCGCGAGGTCTGAGCTTGCCGCCGAAGGAGCCTACTCGTCGAGCGAGTGCTCCTTCAGCTTCGCCTCCAGCCGGCGCCGCGACAGCCCGAGCTCCGACGCGGCCGCGGTCCGATCGCCCTTTGCCCGCTCGAGCGCGCGGGCGAGCCAGAGTCGCTCGGCCGTCTTCGCGCCGCGCTCCCGCACCTCCTCGAGATTCTCCCCGCGCCTCTCGGTCTGCTGTTCCGGCACGTCGGGCGCGAGACGCAGCGACCGCTCCTCGATCAATCCGCCGTCGGCGAGAATGATCGCGCGCTCGAGGCAGTTCTTGAGCTCGCGGACGTTGCCCGGCCACTCGTAGGCGCGAAGTCGTTCGCGCGCCGCGGGCGCGATCCGGATGCCTTTCTTGCCGAGCTCCTGCGGCAGGTGTCCGAGGAACCAGTCGATTAAGGGATCCACGTCCTCCGGCCGGTCGCGCAGAGGCGGGATCCGGATCGGAAAGACCCGGACGCGGTAGTAGAGGTCCTCTCGGAAGAGACCTTGGGAGACCATCCGGTCGAGCGGCCGGTTCGACGCCGCGAGGATGCGAATGTCCACCTGGATCGGGATCGTTCCGCCCACACGGTGAAACGATCTCTCCTGGAGGACGCGCAGGAGCTTGCCCTGAGTCGCGGGTGTGAGTTCGCCGATCTCGTCTAAAAAAACCGTCCCGCCGTCGGCGAGCTCGAACTTGCCGAGCCGGCGCCCGAGCGCGCCCGTGAACGAGCCGCGCTCGTGTCCGAAGAGCTCGCTCTCGAGCAGCGAGTCGGGGATCGCCGCGCAGTTGATCGCGACGAAGGGCCGCTGCCGGCGCACCGAGAGCTCGTGGATGGCGCGGGCGAAGAGCTCCTTGCCCGTTCCGCTCTCCCCCTCCAGGAGAACCGTCGCGTCCGTCGAGGCCACCCGCTGCGCCTCCTCCTGGACCGCACGGATCGCCGGAGACTCGCCGATGATCGCCGGCATTGAGTGCGACCGGTTGTCCTCGAACAGAAGCGATTCGCGCTCCCGGACGCGCCTCCCGATCGCCCGCGAGACGAGGAGCCTCAGGAGGTCCGGATCGACCGGTTTCGTAATGAAGTCCTCGGCGCCGCGCTTCATCGCGTCGACCGCGGTCTCGATCGACCCGAACGCGGTCATCACGATCACCGGCAGCGTCGGATCAAGAGATCGCGCCGCGTCGAGAACCGCAAGCCCGTCCGCCCCGGGTAGCCGCCAGTCGGTCAAAACGAGATCGACCGGCTCCCCCGAGCGCAGGATCTCGACCGCCTGGGAGCCGGACGCGATGCCGCGAACCTCGAGCTTCTCGGCGCGCAACATCTCTTCGAGCATCGAGCGCAGAGAGTCTTTGTCCTCGACGATGAGGATGCGAGGCACGTGAATAGAGTAAGACGAGAGAGGGCTAACTCGGCGGCTTCGGCTGGTTCGAAGGACTCGACACCCCCGGGATGTAGCCGGTTTTTCCGTCGGCGGGAGCCGTCATGGGCGCCGAAGGGGCAGGCGCCGCGTAGAGGGACCCCCGGCCGTACGGCGTCGGAGGGGGAGGCGGTGGAGGGGCAATGGTCGGTTGAGGAGTCGGAGCGGCGCCGGGGGAAGTGGCGGAGACTTTCGAAGCCGGCTCCTCCGAGCCCGGTCCGGACGCGGGAAGCGATGGCGCAGTCCAGCGCGGCGCGAACTTGAGGGATGCGGCCGGCTTCGTGCCCACGGGGATCGTGATCGAGAAGGCCGCGGTCTTCGAAGGCTCGATGACGACGCTCGACAGGCCCGCTTCACCGGAGGCGATCGCCTGTCCCTTTGCGTCGAGGGCGGTCACCGTCATCCGGATGCTCGTCGCCGCCGTCGCCCCGGGATTGCGCAGCGTGCCGCGCACGACCAGAGCCTCCCCCGACTTCTCCTGCGTGTAGTCCGCGACCTCGACGCGGCCCGCTCCGGACCCCGTCTCCTTCTCCTTCGGCGCCTCCTCGGCGGCGCCGGCCGCCTGCGCGTTGCGCTCGACGTGCGACACGTTCGCGTCCGTGATCCGCACGCGCGCTTTCGGAACCTCGTGAGAAGCACGGGCGGCTTCGGCCAGTGTCGCCGGGCGGCCCGGCGGGGGCTCGGGGGGCGGAGGAGGCACCGCGCGCAGGGCAGCAGTGGCCGCGGCGTCGATCTCCGAGGCCGGAACGGACAGAAGCGTGCCGTCGGTCTTCGTCAGGAGAACGTTGTTTCCGCGCCGGACCGGCGGACGCTGGAGGGGAATGACGACCCCTCCCTTCAGGACGATGACTTCGGCCAGACCGGCGGCCGCGGTCAGAAAAATCAGGAGAACCGCGTTGCCGAGAGACTTCGTCATTGTTCCTTCCAGTTCATGCTCACGACCCGGACAGGCTCCGTATTGCCCATCGACTCCCTGGAATTCTCAGCCGTATGGGTCACGATTATAGCCCTCCCGTCCCCGTTTTCGAGGAAATCCGCCGGAAGCGGGCCCACCTCGATGTCCGCCACCAGGTCCGCCCGATAACGCGGGGCGCTCGTCGCTTCGGACGCCCTTACCCGGACCTCGAAGGCGTAGAAGTACCGGTCGCCATCCGGCGCACCCGGATCGATCCGACGTCCGAGCAGACTCGGACTTTCGATCGAGACTCGAATGCCGGTTTCGTCGGGATCACCTGAGAAGAGACCCCCCGGGCCGTGGACGTGGCCGGGCATCGGGAAGGACACCGTGCCGAACGGATCGGGCGGGTCCCGGAACTCCGGCCGGCCGAGAAAGGCAGGCGGATCCGCCGCCATCTCCGCCGTCGCCCATCGGATGCCCGCATCCGCGGCATAGAAGGCGCGACTCATCGCCCACTCGTTCGCCGCGCTCGCTGTTTCGGAGCCGGTCGAGAACTTGAGAGCGATCCCCACGACCGTCAGGACGGCGAGGCAGAGGAGAACGAGGAGCAGGACAGCTCCGCGGGACGATCGGCGCCGCATCCCGTTATCCCGATCTCCCGAAGTTTCGGAGACCGACCATCACGGTCCGAGCTCGCCGCCGGTAACGGGGAAATGCCGGGCCGTAGTCGCGCGCTTCCTTCGGAGAGTTCATGGCGTGCAGCCCGAGCGCACCGCGGCCCCGAAAGGTCGGATCCGGGTCGCGGGACTTCGCAACCAGCGTGATCTCGACGGCCTGGAGCGTCGGACAGCGCACCGACGATCGAAGGTCGCCGGTCGCGAAAAGCCGTTCTCCCTCCACGTTCGGGGCCCATTCGTCCCCGTCGGGACGCGTGGAAACTTCCGGATCGGGATCGCCCTCGCTCGCCGCAACGAGCCGTCCGAGAACGCCGTCGGGGGCAACGCCGTCCGAGCCATACAGCCCGTCCACCCCATACGCGACCTGGAGATCTTCGACGTCCTCCGCCAGGGAGACGATGTCGAATCGCCTTCCCCGGCGCAGCGCCCGGGCGAGAGCGGGATGGAGCGGATCGGTATTGTCGATGAAGAACAGGACGTCGTCGAGGATTCCCGTCCGGCGAAAAGCCTGGACGGGAGGATCGGCCGGAGGCGGAGAGTCGCGCGGATCCTCGGTCGCAAGCTCGCGCGCGAGCGGATCGGAGAAATCGACGCTGCCGAACGTTCCCGTGGCCGCGAGGCGGGTGGGAGCGGTCAGGAGGCCGACGCGGTAGGACGGCTGCGGCGGCCTCGGCGAGAATCCGGCGCTCCCATCCGAACAGCCCGGACGGAGGTCGTCGCTCCCGACGACGACCACGAACATCGGGTTTCGATCGGAGACGCCCGCAGTGTATGAGTCGATTTCGGAGAACCGGGCCCGCCGGGCCGGATCATCGTTCACGTGGCCGCTCGCGGTCACGGCCTTGACCGGGAGGTCGCTCGAGCCCGTGCAGGAGCCGCAACCGCTCGCGCCATCCAGCGCGAGAAGCGGTGAGAAGAGGACGCCTCGGACTTCCAGGATGTCCGTGCCCGGCCGCACGGAAACGCTCTTCCCCGCCAGATCGGTGACCGTGCCGCCCACGACGTTGTCGTAGTCGTCGTCCGGTGGCGCCGCCACGCCCGGGAGTCCGGGATCCGGGCGGATCAGGACTGCCTGAGTGACGAAGAGGCCTCCTGCTCCGGCGGATCGAACGACCCGGGCCACTTGATGCAGTCCGAAGCGAAGGCTTCCCTGCGCGTCGGCGATCTCGATCTGGCTCTTATTGAGACGCACCGCGGAATCCCAGAGCGCCAGCAAGGCGACGAGGAGCACTGCGGAGAGAAACGCGCCGACCAGTGTCTCGACGAGCGTCAGGCCGGAAGAGCGACGCGCTCTGCGCCGGCTCACGGATCGGGATCTTCCTTCGACAGAAAGCGGTCCCGCGAGGGATTCGCCGAGAGAGCGCTCACGCGGGCGGCGATCCAACCCAGCTCGGGACGCGGAGAAACGGACTCCACCGTGACGTCGATTCGCTTGTAGTCGAACGGCAAGCCGGCACTCGTCACGCGGAGTGGAACGAAGAGACTTCCCCTCGGAACGGCCCCGGCCGCGGGAATCGCGAACTGCCGGACCCGATACGTCCGGCGGAACGGATTCGCGACCGTCGACGGAAGAACACCCGTTTCCGGATCCGGCAGCGTCGCCGCCAGGTCGTTCGTCGCGTGGCTTCCCGCGGAGAGACGCGGGTCTTCGAAGGGCAGATCCAGCAGTTGTTCCAGCCGGCTTCGCGCGAGGTTGTTCACTTCGCCGTAAGAGCTCGCGGAGACGTTCGACTTCACGCTCGACAGAAACAGGGGGAAGATCGCGAGGAGAACCCAGCCGAGCAGGAGCGCCGAGACCACCAGCTCGACCAGGGCGATCCCGAGGCTCTTCCGCGGTCGCGTCCGCGATCCCGGGCGATACCGGTCAACCGTCTTCACAAGCAGAATTGTCGTGACGAACCGATCGGCGTTCCCCGCGACCGGGTGTCGCGTTACACTTGCGGCGAAGCGATCATGTGGACAAAAAGACGCCATAAGCCGACGGCGGAGGCCCGTGCCCTGCTCGCGAAAGCGCATGCCCGCAGCTGGAAGAACGAAGAAGAGCGCAAGGCGCTCTTGGACGAGATCGCCGGGCTCCGGACGCTCGAAGCGGAGGACGTCGCCTGGCTCGTGGTCGACTCCGACGCGGGTCTCCGCACCAGGGGACAGGCCCTGCTCACGCGATTCGGCTACGACGATGCCGCGGCGGCGCTCTTTCCGTACCTGCTTTCCCGGACCGAATCGATGCGGCGGCTCGCGATCGAAAGCCTCGCGGCGCTCGCGGGGCCGAAGTTTGTAGAGAAGCTTCCGGAGCTCCTGAAACACTCCGATCCGACGGTCGTACACGTCGCTCTGGACTGGATGCGCCGGAATCCTTCGGAAGCCAACCTGGCGCTCATTTCGGAAGCCCTGAACTCCCCCTCTCCCGCCGTGCGGGCGAAGGCGTTCGCGATCGTCGAATCGACGACGTCGCCCCGCGTCATGCCCTTCGCTCTGAAGGGCCTCGAGGACGAGGACGAAGGCTTGAGGTTCCGGGCGGTCCGATTGATCGCGAAGTTTCCGGACGAGTCGGCGATCGGCCCGCTCCTGCGCCGCTGCCATATCGATTCGACCCGGGTCCAGGACGCAGCCATCGCCGCTCTGACGCCGCTTCTCGCGAGCGGGGACATCCGCTGGAACGAAGACCTGATTCCGCTCCTCTCCGACGCGAACCCGCGGGTGCGCCAGCTGGCGTCGAGGCTCCTTCGGACTCAGCAGCCGGAACGGGTGGCGGAGGCCTTCCTGAACGCCTACCAGGACACATTCGGGCCGAAGCGGGAGCGGGCCCTCGAGGGATTGCGCGAGCTCGGGCCGCAGTACATTCCGGCGTTCCTCGAGCGGGACAACGACCCCGACCATCGCATCGCCGCCCTCGCGTCCGCGGTGGCCGTCACCATCCGCTCGCCGGAAGTCGTTCCGCACTGCATCCGCTACGTCGGCGGCGAGGACTGGTGGCTGCGCGACCGCGCCGCGCACGCGTTGGGCGAGCTCCGCGACGAGCGGGGATTCGAGCCGCTCGTGAAGATGCTCGGCGACCCGGAGTCCAATCTGTCCGCGGCCGCGGCGCTCGGCACGTGGGGGTCGCCGAAGGCGCTTCCCGCGCTGCTCGACGCCTACAAGCGCGGCACGAAGGACCTGCGTCTCGAGATTCTCGACGCCTTCGCGCGGATTCCCGATCGGGGAGTGCCCGTTCTCCTCGCGAAGATCGTCCAGGCGGATCCGGACCCGCTCGTGAGGGAGAAAGCGGCGCGTCTCGCGGAGAAGCTGGCGGGCGCGGAAAGCTCGGACGACCTGTTGGAGACGGCGCGGGGGTTCGCTCCTCACGACTTCGCCACGGCGCCCGAACCGACTCTGTCGGAGCTCCTCAGGCATGCACGGGCCGTCGGCGCGTCGGACCTCCATCTCTCGACCGGCACCGTCCCGCACGTGCGGTTGAACGGACAACTTTTCGCTCTGCCGATTCCGGAGTCGACCGCGGCGCAAATGGAGGACTGGATCTATCCGATTCTGTCGCCCGAGCGCCGCGGCGTGTTCGACGAGCGCCTGCAGCTCGACTTCTGCCACAAGGATCCGGCGCTCGGCCGGTTCCGGACGAACGTCTTTCTTCAGCGCAAAGGGCTCTCCGCCGTCCTGCGGCTGGTTCCGTTCGAGGTGCCCAACCTCGCGGACATCGGGCTGCCCGAGAGCCTCTGGGAGCTGACGACGTACTCGCAGGGCCTCGTTCTCGTGACCGGACCGGCCGGCTGCGGCAAGACGACCACCCTCGCGGCGCTAGTCGACCGGATCAACCACACCGAGCGGTGCCACATCCTGACGATCGAAGACCCGATCGAATACGTCCACGCGAGCCAGGATTCCCTGGTCAACCAGCGCGAGGTGCCGAGCCATTCGCGCTCTTTCGCGCGCGCCTTGCGGCAGTCGCTGCGAGAAGATCCCGACGTCATCCTCGTCGGGGAAATGCGGGACCTCGAAACCATCGGACTCGCCATCACGGCGGCGGAGACGGGACACCTCGTCCTGGGAACCCTCCACACCACCACCGCTTCCTCGACCGTCGACCGCATCATCAACGCGTTTCCCGCCGACCAGCAGGGGCAGATCCGTCAGATGGTCTCGGAGTCGCTGAAGGCGGTGATTTCCCAGGCGCTCCTCCCGAAGCGCGACGGATCGGGGCGCGTCGCCGCCTGGGAGATCCTGCGCAACACCCCGGCGGTCGCCGGCCTCATTCGTGAAGCCAAGACGTTTCAGATCCCGACGGCGATCCAGACCGGATCGGGCGCCGGGATGATGCTCATGGACATGTCGCTCCTGAAGCTGGTCCAGGAAGGCACGGTGGATCCGCGAGTGGCGTACGACAGGGCGCTCCGCAAGGAAGTGTTCGAGCCTTATCTCGAGGAAGGAACCGCGGCGTGAGCGATCCGGTCCCTGCTCACCACGAAGCCTCCGAAAAGGTCTTCCAGGTCGGAGCCCTCGACATCATCTCGACCGGCACGAACCGGATCGACCGGTTCCTGTCCGTTCTGCCGAAGAGAAACGGCTCGGATCTTCACCTCTCGGTGGGATCGCCGCCGGTGCTCCGCATCGACGGTGACCTCGAAAGGATCCGCTATCGCTCCTTGAACGAGGGGGATTTCTACAACCTCGTCGGACCGATCGCCCCGCCGCGCATCTGGAATCAGTACGGCGAGACCGGGGACGTGGACTTCGCCTACCAGATGGGGAGCGAGGCGCGCTTCCGGGTCAACCTCTTCCGGCAGGAACGCGGCTCGGCGGCGGTCTTCCGCCTGATCCCGGCCAGGGTCCCGACCGTCGAGGAGCTCCAGCTGCCCGGTCCGGTGGCCGACCTCGCGTCGGCCGCGCGCGGACTCGTTCTCGTCACGGGGCCGACCGGGAGCGGGAAATCGACGACGCTCGCGGCGATCCTCGACCGCGTCAACCGCCGGTTCGCGCGCCACGTGGTCACGATCGAGGATCCGATCGAGTTCGTCCATACGAACGACCGCTCGATCTTCACCCAGCGCGAGATCGGCCCGGACGTTTCGAGCTTCGCCGAAGGCGTCAAGGCCGCGATTCGCGAGGACCCCGACTGTCTCTTGGTCGGTGAGATGCGGGACTTGGAGACGATGCGGATGGCGCTCACCGCTGCCGAGACCGGGCTGCTCGTCTTCGCGACTCTGCACACGAACTCCGCCGCGAAGGCGGTGGACCGGATCATCGACGCATTCCCAGCGAGCGAGCAGGAGCAGATCCGAATCGTGCTGGCCGAGTCGCTCCGAGCCGTCGTCGCGCAGCAGCTCTTGAAGAAGACGGGCAGCGGGCGAATCCCGGCTTTCGAGATCCTGCTCGGCTCGAGCGCGCTCTCGAACGCGATCCGGGAGGGGAAGACGGCGCAGATCAACAATCAGATCCAGACCGGAAAGTCGCGCGGGATGATTTCGATGGACCAGTCGCTCGTCGAGCTCGTCCGGCGAGGCCACGTCACACCCGACGCAGCGCTCGAGCGCGCCTTCGACCGCGAGGGCTTCCGGTCTATCCTCGCGAAAGGGGGGGGCCCGCCGCCGGGTTCGGGAGCTCCGCGGGCTCCGGAAGACGCAAAGTGAAGAGCGCTCCCCCGCCCTTCCGAGCTTCGACCTCGACCGTCCCGCCGTGCAGCTCCGCGATCCGCGCGACGATCGCTAGGCCGAAACCGGAACCGCGGGGCTTCGTCGAGTAAAACGGGAGAAAAATCTCCTCGCGTCGCGAAGCTTCCACGCCCTCCCCGCGATCCCCTACCGCGAGCAGAATCTCGCCGTCGCGGCTCGACCCGTCGAGCCGGATGGCTTCCGGTTCGCCACGGCGCTCGGCGGGGGTCGCCTCGACCGCGTTTCGGAGCAGGTTGACCAGCGCCCGGCGCAGCAGGACTTCCGAACCGGAGACCGGCGGAAACGGCCCACGCAGTCGGACGTCGACCCCGGGAAACGCGGCCTCGGTCTCGGCGACGGCGGCCGCGGCGACGCCCTCGAGCTCGACCCTTTCGCGCGCAAATTTTTCCGGTCGGGCAAAGAGAAGGAAATCGCTCGTGACGCGGCTCATTTCCTGGGCCTCACGGCGAATTGCCTTCAGGTGCTCGGCCGCTCGCTCCGGCGCTCGCAGCGCGAGGTCGGCGAAGCCGTCGATCGCGGCCGCGGCGTTGCGGAACTCGTGCGCCGCGCCGGCGGAGACCTGGCCGAGATCGGAGAGGTGCCGTGTCAAAGCCACGCGCGTCTCGAGCTTCCGCATCTCGGTCAGGTCGGTGAAGAGAGCGAGCACGCCGAGAAACCGCCCATCGGCCCCCTCGGCGGGCGTCACCGTGACGCCGAAGGAGCGCGATTCGCCGCCGGCGACCCACCGGATCTCGCGCCGCCCGACGGGCTTGCGCTCGGCGAGCACCTCGCCGATCAAGGCGCGAAACTCCGGGATCGTTTGGAGCGCCTCGTCGAAGCGACGGCCACGCAGATTGCCGGAGATCCTCAAGATCTCCTGCCCCGACTCGTTCAGCTCGACGACCGTCTCGTCGGCGTCCACCGACAGAACTCCGGTCGGCAGGTTCCGCGAGAGAAGACGCGCTCCGGTCTCGAGGTCGTCCGCGCGCGCCTTCAACTCCCGCTCTTTCTCTTTCAGGGCCGCGATCGTGGACTCGAAACGGCCGATCAGGAACTCGCGCTCATCGACCGGTTCGTCGCGCGCACCCGGGAGCGCCGGAGCCGGACGGGGGGCGCGATCCGCCGCGGCGAGGAGGCGGTCGTAGGGCGAGAGCAGCGAGCGCAGGTAGAAACCGGCAAGGACCACCAGGGCGGCGCCGGCGATCGGCACGACGAAAGTGAGCGATCGCGCGAGCGGCGAGAGCGCGGCGCCGGGCCCCGGATCGAGAGCAATCGAAAGGAAGCCACCCGGGATGACGCTCGTGGCGACGACCAGGATCGGACTGCTCCGCCAGGCGAGCGCGATCTGCCCGGGGCCGGGGGGCGCGGTCGGGAGTGTGTCGGGCGCGTCGATCTCCCCGCCGAGCGTCCGCACGCGGCGCCCCCGCTCGTCGTAGGTCGCGACGTAGACCACATCCCGCTCGAGCGCGACGCGGCCGAGCGTTCCGCTCGCACCTTCTCCCAGGCGGTCGGCTGGCAGGCGCCGGAGAATTTCCGACGCCCGGCGCTCGACTGACTCGTTTCCCCAGTCCACCGCGCGCCGGAAGAAGAAGAGCGTCAGGAGATTCAGGAACAGAATGAGAACGAGCGCAATCCAGAGGAAGAGTCGCGACTCGCGCCGGAACGTCCGAGGGACGCCGGCGCTCACCGGAACCCGCCGCGATACAGCTCGGTCAGGACGGGCGCCCAGAAGAAGGCGGCGACCGCCCCGAGAGCCAGGAAAACCCCGAACGGAAGCGCCGTCTGGAGCGATCCGCGCCGGGCGAGGACGAGAGCCAGACCGACCAGGCTTCCGGCCACCGACGCGAGGAGAACGGCGATGACGACTCCGGACACGCCCAGGAGCGCCCCGATCATCCCGAGCATCTTGACGTCACCGAAGCCCATTCCCTCGACCTTCTTCCATTTCTCGTAGAGGAAGGCCACGAGCCACAGACCTCCCGCTCCGATCGCGGCGCCGGCGAAGGAGGAAGCGGGCGAGCGGACCCGCGAGAAGAAAGACAGCGCGAGCCCCACCGCGATGCCGGTCAAGGTGATGCGGTCGGGCAGGATCCGGAACTCCGCGTCGATCGCGAGGAGCGCGAGACACGCGGAAGAGAGAAAGGCGCCCGAAGCGAAATCCGCCCAGCCGGGCGCCTGGAGAAACACGGCGACCCAGAGGACCGCGTTCGCGAGCTCCACTGCCGGATACCGGGCGCTGATCGGGGCCCGGCAGACGCGGCAGCGGCCCCGGAGGAGGAGCCAGGAGAGGACCGGCACGTTGTCGTAAGGACGGATGGGCGCGCCGCAGGCGGGACAGTGCGATCCGGGAAACGCGACCGACTCGCCCCTTGGAAGCCGGTGGATGACGACGTTCAAAAAACTTCCGGCGACCAGGCCGAAGAGACCAACGACGACGGCGGACGCGATCAACGGACCGGCTCGCCCTGATACGCGAGGAAGAGGATCGTCAGAAGGGCGGCTGCCGAAATTCCGGCGCCGACGGGGACGGAAACCGGTCGATAGCGGAACGTCACCCGATGCGAGCCCGCGGGCAAGGCGACGGCGCGAAAATAGCCGTCCGCCCGCAGGATCTCGAGGCGGCGCCCCGCTTCCTCCGCGATCCAGCCGGGATAAAAGAGTTCGGTCACGACGAGCAGCCCGGGCGCGTTGGTGACCATCTCGGCGACGACCCGCTCCGGGCGGTCTTCCGCGAGCCGCGCGATCAGGATCGGCGATCGGGGCCCGGGAGGAAGCGGCGGCGACGGCTCGCGATCCAGCAGAACTTCCCGGGCGAGATCGATCTCCCCCGAAGCGACGCGCCGCCATGCGCGAACCGGATCCGGCTCGACCCGGTAGCCGCGGACGAAGGAAAGCCGCGGCCGGTACGGGGCGAGCGGCGCCCGGAAGAACCCGCCGACCTTGCGGGATGGAAGGCGCGCCGGCTGGAACGGGCTCCACAGGACCCGCGCGCTGACCGGACCCGCCGCGCGCACCGGGTCGGGAGAGGCGTCGATCGATTCCGCGATCGCGCGGGCGGCGCCGGTCGGGAGAGCGGCGGCGGTTCGGACCGTCGAGACGCCGAAGAGGAGATTCGTGTACCCGGCGAGCGCTTCGCGCTGGCGGGAGAGCGTCGTGGCGTCGAAGCTCGCGTCCCGCACGGTCCAGCGCAAAAGGGAGGAGGGGGGCGGCGTGAGCACGCGGCCGGTCAGATTTCCCAGAGCGTCGAGCGTCGGCGGACGGTGACGAAGCGCCGCCTCGGGGACGAAAGTGAAGAGCGACCGGTTGGCGAGCGCGAACGAGACGACGAGCGAGAGAGCGGTGAGCGTCCCGAGCATCGCTCCCGCCGTCTTTGACCGGCCGCCGAGGAGAGCCAGAAGGGCCGCCGACATGAGCCCGACCGCAGCCGCCCAGCGAAGGACCGGCGGCGACGGCGTGGCGAATGCGACGAAGAGCGCGGCCGCCGCGACGAGCGGGAAGAGCCCGCGCAGGATCCGTCCGCCCGCACGGAAACGGAGAGTGTCGAGTCCCAGGCCGGAGAGAGCGGCGAGGGCGAAGATGGTGGCGGCGAGAGTCTTCTCCGGATACCGCATCCGGTCGAGGGGAGGAACCGCGCGCAGCCACGACCCCGGAGGGCCGGCCGCCGCGACGGCGAGCGCCGCGACGCCGATCCCGGCGAGTGTGAGAGCGAGCCGCCGCCGGTCCCGCTCGAAGAGGGAGGCCGCGGCGACCGCGAGGACGAGCGCTCCGACGAAGAGCGACGGAAGCCAGTACGTCCGCGTCGCGCTGCCCTGCCGGACGAGTCCCGCCGCGAGGGCGGGAAGCGCGATGGCGCCCGGCTCTCTCTCCTCCGCCGGAAGAGCCCCCCTGCGATCCGAGTGGAGCGCGAGCTCCCCCATCGGAACGAGCATCCATGCGGCGAGTGCGAGACCGAGGAGGATCCCGCCGGCGGTCCGCGGCGGCGCCTTCTTTCGCGAGTCCAGCCACGGCCGGTCCGGATCGGGCTTCGGAAGGAAGGACATGGCGAGGGCGATCGCGGCCGTCAGGCCGGAAATTTCAGGGCTTCCCGCCATCGCCTGGAGCCCGGCGAGCGAAGCGAGGCCGATGAGCGCCGCCCGCGATCGGACTCCCGAGCGCGCAATGGCGACAATCGCGGGCAGATAGGCGTAGGCACCGAAGTGATTCCAGAAGGCCGAGAGAGACGCGGGCAGGCCGGACGCCACGAAGACCGCGCTCCCGAAGAGCGCTCCCGACTCGGAAATGCCTTCCTGCGCGAGAAACCGGCGCATCCCCCATGCT
>DASWCZ010000014.1:0-22697 GCA_036395755.1 Thermoanaerobaculia bacterium
TCTCGGTGCCGGAGGAGACAATCGCGGAAGGCGTGGAGGCGTTGCTGGGGGTCAGGTCTCCACTTGCCACATCCGGGGTCAGGTCTCCACTTGCCACATGACAATTCATAGGAGCGAGTGCATGTGTCGAGACCCCTTCGCTTGGAGTTCCCGGGAGCGCTGTATCACGTCACCAGCCGCGGCCATGAACGGGGACCGATCTTTCGCGACGCCGCCGACCGCCGCCATTTCCTGAATCTTCTCGCCTCCGTCATCCCCGATCAGGCCTGGCTCCTCCACTCCTATTGCCTGATGGGAAACCACTACCACCTCCTGCTGGAGACGGCTCGTCCGACGCTCTCGAGGGGGATGCATACCTTGAACGCCCGCTATTCCCAGCACTTCAACCGGCGGCACGACCGCGCTGGTCACGTCTTCGAGGGTCGTTTCCAGGCGATCGTCGTTCAAAAGCAGCCGCATTTGCTCGAGCTCCATCGATACATCGTCCTGAACCCGGTCCGAGCAGGTCTCGTACGTCGCCCTCTCGACTGGCCGTGGAGCAACTACCGGGCGACGTCCGGAGCGAGTGCGCCGCCGCCGTGGCTCGAAGTCGGCTCAACCCTCGCGCTGTTCGCGGCGTTCGGTTCCGGGGCGAACGGGGCTTACGTTCGATTCGTCGCCGACAGCACCGTCCGGCCGGGCTCGCCGCTCGAGCGTGTCCGTCGACAGATTTATCTCGGTGATCGGCGGTTTCTCGAGGAGATGGCCGACCATGCAGGAGAGCGCCGGCCCGGCCCCGACATCCCTGCCGCCCATCGGATCCCCTCGGTTTTCGAAATCGACGAGATCCGAAGACTCGTGTCGAAGGAGTGGGGGGTGCCTGCCGATGAGCTCTCCGGACGCGAAGCGGGCGACGCCAAGCTCGCCGCGGTCTACCTCTCTCGCAGGCTCTGCGGAAAATCCGCCCGCGAAATCGGAGATGCCTTCGGGATCAAGAGAGGACGGGTCGGGAACATCCTGGTCGAGATGCAGAGGAGACGCCGAACCTATCTGCGAAACCGCGCCGAGCACCTCGTCGCGGATCTGGGCGCCAACCGAAACGCGACCTGAACGAAAGCCTCTCGGGTGGCAAGTGGAGACCTGACCCTCGATGTGGCAGGTGGAGACCTGACCCTCGATGTGGCAAGTGGAGACCTGACCCTATCTTCGATAGGCCTCCGGGCGGCGGTCCTCCAGCGCCGGAAAACGCGTGCGCAGCTTCTTCACGACCTCGGGGTCCACGTCGCAGAAGAGCACCTGCTCGCGCTCGTCCGCCTCGACGATCGTCTCGCCGAGCGGCGCAATCGCCGCGGAATCGCCGGCATAGTGGAGCCCGTTGGCGTCGCCGGCGCGGTTGACGCCGACGACGTACGCCTGGTTCTCGATCGCCCGCGCGCGCAGGAGCGTCCGCCAGTGCTCGCGCCTCTGGTCGGGCCAGTTGGCGACGACGGCGAACAGGTCCGTGTCCGCCGCCGCGGTGCGGAACGGCTCGGGAAACCGCAGGTCGTAGCAGACGAAAGGCGTCACGCGCACGCCGTCGATTTCCGCAGTCACCACCCGGTCGCCGGCGGTGTACGCCCGATCCTCGCCGGCATACGAAAAGGGATGGATCTTCGCGTACCGGACGACCGAACCGCTCGGTGAGGCGAGCAACGCCATGTTCCTCGGCGACGGCTCCCCCGACTCCGGTACGCTCGCCAGGATCCAGAGACCGAGTCGTGCCGCCTGCTCTCGGAGGAACGACTCCGACGGCCCGCCGGGAGGCTGTGAGATGCGCCGGGAATCCATCGAGAACCCGGTCGAGAACATTTCGGGCAGGAGCGCGAGTCGCGCCCCGCCAGCCGCCGCCTGCTCGAGAAGACCCGCCGCGCGGCGGTGGTTCTCGAGGACGTCCTCCCAGGCCAGGTCCATCTGCAGGAGCGCTACGCGCACAGCTTCTCCAGTCTCTCGACGGCCGCCTCCAGGGTCGCCATCTTCTTGCAGAACGCGAAGCGCACGTAGCCCCGCCCCTTCTCCGGCCGGTCGTAAAAAGCGGAAGGCGGGATCGCCGCGACCCCTACGGCCTCGATCAGATGCTTGCAGAAGGCGACGTCATCTTCGAAACCGAAGCGGCGGAAATCCGCGCAGACGTAGTAGGTGCCGGCGGGCGGACGCACTCCGAAGCCGATCCGCGCGAGCTCGCCCACGAGATAGTCACGCCGCTCGCGGTACCCGGCGAGAAGCAGATCGTAGTACTCCCGTCCCGCCGACAGCGCGCAGGCGGCGGCGTGCTGGAGCGGAGTCGCCGTCGCAAAAGTGATGAACTGGTGCGCGGCGCGCACCGCCGCCGAGAGTTCCCGCGGCGCAGCGGCCCAGCCGATCTTCCAGCCCGTCAGCGAGAAGGTCTTTCCGAAGCTCGAGATCGTGATCGTGCGTTCACGCATCTTGGGTAGCGTCGCCATCGGGACGTGGCGGCCTTCGTAGACCATGTGCTCATAGACCTCGTCCGTGATGCAGAGGAGGTCGCGTTCGACGCAGAGGCTCGCGATTCCTTCCAGCTCCGCCTGCGAGAAAACCTTCCCCGTCGGGTTGTGCGGGGTGTTGACGAGGATCGCGCGGGTGCGGTCCGTGACCGCCCGCTCGAGGGCACCCTGGTCGGAGCGCCAGATCGGGGGCTCGAGAGTGACGAAAGCCGGCACGGCGCCGGCCATCACCACGCTCGCCTTGTAGGAGTCGTAGTAGGGCTCGAAGAGGACGATCCCGTCGCCCGGATCGCAGATCGCCTGGATCGTCGCGAAAATCGCCTCGGTCGCGCCAGAAGTGATGGTGAGCTCCTCGCCGGCCCGGTAGTCGAGACCGTAGTCGCGCCGGTATTTCGCGGCCAGCGCCTCGTGGATCTCGGGGATCCCTGTCATGCGCGCGTATTGGCCGCGGCCGTCGCGGATCGCCGCGATCGCCGCGTCCTTGACGAAGTCCGGGCCGTCGAAGTCCGGAAACCCCTGGGCGAGGTTGATGGCGCCGTGCTCGACGGCGAGCCGCGTCATCTCCGTGAAGATGGTCGTGCCGAAACCCTCCAGCCGCCGCGCAATCATGGGGTCAGGTCTCCACTTGCCACATCGGGGGTCAGGTCTCCACTTGCCACATCGAGGGTCGGGGTCTCCACTTGCCGCCCTGCGCAGTATGACGCCGCACCGCGGGCCTCCGGCGCCGCGTATTTACCTCGTCCGCGTCGCTCGCATATCCTCGCGCGGCAAGGAATCGCACATGCCTCCGAGCAGAATCCACTACCGAGTCGCGATTATCGGGTCCGGGCCCGCCGGCTGGACCGCCGCTCTCTACGCCTCGCGCGCGGACCTCGAACCCATCGTGATCGAAGGCCCGCAGCCGGGCGGGCAGCTCACGATCACGACCGAGGTGGAGAACTACCCCGGCTTCCCGAAGGGCATCCAGGGCCCCGAGATGATGGAAATTTTCCGCGATCAAGCAAGACGGTTCGGCACAGAGGGCGTGCTCGACGTCGTCACGGACGTAGATTTCGAAGCGCGACCGTTCCGCCTGACCCTCGACTCCGGCGCCAACCTCACCGCCGACGCCGTCATCATCGCTGCGGGGGCTTCCGCGAAAGCCCTCGGCATCTCCTCCGAACGCCAGCCGGGCGTTTCCGCGTGCGCGACGTGCGACGGTCCTCTGCCCGCCTACCGCGGCAAGGAGCTCGTGGTCGTCGGCGGGGGCGATACCGCGATGGAGGAAGCGACCTTCCTGACGAAGTTCGCGACCAAGGTGACGATCGTTCACCGGCGCGAAGAGTTCCGCGCCTCGCGCATCATGCTCGACCGGGCGCGCGCGAACGCCAAGATCCATTGGAAGCTGAACGCAGTCGTCGAAGAGATCCACGGCAATGGAGCGGGCGTGACGGGGGTCACGCTGCGGGACACACAGGCCGGCGCGCTGTCGAAGATGTCCGCCGGAGGCGTCTTCGTGGCGATCGGACACCTCCCCAATACCGCGATCTTCCGGGGCAAGCTCGAGATGAATGAGGTCGGCTATCTCAAAGTGCAGCACCCCTCGACGCGCACGTCGATCGAGGGAGTCTTCGCAGCCGGCGACGTCGCCGATCCCACGTACCGTCAGGCGGTTTCGGCGGCCGGCGAGGGCTGCAAGGCAGCCATGGATGCCGAGAGGTGGCTGGCCGCGCGGGGCATCCACGGCTGATCGTGTTCTCCTCTCCCGCCGGGAGAGGCAGGGTTGAGCGCGCTGCTTTCCCCCGTGATCTCATGACTTCTCAGAACGATCCGCGCAAGACTCCTTTCCTGCCGATCCTCGCCTACGTTCTCGGGTTCCTCGCGATCCTCGCGCTGCTGGCATTTGTAATCGCGGCTGTCATTCGGCTCCTCTGACCTCGCTGTTCAGGATTCGGTCACATCCGGGTCCGCGTCACGACCTAAGTCGCATAGACGAAGATCTAATTGACGGACAGCGTACCCGCGACTAAAAGTCGTACTGCGGACCCAGGTTGTTCAAAACGAAGACGGCAGAAGGCTCTCAAGGGGAGGAAGACCGTGGCTACTACCCGAAAGAATCTCACTCTCTGCGTTTCGAAGTGTACCGGCGCGGCAGCGAGTCTCTTGCTGCTGCTTTCAGCAAACTTATTCGGCCAAGGCGCAGCGACCGTGGCGTTCTCGCAGGGCAACGAGGTCATCGGATCGGCGCGCTTGAACGTCGAACGCCACGGCCACACGGCAACTCTCCTCAAACACGGTCAGGTTTTGATCGTCGGGGGCGAGAGCGCGATCGGGCTCACTTGCGCTGCCGAGATTTACGATTCGAGCCTTCGCTCGTTCGCTCCCCCCGTCATGTCTCTGGAGGCGCGCGCGGACCACACCGCGACGGCCTTATCGGACGGGCGAGTCCTGATCGTGGGCGGGCGCGGCTCCAACGGGCTGCTCGCTTCCACTGAATTCTACGAGCCGAAAACCCGCACCTTCGCCGAAGGCCCCAACCTCGTCCAGGCGCGGTCGGGTCACACCGCGACGCGTCTCGCCGACGGAAGAATCATCGTGATCGGCGGCGATACGGTGGGGAGCTCCGAGCTGTTCGATCCGAAGACGGGACAGTTCGAAGAATTGAAGGCATATCTTGCCGTTCCGCGGCGCTCGCACGCTGCCGCACTTCTCCAGAATGGCCGCGTTCTCGTTGCCGGGGGCGTCGGCCTCGACGGAGAGCCACTTCGCTCGGCGGAGATTTTCGATCCGGAGACTCTGTCCTTTTCGGCGCGCGCCGAGATGCAAGCGGCGCGATCCGGCCTGACCATGCGAGTCCTGCCGGACGGCAAGGTCCAGGCGATCGGAGGCGACGCCGAGCGCACGATGGAGATCTTCAACCCGCAAGGTCGCTACTTCACGGCCTATGCGCATCTCATCAGCGGACCGGAGTCCCTGTCGGCGGCACTGCGCAGCTCGGGTCGCGCCGTTGTCATCGGAAGGTCCCGCGCGCCGATTCCTTCAAGCGGCGAAGGGACGGGCTCCGAGGCTCTGCAGGACCTCCTCGACCGGACCGGCTACTCGCTGACGGAAATCCCCGAATCGAACCAGGCGATCGCCGTGGGCGGCGTCAACTCGACCGGCGCGCCCCAGGCGACGGCGGTTCTCTTCAGCGCCTCTTCAGCCATTGTGACGACCGACAAGACCGACTACGCGCCGGGCGAAACCGTCGTCATCACGGGTAGCGGCTGGGAGCCGGGCGAAACGGTCAACCTGAACGTTCACCGGGACAACAACAATCCGCCCGACACCCTGCTGACCGCCGTGGCCGACGCCGACGGCAACTTCCAGAACTCGGAGCTCGTCGTCCAGCAGACCGACCTGTGGGTCACGTTCCTCCTGACGGCGACCGGCCAGTCTTCCGGGTACACGGCTGAGACGACGTTCACGGACGCCAACAACGTCAAGGTAAAAGCGGCGCCGGCGGGCACGACCTTCACCTTGAAAGCGACGAATTACACGAACAACAACTGCACCGGTACCGCCACTGCGCAACCCGATCAGACGGTGGGCTCGAGTGACGTGAACGTCAACTTCCCCCAGCAAACCCAGTCCGTCAAGCTCGACGCAACCGCTTTTTCGGATCAGTGCGGCGGGTTCGTGAGCTGGACGAGTTCGGGTGTGTTCACGAATCTGCCCCCGCGCTCCATCTGCGTCACAGGGACTGGTGACGAATACGTCGCCAACTACGTCTCGTCCTCTATCGACGACGGCAACGCCTGCACAACGGATTCGTGTGACACCTCGACAGGAACGATTTCTCACACGACGGCCCCGTCAGGAACCGTGTGTCGGGCCTCGGTCGGGGTCTGCGACGCGGCGGAGACCTGCGACGGAACGAGCACGACGTGTCCGACGACGGATGCCAAGCAGCCGGCGGGTACGGCGTGTCCCGACGACGGCAACGCCTGCACATTGGATCAGTGCGACGGCACCAGCGATGCATGTCAGCACCCCGTCGGCAACGCCGGTGCGATCTGCCGCGCGGCGGCGGGCGCGTGCGACGCGGCGGAGACGTGCACGGGCAGCAGCAGTGTCTGTCCGGCGGATGTCAAGCAGCCGGCGGGCACGGCGTGTCCCGACGACGGCAACGCCTGCACATTGGATCAGTGCAACGGCACCAGCAACACCTGTCAGCACCCGGCCGCCGGCAACGCCGGCGCGGCGTGTGCCGACGACGGCAACCCCTGTACGACGGATCAGTGCAACAACACCGGGGTGTGTCAGCACCTGGTGGGCAACGCCGGCGCGGTCTGCCGTGCGGCGGCGGATGAGTGCGACGCGGCGGAGACCTGTACGGGCACGAGCGCGACCTGTCCGGCCAACGCCGTGAAGCCGGCGGGCACGCCCTGTACCGACGACGGCAATTCCTGTACGGCGGATGAGTGCAACGGCACCATGAAATCTTGTCAGCACACGAACAAGCCAGCGGGCTCGGCCTGTGCCGACGACGGCAACGCCTGTACGACGGATCTGTGCAACGGCAGCGGAACGTGTCAGCACGCGACGGGCAACGCCGGCGCGGTCTGCCGTGCGGCGGCGGATGAGTGCGACGTGGCGGAGACCTGCACGGGCAGCAGCGCGACCTGTCCGTCGGACACCAAGAAGTCCGCAGGCACGGCCTGTACCGACGACGGCAACGTTTGCACGCGGGATATCTGTGACGGCACCGGCGTGGCCTGCACGCACCCGGCGGGCAACGCGGGAACGGTCTGCCGAGCGGCAACGGACACCTGCGACGTCGCGGAGACCTGTACGGGCTCGAGCGCGGCGTGTCCGGCCGACGCTGTGAAGTCGGCGGGGACGCAATGCCGCGCGGCGGCGGGCGTCTGCGACGCGGTCGAGGCGTGCGATGGGACGGCGAAGGCCTGCCCGAATGACGCGAAGCTCGGAGCGGGAACACAGTGCCGGGCATCGGCGGGACAGTGCGACGTTGCGGAAAGCTGCAATGGGACGAGCAACGACTGCCCGACTGACGGGTTCGCCACAGCGGCGACTGTCTGTACGGGTACCTCCAACGGCGGCGCGTGCGACGCGACCGACCACTGCTCGGGTACGGGCAACACCTGCGTCGACCAATACCAGGCCGCGGGCTTCACCTGCCGCGCCTCGGCGGGCCAGTGTGACGTGGCAGAGACCTGCACGGGGACCTCGGGCGCGTGCCCGGCGGACAGCTTCGCATCGGCAGCGACCCACTGTACGGGTGCCTCGGAGGGTGGCGCGTGCGACAACGACGCGGCCGATCACTGCACGGGCACCGGCAACTCATGCGTAGACGCTTACCAGGCGGCCAGCTTCACCTGCCGCGCCTCGGCGGGCCAGTGTGACGTGGCGGAGACCTGCACTGGGTCCTCGGGCGCGTGCCCGACGGACAGCTTCGCATCGGCAGCGACCCACTGTACGGGCGCCTCGGAGGGTGGCGCGTGCGACAACGACGCGGCCGATCACTGCACGGGCACGGCGAACACCTGCGTGGACGCCTTCCAGTCCAGTAGCACGGTCTGCCGCGCCTCGGCGGGCCAGTGCGACGTGGCGGAAAGCTGCACGGGATCGAGTGCCGCGTGTCCGGCTGATGCCAAGAGCACCGCGGTCTGCCGACCCTCGGCGGGCGTCTGCGATACGGCGGAAAGCTGCGACGGGACACACAACGACTGCCCGGCCGACGCTTTCCAGCCGGCCACGATGGAGTGTCGCGCCTCGGCCGGTGTCTGCGACCCGGCAGAACAGTGCACGGGCTCCTCTGCCGCCTGTCCGGCTGATGCCAAGAGCACCGCGGTCTGCCGACCGGCGACCGATGCGTGCGACGTGGCGGAAAGCTGCAATGGCGTCAGCAACGACTGCCCGGCGAACGGGTTTGCCCAGGTGGGCACCTCCTGTAACGACGGCAACGCCTGCACGCAAACCGACCAGTGCAACGGCTCGGGTCAGTGTGTCGGGTCTAACCCGGTGGTCTGCACGGCCTCCGATCAGTGCCACGTCGCGGGCACCTGCAACACGGGCACGGGCATCTGCTCTAACCCGGACAAGGCCAACGGCTCGGCCTGTAGCGACGGCAACGCGTGTACGCAGTCGGATACCTGTCAGGCGGGAGCCTGCACCGGCAGCAACCCGGTCGTCTGCGCGACCCCGGATCAGTGCCACGACCCGGGCACCTGCGACACGAGCACCGGCGTCTGCTCCAACCCGAACAAGGCCAACGGCTCGGCCTGTAGCGACGGCAACGCGTGTACCCAGACGGATACCTGCCAGGCCGGAGCCTGCACGGGCTCTAACCCCGTCGTCTGTTCGGCCTCGGATCAGTGCCACGTCGCAGGCACCTGCGATCCGAGTAGCGGCGCCTGCTCTAACCCGGCCAAGGCCAACGGCTCGGCCTGTAACGACGGCAACTCCTGTACCCAGACGGATACCTGCCAGGCCGGAGCCTGCACGGGCAGCAATCCGGTGGTCTGCACGGCCTCGGATCAGTGCCACGTCGCAGGCACCTGCGATCCGAGTAACGGCACCTGCTCCAACCCGGCCAAGCCGAACGGCACGCCGTGTAACGACGGCAACTCCTGTACGCTGGCCGATGCCTGCCAGGCCGGAGCTTGCACGGGCAGCCTGATCCCGGGCTGCGGCGGGGGCTCTTGCGACGGCAACTTCCCTCCGGTGGTGACGAGCACGAGTGGGCCAACCGGACCGATCGGTCTCTCAGGAAGTTCGGCCAACACGGGCCCGGTTACTGCAAACTTCACGGACTCGAATGCCGGGCAGACACACACCTGCTCGATCAACTGGGACGATGGAAACCCGCCGACGAGCGGAACGGTCGTCGAACCGACTCAACCGAGCCCCCCGAACCAGGGGACCTGCACCGGGAGTCACATTTACACCCAGGCGGGTGTCTACACGGTCACCTTCACGATCAAAGACGGCTGTACCCCCGACGGAACGGGGACCTATCAGTTCGTCGTGATCTACGATGCGAACAACGGGTTCGTCACGGGCGGCGGCTGGATCAACTCGCAGCCCGGCTCGTACACGGCCAACCCTAGTCTGACCGGAAAGGCAAACTTCGGCTTCAGCTCGCAGTACAAGAGGGGTACGACGATCCCTGTTGGTGAGACGGAGTTCCAGTTCAGCGTCGGAAACTTCAATTTCCACAGTACGTCCTATCAATGGCTGGTCGTCTCTGGCGCCAAGGCCCAGTACAAGGGCTACGGCACGGTGAACGGGGCCGGCAATTACGGGTTCCTGTTGACCGCAACGGACGGCGACGCCCAACCGAACAACGCCCCCGATAGAACGGACAAGTTCCGGATCAAGATCTGGGACGCTGCGACGAACGCCATCGTGTACGACAACAAGATCGGTAGTCCCGAGGACATAGACCTTGCCGACCCGCAGACAATCAGCGGCGGGAGCATCGTGATCCACAAGTAACGCAAAGGGGGAACTCCCCGGCGCCGTCGAGGGCTCGGCGCGCTGGCGCTCGGGCGTCGTTCGAAAGGACGGCGCCCTTTTTCTTTTTTCGCCCGGCGAACCCGGTGGGGCATCAGTTCGTAGCACCCGGGTGTGCCTTGACCTGATGGCAAAATCCCGCACACCGTGAAAGCTTGGCGAGACCTGCGCGAGCTGCCGCGAGGTGTCTGGGTTCTCTTCGCGACGACGCTCGTCAACCGGGCAGGCACGATGGCGCTGCCGTTCCTGATCCTCTACCTGACGCGCGACCTGGGATTTAAAGCCGGGCGCGCGGCCTTCATCCTCGGGCTCTACGGCGCGGGCGCACTCGTCTCCTCGGCTCTCTCGGGTCGCCTCTCGGACGTTCTGGGCCCGATGAAGCTCATTCGAGACTCGCTCTTCCTGACCGGCGCGATCCTGTTCGCCTTCCCGCTCGCGCGGAGCTTTCCGGCCGTGGTGATCATGACGCTTGCGCTCTCGATGGCCTCCGAAGCGGTCCGGCCGGCGAGCATGGCCGTCGTGGCCGACCTCGTGAAGCCCGGACAGCGCAAGGCCGCCTTTGCTCTGACGCGCCTGGCGATCAACCTGGGGATGAGCGTCGGGCCGGCGCTCGGAGGCTACCTCGCGACGTTCTCGTTTCGATCGATCTTCTTGGTGAACGGTTCGAGCTCGATCCTTGCGGGAACCCTGCTCCTCTTCGCCCTGCGGCGCGCTCCCATCCACCGCGGCGGAGCGGAGGTCGAGCCCGACGGCCCGATTGCACTTCCCTCGAAGCGCGCGTGGACCGACCGCCGTCTTCTCTTTTTCATCGCGGCCGTGTTTCCCGTCGGAATCGTCTTCTTCCAGCACATGTCCTCGATGGCTCTCTATCTCGTCCGCGACCTGCATCTCTCTGCGTTCGACTACGGCCTCTTCTTCACGATCAACACGCTTCTGATCGTGGCGCTCGAGGTGCCGATCAACTCGGCGACGGCGGACTGGCCTCACCGGCGCACACTCGCGATCGGAGCTTTTCTCTCCGGGGCCGGCTTCGGCGCGCTCGCGTTCGCGTGGGACTTCCGGAGCGTCGCAGCGACCGTCGTCATCTGGACGTTCGGCGAGATGTTCTTCTTTCCCGCCCTCGGGGCTTATTTGACCGACATCGCACCGCGCGCGCGTCGCGGCGAGTACATGGGGCTCGCGGGAATGGCAATGAACCTTTCCATGGCGGTCGGTCTCTGGGCGGGTACTGCCGTGCTCGAGCGGTTCGGCGGCCGGACGCTATGGCTCGGCGCGTTCGCGCTCGGCCTCGTCGCGACGACCATGATGATGAGGCTCCGCGACGAGGCCCCGGCGCACGCCGCTTCGGCTGCGGCGCGGCCGGTGTGAGAGGAAGTGGCAAGTGGAGACCTGACCCTCAATGTGGCAAGTGGAGACCTGACCCTCACTCGAGGGTGGCCAGCCAGACGTCGCCTTCGTCGTTGCTCCCTATCACGCAGATCCAGCGGTCGTCCTTCGACACAGTGTAGTCGGCGATCTGGGTGCCGCGCGCCGCGGTGAACACGGTGCGGGTCTGCTTGCTGCGCGCGTCGAGGAGCGCGATGTGCTCCGGATCGGGCATAAGGAGAAGCTGCCGTCCGTTGCGAAGCCAGAGCGGCTTGCCCCCGCGACCATTCAGGCGCTCATAACGGCGAGTGTCGAACGAATAGATCACGACGCCTCCTCCGCCAGAGCTCGCGAGCACATCACCCTCTCCCGCGAGCGACCGTCCATCGGGAGACCAGGAGGTCACCTGGAACCAGCGGCCCGCTTCCGGAAAGGGCGGCAGCGGTTGCGGGGCGCGCGCCAGTCCCGCGGCGACGTCCAGGACTACAGACTGCGTGCCCGTCGGGTAGGCGATCTGTTTTCCGTCCGGTGACCACCACGGGAACCACCCCCGGCCTGAAGTCCTGGTCAGCTGCGTCAAACCGCTTCCGTCTGAGTTGATCAACCAGATCTCGTACTTGCCCCCGTCGCGGTTCGAATAAAAGGCGATCCGTTTTCCGTCCGGCGACCAGGTAGGGCCGCGATCGCGATGCGGGTCATCGGTCAGTTTGCGCAGACCCGTACCGTCAGAGCGAACGAGGAAGAGGTCCTCCTGACCGCCGAGCGAACGGAAGGCGATCCACTCGCCGTTGGGAGAGACGTCGGGCGAGAGGAGAGCGCCCGATACACGCAGCAGCGGCGCCGGCAATCCTGCCTTTCCGGTCGCAGGATCGAAGGGGATTCTTTGGACACTCGCGAGCTCGTTCAACGCGAGGTAGGCGATGTGCCGTCCGTCGCGCGAGATGCTGAAATGCCCCGACCAGAGCGATGGCGTGGTCAGGGCCTGCGGCGCGCCGCTCGTCTTTCCCGTCTTCTCGTCGATAGGTATCCGCCAGAGGTTCATGCTGCCGCCGCGGTCGCTCGCGAAGTAGAGAGACTTCCCGTCGGCGGACCAGATGGGGTTCCAGTCGAGCGGCGGATCCTGCGTCACCGCGACTGGGGCGCCGCCCGCCGCAGAAATCGTCCAGATGTCCCGTTGCGCGGTCTCCCGCGGGATCGCCCAGAACGCAATCCGGTCGCCGTGCGGGGACCAGCTCGGCTGGACGGCGTCGCCGGCGAAGAGCTTCCGATTCTGGCCGGTCGCGACGTCGATCGTCCAGAGCTCGGAGATGCCGGTCCGCGCGAGGGGCGCGTCGACCCCTTCGGTCGCGACGACGATCTCTCTTCCGTCGGGCGACCAGGACGGGTTGTATCCGACGCCCGAAAGCCGTCGGACCGACTCGCCCGTTGCGCCCATGACGAAGATGCCGCCGCCGCCGCGCTCGGACCGGAATGCGATCGTCGAGCCGTCCGGGGAGAACGCGGGCTGGGTGTCGTCCTCGGCAGAGTCCTTCGTCAGGTTGATCGGGTTGTGCCCGCCGACTCTCTGCAGGTAGATGTCGTCGTTTCCCGACTCGCGGGAAACGTATGCGAGGCTGTTGCCGTCCGGCGACAGGGCCGGAAACTTCTCGACGCCCTGCTGGTTCGTCTGCTGCGAGAAGGTGATCGCCGGGAGGTCCACGGCCTTCGCGCGCGCGGCCGCGCGTCCGCCGACCAGGAAGGCGCCGACGACGAGGAGAGCGATCGCGAGTCCCGCGGCGGGCGCCAGCCATCGCGGCTTCTCGCGGATCGGCGCGATCAGCTGCCGCGTCGCGCTCGAGGTCGAGCCGGAAACCGCGTCGAGGTCGAATGCGACGTCGCGCGCCGACTGGAATCGCTCTTCGGGATTCTTCTCGAGGCAGTGCCGGACGATCCGGTCGAGGAGCGGCGGGAGAGTGTCGTCGACCGGACCGCTCGGCTCCGGGAGGTCGCGGACCAGGATTGCGTTCATCGTCTCGACCGCAGAGTCGCCCTTGAACGCGCGCTGGCCCGACAGCATCTCGTACAGGATCGCGCCGAACGAGAAGAGGTCGCTGCGGTGGTCGGCGGGCTTTCCGCGCACCTGCTCGGGCGACATGTAGCCGACGGTTCCGAGCACGGTACCCGGTTCGGTCGCGCCGAACGTCGCGGCGCCCGACACGCCGGACTCCGGCAGGAGCGATTTCGCGAGCCCGAAGTCGAGGATCTTCACGCGGCCGTCGTCCGTGACGAACACGTTCTCGGGCTTCAGGTCCCGGTGCGCGACGCCGTGCTCGTGCGCCGCGGCGAGGCCGCGCGCGATCTGGAGTGCGTACTCGATCGCCTTGCGGCGCGGGATCGGACCGGCGGTCAGACGGTCGCGCAGCGTCTCTCCGGAGAGGATCTCGGTGACGGCGTACACGACGCCGTCGTGCGTGCCGAAGTCGTAGATACCCAGGAGATTCGGGTGCGAGAGAGCGGCGACGGTCTTCGCCTCGCGCTCGAACCGGGCGAGCGCGGCCGGGTCCGACGCGAGCCGCTCGGGCAGGACCTTGATCGCGACGTCGCGATCGAGCTTCGCGTCGCGGGCACGGTAGACCTCCCCCATGCCGCCCGCTCCGAGCGGCCCGAGGACTTCGTAGGAGCCGAGGCGCGTACCGGGCAGGAGAGTCATGAGGTCAGTCCATCATGAAAGAAACGGCTGGCCCAATGTGGCAAGTGGAGACCTGACCCCCGATGTGGCAACCTGGCCCTCGATGTGGCAAGTGGAGACCTGACCCTCACTTCATCCCGGTGGCGACGTAGAGGTCGCCGAGGAGACGCGCGAACGTATAGGCGTAGACCCGGCCATCAGCTGTGATGACCGGTGACGTGATCGCCTGGACCCCCGCGAGATCCGCGGGAACGAGCTGCTGCCATCCCTGTGAGCGGCCGGTCGCAAGATCGAAGCGGTGGATCTCACCGGGGATGTCGGAAGTGAGAGTGTAGAAAAGAGAGGCGCCGTCGGCGCTCCACTGAATGGGCGTCGCTCCCGACGGCCAGCCGGGGACCGACCGGGAGCGTGCGCCGCCGTCGACCGGATAGAGATCGAGCGACCGATCCGGCACGGTGAGCGCGAGCAGCTTGCCGTCCGGGGACGAGGCCCAGCACGAGGCGCCTTCCGGTCCGATCGGGCGCGGCGCTCCTCCTCCGTCGACGTCCAATACGTGACAACGAACAGCACGGCCCGGCGGATTCGCGTCGAAGAAGATCCGTTTTCCGTCCGGGAGCCAGCGGGCAAAGTAATAGTTTTCGAAGCCGGTGACCGGGAGGCTCTTCGGCTGTCCGACTCCGGTCGGCAAGAGGATGAGCCGCGGCGGCGTGCTGGAGTCCATCGTCAGCGCCCAGGTTCCGTCCGGCGAGAGAGCCAGCGCGAACCCTTCCCCGAGCCGCACCGCCTCGCCGCCGCTAACGGGACGGAGATACACCGCGCCGTGCGCGCCTCCTCCGCCGCCGACCTCGCTGAAGAGGAGGGATCGGCCGTCCCTCGAGAGGTCCGCGACGAGCGACTCGTCGAGCCACGAAAGCGTCCGCTCGGCTTTTTCCCCGACGACGCCGGAGCGCGCGGAGAGGCGAGCGCTCTCGCGCGTGAAAAGGAGCCGCCCGTCGCGGGAGACGTCGTGGATCGTCAGGGGACCCGGGACCCGCATCAGCATGCGGGTGACGCCCGGCCGCGAGCTGGCGAGGACGTCGCGGAACGCGCCGGACTGATCCGGGATCGCGAACCAGACCTCTCTCCCGTCCGGCGACCACTCGAGGCCGCAGTTTCGCACCCAGCCGGTGTAGAGCGTGGTCCGCTTCCCCGCTCGATCGAGGAAACCGATCCAACCCGTTCCTCCGGTGTAACTGCGGGCGAGCGTTTCCTCGATGGCGATCCGGTTTCCGTCGGGCGAAACCCGCATGTCGTTGACGAAGCCTTCCGTTTCGTACAGCGGCTTCCCGACCGGGTATTCGACCCGCTGCCGCCCGCCGACCATCCGCGTCACCGCGAGGCTTTTTCCGTCGGGGGCCCACGAGGCGAGCCGGACGTCCTGAAGAATCGGACGCGGAGCGCCGCCGGCGAGCGGGACCCGGGCGAGCGTCCCCGCCCCGAGTGCGCCCGTCGGGTTGAGCACGACGGCCATTTCTCCGTCCCGCGAAATCGACGAGATGTAAGCTGGAGGAAGCCCCAGCGAGCGCGATTCGGCGCTGCCCGGCCGGGTCGAGAAGAGCTGGAACGGCGCGCCGTCCCACGCCCCGCTGTAGACGATCGTCTGGCCGTCCGGCGCGAACCGGGCGAGGAAGACCGTCCCGTTCTGAAAAGTGAGCCTCTGGAAAACCGGGAAGCGCGGCCGGCTCGTCCGGATTCCGGCGAGGTAGACGCCTGCCGCGAGCGCGAGAACCCCCAGGCCGACGAGGACCGGGAGGAGAGCCCGCCGCCTCGCGGGCCGCGACGGCAACGCCCTCGTCGCGGTCGAGGAGATCTCTGAAAGGCTCTCGAGATCGAAGGCCAGGTCGCGCGCGGACTGAAACCGCAGGGCCGGGTTCTTCTCCAGGCAGTGGCGGACGATCCGTTCGAGGCCGGGCGGCACGTTCCGTCCCCCCTCAGAGACCTCCGCGGGTTCCTCCTTCAGGATCGCGCTCATCGTCTCGATCGCCGAGTCGCCTCGAAACGCGCGCTTCCCGGCGAGCATTTCGAAGAGGATCGCGCCGAAGGAGAAGACGTCGGAACGATGGTCGACCGGCGCGCCCCGGACCTGCTCGGGAGACATGTATCCGACGGTCCCGAGGACAACGCCCGGCTCGGTGCCCGGCGACGCCGTGGCAAGGCTCGTCGTATCCGACGCCCCGAAGTCCGGCTGCGTCAGCTTCGCCAGGCCGAAATCGAGGATCTTCACGCGGCCGTCGGCGGTCACGAAGACGTTCTCGGGCTTCAAGTCGCGGTGGACGATTCCCTTCTCGTGAGCGGCCGCAAGACCCGTCGCGATGGCGCGCGCGTATTCGATCGCCCGGCGCACGGTGAGGGCGCCGGCGGACAGCCGGTCCCGCAGCGTCTCCCCCTCGAGGAGCTCCGAGACGACGTAGGGGAAGCCCTCGTGCATTCCGATGTCGTAGATCGCGAGGATGTTGGGATGATTGAGACGTCCCGCGGTCTCGGCTTCGAGCTCGAAGCGTCTCAGGCGGTCCGCGTCGGAGGAGAGCGACGCCGGCAGCACCTTGACGGCGACGTCGCGCTTCAGTCGCGCGTCGCGGGCGCGGTAGACCTCCCCCATGCCTCCCGCGCCCAGCGGCGAGAGGACTTCGTACGGCCCGAGCCGGGTTCCCGGCGTGATGCTCACGATTTCCGCGAAGGATATCCTTCCGAGAAACGGAGGAGCGACAGGTGACCTGGTTTCTCGCCTCGATTCTGTCCGCGACTCTCTTCGCGCATTCGCCGAGCTCCGACGTTTCCGCCGCCCGCGCCCTCTTCGAACGAAACCTCGAAGCGATCCGGCTGCGCGACAAGACGGCTTATCTCTCCTGCTACCTCGACTCCCCGCAGCTTGCCAAGACGGGCGCCGACGGGATCACGCTCGGATATCCGGCGTTCGCGAAAGCCGCAGGCGAGAACTGGCCGGACACGTTCGACGCGAGCGATCTCGATCTGGTCTCCGTGCGGCCGGGGATCGTTTACGGGACCTACCGATACCGCGTCCGGTACGGCGCCGACGAACAGACCGGGGTTTCCGAGCGACTGTTCGTGAGCACGCCGAAGGGTTGGAAGATCGCGATGACGAGCGCCTTCCCGGCCCCGCCCGGCACGCTCCCCCCGGCGCGCGCGATCGTCGGCGCGACACTCGTCGACGGGACGGGCGCTGCTCCGGTTCCCGGCGGGACGGTGGTCCTGCGCGACGGAAAGATCGAATGCGCCGGCCGCTGCTGGATCCCGGCCGGCGTCACCGTCCTCGACGGTCGCGGGATGTGGATCACGCCGGGCCTGGTCGACGCGCATGTTCACTTTTCTCAGACCGGGTGGGCGGATGGCCGACCGGACTCGATCGATCTGCGCGAGAAGTATCCCTACGAGAAGGTGGAAGCGGACCTGAAGCAGCATCCGGAGCGTTTTTTCCGCTCGCAACTTTGCTCCGGCGTGACGGCAGTCTTCGACGTCGGCGGATATCCGTGGACCGTCGCGATGGCGCACCGCTCGGACCTCGGATCCCGCGCGCCGCGCGTGGTGGCGGCGGGACCGCTGTTGTCGACGGTAGACCACTGGTTGAACCTGCCCGGCGAGAAGCAGCTCGTCTTCATCGCCGACGCCGACGCCGCGCGCAAGACGGTTCGGTATCTCGCGTCGCTCGGCTCCCAGGCCGTCAAGGTCTGGTACATCGTGACGCCGGAGAGGACCGTCCAGTCTTCCGAGCCGGCCGTGCTCGCTGCGGGCGAAGAAGCGCAAAAGGCGAAGCTGCCGTTGATCGTGCACGCGACCGGGCTCGCGGAGGCGAAGGTCGCGCTACGCGCCGGAGCGCGTTTTCTCGTCCACAGCGTGGACGACAAGCCGGTCGACGACGAGTTCCTCGCGCTCGCGAAGAAGAACGGGACCTTCTACTGTCCGACGCTGACGGTCGTCGGCGGGTATCTCCGGATGTACGAGGCGGTGCTCTCGCGCAAGCCGCCCGCCGTCGACGATCCGAACGGCTGCGTCGACAAAGAGACGCTCGCGAAAGTCGCGGAAAGCGCGTCCGTGCCGGTGCCGGCAGGCCTCGCCGAACGCGCGGCCGGCCGGAAAAAGCGGCAAGAGGAGGCCGATCGGATCTCGTTCGCCAACCTGAAGCGCGTCGCCGAAGCGGGGATCCCGATCGCGATGGGGACCGACGCCGGCAACCCGCTGACCTTGCACGGGCCTTCCGTGTACGCCGAGATGGAGGCGATGCAAGCCGCGGGTCTGACGCCGATGCAGGTCCTCGTCGCCTCGACGCGCGGCGGCGCACGAGCGATGGGGATCGAGAAGGAGACCGGCACGGTCGAGAAGGGCAAGTCGGCGGACCTGCTCCTCGTCGCCGGCGATCCCTCGAAGGACGTCGCGAACCTGCGGAAGGTGCGCTACGTCGTGCGCGGCGGCGTGGTGCGGTCGATCGAGGAGCTGAAGGCGACTGTGGCGGCCGCGAAATAGGGTCAGGTCTCCACTTGCCACATTGAGGGCCAGGTCTCCACTTGCCACATCGTCCGCAAGCTCCCAGGCAGGGAGAGAGGAAAGCGGG
Organism: Thermoanaerobaculia bacterium; assembly: GCA_036395755.1. GTDB lineage: Bacteria > Acidobacteriota > Thermoanaerobaculia > UBA5066 > Gp7-AA6 > Gp7-AA6. The sequence goes on from DASWCZ010000014.1 coordinate 18,617, forward strand.
CGAAGCGTTACTACTTCAACCCCGCCGCCCAGTTCAGCACGACGTTGATCGGGGTCGCGGTCGCCGCGGGAAGCAACTCGGCGACGAGGAATCGCTGGCCGTCATCGGTCGCGACGTAGTTGCCCCAGAACGCCGGCACGACTGTCGGGAAATTCGCTTTGAAAAGCGCGGTCGGAACCCTGGCTTCGAAAGCATCGCCGGGCCGGACCGCGACGCTCATGAGAGTCTGTTCCGGGCCGAGATAGAAGAGCTCTCTTCCATCTCCTCTCCACCACGGCTGACTTCCTCCGGCCGTCGAGACCTGCCAGCGGCCGCGCTTCTGGGGGAACTGGGTGACGTAGATCTCGAAGCGGCCCGACTCGTCTGAAGCGTAGGCAATCCAGCGACCGTCCGGCGAAACCTGACCCTGCGCCTCGGTGAATTTCGACGCGAACAGGGGGAACGGCTTTCCGCCGTCCGTCGGGGCCACCCAGATGTCCCAGGTGCTGCTTCCGCCGAACGTGTGGTAGACAACGAAGCGCCCGTCGCGCGTCCAATCTGACGGGAATTTGTCGCCAGCGGAGCGGACGAAGAGCCGAGGCTCTCCGCTGCCGCTCGCCGGTTTCTCGTACAGGTTGAGGACACCCTCGGAACCAGAAGCGAAGATGATCCGGCTCCCGTCCGGAGACCAGAGCGGCGCCCGCTCAGCTGTCGGATCAAACGTCAACCGCGACCATGACCCGCGCACCAGGTCGAAGACCCAGATGTCCGTGTTCGTCTTCGACTCTTCGCGGATGGCGACCGCGATCTTTTTCCCGTCGCGGGAAAGGCGCGGGGTGCTGTAGTCGCTGGGCTCGCCGACGTTCCCGAGGCGGCGTCCGGAACGGTCGAACCAGGCGAGCTGACGGCTCTTCGCATAAGGCGTCGAGTAGGCGAGTGCGCTCGGTCCCGCAACGGTGAACGGCGCATATCCCGGGGGGTTCCCGGTCAGGACCGACTCTGCGATTCGGACCGGGTTGCCCCGCACCTCCCCGGATTTTTCGTCGAAAGGATAGGCGACGAGCATTCCCTGCTGGACGGTGAGGAGGTATCCCGGCGGCGCGTACTCGCCCATCGCTTCCGATTTGAGGACCCGCCGGGCTTTGCGGGAGTCGAGCGAGGCTTCGTAGATCCCGGTGTATTCGGGACGGGAACTCCGCGACCAGAAGAGGAACCGCTTCCCGTCCGGCAAGAAAAACGGATAGCGATGACGGTCTTCGCCGTGGGCGACGTCGAGGTCGGTCGCCTGTTGAGCTTCTCCACCGGTGTCTGAGACCCGAAAAAGCGGCGTCGGCGCGCTGTGCGCGAAAACGATTACGCCTTCCCGGCTCCACGACCCGCCGCGCCCGGCCACGACGTCGCAGAGCCTCTGCGGAGCCCCGCCGGATACTTCCACCCTTTTCAGGCTCGTCGGCGTGAAAAACCCGAGGGACCGACCGTCGGGAGACCAGAAGGGATGAAGAGCGTCGTCGGTGCCGGGAAGCGGCACGGCAGCGACGCTGTCGAGGGGGCGTATCCACAGCAGTGGACGCCTACCCGCGGGATTGGCGACGAATGCGACGGTTCGCCCGTCGGGTGAAAGCGCGATCTGTGTCGACGAGAGCTCTCCCGGCGGAGTGAACATCGTGTTCTCGGGCGCGAGGATCGAGAAGCGCGTGACTTGCGGTCGCGCCGAGGACCGCTGCCGGTCGCGCACGACGAGCGCGATCAGGCCTGCGGTTGCGAGCGCCGCTACGACCCATGGGAGGAGGCGGGCCGCGGGCGCGCGCCTCCCCGCGATGGACGGCACGGGGCCGACCGCCGACCCTCCCTCGCCAATCCAGCGCAACTGCACGGCGATGTCGTGCGCGGTCTGCCACCGGTCGTCCGGGTCTTTCGCGAGACAGATCCGCACGACCCGGTCGAACGCGGGCGGCGTCATCGGAGCGGCCGCCGAGACCAGCGCGGGCTCCGCGGTCATGATCGAGGAGATCAGCGAAGCCTGGCTGCGGCCCCCGAACGCCTTCTTCCCCGTCGCCATCTCGTAGAGCACGGCGCCGAAGGCGAAGATGTCGGTGCGCCCGTCGGCTTCCTTCCCCTCGAGCTGCTCGGGCGCCATGTACTGGAAGGTCCCCAGGATGGTGCCCTCGGCCGTGAGGTCCTTTCCGGTCTGGGTCGGAAGAGCGGTGAGTGACGCGCCCGACCGTGCCGCGGCGGGCATCACCGCCTTGGCCAATCCGAAGTCGAGCAGTTTCACGCCGGACTTCGTCAGCATCACGTTGCCGGGTTTCAAGTCGCGGTGGACGATGCCCTGCCGGCGCGCCTTGTCGAGCGCGTCCGCGATCTCGCATCCGTAGCGGAGCACCTGGTCGAACGGCAACGGACCCCGGGTCAGGCGCTCCGACAGCGTGTCGCCCTCCAGGTATTCCATGACGAGGAACTCGACGCCGTCCTGGTTGCCGACGTCGTAGAGCGCGCAGATGTGCGGATGCGACAGCTGCGAGATCGTCTTCGCCTCGCGCTCGAACCGCTGGCGGACGTCCGGACTTTCCGACAGGTGTGCCGGCAGCACCTTGACCGCGACCGTCCGCTCCAGGCGCGTGTCGCGCGCCCGGTAGACCTCCCCCATCCCGCCCGCCCCGATCGGCGCGACGATCTCGTAAGGGCCGAGACGCGTGCCGGATGACAGCGCCATCTATTTCTTCAGTCCGGCGGTCCAGTTCATCACGACGGTGATCGGGATCGCTGGCTCCTCTTCGACGAGCCTCGTCACGAGAAATCGCTGGCCGTCACCGGCGACGGCGTAACTGAGCAGGTGCGGAGCAGCGGCCGGGAGAAACCGGGTGCCGAAAAGCCCTTTCGGAACTCCGGCCTCGAAGGTCGCATCGGCCTTCACCTCCACTGCCATCAACCGCTTGTCCGCTGAAACATAGAAGAGCTCCTTGCCGTCGCGCCGCCACCGGGGCTGAGAGCCTCCGCCCGTCGAGATCTGCCACTTGCCGCCCGAGGCCGGAAAAGGCTGGACGTACACCTCCATCCTCCCGGATTCGTCCGAGGCGTAGGCCATCCAGCGCTCGTCCGGGGAGAGCTGGCCCTGCACTTCGGAGAATTCCGTCTGCGCGAACGCCATCGGCTTGCGGTCGCCCGTCATCGGAAGGACCCAAACGTCCCATCCCGTCTTCGGCCCCGGAGTGTGGAAGACGAGGAAACGTCCGTCGAGCGACCAGTCGGTCAGGAACTTGTCCTGGTTCGACCGGAAGATTACCCGCTCCTGACCCGCCCCGCTCGAAGACTTCTCGTAGATGTCTCCGAAGCCCTCCCGGCTCGAGACGAAGGCGATACGGCTTCCGTCGGGCGACCAGATGGGCCTGCTGCTCGTCGCCGGACTGAACGTGAAGCGGGACGACAGGTTCCGCGCCAGGTCCGTCAGCCAGACATCCAGGTTTCCCGACTGGGGATCTCGCACCCCGACCGCGACGCGCTTTTCATCGGGGGAGAGCGAGGGACCGATGTATCCGCCCGGCCCACCGATCGTCCCGAGAACCTTTCCGCTTCGGTCGAGCCAGACGAGCTCCCTCTGCGAAATGACGCCGGGTACGTAAGCGAGCAGTCCTTTGTCCGAGACGGAGAACGGGGCGTATCCGGGAGGCGCGCCGTGTCCCACCGATTCGGCGACCCGCACCGGCTCGCCCCGGACTTTCGCGCTCCGTGGGTCGAAGGCCTGCGCGAGCAACGTCCCGTCCCGCTCGAAGAGGAGCTGATCGGGCGGGACGAAGACTCCCATCCCCGTTGCGCTGACGACGCGGCTGCTTTGACGGGAGTCGAGCGATCCGACGTAGATCCCCGAGCTCGGCGACCTGCTGCGAGTCCAGTAGAGAAACCGGCGCCCATCGGGCAAGAAAGACGGGAATCGGTGGGAATTCTCCTGTCGTGAGGAGTCGAGAGTCGTGGCCGGCGTGACCTCGCCGCCGCCGGCGGGGATTCTGTAAAGACTTTCGCCCTGTGTCGGCGTGAAGACGATGGTCCCGTTGGGACTCCAGGCCGCTCCGCGACCCGCCGAGGCGTCGCAGAGCGTTTGCGGCGG
>DASWCZ010000015.1:0-56615 GCA_036395755.1 Thermoanaerobaculia bacterium
ACGCGGCGTTGCTGCGTCAGGCTTTCGCCCATTGCGCAAGATTCCCCACTGCTGCCTCCCGTAGGAGTCCGGACCGTGTCTCAGTTCCGGTGTGACCGATCGCCCTCTCAGGCCGGTTACCGATCGAAGCCTTGGTGAGCCATTACCTCACCAACTAGCTAATCGGGCGCGGGCCCATCCGGTAGCGCGAGATCTTGCGACCCCGCTTTGATCGTCGGGACTTTCGTCCCAAAGATGTCATGCGGTATTAGCTCGAGTTTCCCCGAGGTATTCCCCACTTCCGGGTAGGTTACCCACGTGTTACTCACCCGTCCGCCGCTCGACTCAGGGAGTTGCCCCCCTGGCCTCGCTCGACTTGCATGTGTTAAGCACGCCGCCAGCGTTCATTCTGAGCCAGGATCAAACTCTCCACTTAAATTCGTTTCAGCGGTCCCGGACCGAAATCCGTGACCGGTTGAAGAAGAGCCGAACCTGCTTTTGAAAACAGGAAACTCTGCTTTTTTTCAAAAAGCAGAAAAAGACGTCTGGCACGCTCTACTCAGTTTTCAAGGAACCGGATCCCGGTTTGGCCGCGGACGCGCCGTCCCACCGGCGCAACTACCTGGAAACCCCCGTCCGAAGACGGAAACTCCAGAATACGATTTTCTCGTGCCCGGGTCAACGAAATCTTCTCGTCGAGGCGCTCGCCGAAGAGACCAAGAGCGCATTTCCCGGGTTTGGAAAGAACTGGAAACCCTTTCGGGTGGACGTGAAATATAGGTGTTCCGGAGGGCCGTGTCAAGCAAACTGGGAGACTCCATTAACCTTTCTGATTTCAAGGGATTGAGCTGCGTCGCGTGCACACTTTCCTGTGCATCATTCGCCTAGCCTTTCGAGCTCATCCAATACCCGGACGATCGCCTCGGAATAGGCGACGTGCTCCTCCTCGAGAATCCGCGCGGAGAGACTCTCCTCGGTATCTCCCGGCTCGATTCGTACCTCCTTTTGAAGCACGACCGGCCCGGTGTCCGTGCCCTCGTCGACCAGGTGGACCGTGCAGCCGGACACTCTTTCCCCCGCTTCGATCGCGCGCTTCTGCGGCGAGACGCCCCGGTACTTCGGAAGGAGGGACGGATGGATGTTCAGGATCCGGCCGCGCCAGCGCGCGACGAAGTCGGGCGAGAGGATCCGCATGTATCCGGCGAGACAGACGAGGTCCGCCCGCGCCTCGCCGAGAATCCCAAGGACCGCGGCCTCGTGCTCCGCCCGACTCGAAAAGAGATTGCGATCCACGGCAAACGCGGGCAGAGAGCGCTCCCGGGCTCGTACCAGACCGCGGGCGCCGGGAACGTCGGAGACGACCGCGACGATCCGGGCATCCGGAATGCGGCCCGAATCGACCGCGTCCGCGATCGCCTCGAAGTTCGATCCGCGGCCGGAGAGGAGGATTGCCAGACGCCGCATGATGGAGGAGTCTAGATCCGAACCCCGGGAGAATCCGCGGGGCTCATCGGCGCCACGTTGGGAGCGATCGTAGTGTTCGTCGTCTCTCACCGGATCCGCAGGCGCTCCGCCCCGGCGTAAGACGCGGAAGCGTCCCGCGTCAGCGCGCGGGCGCTTCGATCACGACCCTTCGGGATCCCGTCCGTACGTTGCCGATCGCATACCAGCGCTCCCCCATCGCCTGCCACGTTCGCGACACGCGGGAAAGGTCGTCCGGCGCGGCGAAGACGACCATGCCGATGCCCATGTTGAAGACGCGGTGCATTTCCTCGAAAGAGACGTCACCCTCCTTTTCGATGACTTCGAAGATCGGGGGCACCGGCCAGGCGCCCGATTTGACGACGACCTCGAGGTTCTTCGGAACGACCCGCGGGATGTTGTCGTAGAACCCGCCACCAGTGATGTGCGCCATCCCGTGCACGAGATCCTCGGAGAGAAGAGGATGGAGCGCTTTTCGGTAAGAGAGGTGCGGCGCGAGAAGGGCATCTGCGATCGTTCCGCCTCCGAGCTCGCGAAGCCGATCCGCAGGCCTCTTTCCGAGCCGGTCGAAGAGGACCTCGCGGGCGAGCGTGTATCCGTTCGTGTGGAGGCCGGCCGAAGGAAGTCCGAGAGCGAGGTCGCCGTCCCGGATCCGCGACCCGTCCAGAACCTTCTCCCGCTCGACGATTCCCACGATGGTGCCGGCGACGTCGTACTCCCCGGGCGAATAGAAGCCGGGCATCTCCGCCGTCTCGCCGCCTAAGAGCGCGACGCCGTTCTCGCGGCACCCGCGGGCTACCCCCTCGAGAACCTGCTGCAGCGTATCCGGCTCGAGCTTGGCCGTGGCGAGATAGTCGAGAAAAAAGAGCGGTGCAGCGCCCTGGACGAGAATGTCGTTGACACAGTGATTGACGAGGTCCGCGCCGCAAGAGTCGTGCCGTCCCGTCTCGAAAGCGACCTTGAGCTTCGTTCCGACACCGTCCGTCGAGGCAACCAGGACCGGCTCGCGGTAGGCGGACAGGTCCGGCCGGAAGAGGCCTCCAAATCCGCCGACGTCTCCGAGCACGCCCGGCGTGAAGGTGGACCGGATGGCCTCCTTTGCGCGCGCCAGCGCGGTGGCCTTGGCATCGATGTCGACGCCGGCGGCTGCGTAGCGGGATTGTTTCAAGGCGCGAAATTATAGATGCGCTGCGGTTCGGCTCCGCTCATCCTCCCGAGCACGGTAAGAGCCACTCTCGGGCGCGACGACAGGCGGCTCCACTTTTCGTCGTCGGTAGTCGCCGCGGGAGAGCCACCCCTCGAGAAGGCAATACAGAACGATGAACAGATACCGTGACCCAATCTCCTGAATCCGAAGCTGAACGGAGGCGGGGTGTAGTCAGAGATTCGGCTTCGATCGAAGAACACCTTGAGAGACGGTGACTGCGCGATGAAAGGTCCCAAAGCCTCATCGCTCCAGAGTCCCTCTCGAACGAGAGGCCACCGGCTTAGAGCAGTCAGCTCAATTAAGGCAACCGGGCACCGACGAACCACATTCGAGTCCCGATGCCGAGGTGCTTTTCCATGGCCTTTCCCCAAAAACGATAGCGCCCGGATGACATTCGGAAGACCTCGGTAGCCGACGATCTCGGCAGATCCCCTGCGCGGCGATTGATCACCGCTCTTAGGAGGTTGAGCGTCCTATCTGCCGAACCCTCTGGAAACTCAAATAGATACAGGACTTTTCTCGCTGTTTGGCGAGCGTTGTTTAGCGTCGTTTTCGTCGCTGAAAACGATCTCGGATCGCGCAGATGTGGCAGTTTAGATGGCACAGTCGGCGATGCCGAAAGGGTGTAGTTCCTCGCGTCAGTCTAGTTCACCGACACGTTGTCGAAGGTGGCCGTGGCCAGGGCCGAGTTGTTGTTGCTGCTCACCGCCAGGCCAATATAGACGTTCGCCCCCATGTTGATGGTCTGGTTCGAACCGACCTGGGTCCAGTTCACCCCGTCCGGGGAGGAATAGCCTCTGAAGATGTTCCCGCTGCGAACCACCTTCACCCAGTACGGCAGCGTCACCACGCCGCTGTTCTGGGCCAGAGTGCTTCCCCCGGTGCTGGTGCGGTAGACCAAATACATCGACGAACTGCCGCCGTAGGTCGTGTACGCGTGGGTCGAGCCCGCCGTGAGCGCCTCTCGAATCATCACTCCCGCGGTTTGAGAACTCGCCCCACCCTGCAGACTGACCACCCGCGCCAAGATCGTGCCGTCGCCCGAAAGGGGCTGATAGACAAAATGCATTCCGTCGGCGTTGTTCCAGATGTATTGGCCCGAGGCCTTGACGGTGAAAGTCCCATTGGCGTAGCTAGCGCTCCCGGCCACCCCCACCGAACCTACGTCCACGTCCAGCCAGCCCGGCGGAAGCGTCGAAGTGAGCGTCACGGTCAGGCTGATCACAGCTGTGTTAGTCAAGCCGCCCGACGCGCCCGTGACCGTGACCGTAGCTGTTCCCGTGGTCGCCGTGCCGCTGGCTGTCAGGGTCAGTGTGCTCGTGGCCGTAGCAGGATTGGGACTGAAGGACGCGGTCACGCCGCTCGGCAGACCCGATGCGGAGAAGCTGACGCTGCCCCCGAAGCCGTTCTGCGGAGTGATCGTGACCGTGCTCGTGCCGCTGGCCCCTTGCGCGATGCTCAGACTTCCTGGCGATGCCGAAAGGGTGAAGTTTGGTCCGGCGGTCACGGTGAGGGATATCGAGGTTGGAATCGCCAAGATGCCCGACGTGCCGGTGATCGTCACCGTGACAGTTCCCGTGGTCGCCGTGCTGCTGGCCGTCAGCGTCAGCGTGCTCGTGGCCGTGGCGGGGTTCGGGCTGAACAACGCTGTCACGCCGCTCGGCAGACCTGACGCAGACAAGCTGACGCTGCCACTAAAGCCGTTCTGCGGAGTAACGGTGATCGTGCTCGTCCCGTTGGTACCTTGCGTGACGCTCAAGCTGCCTGGCGATGCCGAAAGGGTAAAGGTCGGATTTGGCCCTCCGGTCGGCCAGTTGATCACCAGGTTCGTGGCGTTGAGGGTTCCGATTCCTGTCGCGAAGTCCCAGCCTGTCGTGGTGCCGTATGCCGGGTTGAACGAATCGTTGAAGGTAGAAAGCACCCCCTGCGTGCCCGGGCCCGAAGGGTTGTAGCAATCGTTGCTACCCGTGCAGTTCACGTCCATGTCGCCTTGGGTCACGTCATAGAAAACGCAGGTGCTGGCCACGCCGTTGCCGTTCGACGAGTTGCAGGAGCTGCTCCCAATCGACCCATACTCGGTCGCCGCGAGTTGGTAGTAGGCCGGATTCGGGTTGCCCTGGCGCGCGCCTGTCTTCTGATTAACGAGCCCCTGGATTCCGGCTAGGATCGGCGCCGAGAATGATGTTCCGCCCGCGGCGGACCAGTTGCTGGGATCGCCCGTGCAGGGAGCTCCGCCATTTGACGTATCCGACCAGCAAAACACGTAATAGTGACTCCAGAGGCCGTCGGCGGCGAACAGGGAGACGTCTGGAGTGTCGCGCACGCCGTCACTCGGGTTGCCCAGCACCGACTGCCACGACGGCTTGGGCCATCCCTGGCAAGTCCCGCTAACGATTTCGTCGCTTGACGGGGTTCCCGTGGCGCAGCCGCTTGGGCCGCCGCCCCCCGCAACTGTGGTTTGTAACAAGTCGCCGAAGGAGAGGTCGTTGCAAAGGCTAGCTGACCCGTAAGTTGGGCTATAGCCCAAATAGCTCGAAAGCAGCTCCCCGGCGCAGGAGTCGTTCCACGGGGTCTCCGGGATGTACGATTTCGCTGAGCCGAAGGCGGCGGTGTTCGTCGAGTTCCAGTAGATGTCATTGGTGACCGAATAAGTGTCGCTGAAGTCCGTGCCGCCCACCGCCACGTTGTACGCCGTGGACGCGAGTGCATTGGCGCCGATGCCGTGCGTCGCCCCCGTTGCGCTGAAGTCACAGCCGGCCGCCCCGCTATCGCCCGAGGCAACGAAGATGGAGATGCCCTCCGCAACTGCCTGCTGGTACGCCGCGTTGTACGCTGCGTTGGCCGCCGCGCCGTTTACCGTCTCGCACTCTCCGAAGCTGATGCTCATGATCGCCGGCGGCTGGCCACCGGCATTGATGAGGTTCTGTATCGCGATCAGGCCGCCGAACGTGGTGCCGGTGTCCGCGCAGGCGGCCAACTGGATGGCGGCGCTCGGTGCTGCAGCGCTGGCCCACTCCGCGTCCACGATCGCTTCCGCACTGTTGGGGGCGAAGGCGCCGGGCCTCCTGCAGTTGTTGGGGCCGCTCGGAGATCGGGGGTGAACCTGCGTAAAAGAACCCGACGTGTAGCCGGAAAGCCTGAACGTCGAGCGGAAAGCGCTCCAGTCTGCCATGCTGAACACGTCGGAGTTTCCGATGACAACGATTGTTTGGCCCTGCCCCGAGTAACCCGCGCTAAAGAGAGGATTCAGGTTGTAAATGGTCGCCAGGTCCGCCGGTACCATCGCAAAGGTATCGCCGAAGAGCGAACCGAATGTGAAATTGGGCAGCGGCTTGCGCATCTTGTGCATGGTCTGTGGCCGGAAGTCGTGCAGAGAAATGACGCCGGTCACGACTGAAGCGAACGCGGTCGGAATCCGCGGATCGCTCATGTTGGCAATGTGCTTCTCACCTTGCACTTCAAGGCGATGGATCTCCGTCCGGAAAGCCTTTCGCACCTGGCGCGCGTTGCCGGAAAAATCAATGACCATCCCGCTGGGATAGACCACGTTGACCTGGAAGCCGTGTGACTCGAGCCAGCGCGTTAGGGTGTCGAGGTCCTGCTGCGCTACACCGAATCTGTCTCCGAATTCCTGCGCCGTGAGCCATTTGTGAAAGTTCGGGGAACTGGGGTTGTGGAGCTCCTCGATGAACTGCTGGAGCTCTTGCTCCTGCTCGGGAGAGCGGTGCAACTGGAGCAGCATGTGCTCGATCCGCAAGTCGTCCGCAACCGCGCCGCGATCATTCTCCGCCTTCGCTTCGCGGCGTGTGTTGCCCGCAAGCCGGACCAAGTTTCCTTCATCGATGTTCTGCGTGATGCGGGGAGGCGAGTGCCGCCCCATTTCAACCGTTTGCGCGTGCGCAGGCGAGACAGCGTTCACCAACGCCAGGATAGAGAGGAAGGCAAATCCCAGTTTTCGAGACATGGCTCGCGCGGGTCCAGGCTCATTCTACTAGAAACCAAAGAACGTCCGCAGCCGCACGCTCCTGCTCATAGAAGAAGGTGAGCGATAGATGCGAGCCCTATTCTGAACAGTGGGTTTAGAGCGACGACCGGCTGCTGCTGATCTCGCAGTACTTACGGCGACCGCCGCCTCCACCGATCACGTTTTTCTCGGCCGGCGCGGAGCACCGATTCGTAACGTCTGGGGAGGCTTCGATCAGGCCGTGCTCGCCGTCTGGAAGCCTACTATTCCTGGCACCGCGAGAGTGGCGGAACCGGCAGACGCGCGGGACTAAGGATTGGTGCCGTGGCCGGCTCCGACAGCTGTGAGCCTTCCGTGTATCTCGTCGTAGAGGTAGGAGTCCCGACCCGGGCTTACGCTTTGCAGTTCCCGGTTGCGCTCTCCGAGGTCGTGGACGAGCCAGATACGGGCGCGCGCGAGGTCCGGGCCGTTCTGGACGAGACCTTCGTGAGGATCGGCACCCGGCGTACATCGAACGAAGACGACCGATGATCTCGCTTGCGGAAGCGACGCCAGCGCGGCACGCAACCGTTTCGATCGGGGGCCGGATCGCTCTTTTTCCGACCGTACCGAAGCGATCTCGAGAGCGCCGAAAATCGCCAGCGCCAGGACGAGCAGGGCGGTCGCGACGCGCGGCAGATTGCCGGGGAGTGACCCAATCGTGGCGGAGAGACCAATGCCGACGGCGGCGGCCAATACGGGCTGGATTTCCAGATAGTAGATGGACCACACCGCGAGGTGGGCATAAATCAGGTAGCCAATCAGAAGGAAGACGCCGGTCATCAGGGCGAGAACCCCTTCTCGAGGCATGAGCGCTGCGCCGAGCAGAGCAAATGCGAACAAGATCGGCGAGCTGCCGAACGCGTCGCGGAGAACGGCGGTCACACGCTGCCCCAAGATTCGCGGCAGGGCGTCGAGCTGGTGCTCCCGATGAGTGTGTCGAAATATCGGCCCGATCGCCTGCATACAGCCGGGCAACGTTCGTTCGGCCGGTTTCGTGTCGACACCGAAGCCCGGGACATCGAACGGCATGTAGGCACGCGTGTAGGCAGCGAGAGGAGTCGTCGACCAACTTCCCGTTGTCCGCAATGACCACAGCGGTATGAGAAGTAATGGGAGGACGGTCGCAATCGCAGCCGCCGCAAGATCTCGAATCTTCCGCCTCTTGACGAGTCGGACCGACACCGCGACTGCGAGCGGCGCGGCGAACAGGAGCATGGTCAAGGGACGCGTGATCGCGCCCCACGAAGCGCCGAACGCCGCAGCGCTCAGCCAGATCGGTCGATCGGTGTCCCTCCACTTCAAGATCGTCCACCAGACCGCGAGCCATAGAAACGAGGTCGTCAACTCCGAGAAATATGAGCTCCGCAGCCGGAGGCCTCCCGGCGCGATGGTCCACACCAGCCAGGCGAGAAATGCGGCGCGCTCACCGCCAAAACGCCGGGTGAGAGCGAAGAGTAAGGCGGCGGTTCCCGCCACGAGCAATAAAGGCACGGCTGCAGGTGCTCCGAACGCGGCTCCCGGAGCCAGCAGGAGTGCGTGACCCGGCGGGTATTTCGCAGCCCGGACGGGAACGACCAGCACATGAAACTGTTCGAAGAACTCTGGAAGGGGGGGCGAGGGGTCCGACCATCGTCCTTCCGCGAAGATTCCTGCCTGGAGGACGTAAGCAGACTCATCGTGGAATCGCGGACGAAAACTCCCGCCCGACCAGACCCAGAACGCGACGGCGGCCGAGACCATGCCGAGAAGGATCGGGGCATTCAGACGACGCCGCCTCGAGAAGGACCGACGGAGCGCGCCCGAAGTCTCGACGAGCGCGAAGAGGAGCGCAAAAACCATGGGGAGCGGCTCGACCCTTCCTTCGAGAATCCACGTCGTCGTGAAAATCAGCACTCCGAGAGCCAGAGGGGCCCAGCGAGCCGTCAGCCGGACCAGTGGGTTCTGATTGGTGCGCCGACTCCGACACACGAACGCAAGCGCCAACACCGCGGCGGCTTGAGCGACAGTCCAGTCGCTCAGAGACAGATTCATCGCCTCAGCCGAGCCGCGAGGAGATGTGAGCTGTCGAAGATTGCCCGGAGAGAGCCCTGAAGGCACTCATCAAATATCGAGAAACTGCATGAATTTGGAACCAAGGTTAACCGATCGCGACCGTTGCCGGATCGACAGAGACGCCCCGACGCGAGAGCGTCGAAGTCGGGGTCGCGAACGACTCTCGCCGGTCGTCCCGACGCCAGAAAAGGATGTACGGTTTCGTTCGATCAAGCGGCCGGTTCCGGACGTAGTTCTCCTGGATCCACCGACCGATCCGTTTCGCGTAATCCTGTCCGAAGGAGGCCCGACCGTACTCGCCCGTCGGGCGATTCCAGATCACGATCGCTCGGGGTCGCGTGCGCTGCAGCTCGACGAGAAGAGCGGGCTCGTTCTCATCCGTCACGTACCCGGGAATGTAGAGCTTCTGGCGAAGTGGGTTCGAACGGCCTGCGAGGAAGTTCACGACCTGCCCCTCCGGAAACACGACCAGCCCGTCGTCGGGGCGGCTATTCCGCCGGAGGTCCGTGACGAGATCCGAAATATCGCGGGCGAGCTGTGGACGGGCCGACAGCATGTGTCCGGTCCCGGGAATCGCGATCCGGGGATCGGAAAGAAAGCCGACCGCACGCCCCGCGAAAGCGAGCATCGTCAAGAGTCCGAGCGCGGTCAGAATCCCAAAGCGCAGACGATTGCGAACCCGCTTTCGCCGCTCTCGAGTGAGGGCGAGATGCAACAGTCCGGCGGCGGAAACGAATACGAAGAGCATCGGCGGCGCGACATAGGCGGAGTCCCCGATATGAAAAATCCTTCTGTGCGACGCCAGAAGTCCGAACAGACCGAACGCTCCCAGGGCGGCGCCTCGTGGGCGGCCTGCTCGAAGCAGCCCGAGGACGAATGCCGCCAGACAGATCAGGGGCGCGGCACTGAAAAGGACCGCGCCGCTCGCGCCGCCGAGGGCTGCCAGGACCACCAGAAAGGCCAGCAGGACGGCGATGAAAGGAAGTCGCTCCCGAGCCCGACCCGGGTCTTCCTTACGCGTCGCGAGAATCTCGATCGCGACGAAAGCTCCGAGCCACATGCCCGCCGAGTACAGGAGCTCGAGGAATCCCCTGCGCCAGTCCCGTATTCCCGAAAAGTCGACCGAGAACGTTCGAGTCTCCTTCGGCAGACGAGCGAAAAAGAGGTGCCCGTCCCGAAGGATGGACTCCGGTCCGGCGAGGAAGACAAAGACACCGAGAACAAGAGAGAAGAAGACGACGGAACCGAGCGCGATCAAAACGGCTTCGCGCAAAAAGCGCGGACGAAAACGCTCTCGGAGCGCCGTGGCGAATCCCGCCGCCACGGCGGTCAAGATTCCCCACTCCGTACGGGAGAGCCCGGCGAGGGCCGCCGATGCCATGACCCCCAGGAGACGCCAGACGTCATGGCGGACCGGACGGCGCGAGGCCAGCGAAATGGCGATCAACGCGAACGTTGCCGGATGCCAGATCCGATAGCCCATTCCGATGATCGAGCCCCCGGCGTTCGGCATGAAGACGAGCACCGGCACGGCGAGTGCGGTCCAGAAAGCGGCGCTGGTACGGTCCGTGACTCTTCGCAAGGCAAAAAAGAGGGCAAAGAGGGTACCGACCGACCCGACGATCCCCGCAATCGCCAGCGTGCGGAAACTCGAGCCCAGCACAACGAAGAACGCCGCGAGAAAGTAAGGAGTAAACGGACCGAACCAATAGATCACGTCGCGGTAGAGAGTTTGTCCGCGCGAGAGAGCGTCGGAATAAATCCATTCACTCCCCGAGTCGATGATCGCGTCGGACCACTTGCCGCGCGAGATCACGAAAAGAACCACCGTGGCCGCGCCGAATGCAACCGCCGCCACGGCCGGCACCAGCCGCCGGGATCGCGCTCTCACGTCACGATCACGGGCCGATCGCGCCAGCGCTTCCACGCCCCGGAGGCCCGGATCTCGTCGATGGCTTCGAACGCCCGGTCGAGCTCTCGATCCGCCGTGTAGAAGTGGGGAGACATCCGGATCCCGGCGCCCGGCCGGTAATCGACGACGACGTCGCGCGCGTTCAGTTCCCGCGAGACTTCGAGCGCGTGCTCGAAGTCGACGGCGATGGTTCCTCCTCGGCGCGCCGGGTCGCTCGACGCCGCGCATCGGAATCCGCGGTCGCGCCCGAGCGAGATCAGCCGCTCGGTCTGCTTGAGAGACTTCGCGCGAATTGCTTCGACGCCCGCCTCGAGGACGATCCTCGGCCCCTCGCGCGCCGCGTAGAGCGCCGGAATCGCGGGGGTTCCCAGGAGGAATCGGAAAGCATCGTCGCGCCAGCGCATCGGAGGCGCCTCGAAATCGAACGGCGCGGGATGCGCCATCCATCCGGTGAGCGACGGCTCGAGCCGGCGCCGTAGCTCCGGCCGCACGTAAAGGAATGCGCCCCCCGGTCCGCCGCAGAGCCATTTCAGGACGCCGCCGACCAAGATGTCCGCTCCCAGATCCTCGACCGAGACGGGGATCGTCCCGACGGACTGGTAGCCGTCGAGCGCGAGGATCGCCCCTTCCCTCCGGCATTTCTCCGCGATCGCCGGGACGTCCAGAACGAACGCGCTCTTGAAGAGGACGTGGGAGATCGCCACGAGAGCGGTCCGGCCGTCGATCGCTTCGCAGATGTGCGACTCGTCGGCCGAGAGTCCGTCATGGGCGGGCGACGGAACGACAACGATCTCCGCCCCCAGGCGCGGGCCGAGCGTTTCATAAAGATAGCGGACCGTCGGAAACTCCCCCTCGACGAGCACGATCCGGTTGCGCGCAGAAGTGAATTCGAGAGACGAGAGAACGACCGCGGATGCGATCGTGACGTTCGGAAGCATCGAGACCGTTCCGGGCGGGGCGCCGAGAAGGGGCGCGATCTCGTCTCCAACCGTTGCGGACATCTCCCACCACCCTTCCGCCCACGCCCGAGCCCCGCGCGTCTCCCAGGTCTCCGCGTACTCGGCGAGCGCCTCGGCCGCCCGGCGCGGCATCGCGCCGAGCGAGTTGGAGATGAGATAGGTCGACTTCTCCAGAATCGGGAACTCGGGCCGGAACCGGAGGAGAGGATCAGGGAAAGAGCTCATGGGCCGCGCGGCCACGACATCGGCCCCACTCGGATGCCCGCCTTCCATATTCCATCGATATGGCGGACGGCCGAAAGGTCCTTCAACGGGTTCCCGTAGAGCACGAGGAAGTCCGCCCGCTTTCCCGGTTCGAGCGTCCCGCGGTCCTCGATCCCGAGGGAGCGGGCTGCAGTCTGCGTCGCGGCCCGAATCGCATCGAGGGGCGACATCCCCGTGTCTACCCGTTCGCTGGGATATAGCGAACCGTTGACGTACAACTCGATCTCGATCGATACGGCAAGACCCGGAAAAGCCCACATGTCGGTTCCGAGTGCGACCGGTACGCCGGCGTCATGCAACGCTTTGAGGTTGTACCGAAGAGCCGACAACCGGCCCTTGATGTTTGCGAAGTTCGGATACCGCTCTCGGTACGCGTCCGAATAGGCGGTAGAACGGTAACGAGCCACCGTCCTGGGCTGCAGAGCGCCGTCACTCGCTTCGTCAGGCCCGACAGGAAGACGGGCTCCCGATTTCCACAGCACGTAGTCGACGAATTTCCGCGTGTCCGCGAGGAAATCGAAGACATCCATCGTCGGTATGTAGAAGATCGACCGCTTTTTCATGACCGCGATCGTGGCGTCATCGAGCGGCTCGATCACGCCGTGAGCGAGCGCGGTTGCGCCGCCGGCGATCGCCTCCTTCGCGTCGGCGATCTTCGGAGCGTGGACGGTCGCGCGCAGGCCCTGGCGCCGCGCCTCATCGATCAGGGCCTTCGCGACCTCGGGCTTCATCCGGGGAAGCGGGGGCTTCGGGTCGCGGCACCAGCTCATGTCATCGAGCATGAGCTTGATCTCCTTCGAGCCCAGTTCTTTCGCTTTCCGAACCGCTGCCCGCGCAGCTTCCGCCGTCTTCGGAAACCGATCGACCTGGGCGTCCGCCGGTTCCCCCTGGTCCCACCACCCGCCCTTCGCGGTGAAGATCGGCGTCGCGGGAAAGATCTCTGGGATGTCGCGACGCTCCCGGGACGCGACGGCCAGCGCGTGCGCCGCCGCGACGTCCTCCGCCATCAGTCGCACCGACGTGACGCCCCAGTTGAGCATCGTTTTGAGGTCGGAGTCCGATTCCGCGTGCACGTGCCCGTCGATCAGGCCCGGAATGATCCACTTCCCGTCGGCCATGATGACTTCCGTACTGGCCGGCAGTGCCTTCACGGCCTCCGGCGTGGCAAGACCCACGGAGAGGATCCTTCCGTCGGAGATGACGAAGAGCGCGTTTTCGAGGGGCGGCGCGCCCGTGCCGTCGATGACCGCCGCGCCACGGAAAACGAGTGTCGCGAACAGGAGCGTCTTAACGGGCGATCGCTCCCTCTTTTTCGAGCTCCTCTTCCGGGATCTCGACCGGATAGACGCCCGTGAAGCAGGCCGCGCAGGTGGCCTGGAGCGGCCGCCCGAAGGCCTCGAGCATCCCTTCCGACGAGAGGTAGCCGAGCGTGTCGGCCCCGATGAAATTCCGGATCTCCTCGACCGAATTGCTCGAAGCGATCAGCTCCCGACGCGTCGGCGTGTCGATGCCGTAGTGGCAGGAGGCCATCGTCGGCGGCGAGGACACCCGGACGTGGATCTCGCGGACTCCGGCGTCGCGCAGCATCCGCACGATCTTTCTCGACGTCGTCCCGCGCACGATCGAGTCGTCCACGAGGACGATCCGCTTGCCCTCGACCACCTCGCGGACCGGATTCAGCTTCACCTTGACGCCGAAGTGGCGGATGGATTGTTTCGGCTCGATGAAGGTCCGGCCGACGTAATGGTTTCGGACGAGCCCGAGAGCGAACGGGATCCCCGACTCGCGCGCGTAGCCCAGGGCGGCATACATGCCGGAGTCGGGCACCGGAACGACGAGGTCCGCCTCCGCCGGATGCTCCCGCGCAAGGCGCGCCCCGAACGCTTCACGGGAAGCGGCGACGCTCTTGCCGAAGACCTTGGAATCGGGACGAGCGAAATAGACGTGCTCGAAGATACACGGAGTCGAGTTCGCGAACGCGAACCGCCGGGCGGAAAGGCCTTCGCGGGACAGCCGCACGATTTCGCCCGGCTCGACGTCCCGGTCGAAGCGCGCGCCGATCAGGTCGAAGGCGCACGTCTCGGACGCAACGACGGGAGAGCCTTCCAGCGTCCCCAGCGAGAGAGGGCGGATGCCGTGCGGATCGCGGGCCGCGAAGATTCCCTCGCGGGAGAGAACGAGGATCGAGTACGCCCCCTGCACGTCGAGAAGCGCCTCGGCCAGCGCGGAGCCGACGTCCGGCGCCTTCGAGCGCGCGACGAGGTGCAGGATGACTTCCGTGTCCGACGTGGTCGTGAAGAGCGCGCCCGACGATTCGAGGCGCCGCCGTATCTCGCGCGCGTTGACGAGGTTCCCGTTGTGCGCAAGCGCAAGCGGTCCGCGCCCCGTCGCGAAGGCGATCGGCTGCGCGTTCGCGAGGAGCGATGCGCCGGCCGTCGAGTACCGCACGTGACCGATGGCCGTGCGTCCGGGGAGGCGGGAGAGCCTTGCTTCATCGAAGACGTCGGCGACGTAGCCCATCTCCCGCTCGACGAAAAACGCCTCCCCGTCGAGGGTGGCGATTCCCGCCGACTCCTGCCCGCGGTGCTGGAGCGCGTAGAGACCCAGGTAGGCGATATTGGCCGCGTCCTGCGAATCGGCGATCCCGAAGATGCCGCACTCGTCGCGGAAGCCGTCCCGGAGTTCCATCTCGTCAGATGTTAACGCGTCGGGGAAGAAGTTCATGCCTCGACGCACGGGCCCGTCGTCGGGGCGGTCCCTCAGGACCTCCAATCGGCGAAGATGCGGGCCTTCTTCGCGGACCTCCAGACGTCGGCCGGAACTTTCACAGCGAGCGGGATCTCGATCGAGTGCGCTCCGGGGGGAAGGACTCTCGGAGTCGAGTAGACCCCGATCTGCTTCCCCGTTTCGTCGAGGAGCCTCACGACGATCTCGACTCGGTGTGCCTGGCCATCCGTGTTCGACCCGGTGAAGACCCATTCCGTGACGACCGGATCGGCGCCCGGCTCGGATGTCGGCCGAAGCGTGACGGAATCGATCGAAGCGACGAATCGGGCGCGGTACTCGAGCCGCACGAGGGTCGTCTTTTCGCCGGGCGCGGGGAGGGGGATCGTCGTCTCGGAGTGATACATCAGAGCTGCGAAAGCGGCGGCGGCCGCGAACAGAGAAACGACGACCAAGCAGGTGACGCAAATCCGGCGTGTCTTCATGGCCACTCCTTATCGAAGTTTCGGAAGGAAACGCTCATTTCAGCAATCGGCCTTCAACCGAATTCTATCGGGCGACGCCGATCAGGCTCGCGAGCTCGCGATCGTGACGGCGAGCCAGGAGGATCTGGGAGGTGACGGCCCCGATGAGCGCCCACAGCATGTCCCACTGCGTGTCCCAGACGTCTCCCTGGGTTCCGAGGAAGGCCATCGCAGCGGATCCGGAGATGACCGCCATCAACCACTCGAAGAGCTCGTAGGTCGCGCTCACCGCGAGACACACGCACGTCACGAGGAAGAAGAGCCACCCGCCGGGAGCCAGTCCGACTTTCCTCCTCAGGACTTCCCGGGCCAGGACTGCGGGCACGAATCCCTGGACGAAGTGCCCGAGCCGGTCGTAGTGGTTCCGTGTGAAGCCCAAGAGATCGCGGACCCAGAATCCGAGCGGCACCTCCGCATACGTGTAATGACCGCCCACCATGAGGACGAGTGCGTGCAGGAAGATGAGCCGATACGCCAGGAGCGTGAGGGGGAAGCGGCGGGCCGTCAGAAGCAGGACCGGAAGGACCACGAAAATCGGCGCGACCTCGAGGAACCACGTGTACCGATCCTTCGGCTGGATTCCGGAGAGAACGAGAAGGGCGAGGCCGAAGGCGAGGAGAACGAGCGGTTCACGGCGTCGGGCACCCGCAAGACGTCCGGGATGGGTCGACCCGCGCCGGGAAGCCGAGAGACTCTCCATCGCGCTCCGTTTCGCCCGCAAAAGATATCGAAAACCCGGCCTCATCCGCGGCCTGCCATCGGCACGCGGCTGGCACGCGCCGTGCTTTTCACCCCTATTGGTATGAGAAAGGCGATTCCCGACCGCACGAAACTCCTGGCCGCGGCGGCGATTCTCCTCGCCGTTTTCGCCGCGGGGTGCGGGTCTTCCGCCTATGCGCGCCGGACGGACCAGGACCGGCTTTTGTCGGTTCGAGTCGATGAGCGCCTGGCCGCGACGTCGAGCCTCGCCGGATCGAAGGTGGAGGCCAAGGCTCACTGGGGGGTCGTTGCCCTGCTCGGTGAAGTGTCCGAAGAGCAGTTGAAGGGGGAGGCGGAGCGAGTCGCGACGACGGTCCCGGGCGTCGTGCGGGTCAACAATCTGATCCTGGTCGCAAAGGGCGCCTCGAGGGCCGGGGGATTACCCCCGCCGGATGGCTCCCTGACTGTCGCCCGGGCCAATTAGGTCCGAAGGAGGGTACAACATGGTGAAACGATTCCATGGAGTCCTGAGTGTCGCCGCCGTCGTGGTGTTGATCGCATTCGTCGCCGGTTGCCGGACGACCCAATCGCCCAAGAGGCAGATCGACGACGAAGCGATCAAGACAGCCGTCAAGGCGAAGCTGACGGCCGATCGGTTCTCGAACATCGTCAACGTCGATGTCAACGTCACGAACGGCGTCGTGACCCTCGCCGGTCAGGTGCCGAACGCGCAGGTGAAAGCCGACGCCGAGCGCGAGGCGCGCACCGTCGACGGCGTGAGGGGGGTCAACAACAACCTCCAGGTCAAGAATCCGCCAACACCATAGCTTCGACCGGGGAACGAGAGGAGACGGCAGACGCGATGTCTGCCGTTTTTTTGTAGTCTCGGGGCATGGCGACCTGGAAGGTCACTCTCGAGTACGACGGCACCCGCTATCGCGGCTGGCAGGCTCAGGCCAACACGGAGCGCACGGTCCAGGGAGTTCTACTGCGAGCCGCTCGCGAGGTTCTCGGAGTCGATGCCGTCGCCGGCGGCGCCGGTCGGACCGACGCGGGAGTCCACGCGCTGGCGCAGGTCGCGCACGTCAGGGCTCGCCGCAACCTGCCTCCCGGCGAAATCCTCCGGGCCGTCAACGATGCTCTCCCCCATGACGTCAACATTCTGTCGGTCGAGCCGGCGGCCGCCACCTTTCACGCGCGCCACGATGCCCGGAGCCGCACCTATCTCTACCGCATCTCCCGCCGACGGACCGCGTTCGACAAGCGCTACGTCTGGTGGGTCCGGGACCGGCTGGATTTCTCCGCGATGGAAAGCGCGGTGCGGCACTTTCCCGGCCGGCACGATTTCTTCTCCTTCTGCGAGAACCCGGAGGGACAACAGTCCACGCTGGTCGTCGTCGAAGCGAGCGAGGTCCTGGAACGCGGACACGAGATCCAGTTCCGTGTCGAGGCGTCGCACTTTCTCTGGAAGATGGTGCGGAGGCTCGTCGGAACTCTCGTCGAGGTCGGCCGGGGAAACCGGACGCCCGCGGACGTCGCGAGACTGCTCGCCGAAAAGTCGGCTGAGCCGGCCGGATGGACCGCGCCCCCTTCCGGGCTGTTCCTGGAGGGCGTTCGTTACCCGGGGTCAACGCGGAATTCCTGAATTCAGCGATTCAGCGCTGACCCCAATTCAGCGATTCAGCGCTGACCCTAAAGAACGTCGGCCGTGGCGATCGCGCGTTCGAAGGCGGTCGTCCAGATCTCCCGAAGCGAGGCGACATTTTCTTCGACCAGCCCGCGACCGGCGACGCGGAGAGAGAGGGAGCCGCCGCCGACCCTTCCGACGGCGCGGAAGGGAACGCCGGCCGCCGCCGCGGCCTCCCGGATCGAGCCCTCGTTCGCGGCTGAGAACGTGATCAACGCGCGTCCCGTCGTCTCGCCGAACAGGAGGGCCGATGGGCGGGTCGTTTCGGGAAGGGAGATTTCGGCGCCCCGGCTCCCCTTCATCGCGCACTCGGCGAGCGCGATTGCGAGTCCTCCATCCGAGACGTCGTGAGCCGAGGCGACGAGACCGTCAAGGGCGAGCCGGACGAGAAGGTCCACCAGGCGCCCTTCCGCTTCGAGATCCACCTCGGGGCACGGACCCTCCTCGCGGCCGTGGACCGTCCTCAGGTACTCGCTGGCGCCAAGCTCGTCGCGCGTCTCCCCGAGCAGCGCGACGACGTCTTCTTCGGCCCGGAATGCGACCCCGACGCGGAGCGAGACGTCCTCCAGCAGTCCGACCATTCCGACGGTCGGAGTGGGCGGGATCGCCCGGCCGTCGGTCTCGTTGTAGAAGGAGACGTTGCCCGACACGACCGGAAGGCAGAGGGCGCGGCACGCGTCGGAGAGGCCGCGGACGGCGGCCTCGAACTGCCCCATGATCTCGGGGCGCTCGGGGCTGCCGAAGTTCAGGCAATCGGTGACCGCGAGAGGCCGCGCTCCGGTTGCCGCGATCGAGCGCGCCGCCTCGGCCACCGCGATCGCCGCCCCGCGATACGGGTCGCACGCGCAGAAGAAGGGATTGACGTCGCTCTTGACGGCGAGTGCCTTTCGCGTTCCTTTGATCCGGAGGAGCGCGGCGTCCGCGCCCGGCCGCTCGACCGTGTTCGTGCCGACCATGTGGTCGTACTGCGTCCAGATCCACGATTTCTCGGCCACGTTCGGAGAGGCCAGAATCGCCCGAAGACAGGCGCCATAGTCGTCCGGCTCGGGAATTCGCTCCCAGCCCATCGAGCCGAGCAGCCGGGGCGGGACGCGCGGACGGTCGTAGACCGGCGCGCGATCGGAGAGAGGCGCGGCGGGAAGGTCGGCAACGATTCTTCCTTCAAAGAACAGCACGACCCTTCCGCTATCGGTGACGCGTCCGATCTCGACCGCCGTGAGGTCCCACTTCTCGAAGACGCCCATCACCGTCTCGAGCCGATCTCGGCGCGCGACGAGGAGCATCCGCTCCTGCGACTCCGAGAGGAGGATCTCGTATGGAGTCATGCCGGGCTCCCGGACCGGGACTTTCGACAGGTCGATCTCGAGACCGCTTCCCGCCCGTCCCGCCATCTCGAAAGCCGAGGACGTGAGCCCGGCCGCTCCCATGTCCTGGATCCCGACGATGGCATCCGTCCGGAAAAGCTCCAGGCAGGCCTCCAGGAGGAGCTTTTCGGTGAACGGATCTCCCACCTGGACCGTGGGCCGCTTCTGCCGGGTCTCGTCGCCGACGAACTCCTCCGACGCCATCGTGGCGCCGTGGATACCGTCGCGCCCCGTCTTGGAGCCGACGTAGACGACCGGGTTGCCCGCGCCCTCCGCCCGTCCGCGAAAGATCCGATCCTTTTCGACGATCCCGACGTTCATCACGTTGACGAGGATGTTCCGGTCGTAGCCGGCGTGAAAGGTCGTCTCGCCCGCCACGGTCGGAATCCCGATGCAGTTGCCGTAGCCCGCGATCCCGCGGACGACGCCGTCGACCAGGTGCCGCATGCGCGGCGCATCGAGCCGGCCGAATCGGAGCGAGTCGAGCGACGCGATCGGCCGTGCTCCCATCGTGAAGATGTCGCGCAGGATCCCTCCCACGCCGGTCGCCGCGCCCTGATACGGCTCGATGTAGGAAGGGTGGTTGTGCGATTCCATCTTGAACACCACCGCCAGGCCGTCGCCGATATCCACGATCCCGGCGTTCTCTCCGGGCCCCTGGATCACGCGCGAGCCGCTCGTCGGCAGGTTCTTCAGATGGATGCGCGAGGACTTGTAGGAGCAGTGCTCACTCCACATCGCGGAGAACACGCCGAGCTCGACCAGGTTCGGTTCGCGGCCCAGGATTTCGAGGATGCGGGAGTATTCCTCGTCCGAGAGATTGTGTTCCGCGATCAGCTCGGCGGTGATCATCGGCGGGCGAGCGCCAGCGCCGCGGACTCGAACATCCGGCGGCCGACGTCGTTGCCGAGCACTCCTTCCGCACACCGGTCGGGGTGCGGCATCAAGCCGACGACGTTTCCTTCGCGATTCGATATGCCGGCGATCGCCGCGGTCGCGCCGTTGGGGTTCGCGGCATCGGTGATGCGGCCCTCCGCGTCGCAGTAGCGGAAGACGATCCGCCCTTCGTACTCGAGCTCGGTCAGCGTCTCCGGCGGAGCCGTGTAGTTTCCTTCCATGTGCCCGATCGGCATCCGGACGACGTCGCCTGGCTCGTAGAGCCGGGTGAAGGGGGTGCTCGTGTTCTCGACCTTGAGATGAACGTCCCGGCAGACGTAGCGCAAGCCCCGGTTGACGCGCACGGCGCCGGGCAACAGTCCCGCTTCCAAGAGAACCTGAAACCCGTTGCAGATTCCGAGCACGGGACCGCCGTCCACCGCGAAGCGGGCGACGCTCTCCATGACCGGCGAAAAGCGGGCGAGCGCGCCGGCCCGCAGGTAGTCGCCGTAGGCGAACCCGCCCGGCAGGATGATGACGTCGGCGTTCTTCAAGTCCGTGTCGCGATGCCAGACGTACTCGGCTCGGCATCCGAGGAGCTCGGTGGCAACGTAGTGGCAGTCCTGGTCGCAGTTGGATCCGGGGAAGACGACGATCGCGAAGAGCGGCCTACTGCTCACGATCGGTCCGCAGGCGCACGTCGTATCCCTCGATCACCGTGTTGGCGAGGAGCTCCTCCGCCATCCGCCGGGCCTCCGCCTCGACCGCCGCCGGATCGTCGCCGCGCACGTCTAAGAAGAAGATCTTGCCGGCGCGGACGTCGGAGACCGTCTTGTGACCCAGGCGCTCGAGGGCGGATGCGATCGCTCTCCCTTGCGGGTCGAGCACGCCCTTCTTGGGATAGACGCGGACCTCCACCTTCATGCGTCGAACGTCTCGTAGCCGTCGACCTGATTCGCCGCTCCGTACTCGGCGCCGCTCTCGGCGAGCTCCAGCGCCGAAGCGAGCGCGGCGAGGGCGAGGGCCGGTGTGTTGTTCGCCCTCGAGAGATGGGTGGCGACGACCCGTTTCAGGCGCTGTCCGGCAGCCGTGCGAACCGCCTCCGCCGACTGCCGATTGGAAAGGTGCCCCCAGCCGCCGGCGATGCGCTGCTTCAGCGGCCAGGTATATGGGCCGTCTCGCAGCATGTCTTCGTCGTGGTTGAACTCGAGGAGGAGCGTCGTCGCCCCTCGGAGGAACTCGAGGAACTCTCGCTGAACGTGTCCGAGATCGGAGGCGATGACGACCCGCGCGTCGTCGGCTTCGAAGGCATATGCGACGGACTCGTTGGAGTCGTGGGGGGTCCCGAGCGGCCGGTAGCTGATGTCCCCGATCTTCCCTTCGCGGCACGACTCCATGCGGACGAAAGGTGAAAAGAGGTTGCCTTCCAGGCCGAGCGCGTCCGCGGTGCCGGCGGTGGCGTACAGCGAACAGCCGAACCGCGCCGCGAAGGTCAGGGCGCCGATCGAATGATCGCCGTGCTCGTGGGTGACGAAAATCCCGCGGATCGTCGAGGCGGCGATTCCCCGTTCCGCGAGACGCTTTTCGATCTCCTTCGCCGAGAGGCCGGCGTCGACCAAGACGCGCGTCCGACCCGACTCGACGACGCAGGCGTTTCCGCCCGAGCCGGAGGCGAGCACCGCGACGCGCACGAAGCAAGATTAGCAGACGCGCGGACAGATGAAGTCCGAGCGGACTTCCTCGCTTACGCTCCTCGAGCGGTCAGCTCTTCCCGGTCGAACCAAACCCGCCCGTCGATCGCGCCGACGGTGGAAGCTCGGAGACCTGCTCGAATTGCCCGCGCGCGACCGGTGCGAATACGAGCTGCGCGATTCGGTCGCCGCGGCGGATCGTCACCGGCTCTGCGCCCAGGTTCGCAACGATGACGCGGATCTCGCCGCGGTAATCGGAGTCCACGGTCCCCGGCGCGTTCAAGAGCGCGAGCCCGCAATCGTGCGCGAGCCCGCTGCGCATCCGCAACTGGCCTTCGTAACCGGGCGGGACAGCGACCGCGATCCCGGTGGGGACGAGGGCCCGTCCGCCCGCCGTGATCGTCAGGTCCGTCTCGATGGCGGCCCGAAGGTCGCAGCCCGCCGACCCCTGCGTCGCGTAGGCTGGCGCCTCGAGCCCCTTCCCGTGGGGAAAGACCTTGACCGGGACGGCGATCGACATCGGCTTCGAAGCGATATTCTTTAGCACAACCGGGGGCGTTCTATGACCAAGAGCGAAACACTCGATTCGGGCCGGGAGTCGTTCCGTCGGCAGCAGTGGACCGACGCTTACACAGAGCTCTCGGCCGCGGACCGGGAGACCGCCCTCCTTCCCGAGGACCTCGAGCGGCTGGCCACCGCCGCCTACTTGACCGGAAAAGACGCCGACAGCACCGACCTGTGGGCGCGGGCGCACCAGGAGTTTCTCGCCCGGAACGACCGAGAGCGGGCCGCTCGCAGCGCGCTGTGGCTCGCTTTCGGGATGCTCGCCCGCGGCAACATGGCACCGGCCGGCGGGTGGCTCGCCCGCGCGGGACGGGTCCTCGAGGGCAGCGGCGACTGCGCCGAGCAGGGGTTTCTCCTCGCCCTGAACGCGATACCGACCATGTTCGGGGGCAACCCCGCGGGCGCGCTCGAAATGTTCGGCCGGGCCGCTCAAATCGGAGACCGCTTCCGCGACGCGAACGTCGCGACGCTGGCGCGGATGGGCGAGGGCGACTGCCGCATCCGCCTCGGAGAGCCCGCTGCTGGCATGAAGCTCCTCGACGAGGTCATGGTCGCGGTGACGGCGGGAGAGGTTTCCCCGCTCCTGACCGGGCTCGTCTACTGCGCCGTGATCAGCGCGTGCCACGGGACGTTCGACTTGCGCCGCGCCCAGGAGTGGACCGACGCGCTGACGCGGTGGTGCGATTCGCAAGCCGGCCTCGTCGCCTACCGCGGGGTCTGCCTCGTGCACCGCGCTGAGATCCTCCAGTTGAAGGGCGCCTGGCCGAGCGCCGTCGATGAAGTCCGCCAGGCCTGCGAACGACTTTCGGAGCCTCCCGCTCACGCGTCGGTCGGCGTGGCGTTCTACGTGAGAGGCGATCTCCACCGCCTGCGCGGGGAGTTCGCGGAGGCCGAAGAGGCGTACCGGCAGGCGAGTCGCTCGGGGCGAAAGCCGGACCCGGGTCTCGCCGAGCTGCGGCTGGCTCAGGGTCAGGTCGAGGTCGCGGCCGCGGCGATCCGCCGCGTGGCGGAGGAATCGCGGGATCAGAGGATCCGGTCCCGGATCCTTCCCGCGTACGTCCATATCCTGCTCGCCGTGGGCGACGTCGCCGCGGCGCGGACCGGCGCAGAGGAGCTCTCCGAGATCGGCGCCGCCCTCGACTCGCCGTTCGTTCGGGCCGTCTCCGCGCAGGCGCGGGGCGCCGTCCTCCTGGCCGAAGGGGACGCCCGAGCCTCGCTCGCCGCGCTGCGCGAAGCCGCGGCGGGCTGGCGCGACCTCGAGGTGCCTTACGAGGCGGCGCGCGTTCACGTCCTGGTCGGACTCGCTTGCCGGCAGCTCGGGGACGAGGAGACGGCGAAGATGGAGTTCGACGCCGCCCGCCGCATCTTCCAGGAGCTCGGCGCCGCGCCGGACGTGGAACGGGTCGAGCAACTTTCGCAGACGGCCGCTACCGTTGCCGCCATACCGATCGTTCGGCGAGAGCCGTTGACTCTGGGCCCCGGCTCGCGGCTCGGACCGTACGAGATCCTCTCGTCCGTCGGCGTCGGCGGGATGGGCGAAGTCTTCCGCGCCCGGGACACGCGCCTCGGCCGGGAAGTGGCGATCAAGATCCTGACAGCAGCGCATTCCGGCGATCCGGACAGCGTGCGACGGTTCGAGAAGGAGGCGCGGGCGGTCGCCTCGCTGTCGCACCCGAACGTCGTTCCCCTCTTCGACGTGGGGGACCAGGACGGGATCCGGTTCGCGGTTTCGGAGTTCGTCGAAGGCGAGACCCTCCGGGCGCGCTTGAAGCGCGGAGCGATGCCGCCCGCCGAGGCCGCGGAAATCGCCGCCCAGATCGCGGAAGGCCTTTCGGCCGCCCACGGGAAGGGTTTCGTGCACCGCGACATCAAGCCGGAGAACGTCATCCTGGCGCACACGACCTTCGCTCGGATTCTCGATTTCGGACTGGCAAAACGGAACGCCGGGATGGTGGGCGCTTCCGTGTCGGAGGAGGAGGCGACCCAGAGCGCGTTCTTGACCGAGCCGGGAATCATCGCCGGCACAGTCGGATACATGAGCCCGGAGCAGGTGCGGGGCGAACCGGTCGACGGCCGGTCCGACATCTTCTCGCTCGGCGTCGTACTCTGGGAGATGTTGACCGGCCACCGTCCCTTCCGGGGCGACTCGCCGGTCGAAACGCTCTCCGCGATCCTCCGGGAAGAGCCGCCGCCCGACCCGGTCTTTGCGGATCTTCCGTCCGAGTTCGAACGGATCCTGCGCCGCTCCCTCCAGAAGCGCCGGGAAGACCGTTACGGGTCGGCCGCCGACCTCGCGCTCGATCTGCGCCGCGTGGCCGCTGACACCGCGGAAGAGCCGGTTCGCCGCCGGCCCGGCCTCGGCAACGCGCTTCGAACCCTGCTCCGTCCCTCGGGCCGCTCGCCGCGATCGTCCTGACCCGCGGCCGCGCCGGGCCGGTCCCGGCGCCCCTTCGGCGCCCTGAGCGGCAGTATTCTCTCGGGCGGTCGTGAGCCTTCCCCACGGAACCCGTCTGGGCCCTTACGAAATCGAGGGTGAGCTCGGCCGCGGCGGCATGGGCGAGGTCTACCGCGCCCGCGACACACGGCTCGGCCGGGAGGTCGCGATCAAAATTCTGCCCGCGGCCTTCGCCGCCGATCCGGACAGCCTGCGGCGCTTCGAAAAGGAAACGCGTGCGGTCGCTTCGTTGTCCCACCCGAACGTCGTCACGCTCTTGGACGTCGGCGAGCAGGACGGCGTGCGTTATGCGGTCGCCGAGCTCGTCGCCGGGGAGACGCTCCGGGCGCGTCTCGCGGCCGGACCGCTCCGGCCGAGGGAGGCCGCCGAGATCGCGGCGCAGGTCGCCGAAGGTCTCGCGGCCGCTCACGAAAAGGGGATCGTGCACCGCGACATCAAGCCCGAGAACATCGTGATCTCGCCGTCGGGGCATGCTCGCGTCCTCGACTTCGGGTTGGCGAAAAGAAATGAGCCTTCGCTCGGCGGGACGACGGACGACGAAGCGACGGCGACCGCGCTCGCGACCGAGCCGGGGATGATCGCCGGGACGGTCGGCTACATGAGCCCGGAGCAGGTCCGCGGCGAGCCGGTCGACGGTCGATCCGACGTCTTCTCCCTCGGCGTCGTTCTCTGGGAGATGCTGACCGGCCGCCGGCCGTTCCGCCGCGAATCCCGGATCGAGACGCTGAACGCGATCCTGAAAGAGGACCCGCCGCCGGATCCGGCTCTCGCTTCTCTGACGCCCGAGATGGAGCACATCCTCCGCCGCTGCCTCGAGAAGCGAAGGGAGGACCGATACCACTCGGCCGCAGATCTCGCTCACGATCTCAAGACCGCGGTCGGATCCCTCACCTCGGCGGTGACGCGCGCTCCCGCGAGACCGCCTCCGAAGCGCCGAACATTGGTTTACGTCGGAGGAGCGCTTCTCCTGGCCGCGATCGCCGCCGTCGCGCTCCTCGTCTCGCGCCGCCAGCCCGCCGCGACGTCGGCCGGGCTTCCGCGCACTCTCGCGGTCCTGCCCTTCCGCGCCATCACCGCCGAAGGAATGCCCCAGCACTTCGGGCTGGGTCTGGCCGATTCGCTGATCGGCCGTCTCGCCGCCGTGCGCGATCTCACGGTCCGGCCGACGAGCGCGATCGCGCGCTACGAGACTCCCGCGGCCGACGCGAGCGAGATCGGCCGGAAGCTGGGCGTGGACGCCGTCCTCGAGGGGACGTACCAGAAGCTCGAGGGCATGACGCGGGTCTCGGTCCAGATGACCGACGTCTCGCGCGGCGGAATCCTCTGGAGCGACCGCATCGACCTGCCGGAAGGGAAGCTGTTCGAGCTCCAGGACGCGATCTCACGCCAGGTAGTGGAAAAACTGCAGATCGGACTCGCGCCGGCCATGCAACGCACGCTCGGCCCTGCGGAGAGGGTCCCCGACCAGGTCATGGAGCAGTACCTGGCGGCGAGGGCTCGTCTGCTGAAGGTATCGACCGCCTTGGTGAATGAGCGGCAGCAGATCATCGCCGCGTTCGACCGAATCGTGGAACAGGCGCCGACCTTCGCTCGGGCGATCGGCGCCCGAGCCTACGCCCGGGCGTGGCTCTCCTTCCTGCGACCGGATTCCGACAGCTGGAGCGCCGCGCTCGCCGACGCCGATCGCGCGCTCGCCCTCGACCCCACCCTCGCCGAGCCCCGTTTGGCGCGGGCGTCCGTCGCCTGGTCCTCTCTCGGCGGCTGGGACGTCGTGAGCGCGGTTCGCGAGCTGAAGTTGGCCCTCTCGGTTGCGCCGAACCTCGAGATCGCCCACTTCGATCTGGCGCGGATCTATCTCCACAGTGGGTGGGTGCCGGAGTTCGAAGCTGCCATCCGCGCGGGCGAGCGCATCAACCCCTCCGGCTTCGAAGCGGACCGGCAGCGCGCCACCTTGGACGGTTGGGGCGGCGGCGATCGGCGTCATGCGTTGGAGGAGTATGCGAAGCTTCCGCCGGAGAGCCAGAAACTCTGGGCGACCCGCTGGCCGAAGGACTGGTTGCGCGCCCAGTTCGAAGATCCCCGGCGGCTCGAACTCGAGATCGAAGTACTTCAGCGCGAAACCACAGCGGAGATGAAGTCCGCCTATTCGGCGATCCTTGCCATCCTGCGAGCCCGACAGGGACGGGACTTCGCGGACCTCGAAGCCGAAACTCTCTCCGCCGACCGCCGGATGGGCCACTTCCATCACGTCTTGCACTTCCTCGCGGAAGCTCGGGCGATGCGCGGCGACCTTGCCCGCGCCGCGGAGCTCTTGCGTATGGCGGTAGAGACGGGAATGCCCTGCGCTCCCTGTTTCGACAACGATTCGCTGCTCGCGCCGGTCCGCGCCTCGAAGGAGTATGCGGAGATCAAGAGGGAAATCGAGCGCCGAAACGCCGGTTACCGCGCGGCGCTGAAAGGTTTGCTCTGAGGTTCTAGAGCGCGGCGGCGAGATCCGGGGCGGTCAGAGGCAGCTTGCCGACGTTCCCGACGACCGAGAGGGACAGCACACGGCCGTCGAAGAGACGCTCGGCCTCCTCGTCGACTTCGTCGGACGTCACGGCGTCGACCTTCGCCAGTCTCTCCTCGGCGGGGGCGACCCGGCCGAGATAGAACTCCTGGCGGGCCTGGGACGACATCCGCGACACTGTCGACTCGAGCGCCAGGATCATGCTGCCTTTGAGGTTCTGCTTGGCCCAGGCGAGCTCGCGCGGCCGAACGCCGTCGTGCTTCAGCTTCTTGAGCTCCCGCAGCGTGACCTCGAGCACCCTCGCCAGGTTCTTGGGGGCGCACGCGGCATAGATGGTCTCGTAACCGCCCAGCCGGTAGGAGTTCAGGGTCGAAGCGATCGAGTAGACGAGTCCCCTCTTCTCGCGGACCTCCTGGAAGAGGCGCGAAGACATCCCGCCTCCGAGAACGATGTCCACGAGATGGGCAGCAAAGCGGCGGCCGCTCGCCTGCCCGGGCCCCTCGACGCCCAGGCAGACGTGGGCCTGTTCGAGCCCGCGCCGGGCTTTCAGCTGAATGTGCTGGTAGGAACGGGGCTTCCCTGCCAGGTGTTCGCCCGGATGGTTCCCGTTGCCGCGCGCCGCCCGCCGGCGAAAGAGTTTCTCCAGGGACTCTAAGACCTCGAGCTCCCGGACGTGCCCCGCCACGGACACGATCAGGTTGTCCGGGGTGTAGCGCTCCCGGTAGTAGCGGTAGAGGTCCCCGAGCCCGATGGCGGCGACCGTCTTCGACGTCCCCAGTACCGGCTCGCCCAGCGGATGCGTCCGCCAGAACGATCGAACGAACATCTCGTGGACCAGGTCGTCCGGGTTGTCGTTCGCCTCGCCCAGTTCCTCCAAGATCACGCCCCTCTCGACCTCGATGTCGTCCGACTCGAAAGCGGGCGCGAGCACGATATCTCCCAGCAGGTCCATGGCTTCCGGGAAGCGCGAGTCGAGCGTGTGCGCATAGAAGCCGGTGTACTCCTTCGTCGTGAAGGCGTCCACGTCGCCCCCAAGTCGGTCGATCGCCCGGGCGATCTCGACCGTCGAGCGCCGGCGGGTCCTCTTGAAGAGGACGTGCTCCAGGAAATGGGAGATCCCCCGTTTGCCGGGAGATTCCTCACCCGAGCCTGCCCGGACGAAAAACCCCAGGGAGAACGAGCGAACGTCCTGCATCTCGTCGACCAAGACCGTCACTCCGTTTTCGAGAAGGTGTTTGCGGACCATCGGACCCCCGGCAGGCGCGCACATTTTATCCCCGGGGGGCCAACTGGCCGGGTGCGGAATCTAACTGATTGACCGGGAAGGATTTGTCTGAAAGCTGGTACTAGGGGCGCTTTGGCGCGGCCGGTGTCACGCGGAGAGTATTGGGGTTGAAGTTGATGGTTACGTCGCTGTCGGCGTCGCCGACGATGAACCGCCACTCGTCGTAGTAGCGCTTACCCCGCCATTCCCGGAGAGCCTGCTGATGGATCTTCGACCGGACTCCCACGATCGGCCCCAGATTGATCGGCTGGTTATCGGGACCGAGCGGCCAGTGCGCTGGCAGTGGCGTGCGCACGAGGTTGCTGTAGGTCGAGGGGGGCCGGTTGCTCGGGTCCACCTTCTGGTCGACGAACGGAGAGGAGTCGGGCTGCCCCTGGATCAGGAGCTTCCAGTCGTAGCAGTCGCACATCGGATCCTTCCAGAGCTTGCGGACGGTGTGGGGTCGGTTCGCGAACATTTCCTTCAAGGACGTCGGGTACCGGCCATACCGGCGCTGAAACAGGACGATCGAACGGGCGTACTGCTTACCCCGGAAGAGGAGCTCCTCTTCCCGGTCCCTCTTCATGACGGTCGAGATGGAAGGCCCGACGGCGGCAATCACGATCGTCAGGATGGCGATGAAGATGACGACCGCCACCATCGTGTAGCCGCGGTCCGCCGCGCCGCTACCAGTCCTTGTAGAGCGTCCCATCCAGCGCCTTCTCGGTCGAGCTGCTGTGCACGTCGATGATGCCGGGCGTTGCCGATTGCTCGGTCGTCTGCGTGCCGGTCGTGGCCCCGACCGACGTCGTCGGCCCGCCCTCTCCCTCGGCCGTCGGCTCGAGCTGCTCGAGCTGGACTGCCCAGGTGTCCCGGGACTTCGTCATCGGGTCGACGGGGATTTGCCGCAGGTAACCGTCCGAGACGAGGGTCGCCAGGTCTGGCGGATAGTAGCCCTTGTCCCCGTGGTACTGGTCGATGGTGCTGCGCAGCGTGAAGAGGTCCTCTTTGAGCGCCGCCTCCCGCGCCCGTTGCGGAGAGTCGCGCAGCGCCGGAATCGCGACGGCCGCGAGGATCCCGATGATCGTCATGACGACCAGCAGCTCGAGGAGGGTGAAGCCCGACTCGGAACGCGCCATCATCACCAATCCTTGTAATACGTGCCGTCGATCCCGCGGCCGGTCGACAGCGTATAGATGTCGTAGACGTTCTGACCCCCCCAGGCGAAAGAGTCCGGCTCGTCCTGGAAAGAGCGCAGTCCCCATTCCGCCTTTTTGGTCATCGGATCGATCGGGACCTTCCGAAGGAATTTCATCTTCTTGTTGACCTGGCCGATCAGATCGACGCCGTTGACGAGCGTGTCCAGCTCCGGGGGATACCCCTCGGTATCGACGCCGGCCAGGGGGATCAGCCCCGCGTCGGAGTACTGCTTGTATTTGTCGATCGCGTTTCGCAGAAGACGGAGCTGGTAGCGCAGCTCGAGCTCGTCCTGCCGCTTCAGGGCGTAGCGGGCGACCGGGATCGCCATGGCCGTCAGGATCGTGATCATCGCGGCGACGACGGCCATCTCGACCATCGTGAAGCCGCGCTCGCCACGTCGGGAAACGGGTAATCCGAGGCGCAACGCGAAGGGGCGGGTCACGGCGCGCGGACCTCCACCGCGGCGTCGGAGAGGATGGCCTGACCTCCCGTCGTCGCCTTGTCAAAAGAGAGCTTCGCGCTGCCGGGGGAGATCCCCTGGATCGTGATCTCCGCCAGGGTACGCGTGCCGGAGAGGCCGAGCCCGGACGGCAGATCGAGGATGACTTTGCTCCCCTCGACCCGTCCCTCGCCGGTCCCGCCGCCGTCCACGACGGGGCGAACTCCCACGACGGCCGCGATCGCCGGATCGAACTGGAGCTCGAGCGTGCCGGAGGCGGACGCGTCCGTCCCGGTGGCGCGAACGGTCACGGTCTTCTGTTCTCCGGTTGCGAGCGAAAGCGACGGCGGATCGAGGTCGAAGAGGACCCCTTCGTTGCTCTGCGAGACGGCGCCCGGCGGGACAGGCGTCGGCTGCGGCTGCGGCGGAACCGCGTCCCGAGGGTTCGGGCGGAACGGATCGTTCGGGAGCCCGCCCGGGACGAGGATCTGGGGCGCGGGCGTCACCGTCGGTACGGGCGCGCCCCGGGGGGGAGTCGGAGGCTCCCGGCGGCTGAAGTCGAACGGGCCCTGCTGGGTCGGCGACTCGATCCGCGGCCCCCCCTGGGCGGAGATGTTCGAGTCGGTCCCGACGTAGAACGGCTCCAGGTCCTCTGCCGTGACGTCGGGGATCCGGATGATGTGCGGGGTCAGTGTCAGGACGAGGTCGGTGGACTTATTGTCCGTGAATTTCTTCGAGAAGAGCCTGCCCAGGATCGGAATGTCGCCCAGGAAGGGGACCGAGTTCGTCGTGTGGCTCTTGTCGGACCGAAAGAGCCCGGCGAGCAGGTTCGTCTCGCCGTCCTTCAGCCGGATGCTCGAAGCGATCGTACGGGTGCCGATGATCGGCTGATTCTGTCCCGCCTGGACCTGGACGAAGCCATTCAGGTTCGAGACTTCGATAGTCAGCTTGAGCGTAACTTCCTTGTTGTGGTGGACGCGCGGCTCGACCTCGATCTTGATTCCGACGTCCTGGTACTGGAACGACGTCACCGGAACGATGTTGCCGCCGACCGTCGTCCCCGTGTTGAACGTCGTCGTGGGGATCGGCACCCGGTCGCCGATGACGAGCTGCGCCTTCTGTCCCTCCGAGATCCGCATTTGCGGCTTGGCGAGGAGCTCCGCGTCCGTGTTGTTCTTGATGAAGGAATAAGTGATCGAAGGAAGAGTGAAGCCGAAGGACCGGATCGAGATGTCTTTCAACTGATCCCAGGTGAAGCTGCCGTCGGGTATTTTCGCGCCGAAGTTATTGTTCCCGCCCGGAGCGATCAGGTCGGCGCTCGCCTGGTAGGCGGACAGCAGCACGCCTAAGTCCTGGGTCTTCGTCGTGTTGATCTGGAGGAGCTCGACGTCCACGACGACCTCGGCGAGCTGCTTGTCGTTCTGCTCGACGATGCGCTCGGCGATTGCGACCTTGTCGGCCGTATCGCGTAGCGTGATCGAGTTCTCCGCCTTGTTGATCGAGATTCGCGTGGTCTGGAGGAGTGAGCGCAGCGAATTCGCGACCTCGGTCACGTCGGCGTTCGACAGGAAGAACGTCCGGATGACCAGGTCTTCGTACGTCTTGCGGTTGGCCGCGTTGTCCGCCGCGATCAGGATCGTCCGCTCGTCGATGACCTTGTAGAAGTGGTTCTCCTGGCGCATCAGTGTCTCGAGCGCCCGCTGGAATTCCATGTTGTTGAGAACGATCGCGACGTTGTCGTCCTTCAGCTGAGGGTCGAAAATGACGTTGATCCCGGCGGCGTCCGCGAGGGCCTTGTAGATCTGCTTGATTGGTTTCGGCTGCGGGAAGTTCAAGTTGATGGGGTGATCGCTCGCCGGCTCGAGAATCGGGGGCTTCGCCCGCGAGCCGCGCGCCTGCCGCTTCAGCCCCTCGATCCGCGTCTCGCCGGCTCGGTCGGCAATGATCTTGCCCGCTTCCTCGCGGGCCTTCCGCAGCTCGACCTCGGCGTACTGGTTGGTCGGGTCGAGCAGCACGGCCTGCTCGAGCTCGACGACGGCGAGCTCGGGACGGGCGGAAGAGCGGTAGAGCTTTCCTTTCTCGAAGTGCGACTGCGACGCCTTGGCCTTCGCGCGGGCGAGCGCGAGGCGATAGCTGTTGTCCTTCGGATCGAGCTTGACTGCCTTGGAGTAGTTGATCACCGCGAGATCCCAGTGCTCGAGCGCCTCCTCATCGCGGGCCTCGCGGAAAGCCCGAGAGCCCGTACACGAGGTGAGGGCGATCAGCAGAAGGGGCAACACGGCGTGCTTGTGAACTCGGTTTCTCATCTCGAAAAAGGACCTTTCTTCGTTTATTGAGTGATCGGCAATCGCCGCGTCTCGGCCGGCGGAAAGCCGACGAAGCCGACGTCGATCGATTCGTATCCGACGTTCTGAATCTTGAACTGGCCGAACACGACATCGCCTTTGCGAGCGTTGGTGATCTGGTCCCCGGATCGAAGGACGGCGATCGGCCGGTCTTTCGGGCCGAAAATGCCGATCAGCTGGAAAGCGATGTTCGGAGGCGCTGGAGTCGGTAGCGGTGTCGGTGGGCCCGGTGGGCCGAAGGTGGGAGGAATTGTCGGCACCGGGGTCGGTACCGGCGGCGGAGTCGGGGTCGGCTCCCGGAAATCGAATAGGTCGCGGCCGGTGTCGACGGCGCCTCCGCGAAGGTGCGGCTCGAGATCGCGCGCCGTCAAGGCAGGGATTTCTTCGGGCACGACCGAACGGGCGCGCGGCTTCCGGTTGCGCGCCAGAGGCGGCAGTCGGCGTTCGGCGGTCGGCGACGGGATCGAGGCCTCGACGGGCGCCGACCTCTCCCGCGCGCTCCACTTCACGATCGCGAAAAGGAGGACGAAGGCAAGGGCGCCGAAAAGAATGGCTTGCCGGCGGGTGCCGATGGAAAACCCTTTCATCGCTGGACCGTCCGCTCGACGGTGCGCACGGTCCGTCGCGCCGGGGAAGGGGGCGCCGGAGGAGCCGGAACGCTCTCGTCCCCCGAGAAATACGTCGCGAGGACGACCCTCACCTGGACGTCTCCGGGAGAGTCGGTCTTCCGGTTCAGGGAAACGTCCCGCACGACGATCCAGCGCCGGTTGGACTCGAACGCGGCGAGCAGCCGCTTGAATCGGGCATAGTCGCTGTCGAAGTGGAAACCGATCAGCATCTGCGAAAGCGGAAGGGTCTTGAGAGAGGCCGTCGTGTAGCTGATCGCCACCGGCGTCACGCCGACTTTTTGTATCACGGCGTGGACTTCCTCCACGATCGGAGCGAGCGTCTCCCGTCGAGACCCGACCCGGCGCCCGTAGAACTCGTCGATGACGGAGGAGACCTGCGCCAGCCGGTCGCGCTGCCCTCCGAGCTTCGCGGCCTCCGCCTCGCGCGAAGTGACGTCACGGGAGAGGGCGGTCCGGCGTTCCTCGAGCGCTTGCCGGCGCGCGGAGGTGATCGACCGGGAGCCCAGCAGAAAGGCAAGGTTCGCCACGAAAAAGATGCCCGCGACGACCAGGAGGCCCCCCCTCTGGCGCCAGATGCTCTCGCGAGCTCTCACGACGCCCCTTTCGGCGCGTAGCTCGTCGTGACCGAGAAGGTATAGCCCTCGGGGACGCCCTGCTTCGACTCCGGCCGCGTTTCGGACTTGAGCTCGATCGCCGCAAAGT
Source organism: Thermoanaerobaculia bacterium (assembly GCA_036395755.1). Classification (GTDB taxonomy): domain Bacteria; phylum Acidobacteriota; class Thermoanaerobaculia; order UBA5066; family Gp7-AA6; genus Gp7-AA6. The sequence goes on from DASWCZ010000015.1 coordinate 33,534, forward strand.
ACGGGGACCTCGCAAGCGCGGTCAGAGTGTGGACCACGCTTTCCGGTCCTCGGCCCACGAGCGCGATGTCGATCTCGATCTTTCCGGCGTCCTCGAATCTCGGCTGGAGACGCGACAGCCGGACTTCGGCCGGGAGGACCTTTTCCAGCCGCGAGAGGAGCGTCGTCCAGGAAAACTGCCGTTCCTCGACCAACCGCAGGAGCCCGCGGCTCTCCGTCGAGAGCTCGGAGAGCTCGTAGGCGCGAAGAGCGTTCTTGGCTTCGTCGGCGGCCGCATTGGCGCGCGCCTGCCGTTTCTCCAGCCAGGAGATCTCCTCGCGCGTATCGGCGACGTCCCGCCGGAACTGACCATAGAGGCTCGCATTGATTCCGAAGAGGATCGCGCCCAAGAGAAGAGTTGCCCCCGCCACGAAATAGACGGGTCGGTAGTCGCGAAACGGGCGGCGCGCGAAGTTCAAGGTCATGACTTGCCGTTGACCGCCGCGAAGGCCGACAGGAGCTCGGGACGCGCGGCGACGCGCTCGTCGAACCCGCGGTCGGCGGAAAAGAGCGACCCCGAAAGCCGCGTCTGAGGGACCGGAAGAGCGGAGCCGCTGGCGAGCTCGCGTCCCGGCGCTGCGTCGTGCACGTACACGGCGGAAAGACCGGCGCCGTGGAGCTTCTCGAGGTAGTAGGAGAGGGAGAGACGGACTTCCTGATCCTGGTCTTCTCCCTCTTCACCTTCTTCTTCCGGCCGCTGGCGAAAGAAGACCGGGTTTCCGTCGCGCGCGATCACGAAGACGAGCGAGCCGGGGGAACGGTGGAGAAGGCCGTAGTCGCCGCCGGCGAGAGTGCCGAGAACCGGCGAAAGACCGTCGAAGAGAATGAGGCTCGAGGGCGCGAGAGCGCCGACACGAACGCCCACGCTCTCGAAAGACTGCTCGATCGACCGGAGCATCTCGGAAGGCGCCGCCGCGACGAGGAGACGCAGCTCCCCCTCCTCTCCCGCCTTCGGCATCTGGTCGAAGACGACCGACAGGTCTTCGCTGATGCCGGGGAGGAGCTTCTTCAGCTTCCAGAGGACCATGTCGCGCACCGCGTCCTCCGAGTCCGGCAGCGTGTCGAAATCGATCGGGAGGATGCGCGCCCACGAGTCGGGAAAGACGACGGAGGCGCGCGAGAACCCGCCCGACAGTTTCCGGGCGACCTCGACCGCGTCGACGATGGCGTCTCGAGAGAACAGCGGAGTTCCGGAGGGGCCGGAGCCGAGAGTATTCGGGGGATACGCGAAGTGGCGCGAGTCGACGAATCCCGGAACCGGGTCGCGCCGCACGTTCGCCCACGTCACGCCGTCCGCCAGAAGGCAGAAGACGTGCGGTGGAACGACGGGAGGGAGAAGTGGAATCTTCATCAGTCGACGAACGTGACCTTGTTGATTTCCTTCAACGTAGTCAAACCCTCGAAGACCTTCGAAAGCGCCACTTCGCGAAGGAACGTCATTCCCTCTTCCTTGGCCGCCCGCTTGATCTCGGCGGCGGGCCGCCGCTCCAGGATGAGACCCCGGATCCGGTCGGACAGGTCGAGCAGCTCCGCGATCGCCATGCGGCCGTGAAAGCCGGTGCCGTCGCACTCCAGGCAGCCTTTCCCCTCGTAGAAGACCTGTCCCGCGAGAGTCGCGGGGTCGAGACCGGCCTCCACCAGCGACTGAGGCGAGACCGAAACTTTTTCGCGGCAGTGCGGGCAGATTTTCCGGACGAGCCGCTGCGCGAGGATGCAGTTCAGCGCCGAAACGAAGTTGTACAGCTCGACTTTCATGTTCAGGAAACGGCCGAGCACGTCCACGACGTTGTTCGCATGGACGGTCGTGAACACGAGGTGGCCCGTCAAAGCGGATTGCACCGCGATCTGCGCCGTATCCTCGTCGCGGATCTCTCCGACCATGATCTTGTCCGGGTCGTGCCGCAGGATGGACCGGAGACCGCGCGCGAACGTGAGCCCCTTTTTCTCGTTGACGGGGATCTGGGTGATCCCGCGAAGCTGGTACTCGACCGGATCTTCGATCGTGACGATCTTGTCCTCGACGGACTGGATCTCGGACAGGCAGGCGTAGAGGGTCGTCGTCTTTCCCGAGCCAGTGGGGCCGGTGACGAGCACCATTCCATAAGGCTCGCGGATGAACTTGCGGACCTTCTTCTTCGTTTCCGCGTCGAATCCGAGCACGTCTAAGTTCAGGCTCTTGAACTCCGCGTTGGCGGACTCCTTGTCGAGGATGCGGATGACGGCGTCCTCGCCGTGCACGGTTGGCATGATCGAGACGCGGAAGTCGATCGTGCGGCCGCGCACGCGGAGCTTGAACCGGCCATCCTGCGGAATGCGCCTCTCGGAAATGTCGAGCTCCGACATGACCTTGATCCTGGAAATGATCGTGCCGTGGTGGCGTTTGTCGATCGGGTCCATCGCCTGGTACAGCACTCCGTCGATTCGGTACTTGATCAGAACGACGTTCTCCTGCGTCTCGATGTGGACGTCGGAGGCGCGGCGCTGAATGGCGTTGAAGAGAATCGAGTCGACGAGCTTGATGATCGGAGACGCGTCCTGCGTGATCCGATCGATCGTGAGGGTCTCTTCGCCCTCCTCGTCCTCGCTGACGAGCTGAAGACGGAAGTCTTCGGTCGCTTCGTCCAGGACCCTCTGCGACGATTCGCTCTTCTGCAGGATGTCGGTGATCGCGGCGCGGCTTCCGACCTTGATCCGGAGCGGCAAGCCGGTCAGGAGCTCGAGCTCGTCCAACTTCACGACGTCGGTCGGATCGGCACAGATGACCGTCATCGCCTTCTCGGTGCGTTTCTCCGGGATGAACGTGTATCGGAGCATCCACTCGACCGGAATCGAGCGGAAGAGATCGGGGTCCACGCGAAAGGAGGAGACGTCGACGTACGGCAGGCCGAGCCGCTCCGCCAGAGCGACGGCCTGTGCCTCCTCCTCCTCTCTCGACGCCAGCCGAACCTGGGCCGCGACGGCCGGTTCGCGGCCGGAGGTCCGTACGCCGCCCTCGAGAACGGCCGCTTTCCCGAATCTCTGGTCCGCGCACATCGTCTTATCCTTTGATCTGGGACATGATCTTGAAGATCGGCAGATACACCGACAGCAGGATCGTGACGATCACGCCCCCCATCATCACGAGGATCGCCGGCTCGACGAGCGTGATCACGCGCGCGAGCAGCACGTCGATCTCCTCGTCGTAGAAGTCCGAAACGGCCGTCAGCATTTCCTCAAGCGCACCCGAGGTCTCGCCGACCTTGATCATTTCGATCGTCAGGTTCGTCAAAATGCCGGTCGATTCGAGCGAGTGCCACAGCTCGCCGCCCTCACGCACTTTCGGGACGACCTCGCGCACGCGCCGCGCGATGTGACGGTTCCCGATCGCCTCGGCCGCATTCTCGAGCGAAGGAACGAGCGGCGTGCCTCCTCCGAGCAGCGTCGCGAGGCTTCGCGTGAACTGCGTGATCGAGAACCGGAGGAAAAGACCTCCGAGGAACGGGAGCTTCAAGAGCACGCCGTCGGACCACACGCGTCCGGCCGGCGTTTTCATCCACCGCATCAACAGATATCCGGCGAACCCGAGCGCCGGCAGAAGCCAGATGATGTTGTCGCGCAGGAAACCGGCGATTCCCACGACGATCACCGTCAGGAGCGGCAGGTCCGCGTGGAAGTCGGCGAAGAACTGCTGGAACTTCGGGACGACGACGGTCATGAGGACGGCGATCAGCCCGGCGGACATCACGAGGAGAATCGCCGGATACACGAGCGTCGAAACGACCTTGCGCGAGATGGCGATGACGGTCTTCTGGTACTTCAGGTATCGCCGCAGGACGTTCTCGATCTCACCCGACTTCTCGCCGGCCTTCAGCGAGGTCCAGTAGAGGCGCGGAAAGATGTCCCCCTGCTCGGCGAAGGCTTCCGAGATCGAAGCGCCCGAGTTGACCCGATCCTTCACGTCGGCGAGCACGGCGCGCAAAGCCGGACTCTCCTGCCGCTCGAGCAGGATCTCGAACGAACGCACGACGGGCAGCCCCGCCTTGAGCAACGCGATCATTTCCTGGTTGAAGACCAGGAAATCGGCCATCTTGACGCGGCCGCGCCGGCCGCCCCGCCCGCCCGGCAGCCCGAAGCCGTGTCGGCGGATTTCGAAGACGTGGCCCCCGCGCCGCTCGATCTCGACGCGCGCGGATTTCGAGTCGGGCGCGAGGACCGCTTCCTCCGCGACCGAGCCGTCCGGCCAGCCCGCTTTGACCGAAAACTGGGGGCTCATGGCTTCTTCTCCACCGTTTTTTGTCCGTCGGTACCGCGCTCTGCGCCGGCTCGCGGCGTCTCCTGCACGAGCAGGACCAGGATCAAGGCGTTCTTCGAGCCCTCGTCCTTCGACGCCCCGATGACGAGCGTTTGATTGAGGGTCACCGCCATCGGCGCCCGGTAGAGCGCCACCGGAACGATGCGGCCCTGGGGATTCCGGCGCAGGCGGGAGAGCGAGAACGGAGAGAGGAGAACCTGGTCACCCGAGCCTGCGGATTCGATCCAGAAGTTCAGCAGATAGGCATTTCCCTCTTCGCCGAGCTGCGCGGCCACCGGCGCCCCCTCGATCCCCCGCAGGACGGTGGAGTCGATCAGACTGTAGTCGTTGAACTGGAAGAGCGTCTTCAGCTTGGCGCCGAGGCCGCCGATCTCCTTCTCGATCGAGCCGGCCGGCACTTCCGCCCGCGCGCGAATGAGCTTCACCGCGAACGTGAACCCGCGGGGGGGCGTGTCGAACTCCGCGATTACCTTCGCGATCATGCGGAGGTTCTCTTCCCGATCGGTGATCGTGATCGCCTTCAGGCGCGGCGTCAGGGTCACCGAGCCCGCGGTAGAGAGGTGGGGACGGATCAAGAGCGCGGCTTCCTCGACCTGTCGGTACCTGAGGATGAACACCTTCACCGCAGCCTCTTCGGCCGCGATGAGCGCGAGCGCGAAGAGCGAAAAGGCCACGAGGGCCGCGAAAAAAACTCTCTTTCTCACTTCGAAGTAAAAACCCCGCTCCCTGACGGGAGGTACGAACTATGAACTGCGGCGGGTCCAGGCCCACAGGGCCTGTCCCCGCAACATTCTCAAATGTCGAGCGAGCGGTCCACGATCCAGACCACCCGCGGCTCCTGACTGCCGGCTCCCGGGTTCCAGTCGTAGATCGTGGCGTCCGCAGGGAACGTCCCGGCCGGAACGGTCTGCGCCGCGGGGGCAAAGCCGGGCGCCGGCGCGGCCGTCGAGCGAGCGGCGGCTCGGACGGGTCGACGCGAATCCGAACGCCGCGCCGACCCGGGCAGCACGAGCGTCAATGCCGCGAGCGCCGCGGCCGAAGCGATCGCCGCGACGCGGCGCCGCCGCTTCGAACGGCCGAGCGCGAGCTTGCGCTCCGCCTGCTTGAGCGCGACGCCGGCCTTGACGCCCGCGAGCACCCGTTCGACGTCTTTCGCGGAAACCTCTTCGAGGGAAACACGCGCGAATAGTAGAGACGGCTCGATCGAGACGACCTGGTCGCGACACTCCCGGCACGAGAAGAGATGTTCGCGAAAAGTCCGCGTCTCGGCCGAGGCGAGAGCACCGTCGAGATATTCCGGCACTCGAGCCCGGACGTCGACGCACGAAAAGCTCATCGCCGCCCTCTCCCGGCAATCAAACCCGGGCAGATCCGGGCGATCTCGCGCCTCAGGATTCGCCGGGCATTGAAGAGATGGTTGCGCACCGTGGACTCGCCGCACTTCAGGATCCGGGCGATCTCTTTCGTGTCGCAGTCCTCCATCTCCTTCAGGACGAAGACCGCCTTCTGCTTCCCGGTCAGTCGGCCCGAGACCGTCTGAAAGAGACGGGCGAGCTCGGCGTCCTCGAGGGCGTTCGTGGTCTGGTGGCCGGTCATCTCCTCCCGCATCCGGACCAGGTGGAGCGTCGCTCCGTGTGCCCGCTCCCGGCTCCGCGAGCTTCGGAGGAAGTCGATCGAGAGGTTCGTCGCAATCCGGTAGAGCCACGTGTTGAACGAGTACTGGTCGTCGTACCGGGCGAGCTGCTCCCACACCCGGAGGAACACGAGCTGGGCGACGTCGCGGGCGTCTTCGGCATCCCCCACGATCCGCCGGGCCACCGAGACGACGGCCGGCGTTTTGCGGATGACGAGAGCCTCGAAGGCGACCATGTCGCCTCCCCGGGAACGGAGCGCGAGCTCCTTGTCGGGAAGCTCAGTCGATTCCTGCCGATCCCGGTTTTCGCTGTAAACGAGGTCCATCATGTCTTGAACTGTGGCGGTAGCAGGCCCGCAGGGCCTGTCCCCGCGACAATCATGGGTCCTCCCGGCCGTTATACGGAGCGGCAACGCTTCCCGTCGCCCCGTTTCTTCCTCATTGTCTCGTCTTTCTTCACTCGATAACCCTTTGAATGGTAAAACGTTGTTCCCACCCGGGCAAGGGGAAGGCTGACCCCGTTGAACGATAATCGGCGTCGAATGCTGTTCTACCGGATTCTGGCGGGGGCGGCTCTCATCGCCTATTCGCCAATCGCTCTGCTGCGCTCGATCACGGGCCGGCGTCGACTGGGCGATCTCAAGGGACGGCTCGGACGGGTCGACTGGCCGAACTTGGCCGGCGGGATCTGGGTCCACGCGGTCTCGGTCGGTGAAGTCGGCGTCGCCGCCGCTCTCCTCTCCGCCCTGGGCCGTAAGGCGCCCGACCGGCGGCTGGGCCTCTCCGTGACGACGGAGGCCGGGCGCGACCTCGCGCCCCGGGTGCTGCCCGAGGGCGTCGCCGTCTTTGCTTTCCCCATCGACCTCGCGAGGCCGGTCGAGAGGGCACTCGAGGAAGTGCGGCCGGGGCTGGTCCTTCTGACCGAGACCGAGCTGTGGCCCCTTTTCCTCGACCGGGCGGCTGCGCGAGGAATTCCGGTCGCCCTCGTCAACGGCCGGATCTCGCAACGCTCCTATCCGCGCTACCGGATGCTCAAGAGGTGGTTCGCGGCCACGCTCGAGAGCGTCTCGCTCTTCGTCATGCAGAGCGAGGAGGACGCGCGCCGGATCGAGTCGCTCGGCGTACCGCGCTCGAAGATCCGGATGAAAGGCAACTTGAAGTACGACTTTCCGCCGGCTCCTCCGTTTCGCGACGGAGAACGGCTGACGGAGGCGGCGGCGGGACGCTCGATCGTCGTGGCCGCCTCCACGGCCGAAGGAGAAGAGGAGGCCGTCCTCCACGCGTGGAACCGGCTCACTCCCCGGCCGCTCCTCGCCATCGCGCCCCGGCGGCCGGAGCGTTTCGAAGAAGTGGCGAAGAAGATCGAGGCCGCCGGCCTCTCCCTCCTCCGCTCGACCATGCGAGGCCGGGGCCCTTGCGACGTGTACCTCCTCGACACGATCGGCGAGCTCGCGTCGCTTTACCTTCACGCGAAGATCGCTTTCGTGGGAGGAAGTCTCGTCCCTCGCGGCGGACACAACCCGATCGAGGCGTGGTCGGCCGGAGTCCCGGTCATCGTCGGACCGCACGTCGAGAACTTCCGCGAGGTCGTCGAGAAGGGAGAGAGCCTCGGAATCGTCCACCGCGTCGCGGATGCGGAGGATCTCGCCCGCGCCCTTTCGGCCCGTCTCGGCGATCCCGCGGCGACGGCCGCCTCCGGCGCTCTCGCGCGGAAGTTCGTCGCCGTGAACCGCGGTTCCGCCGACGCGACCGCCGACCTCGTCCTGGCGCTCCTTCGCCGCGCTCCCGCCCAGCAAGGGGCCGCGGGTTGAGACCAAATCGGCTTGCCGGCGGGATCGGCCGCGCCGCGCTCTCCCCTCTGTCGGTGATTTACGGTCGCGTGCTCGAAGCGCGAGCGCGGCTCTACCGGTCGGGCGGGCTCGCTTCGCAACGGGCGGCCTGTCCCATCGTGTCGGTGGGAAACCTGACCTTCGGAGGAACCGGAAAGACGCCGTTCGTCGAGTTCCTCGCCCGGCGGCTGCGTTTCGAGGGGAAGCGGCCGGTGATCCTTTCGCGCGGCTACGGCCGTCGATCGAAGGGAGTAGTGGTGGTCTCGCGCGGAGACGGCCCCCTCGTCGGTCCGGACGAGGGGGGCGACGAGCCGGTGGCGATCGCGAAAAGGCTGCCCACGGTCCCCGTCGTGGCCGCGGAGCGGCGTATCGAAGGGGCGCGCGTCGCGATCGAGCTCGGTGCGGACGTGATCCTCTTGGACGACGGTTACCAGCACCTGGCGCTCGAACGCGACGTGGATCTGCTTCTCCTCGACGCTTCGGATCCGTTCGGGGGCGGACGGCTGCCGCCGGGAGGACGGTTGCGCGAGCCGCTCTCGGCGCTCGCCCGCGCCGATGCCGTCGTGCTCACGCGCGGGAATCGGGGGGAACCCTCGGCAGAGGCGCGCGCGGCGCTCGATCGGTGGAATCCGGGCGTGCCGATCTTCTCCGCTCGGATCCGAGCCGCCGGACTCCGCGACGAAGAAGGATCGGCGGTGGCCGCCGCGCGGTTGTCGACGAGGCGGTTCGTTGCGGTCTGCGGAATCGCCAACCCCGACTCGTTCGCGGCAACGCTCGCGGAGCTGGAACTCTCCGCCGAGGAAACCCTGGCGTTTCCGGACCACCACCGCTACACCCGACGAGATCTCGGCGCGATTCGCCGCGCCGCGGAAGAAACGGGCAGCGCCTGGATCCTGACGACCGAGAAGGACTCCGTGAAGCTCGAAGGAAAGATCCTTCTTCCGGTCGTCACCCTACGGCTCGACGTCGAGGTCGCCGAGGCCGGCTTCTTTCCCTACCTGCTCTCCCGGATTTCGGGCGAGCCGCAGAGATGGCGCACCGCATCGGCCCGGCCGACTTGAAAGCGTCGTCGGACGCAGTCGACCTCCGGGACGCAAAAACCCTCGCGGTGACCCTTGCGCGCCGCTCGCGCAAGCGCCGGCGATCCGCTTTTCGCCACCGCGCTGAGCTCGCGATGTTCCGGGTCGGCGCGGGAGGGCTCGCACTGCTGCCTCCGCCGGCCGCACGCCGCGCCGGCCGGGCTGCCGCGCGGCTCGTTTTCTCGTTTCTTCCTTCGCGGCGAAAGATTCTTCTCGACAACCTGGCCGCCGCCTTTCCCGGGGAGCCGCCTGAGGAAATCGCCGCCATCGCTCGGCGCTCGATCGAAGGGTTCGCGAGCGCTCTGGTGGACTTCCTCCAGACCGGCCGACTCTCGCGCGAGGACCTTCTCTCCCGCGTGTCGGTCGAGGGAGAAGAGCACCTGCGCGCCGCGCGGATCCGCGGAAAGGGGGTTTTCCTTCTCTCAGCGCACTTCGGGAGCTGGGAGGTCGGGGCGCTCGTCGCGGGACTTCTGGGAGAGCCGATCGCGCCGGTCGCCCGCCCGCTCGACAACCCCCTTCTCGAGGAGGAGCTCGCGAGACTTCGGCGACGGTTCGGAAACCGTCCGATCTCCAAGCGGCAGGCGGCGAAGGAGCTCCTGCGCGCGATGTCCCGAAACGAGACGGTCGCAATCCTGATCGACCAGAACGTCCTGCCGCGGGAAGCCGTGTTCGTTCCGTTCTTCGGACGTCCCGCGGCGACCACGTCGTCGCTCGCGCTCCTTCAACTGAAGACGGGAGCGGCGGTGGTGCCCGTCTTCACCTGGCCGGAGTCGGACGGACGCTACCGGCTCGGGTTCGAGCGTCCGATTCTCGCAGACGAGTTCGGGGGCGTGGAGGTCGATCGGGAAGAGCGGGTGCGCCGGGCCACCGCCCGCTACACGGAGGTGACGGAGGCGGCGATCCGCCGCGCTCCCGACGCGTGGCTCTGGATCCATGATCGATGGAAAACCCGCCCGGCCGAGAGTCCCGACTCCCGGGTCCAAAGCGGCGCGCCGTGAGCGACCGCGCGGGAAGGCTCGTCGTCGCGCCCAACTGGATCGGCGACGCGGTCCTGTCGCTGCCGGTCCTCCGCGCGCTCTCCCGCGCGGCGCCGGAAGAGCGGCTCGTGGTCCTGGCCCGGCCGGGCCCCGCCGCGATCTACCGCGCGGAGCGGACCGCGTCCGCCGTTACGACGGCCTCGGGACTCCTTCGCGACTCGCTCGCGGCGCGGCAGGGAGGCTTCTCGGAGGCGTGGCTCCTCCCCAACTCCTACCGGTCCGCGCTTGTCCCTTTCCTCGCCGGCATCCCCGAACGGATCGGATACGCGACCGACGGACGGAGGCACCTCCTGACCCGCGCGCTCGCTCCGCCTCCCCGGACCGGGCACCAGCTGCGCGACTACGACCGGCTCCTCGAATCGCGGGGCATCCCGCCGGACGAGACGCCGCCGCGCCTTCCGATCCCGGCGGACGCCGCCGCGCGAGCCGATGGCGCTCTCTCCCGCGCCGGTGTCCTTCGCAACGGTTCGCTCGCTCTGCTGGCGCCCGGCGCCGCGTTCGGCTGGACGAAGAGGTGGCCGCCGGCGCGTTTCGGTGCGCTCGCGGAGGCCCTCCTCCGGCGCGGCTTTTCGTGCGCTCTCGTCATCGGCCCGGGGGAAGACCGGCTCGCGGAAGAGGCACGCGCCGCCGCGGGAGACTTCGCTCCGCCCGTCTTGGGCGCGGACCTCGATCCCGTCGGGCTCGCCGCGCTCGCCGCCCGGGCGAGAGTCGTCGTCGCCAACGATTCGGGTCCGATGCATCTCGCAGCGGCGGTGGGAACTCCGGTCGTCGCGCTCTTCGGCCCGACCGATCCGGGAAGAACGGGCCCGACGGGCGTCCGGTTTGAGATCCTGGACCGCTACGTATTCTGTTCCCCCTGCTATCTCAAGGAATGCCCGTACGGGCACGAGTGCATGAGGGAGATCGGGGTGGAAGCGGTCGCCGCCGCCGTCGAGAGGGTCTGCGGAGCACCGCCTGACTTCTGAGCTCTACGCCTTCAGCTCGGTGTTCCAGTAAGCCACGTCGAGGAAATTCCGCCAGGCGGGGTGGAGCTTGCTCGACCCGAAGTGGCCCACCGGATGCCACCGCGGTTTCCGGGGATGGGCGACCAGGCGCATCGACGCCTCCCCGGGCGTCCGATTCCCCTTCTGCACGTTGCACGCGAGGCAGGCGCAGACGATGTTCTCCCACGACGAGGTCCCCCCGCGCGAGAGCGGGATCACGTGATCGAGCGACAGCTCGGAGGACGTGAACTTGTGTCCGCAGTACTGGCAGCGATTCCCATCGCGCAGGTAGATGTTGTGCCGGGAAAACTTCACTTCCTGGCGCGGGAGCCGATCGAAGCTTTTCAGAGCGACGACACGCGGCACCCGGATCGCCATCGATGGCGTGAAAACGACTTCGTCCTGAGGCTGCACCGGGATGTCACACCAGTTCTCGAACTCGTAAGTCGAATAGTCGGGAAGGACGGCGCGGACGTGCCCCTTGTAGAACAGAGAAAAGGCCTTGCGCACGGACGTGACGTGCACGGCCTGGAAGACGCGATTCAGCACGAGAACCTGAGAGTCGAGCATCACTTGGCCGAAAACCGCGTCATTATATAGCGCCGATGACACTTCCGGCCTCGAAGGAGCGCCTTCTCGCGCTCGTGTCTTCCTTCGCCGGACGGCGGTTGCTGGTCGCGGGAGACTACGTGCTCGACCGCTTCGTCTTCGGCCACCCCAAGCGGATTTCCCGGGAGGCGCCCGTACTCATCTTGAAGTTCTGGAAGGAGGAGAGCCTTCCGGGCGCCGCCGGAAACACGGCCGCGAACGTCCGGGCGCTCCGAGGCATGCCGGTGCCGGTCGGCCCGGTCGGCGACGATCCGGAGGGCGAGCTCCTGAGGAAGATCTTCCGCGACCGTGGGATCCCGACCGATGCGCTCCTCCCGGTTTCCGGCTACCCGACCCCCACGAAGACGCGCGTGCTCGCCGGCGGAGCGCATTCGATCAAGCAGCAGGTGGTGCGTTTCGATCGGGAAGAGGAGCTTCCGGCCGATGGGGCGTGGCGCGACCGACTCGCCCGGAAGCTTCAGGACGTCGCGGAATCGGTCGACGCCGCAGTTCTGTCCGACTATGGCTACGGCGGCGTAACCCCCGAAGCGGTTCGACCTCTTCGGGAGCGTCTGCCGCCGGGCGTTCCGCTTCTGGTCGACTCGCGGCACTCGCTCGGACGCTACGCGGGCGTGGACGCGGCGACTCCGAACGAAGAGGAGCTCGAGGAGTCCGCCGGCGAGCGACTGGGCGACTCTCCCGAGAAGCTGGCGGAAGCCGGGGACCGGCTGCGAAAACAACTCGGCTGCCGGACGCTTCTGGTCACGCGGGGCTCGCGCGGCATGGCGCTCTTCGATGGAGGAAGTCCGCCGACGCTCATTCCCGTCCACGGGACCGACCAGGTCGCCGACGTCACGGGCGCGGGCGATACCGTTCTCGCGGCGTTTTCCCTCGCGCTCGCTTCCGGCGCGACGCCGCTCGAGGCGGCGCTTCTCGCGAATTTCGCCGGCGGCGTCGTCGTGATGAAGATGGGGACCGCGACGGTCTCCGCGGAGGAGCTGGAGCAGGCGATCGCATCCGATCGGACGTTGACCAGGTGACGGGCGAAGTTCGTTCGTCGACCGAGAAAATCGTTTCGCGCCCGGAAGCCGTCCGAGCCGCCGCGCGCGAACGAGAAGCGCGCCGGCGGATCGTTTTTGCGAACGGAGCCTTCGACCTCCTCCACGCGGGCCACGTGCGTTATCTCGAAGCGGCACGTGCCCAGGGGGACTGGTTGATCGTCGGAGTGAACTCGGACGCGTCCGTTTCCCGCTCGAAGGGCGCGGGCCGCCCGATCGTGCCAGCCGACGAGCGCGCGGAGATCGTGGCGGCGCTCGCGTGCGTCGGCGCGGTCGTCGTCTTCGAGGAAGATTCCCCCGCCGCGCTCTTGGAAGAGCTCCGCCCCGACGTCCACGCGAAAGGAACCGACTACACTGCCGAGTCGGTGCCGGAGCGGGAGGTCGTTGCCCGCTACGGGGGAAAGACCGTGATCGTCGGGGACTCGAAGGACCACGCGACGACGGAGATGCTCGAACGAATTCGAACCACGGGACGGAGAACAGGCGACAGGTGAAGGGAAGATTTCGGGCTTCGGTCTTTCCGTGCTCCGTGTTCCGTGTTCTTTGTTCCGCGTCATGAATCTCCTGATCGTGCGTCTCTCCTCCCTGGGCGACGTCGTGCACGCGCTCCCGATCGCCGCGAACGCGCGAAGGGCGGGAGCGAAGGTGGGCTGGGTGATCGAGTCGGCATACCGGGAGCTCGTCGAAGGCAACCCCGACGTCGATGAAATCTTTTTTGCCGACACGAGGAATTGGCGGCGGAGGCCACTGTCTCCGCGTACGTACTCGGAAATGGGATCGCTCTTCCGCAATCTCCGCCGGTTTTCACCGCACGCGACGATCGACGCCCAGGGACTCTGGAAGTCCGCCCTGCTCGCGCGCGCGGCCGGCGCCCCGGTGGTCGGGTTCGGAACCGCCGATCGAAGGGAACGCGGATCCGTGCTCCTCTGCGATCGTGTGGTTAACCCCCTCGCCGGCCGGCACATCGTCGACCACAACCTCGCGCTCGCCGAGGCAGCCGGCATCCCGGTCGGGCGCCGCTCTCCGGATGCCCGTTTTCTGCTCCAGCGGCCGTCGCCCGAGGCGGAAGGGTTTCTGGCCGGACAGCCCCGACCGTTTGCGGTCTATCACCCCGGCGCGAGCCGGCCCGAGAAGACCTGGGGCGAAGAGCGGTTCGCCGCACTCGCGCGCCTCCTTTCCGACAGCGGCCGGATGTCCGCCGTCGTCTCCTGGGGACCCGGCGACGAAGAGCGCGCCCGTCGGATGTCGAAAATGCTTCCGCAGGCTCGGCTCCTTCCGCTCCTTCCGCTCTCGGGGCTCGCGCGGGTCATGGCCGCTTCCGCGCTGTTCATCGGCGGAGATACCGGACCGCTCCATTTGGCCGATGCCCTTGGAGCTCCGACCCTCGCGCTGTTCGGCTCGACCGACCCGGACCGCAACACTCCGGCAAGGAACGGCCCGTACCGGAGTCCCGGCTCCGCAATCCGGTACGATTCCGAGACGGGGGCCGAAGAGGTCGCCCGAAAGGCATTCGAGGTGCTTGCGGCCTGACGCGATTGAACCGCCCGTGCGGGAGTCCCGAGTCCTTCGCATTCACTCAGGACAGGCTGCGCGAGGGATTCCACGCTCGCGGCGCCGGGAACGACCGGCCGACGCTTCCCGTTCTCGCCGGAGCTTGAAACCGGCTCGCTTCCTTCCGGCGCTCTTTTTCGCGCTCGCCGTCACATCGGCCGCCCACGCGCAGCCGAAGCTCGAGGGACGTCCACCATTTCTGGGCGAGACGCTCCGCTTCGCGATGTCGGTCCTGGGAGCTTCGGCCGGCGAGCTCACGCTGACGGCGAAGGAAACGGCGTTCGACGGCCGGCCGGCTTACAAGTTCGAGCTTTCGGCAATCTCGGGCGAATTTCTCTCGAAACTCTTTCTCGTGCGCGATTACCTGGCGTCGTGGGTCGATCCAAAAACTTTCCGGTCGCTGCGCTTCGAGAAACACACGGTCGAAGGCAAGCGAGTTCGGGACGATCTGGTGGAGTTCGACTACGGCAAGAAGCTCGCCTTCCGCAACGGCAAAGCGATCCCGATCGAGGACTCCACCTTCGACTCTCTTTCGTCGGTCTACTACATCCGGCTCCTCGATCTCCAGCAAGGCGTCCCGATCCAGCTCACGGTCGTCTCTCGCGAGGCGTATCCGCTCTCCGTCGTCATGAAGGGACGCGAGACGGTCACGACTCCCGCGGGCACCTTCCGCACGATCCGGGTGGAGCCGAGGAGCGAGAACGAAGGTTTGATCGGCAAAGGCAAGAACCTGGTCCTGTGGCTCACCGACGACGAAAAGAAGGTCCCCGTTCAGATCCGTTCGAAGCTGAAGGTCGGGACGCTCGTCGGAAAGCTGAAGACGATCGAAAAGGAATAGCGGGGTCAGGTCTTCACTGATCGAGAGAACGGTGGATTCGGCGACTGGCCTTGCCAGCTCCGCGAAGCAAAGTGGCAAGTGGAGACCTGACCCCACCTGTCTCCCCTTTTGACAGATGGAGACCAAAGCCTTAACCTGTGGAACTTCCCCATGGCGGTAAAACTCGGCGATCTCCTCGTCAAGGCGAAGCTCGTCACGCCCGAGCAAGTCGAAGCTGCGCTCAAGTCCCAGCGGGACGAAGGGGGTAAGTTCGGCGAGGCGCTGATCCGGATCGGCGCCGTCAGTGAGCAGGACATCACCGAAACCCTCTCCCAGCAGTTCGGGGTGCCCTCGATCGACCTCGCGCACTTCGAGATCGACCCCGCCGTGATCAAGGTGGTGCCCGGCGAGGTCGCCCGGAAGTACGGCGTCCTCCCCGTGAACAAAACCGGGGCAACCCTGACGATCGCGATGTCCGATCCGACGAATGTCTTCGCGATGGACGACATCAAGTTCATGACCGGCTACAACGTCGAGCCGGTCGTCGCCTCGGAGGCCTCGCTGCGGCGCGCGATCGACAAGCACTATGGAACGCCGCGCTCCGTCGTCCTGAAGGAGCGGCCCAAAGGCACGACGACCGGAAGCTCGCCGGCCGACGGCAGCATCGACGACCTAATGTCCTCGGCGCTGACGATGGACGACATGGCGAGCGTCGGCCTCTCCGAGTTCAACATGGACGAGATCACCGGCTTCGAGGCCGGCGACGTCGACGTGGTCCGTGGCGAAGAGGGGCAGGAGATCGACCTCATCGATCTTGCCAAGTCCTCCGAGTCGGCGCCGATCATCAAGGTCTCGAACCTCATCCTGATCGAGGCGCTGAAGGCGGGAGCGTCGGACATCCACGTCGAGCCTTACGAGAAGGAGTTTCGCGTCCGGTTCCGGGTGGACGGCGTCCTTCACAACATCATGGCGCTCCCGATGCGCACGCGGGACCCGCTCATTTCGCGACTCAAGATCATGGCGAAGCTCGACATCTCCGAGAAGCGCCTTCCGCAGGACGGGCGCATCAAGATCCGCCTGCGCGTCGAGGAGCGCACGCGCGACCTCGACCTGCGCGTGTCGGTCGTCCCGACGCATTTCGGCGAAAAAGTCGTCATGCGGCTGCTTGATAAATCCCGTTTGCAGCTCGACATGACCCAGCTCGGCTTCGACCAGGAGCCGCTGCGACGGTTCAAGGACGCGATCGACAGACCGTACGGTATCGTGATGGTCACGGGACCGACCGGTTCCGGCAAGACCAACACCCTGTACTCGGCGATCGCGCAGTTGAACGACCCGGCGGTCAACATCTTGACGGCCGAAGATCCGATCGAGTTCAACCTTGCCGGCATCAACCAGGTCCAGATGAAGGAGCAGATCGGCCTGACGTTCGCCTCCGCGATGCGCTCCTTTCTCCGCCAGGACCCGGACATCATCTTGGTCGGCGAGATCCGGGACTTCGAGACCGCGGAGATCGCGGTCAAGGCCGCGCTCACCGGACACCTCGTCCTCTCGACGCTGCACACCAACGACGCCCCTTCGACCGTCAACCGGCTCATGAACATGGGCATCGAGCCCTTCCTGGTGGCGACGTCGGTCAACTGCATCGCCGCGCAGAGGCTCGTGCGGATCGTCTGCTCGAACTGCTCGGAAGACTTCGAGACCTCGCCGCAGATGCTGATCCAGGTCGGGTTTGCTCCCGACGAGGTGAAGACCCTGAAGATCAAGCGCGGCCGGGGATGCGAGACGTGCAAGAACACCGGCTACAAGGGACGAATGGGCCTCTTCGAGGTGCTGCTTTTCTCCGACGAGATCCGCGACATGATCCTCTCGGGGGCTTCTTCGATCGAGTTGAAGCGCCGGGCGGTCGAAGAGGGCATGGTGACGCTCCGGATGGCCGGGCTGAACAAGGTCCGCGAAGGGGTCACGACGCTCGAAGAAGTCCTGAGAGAAACGGTGATCTAGGAGAATCGCAGAGGGGCGGCGGGTCGAAGCATCCCGGCGACAAGAACGGGCCCGAAAGGGCCAAAAGAGGGGGCCGAGCCTTTCCTTTCCCGATGCCGGGGCTTAAACTACGTCGTCAGCTCGACACAACTCATTCAAAGAGGGCCGTCAAAAAATGGCAGGGGAAGCCACTCTTCATCAACTCCTGAAACAGATGGTCGAAATGGGCGCATCCGACCTCCATCTAACCACCAACTCGCCGCCGATGGTGCGGCTCGACGGACGGCTGCTTCCGCTTCCGTATCCGCCGTTGACGGTTGCCGAGACCAAGCAGATTGCTTACTCGGTCCTGACCGATACCCAGAAGCACCGCTTCGAGGAGAACCTGGAGCTCGACTTTTCTTTCGGGGTCAAGGGCCTCGCGCGTTTCCGCGCGAACAACTTCATGCAGCGGGGCGCGGTCGGCGGCGTCTATCGCCAGATCCCCTACCAGATCCAGGGATTCCGCGAGCTCGGGCTGCCGCCGGTCGTCGAGCTTCTCTGCGATAAACCCCGCGGGCTCATTCTTGTCACGGGTCCGACCGGTTCGGGGAAGACGACGACGCTCGCCGCGATGGTCGACAAGATCAATCGCGAGAAACAGCTCCACATCGTCACGATCGAGGACCCGATCGAGTTTCTCCACACGCACAAAAAGTGCATCGTCAATCAGCGCGAGCTGCACGCGGACACGCATTCCTTTCCGAACGCTCTCCGGTCCGTCCTCCGCGAGGATCCGGACGTCGTGCTCGTCGGTGAAATGCGCGACCTGGAGACCATCGAGTCGGCGCTGCGCATCGCCGAAACGGGCCACCTGACGCTCGCGACCCTCCACACCAACAGCGCGGCCTCCTCGATCAACCGCATCATCGACGTCTTCCCCGCGCACCAGCAGACGCAGATCCGGACCCAGCTCTCCTTCGTGCTGGAAGGGATCCTCTGCCAGGCGCTCCTGGAGCGCTCGAGCGGCAAGGGCCGGGTGATGGCGATGGAAATCCTGGTCCCGAACGCGGCTATCCGCAACTTGATCCGCGAGGACAAGATCCATCAGGTCTATTCGATGATGCAGGCAGGCCAGTCGAAGTTCGGAATGCAGACTTTCAACCAGTCGCTCGCGACGCTCTATCACCGCAAGCTGATCACGCTCGAAATGGCGCTCCTGCGCTCCTCGAGCCCCGATGAGCTGCAGGAGCTCATCAACCGGGGCGCGGGCGTCAACGTACCGACCGCGGCGGCGGTCGCCGGAAAGAGGAGCTGAGGTGCCGAGCTACGCCTGGAAGGGGCGCAACCGCGCCGGGATGGTTCAGGAAGGCGCGATGGTGGCCGAATCGAAAGAACTCGCCCTCGCCCAGCTCCGGCGTCAGAACATCGTCGTCACCGGAATCCGGGAACGCGGTAAGGAAATTTCGCTCACGAAGGCGGGACGCAAGGTCCCCCCGAAGATCCTGGCCGTCTTCACGCGGCAGTTCTCCGTCATGATCGACGCCGGCCTCCCTCTCGTGCAGTGCCTCGAGATCCTGGCGCTCCAGCAGGAGCACAAGAACTTCCAGAAGATCCTCCTGCAGGTCCGCCAGGACGTCGAAGCGGGATCGACGCTCGCCGACGCGATGCGGCGGCACCCGAAAGCCTTCGACAACCTTTACGTCAACATGATCGCGGCCGGCGAGGCGGGCGGTATCCTCGACACGATCCTCCAGAGGCTCTCGGTGTACATCGAGAAGGCGGTGAAGCTGCGGTCGCAGGTCCGCTCGGCTCTCATCTACCCGACCGCAGTCATCATCATCGCGGCGATCGTCGTCGCGGTCATTCTCCTGAAGGTCATCCCGACGTTCGCCGCCCTCTTCACGAGCCTCGGGGCGGAGCTGCCGTTTCCGACGCGGGTCGTGATCGCTGCCTCGAACTTCCTCGCGCGGTATTTCATCTTCTTCATCATCGGAATCGCGGCATTCGCGTACGGCGTCCGCCGTTACTACAAGACCTACCGGGGGCGTCGGGTCATCGACGGCCTGCTGCTGAAGACCCCGATCATCGGGATGATCCTGCGGAAGATCTCCGTCGCCCGGTTCTGCCGCACCCTCGCGACTCTCACGTCCTCGGGTGTCCCGATCCTGGAAAGCCTCGAGATCACCGCGCGCACGGCGGGCAACGCGATCGTAGAGGACGCAATCCTCGAGACGCGGAAGAGCGTCGAGGGGGGAAAGACGATAGTCGAGCCGCTCAAGGACTCGAACGTCTTCCCCAACATGGTCGTTCAGATGATCGGTGTCGGCGAGCAGACCGGCGCTCTCGACGCCATGCTCAATAAGATCGCCGACTTCTACGAGGATGAGGTGGACGCCGCCGTCCAGGGACTCGTCAAGCTGATGGAGCCCGTCATGATCTTCATCCTCGGCGTGATCATCGGAGGAATCGTCATCGCGATGTACCTGCCGATGTTCACGTTGATCAACAAGATCGGATAGCCGAGGCACCCGTTACGGACTCCGCGAGCGGATCGCGAATCTCCGCTTTTCCTCCCGCGAGCCCCGCCCGTTCCCTCCGGCGCTCGCTCGTCTGGCTGGCGATCGCCCGGATCGTCGTCCTGTCCCTGATCCTGGTCTCGGCGATTCTCGTGCAGTCCGGCTCCGGGGCCGGCGTGGAGATCTCGTTCCTCTACCGCCTTCTGGGCGCGGCCATCCTTCTTTCCGTTTTTCACTGGACCTTCGGGCGGGGAATTCCGGCGCGCGCTTCGGCGTGGATCCAGATCCTGGGCGACCTGGCGATCGTGACGCTTCTCGTGTACTCGTCCGGCGGCCCGGACTCGGTGTTCACCTTCCTGTACCTCGTCGTGATCGGCGCCGCGGGCCTGCTCCTCTACCGCATCGGAGCCGTCGTGACCGCGTCGATCGGAGCAATCCTCTACGGCTCGATGGTCGAGCTCGTCGCCAACGGCCTGCTGCCGGTGCCTCCTCTCGCCGCGCTGTCGGAGTGGACGGCCCCCCGCGTGCGCTACAACCTGGCGATTACGGTCGTCGGATTTCTCGGCGTCGCTTTCATGGTGGCGTACCTGTCCGAGAAGCTCGTGGCCGCGCGCGAGGAGCTGGTCCGCCGGCAGAGGGCACTCTCACGGCTCCAGCACTTGTACGCCAGCGTGATCGCGTCGATGTCGTCGGGTCTCCTGACGACCGACTCGTATCAGCGGGTCACGTTCTTAAACGTGCCGGGGGGCGAGATGCTGGGACTGGAGCCTGCCGCCGTGACCGGCCGGTATCTCGCGGACCTTCACCTCCCCTTTCCCTGCGACTGGGACAGCATTCGCAAACGAGCCCGCGGGCGGGAGCCCTACCGGGCGGAAACCGAGCTCGACCGGGCCGGAATCCGGCGCGTGCTCGGATACTCGCTGAGAGTGCTCGAGGGAGCGGAGGGAGACGAGGGAACGCTCATTCTCTTCCAGGATCTGACCGAGGTGAAGAAACTCGAGGGCCGGGCACGGTTCAACGAGCAGCTCGCGGCGGTGGGTGAGCTTGCCGCCGGCATCGCGCACGAGATCCGGAACCCGCTCGCTTCGATTTCCGGCTCCGTGCAGGTTCTTTCGAACGAGCTGACGGTGGGCTCGACCGAAAGAAGGCTGATGGAGATCATCGTTTCGGAGTCGAACCGTCTCTCCGGGATCCTGGAGGAGTTTCTCCGGTTCGTGCGGCCGCAGGAGCGTCGGGTCGCCCTCTTCGACGTGGCCACGACGGTCGCCGAGGTCATGGACATCTTCCGCCTCTCCGACGAAGTCTCCGACGCGCACGAAATCGAAGTAGACGTCCTCCCCGTTTCCTCGACGCTGTCCGGCGATCGCGACCAAATCCGTCAGATCGTCTACAACGTCGCCAAGAACGCGGTCCGCGCGATGGCGGCGGGCGGCACGCTCACCGTCACCGGGCGCGAGGAGAACGGCGGGTACACGATTCAGTTCGCCGACACGGGTCGCGGGATGAGTCCCGACGAGCTCTCGCGCCTCTTCACTCCCTTCTCCACCGCCTTCGACGACGGTGCAGGGCTCGGGATGGCGATCGTGCGGAGGATCGTCGAGGACCACGGCGGCACGATCGACATCGAATCTCGGCCGGGCGAAGGAACTGCCGTGACGATCCATCTTCCGCGCGACGCCCGTGCGCGCGAGACCGCGGAGACCGCGGCCATTCCCATGGGGGTTGCCGGATGAGTGGACAGCGTCTTCTGATCGTGGACGACGAAGCATCGATCCGCGACATGCTCGCCTTCTTTTTCCACAAGAGGGGATTCGAAGTCATGACCGCGTCGAACTTCACCGAAGGTCAGGCCTCGGTGCTTCGTTCGACCCCCGATCTGGTTCTCTGTGACATCAAGATGCCGGACGGCAACGGTCTCGATCTCTTGAAGAAGATCAAGGCCGAGTCGCCCAAGACTCCCGTCATCATGATCACCGCGCACACCTCGACCGCCGACGCGATCGACGCGATGAAAGCAGGCGCAGTGGACTACATCGCGAAGCCTTTCAACGTGGAAGAGCTCGGCCTGATCGTCGACCGCGCGCTCGGGGAGAAGGAGCTCCGCGACGAAAACGTCTACCTGAAGCAGGAGCTCGCCGCGAAATACACCTTCGCGAACATCATCGGGAAAGGCTCGCGGATGCAGGAGATCTTTCGAACGATCGAGCGAATCGCGAGAGTCTCCTCGACCGTGCTCCTGACGGGCGAGAGCGGCACCGGGAAGGAGCTCATCGCGCGCGCCATCCACTACACGTCGATCCGCAAAGACCGCAAGTTCGTCTCGATCAACTGTGGAGCGCTGCCAGAGCCGCTACTGGAGTCCGAACTCTTCGGTCACGAGCGCGGCGCGTTCACCGGCGCCATCAAAGACAAGCGCGGCCTCTTCACCGAAGCGGATCACGGGACCCTCTTCCTCGACGAAATCTCGGAAACGACCTTGACGATGCAGGTCAAGCTGCTGCGCGCGATCCAGGAGAGGGTCATCCGGAAGGTCGGCGGCAACGAGGAAGTCACGATCGACGTGCGGATCATCGCCGCGACCAACAAGGATCTGCAGGAGCTCGTCGCGGACGGAAAGTTCCGGGAAGACCTCTTCTACCGGATCAACGTCATCCCGATCGGTCTGCCTCCGCTGCGTTCGCGCCTCGAGGACATCGCGCCACTCACCCAGTACTTCATCCTCAAGGTCTGCGCCGACCAGAAGATCCCGGAGAAGAAGATCTCGACGGAGGCGATGCGTCTTCTGGAGGCGTATCCCTGGCCCGGCAACGTCCGCGAGCTCGAGAATACCCTCGAGCGCACCGTCGCGCTCGAGCCTGGCCCGCTGATCACGGTCTCGAGCCTTCCCGAATCGATCGCACTTGGGATCAAGTCGCGGGTGCCGGACTTCGAGAGCCTGCCGCAGGAGGGGATCAACCTCGAGAGCTACCTCGAAGCCGTCGGCAAGCGCCTGATGCGCGAGGCGCTCGACCGGTGCGAAGGGGTCCAGACCAAGGCTGCGGAGCTCCTCCACATGTCGTTTCGCTCCTTCCGCTACTACGCGAAGAAGTACAGCCTCGTGCGCCGAGACGAGATCTACGAAGCCGGCGGAGAGGAGGCTCCCGCTGCCGCCGAAATCGAAGAAGGTGCGTAGCCGGCTGGTCGGGCCGATCGTCCTCGCCCTCTCGACCGCTTGCGGCGGCACGCCGCAAGCCCCGGCGGCGCCGGCCCCGACCGCCGCACCCGCTCGGGGACCCACCGTCGTTCTGCCGTCCGGCGCCGTCTACTCGGTCGAGGTCGCGCGCACACCCGAGGAGCAGACGCAGGGACTGATGTTTCGCGAGAGCCTGCCGGAGAACACGGGAATGCTCTTTCTGTTTTCCGACAACGGGGTTCATCGCTTCTGGATGAAGAACACGATCATCCCGCTCGACATGATCTGGATGGACGGCGGCGGCAAGGTCCTGTTCGTCTCGGCCAACACGCCGCCGTGCAAAGCCGACCCCTGTCCGAGCTACGGCCCCGACGCCCCCGCCGCCAGTGTCCTGGAGATTGCGGGAGGCCGGGCGAGCAAGGAGAAGATCCTCGTGGGCTCGATCCTTCGCTTCGAGGGGGTTAAGTAGGCGGTAGAGTCAGTTTTGGATTTTGGATTTTGGATTTTGGATTGACGGCCGTAACG
>DASWCZ010000016.1:0-104438 GCA_036395755.1 Thermoanaerobaculia bacterium
GTCGGGGGCGCTGTTGGAAAGTTCGGATAGTTGAGTCAGTCTTGCGGGGCCTCGCTTCTCTTCGGGGTACCTCGGTGATTAACGCAGTACGGAGACGGCGTGCAAGCAAACAGCCGTGGCCTAACATGCGCTTGCAGCTGAGGGGCGCAGCACTGTTGGTTCAGATCTCTCGTGGCAGTGGAGGGTCGTTCGGTGGCGTCGGGCGCCCGCAGCTGAAGCGCAAGCCGTTCGGCGACAGGGCGGGATAGTGAAGAGCGTGCTGGTGATGACCGTGTCCATTTCGCTGCTCGCGGCCGGAATACTTGCGGTCACACGGATCTCGAGTCTCCGTCGTCTCCCTTTCGGGCTCAGGCTTGCCGCCGTGGTCCTGATAGTGTCTGGCGTCTATGACCTGATTGAGATCGTGACGAGCGGAGCCGGCTCTGGACGAATCGCCGACTCTAGCGCTTACGCTGCGGGCATGATCACGGGCAAGCTGCTCTATGCGGCTCTCTGCATAACTGCCGGGTTGGCTATCCTCTATCGGAAACCATTTGGAAGAATCCTTGGAATGATCCTCTTGCTCACGGCGATTCCAAGGGGCGTTCTCAATTTTGCGCACGGCCTCGCTCATGGAATGAAGGAAACTAAGCCCACACCATCGGTGTGGATAGTTTCTGCATTCGTCATGATCGGTTGGTACGGTACCCTCCTTTATCTTCTGTTTCGGAAATCCTCACGAGACGCTCTCCGCATAGCCAGACCGATTTCGAACTTTACGCAATCAGGCGAATGACAGGCGCCCGAATCGACTCATGAGGATCAAACATAATGTACGGGCCGCCGAGAGGGTCTGAGGTGGAGTGCCAGGGCTTCGGTGGGCGCCGAGCCTACCGCCGACGTCTATCAATGCACCTCCATTTCCCTAGTCGAGATGCTGCGGCTCCGTTGCTGCTGGGAGCTGATAAGGTCATTGGGTATATCTGTCTAAGGTGATCGCTGTTGGCGCCACGCCGAACACGCGGCTGCATCGGACGCCGTCGGCTTCGCCGCCGTCGCCGCTGAGCCGCAAGCCGTTAGGCCGCGTGGCGCTATGAATGCTTCTGAAGATTCCAGAGCGGACGGCTATGAGTCCTTTTATCGTGAATTCGACTCCCCATTGATGCAGCAGGTTCGCCGCGAAGGATACGGCGAGGACATAGGGCAGCACTCGTGGGTCGGCGCGGAGGAACTGCGCGGGGATATCCCACGGCTCAGGCTGGCCGCGGCAAGCCGGCTTCTCGACCTCGGCTGTGGCCCCTGCGGCCCCCTGACTTTTATCCTGGCCTCCGTCGGATGCTTCGGTACGGGCGTCGACCTCAGCCCATCAGCTCTCGCGACCGGGCGCGTGCGTGCGGAGGCGTTGGGTATCAGCAACTTGCTGTCGGTTCGGGAGGCCGACCTGAACGAGCAGCTTCCGTTCGAGTCGCGCTCGTTCGATGCAGCAATGGCATTGGACGTCGTGCTTCATGTTCCCGACCGCATGGGCCTGTTCCAGGAAGTTGCGCGACTGCTGTGCAGAGGCGGAAGGTTTCTGTTTACCGACGGCGGCGTGCTGGCCGGTTCCATCTCGAGCGAGGAGGTACGCGAGCGCAGCGCTCACGGGTATACCCAGTTTGCGGCACCGGGCTGGAACCAAAAGCTGGTCGAGTCCGCCGGGTTTCGGCTGATCGAGACTGAGAACAGAACGGGGAGCATGCTGAACAACGCGCGCGGCAGGCTGGCGGCTATGCGGACACATAGATTAGAACTCGAGCAAGTCTTGGGTGTCGCCGGATTTTCGAGACAGGAGCGGTATCTCAAAACCGTTGTCGGGTTATCGCTCAGGGGCGCGGTCTCGCGACTGATGTATTTGGCCGAACTTGTCGCGGCCTAACATGGGTGTTGCAGCGGACTCGCCGCCCTCGCATTCGCTCGGGCCGCTCGCTGCGCTCGCCCGGCTCGCCGCTGAACGCCCGACCGTTAGGCAGCGCCGAACCTGTACGGAGGTCTCGCATGGATCACCGATGCACGTTGGGGTGCGACGCGCCAGTCGGCGCTCGTGTAGGGCCACGCCCGCGCCCGACGTACCACGAGCGAATCGTCGACATTCCGCTGGCGTGAGATGACATCCCGCCTCGGCCCGCGTGCCGTGCCCGCAGTCGTACACCTGGTTGCCGTCGTGGCGCTGGTGGTTCCTCTCGAACCCCACCGCGCGGCTCAGTCTGACCTTCCGCGATTCGAGCGCACCGACTGCTGGGTGGATGGCGACTGGGCCCGCGACGTCCGCCGTGAGTGCGGCTGGCTCGTGGTGCGGGAGTCGCGCGATCGCGCGAGCGCTCACACTGTCCGCCTCGCCGTCGAAGTCTTTCGCGCCAGGGAGCCGACCGGCGCACCGCCACGCGTCTTCCTCCATGGAGGCCCGGGTGGTGCGGGAGGGATCCGCCTGTATTCGGAGGGCATCGCGCGGAGCCCCGTCCCCCTGCATCGCGACGTCGTGATCTACGATCAACGGGGCGCCGGGCTTTCGGAACCGCAGCTGTGCCCCGCGTACGATGCCGCGGCTGAGGCAGCCTATAACCTTCGTGACACCGAGAAAGAACGGAAGCTGACCGACGCGCGCCGCGCCTGCATCGCTGACCTCGAAGTGCGCGGAGTCGATCGGCGCGCCTACAACACCGCGGCGAGCGCTGCCGATCTGATCGATCTCCGGCGCGCGCTCGGCTACGCGTCGTGGGACGTTTATGGCGCGTCCTACGGTGCCCGGCTGGCCCAGGAGGCCATGGCGCTCGATGGACGGGCGATCCGCTCCGTTGTGCTCGCGAGTCCGCTGGCGCGCAGCTTCAGCTCCCAGGCGGAGCAGCCGCTCTCCACGGAGCGTGCCTTGGAGCACGTGTTCGCGGCGTGTGGACGGCAGCCGACTTGTCGCGACGCGTTTCCGAATGTCGAGCAGGACTTCTATATCGCGTACGACGACCTGACGGCATCGCCCCTTCAGGTGCCGACCGTGCACCCGGATAGTGGACGTGACACCGTCTGGTTTGATGGTAGGCGGTTCATCGACGACATCCGCAATCGCATGCTCAATCGGCCACGCATGGGAGTGGCCCGTCTCCCACTGCTGCTCCACGAGCTGCGCGCGGGTGAACGCTTGCGGGCCGCGCGCGAAATCGTGGGAGAGGGCCCGCCCCCCGGGAACCTGTTCGGCCGTGCGCTGCGAGAGATCATCAACTGTTTCGACCACGCCACCTCCGGCGCCGCTTACCGGAGGACCCTCGATTCGGTCAACGCATTCGCGCGACCGCCATTCCGACGCGTCATCGACGGGGAATGCAAGGAGTGGCTTCCACAGTTGCGCGATGGATCGATGCCTGCGCCGGTGCGCAGCGACATTCCCACCCTGATCCTGACCGGCTACTTCGACGACCGAACGCCGACGGAGCACGCTCACCGCATCGCCGCAACGCTCGGTCGGGCGTACCTTGTCGAGTTCCCGGACGAGGGCCACGACGCACGCCCCTCTGCGTGCCACGCGGCCATTGTCGTGCAATTTCTCGAGGATCCGACGCGAAAGCCCGACATGTCGTGCGTCGCGATGATCCCGCCGATACCGTTCGCGACGGCCTGGGAGCCGGCCAGAGGGCCTTGAGCTGCTACGCACATGTTGCCGCCTGCCTCGCGGCGCTGCCTAACAAGCGCTTGAAGCTGGCGGCGCGCGAGCAATATTGAATGACTACTTTTTCTTCAGCGCGCCGCAGCTTAAGCGCACCCCGTTAGCGGGCCCAATGGCACAAGACCCATGAAAGCCGCCGCTCTTCTCGTACTCGGGCTTGCGGTGCTCGGCGTCGGGGCGCCAGCGGTCTTTCGAGTTCAGACCTTCGTGATACCTGAATCACGACCGTACGGCTGGGTCACGATCGAATACCGCACCCCTCAATGCCCCTCGATTCCTCGGGCATGGCTCTTTGAGACGTACAAAGTCCCCACATCCGGTCAGCTATGCACGAGCAGCGCTGAGTGGCCTCACTATTTCTTGGAGCGCTTCAGGGTAGGCGCCCGAAGCGGGGAGACTCGGCCTCTCGACCCCAATCTGATGATTCACAGGGCGGAGTCGATTTCCGAAGCACACCCGGGCACGGGCACGGCAGGGCCGGAGAATGCCGGATTTCACTTTTTTTACGGTCCGACCGTTACGGGGTCAGATCCCGAGCTCAGCAAGAATCCGCGTTTCACGACCGTCATTCAAAGTGGTCGGGCCCGCTAACATGCCGTTGCAGCGGACTCGCCGCCCTCGCATTCACTCGGGCCGCTCGCTTCGCTCGCTCGGCTCGCCACTGAACGCCCGACCGTTAGGCCGACGACACGTTTATCGATCCGATTGCTCTGGCAAATCCACCTTGAGCGATCGCAATCAGATGCTCAAAGGTAGCTTTCGCGTTAGATCCGTGAAGGAGTTCAGTATGCGACGCTCTTCGATCACCCGCGCCCTCATCCTGGCGGTGTTCGCGATCATTCCCCTCGGCGCCCGTTACCAGCTGGTGCTTGCCCAGGACCAGTTCGAGCACCCGAAATTTCCTCCGGCCCCGCACGAGCGTCAGCAGCCGGCGGTCGAGCGTAACCTCAAGGTTTTTGACGTGCTCGACTTCGACGTCTTCAGCAACCAGAAGTGGGATCGTCTCGGAGAAAGCCACGCCGCTGACATCATCGTCACGTGGCCCGATGGCCACGAGACCCAGGGCATCCAAAAGCACATTGAGGACCTCAAGGGCCTCTTCGCCTGGGGCCCCGACATCAGGATCAAGGTGCATCCGATCCGCTTCGGTTCGAGCAGCTGGACCGGCGTCACGGGCGTGATGACCGGCACCTTTACCCGCCCTATGCCCAGCCCGGGCGGCACCACGATTGCGCCCACGGGCAAACGCTTCGCAATCGGGATGGCCACAATCGGTCACTGGAAGGGTGGAAAGATGGACCACGAGTGGCTCTTCTGGGACAACCAGGAGTTCATGAAGCAGATCGGACTCGCGAAGTGAACGCCGCACCGACGACGCTCAGTCGTCTGACGCTCGCTGCTGGTAATCGGCGGGCTAGGCGAAACCCAATCGCGGCCTAACATGGCGTTGCAGCGGACTCGCCGCCCTCGCCTTCGCTCGGATCGCTCGCTTCGCTCGCTCGGCTCGCCGCTGAACGCCCGACCGTTAGGCGACCCTCGGACCGGGCGCCTACGATGCCGCGAGCCTGCGCACGACATATTGGAGGGCCGATGAAGGCAGCCACAATCGCGCGCTATGGGTCACCCGGCGTGATCGAGGTACGCGACGTCCCGGCGCCGGTTCCCGGACCGGACGAGGTGCTGGTCCGGGTCCATGCCGCGACGGTCAACAGGACCGATTGCGGCGAACTCCTTCACCCGACACTCATACGGCTGCTGACCGGCGGCCGATCGAGACGAAACATCCTCGGCATGGATTTCGCCGGAACAGTCGAAGCCGTTGGCGCGGCGGCCAGCCTGTTCAAGCCCGGAGACCGCGTTTTTGGAATGTGCCCGTCCAGGAATGACGGCGCCCAGGCGGAATATTTCTGCATGCCCGAAACCGGGCCGATCGCGCACATGCCCTCGAATCTGCGCTTCGATCAGGCTGTCGTCTGCGAAGGCGCCTTTTACGCAAATCCGACCATCGAGCATTTCGCCCTGAAACCCGGCCACAGGATCCTGATCTACGGCGCATCCGGCGCGATCGGCACGGCAGCGCTTCAACTCGCCAAGTATCGCGGCGCCGAGGTTACCGCGGTCGTGGCAGGCCGCCACCTCGGTCTGGTTCGATCGCTGGGAGCCGACCTGGTGGTCGACTACACCACCGACGCATTCGACCAGCTTGGCCGCAGCTTCGACTTCGTGCTGGACGCGGTGGGAAAGCTGGGCATCCGCCGATGGCGGCGATTGCTCAAGCCTGGGGGCGTCTTCGCGACGACGGATCGCGGCCCCTGGTCGCAGAATCTGCTGTTCCTGCTCTGGTCGAGGGTCACGGGAAACGGGCGGGTCGTGATTCCCTTGCCGAAGCGGGGAAGCGGGCAGGCGTTCGTGACCGGATTGAGGGACAAGATCGAAGCGGGCCGATTCATTCCCGTCATCGATCGCAGATATCCTCTCGCCGCGATCGCCGATGCCTATCGTTACGTCCAGACCGGAGAGAAGGCCGGCGTGGTCGTCATTGACATCTTCACGGAAGGTCGGCCTGCCGAGCCGGGTGAAGAAGACTCAAGCGGATAGAGCGGCAGATCAGCCGTGCTCTTCGACCGTGTGATGGCGGCCCAAGGAGCCCCATGAAGGCCGCACTCATTGACCGCTACGGAAGCAATGACGCCGTGAGCGTGGCGGATATTGATCTCCCAACCTTGGGCGCCACGGATCTGTTGGTTCGAGTACACGCCGCAAGCGTGAATCCGGTGGACATCAAGACGCGTGATGGGAAGCTGAAGACGCTGTTGAAATACCGTTTTCCGCTGGTGCTGGGCAATGATCTCTCAGGCGTGGTTTCCGACGTGGGCTCACGGGTGACGCGCTTCAAGAAAGGCGATGCGGTCTATGCGCGCGTGGACAAGAACCGAATTGGAACGTTCGCGGAATTTGCGGTAGTCCGCGATGGCGCCGCCGCCCTCAAACCCACCAACGTGACGTTTGAAGAAGCCGCCTCCCTTCCGTTGGTTGCGCTGACGGCGTGGCAGGCTTTGGTGGAGATCGGAAGGCTTGGCGCCAACCAACGCGTGTTGATTCACGCGGGCAGCGGTGGCGTTGGAAGCGTGGCCATCCAGTTGGCCCGTCATATGGGCGCAACGGTTTTTACCACCGTGGGGAAACGCAATGTGGAACTGGTAAAGCGTCTAGGCGCGAACGTCGCCATCGACTATCGCAGCGAGCGTTTTGAAGACGTGGCCAAAGATTGCGACGTGGTGCTGGACAGCGCGGGTGGTGACACACTGGTGAGGTGCTTCGAGTGCGTGAAACCTGGCGGTGTGGTGGTGAGCATCAACAGCAGCACCCCGTCCCCAGCGTTTGCGCGAAACTGGAGGCTCAATCCCATCATCGTTTTCGCGATCAGGGCGCTGTCCCGAAAAACCCTGGCTGCAGCGCGGAGGCACAAGGCCCGTTATGAGTACTTTTTCGTGCATGCCGATGGAGAACAGCTGAGAGAAATCGCGCGGTTGGTGGAAAGCGGCGCCATCACTCCATTGGTGGATAAGGTCTTTCGGCTCGACGAGGTGCGTGATGCACTCGCCTACTCCGAGTCCGGGCGGGCGACGGGAAAGGTGGTCATCAAAGTTGTGTGAGCATTCCACGCACATCTGCCGTGCGGCCGCCTAACGGGGAGTTGAAGCCAACGGCGCCCCCAAGAAGTTTGGTTGTACAAGTTCACACTGGGCGCCGCGGCTTAACTCCGGCGCGTTAGGCGACAGAAGCTCAGTCGGCCGGCCGGGTCAGGCCGATCAGACGCCGTCGAAGGTCGATCTCGCGTAGGCGCTCCTTGCATCGTCGGTCTCGCGGTAGCCGAAGGGGAAAGGGCGAGTTCCGAGGCGAGGGAAGGCTTCATCGACCTCACACGGGCCTGGTACGCAAAGCGATGGCCGATAAGTGGCGCACGGTAGAATCGCATTAGGAGTGAGGCCATTTCAGTGAAGTCGTGGGCGCGGTGCACGAAACGGCGAGCGGTGCCGCCGAGCATCCCAAAGGGGGTGCTGTGAGTTTTCGAAGGCTTCGAGTCGGCCCTGCCGCCGTCGGCATCGCCGCAGCGATCTCTTCCCTCGTGCCATCGGTCGCGTTTTCGGCGAACCTGTACAGGGATATCTCCAGTTTCACGGTACCGACCGCCGCGAGCGCATTGCTCTACTCGCCGGTCGCCAATGCCCTCGTACTCCGGAACAGCGCTAGTCAGGTCGTGGCAATCGATCTCGGCACGCAGGATGTGGCGCCGCGGCTGGCGGTGACCCGCTTCACCGATATCGCACTCTCGCCGAGCGGGCGATACGCGTTCGCCGCCGACTATGGCGGCGAGACCATCGGTTATGGAACACCTTCGTCGCCCAGCTACGTGCATCGAATCGACCTGACCACGAAGGTCTGGGACATGAGATCGGCCTACATCGCCGGGAACGTCCAAGCTGTCTCGGACACTCAAATCATCCTGAAGTCGATCGATCAGTGGGTGACATTCACCTACAACGAGTGGGCAAGCGATAGCGCGCTCTTGCAGCTCACGTCCTATTATCCCGGCGTCTTCTTCGGCGACTTCCGGTTCGAAGCACGTTCTCAAAGGCTGCTGCATGGAAACTCGAACTTGAGCTCTCAGGAGATCGCATCATGGCGGCTCGTCGGATTTAGCTTCTATGCCTTCGGAACGTCAGAGCGTGCGCCGGCGGCAAGTTGACACCTAACCCTTCCATCGAGCGGACGTCTTCCCAGCCGGCTTCGCCGTCTGAAAGCTGCCGCTCATGTCAAACGTTAGCCCGTCCAAACAGCAAGCGTTCCGAGGACCAACACAATTAGGAGGATGCCAATGAGATACGTGATCAGCTGGTTCGAACGCCCACAGGGTTCACCCATCGAGTACGAGAATGCCCAGAAGCGAATCCTTGAGGTATTCGGTCAATGGAAGCCGCCCGCCAATTTCAAGATCGAATTCTTCGTGATACGAGTCGGCGAGTGGGGTGGGCATATGCTGGTAGAGTGCGACGATCCGGTGGCCATTCACAAGTTTTGCTCGATGCTTCCTGCTTTCGTATTCGAGGCGCGCCCCGTCATTACGGTCGAGGAAGCCGTCCGCGGCGAACTCGAGGTAATTACCTGGCGAGATGGACTGAAACGCAAGTGATGGTGGGAATCGCCTTCGGCTCCGCTCAGACCGCGGGCTAACAACGGCATGCAGCAGACGGCGCAGCGCGCCGCCGCTGATGCCGAGCGTTATGCGTCGGGAAGTTCCGGTCAGCGGCGTCGGCTCGGCAGCGCGCCGCGCGCCCGGCCGTCCCCGGCGATCGCAGCACTGGAGCCTAGGAAAGGCAGAATCACTCGTGGCGAACGGACCCGCTTCGGGGAGCTCCTCGGCGAGGCCAGGTCTCGGCTTTTCGCGTCGCCGTCTAACGTGGCGTTGCAGCGGACTCGCCGCCCTCGCTTTCGCTCGGGCCGCTCGCTTCGCTCGCCGCTGAACGCCCGACCGTTAGGCGACCCGGAGACACGCCATGACCAAAGAGGGAGAACGGACGCGGGGCTAAGATCGACGCTCTCCATCCAGCCCTCGAGGCAACCCGGGGTTCTTCCGCACGGAGCTCCTCACCGAGCAATCGACAAACTACGCCGAGCCGTCCATCGAGGCCTACGACGAGCGCAGAGCGAAGCAGCTTGAGTTTTGGAAAGCCCAGAATGGCCAGCAATCCGGCGACCCGGCGAAGCTCGCGCGAGCACTCATCATGATCGGCAGCCAGGAGCCACCGCCGCGCCGCTTTATCGCCGGCGCCGATGCCATTGCCACGGCGGAGCAGAAGGTCGCCGATCTGAAGGCGCAGATCGACGCCCACCGGGATCTCTCGACGTCGCTCGCTTTCGGCCGAGAGCCCGCCGTACGGGCGATATAGTGGAGTTTTCGCGTGAACGGCTGGACGGGGAGGTCGCCTAACATGGTGTTGCAGCGGACTCGCCGCCCTCGCATTTGCTCGGGCCGCTCGCTGCGCTCGCTCGGGTCGCCGCTGAATGCCCGACCGTTAGACTGCGCAAAATGAAGAGCGCTGGCACCCTCTTCGAGCTAATCCAGCGTCTGGACGAGGTCGAAGACAGCGACCCCTCTCATCCACTGGTTATCTACGCGCAGAATGGCGCCGATGCGGGGCGAAACAGTCCGGCGCTTATCTGCCCGCGTAGTGAGGGTGGTGGCCTCGCGTGTCCGCTCGACACGTCCCTCTCTGAGGTACTAAGCGTTGAGCAGGCACGCGACGCGATCGCGGTGTGGTCGGCATGGCGCGGCGGAATCACACCTTCGCCCGAAGATCGATTCCGTACGGTCATATTCTTCTCGGGGCACGGCGCCTACTTCCCACTCGAATCGGATCGCGAGGGCATGTAGCGTGCCTGGTGCAGGTGCTCCGGCACCGTCTAACATGGCGTTGCAGCGGACTCACCCTGCTCGCTTCGCTCGCATCGGCTCGTCGCTGAACGCTCGACCGTTAGGCCGCTCAAACACCATAAGGAGGTTAGCATGATGCGACGCGTTGCCCTTGTAGTCGTGGCGGTCCACATGCCCTTCCTGACCGCCGGTAACCGACGACGAGCTCACTACACTCAAACGCGAGTACGCCGACGTTCTCGCCCTTCAGGGCACGTCGAAGGGCGAAATTCTAGCCGTCGCCCGGATTCTGCGAGCGAATCCCGAGATGGCGATCGACCGCACGGCGGCGAGTGGCGAATATTGCTTCAAGAGCGGCCTCGGTACCATGGTTCACTTCGCTGCTCAGCCGGAGCGCAGATCGGAGGGCGTTCTGTACGAGTTCGACGCCTCTGGCCTGATCGCGGCAGGCCTGGACCCGGCGCGCATGAAACAGCTACCCGAACTGGGCCGAATGACCCCTGGTGTGTGGTATTTCCTTCCAAAGGGGCAACTGGACCCGCATCACGCACATGCGATGCCCGATCCCACGATCGCAATTGCTGTCAAGGTCAAGTAAATCGAGGAGCGGCCTAACACTCCGCAAGCCGTTAGGCGGGCAGGCTACGATCACCTCGAGACTTCTGCTGCGGCACTGTGCCTTTGGGCTCACTGTCTTTCTCGTCAGGCACGTTCCCACCGCGGTTTGGGCGGCTCCGGTCCCCGGAGCCCCGCGGAAGGCGATACGCATGCTAGCCGGCCACCTCCACAACACGTGAATTGCCGCCCGCCGTCCAGCCAACCGTTGGACGGCATCTGCATAGCTGAAATATCTGCGATTGAGGCTGGAGGAGAAGCGCCATGCGCGGTGTCATAATCAGCTTCGCCACGACCGTGTGGTTGTTTATACCCTGGTGTGGCATTCGGCGTCGACAATAAGGAGCCTTCGGCCGTGGATACAGGCGGAATGGCGATGACCGTGTTGGAAGCTCAAGTTGCTCAACCGAACTGGCCCAAGCTCAGTCAGGCCTATGCCGAAAAGACGAGGAATTTGCCTCCGGGTCTCGTCCAGACCTTCTTGGTCCAAAGCCGGACTGACACCACCGTATGGAGAATCATCTCCGTATGGGAGAGCCAGGCGGCGTTAGACGATATGCGCCGCACTACGGAAACCCCCGGAGGAGTCCTCATCTTTCGGGCAGCGGGAGCTGAGCCGACGCTGAGCGTCTACAGCGTTAAGCAGCAAGTGCGGCATTAGGCGTGGGCAACCGCTTCGAACTGCCGTCCAACATGGCGTTGCAGGGGACTCGCCGCCCTCGCATTCGCTTGGGCCGCTCACTGCGCTCGCTCGGCTCGCTGCTGAGCGCCCGACCGTTAGGCGGCGGAGTAGGCCTACCACCGAGCGAGGAGGAATATCGCTATGGACAGTGTCCCGAACGTGAGCGGCGATAGTCGTCGGCTTGCCCAGGCGCGAGGGGCGTCGGTACAGACATACGCAAGGATCGCCGGAGTCCTGTTCCTGCTCTCGATCGTCGCGGGTGGCTTCGGTGAGTTCTACGTTCCATCCAAGCTAATTGTGTCAGCCGACGCTACCGCCACGGCGAGGAACATCATTGCTTCTGACTCGCTGTTCCGCCTGGGCTTCGCCATCTACCTCATAGAAGCCGTGTGTGATATTGCGCTGACGCTGTTGCTTTACGTACTTCTTAGGCCCGTCCGCAAGGACCTTGCCCTTCTCGCTGCATTCTTCGGGCTCGTATCCACCGCCCTCTTCGGCGTTGCCGAGCTCTTCTACTTTGCAGCTGCGCTCATCTTGGGAGGCGCTAATTATCTGAAGACCTTTTCGCCTGATCAACTGAATACTCTTGCCCTGCTCTCGCTCAAGTTGTACGGATATGGTGGTGGAATATTCATGGTGTTCTACGGCGTCGCCTCCGTTCTCCGCGGGTACTTGATCTTTCGATCGGGCTACCTTCCCAAGGCCCTCGGCGTCCTTCTGGTGCTCGCCGGTCTCGGGTTTGTCACGAAGAACTTCGCGTTGGTCCTGGCGCCGGCATACGCATCCGACGGCCTTCTCTTGCCGATGGTTCTCGCTGCCATGTCGCTGACCCTGTGGTTGCTCGTGAGGGGCGTCGACGCTCCGAAGTGGGAAGCGAAAGCAGCGGCCTTCGAGAAACCACATTAGAGGCGACCGGTCTACCCCACCACACCGGGCAGTGGGCCATGCGATTCCTCTGATGAAACCGGCGACGGCGCACCACCGTAATAAGATCCAGCTCGAGGTCACCCTCGGCCTCTGGCCAGTTCTGAGGAGCGTCCGCATCCCGGAGCAAATATGACTCGCACGACGAACGCACGGCTCGCCGGCTTCATGTTTCTCTCCATTCTGGAACGACGAAATAGCTAGGATCCGATCCGGCAAATTGCCAGGCGCGATGGACACCGAAGTTCTGGTCGTCGGAGCCGGCCCGACCGGGCTGATGCTCGCCAATCAACTCGGTCGGCGAGGCGTTCGCCCGATAATCATCGACCGGCACGCTGGACCGTCTCTCCAGACCAGAGCCCTGGGCGTACAGGCGCGCACGCTCGAGATCTATTCGCACCTTGGCATCGTCGAGCGGGCCCTCGAATTGGGGAAACGCGCCACCGGCGCCAACCTGTGGGCGCAAGGGCGGCCGGCTGCGCGCATCCCGTTGGGTGACATCGGGCGCGATCTGAGTCCCTATCCTTTTCTTCTGATCCTGGGCCAGGACGACAACGAACGGCTGCTGGGGGAAGCCCTTCGTCAATGGGGCATCGCCGTCCGGTGGGACACGGAACTCGTCGGTCTGGCGCAGGAAGCCGATCGAGTCAAGGCCACGCTCAAGCAGCCCGACGGCACGAGCCGGGAGATCACGGCCGCTTGGGTCGCGGGATGCGATGGCGCGCGCAGCGCGGTGCGCGATCTCTCCGGGATCGCGTTCCAGGGCGCACCTTATGAGCACGTGTTTTTCGTCGCCGATACGCAAATGACGGGACCGATGGTGCCGGACGAGATCAACGTGTATCTGTGGCGCGAAGGATTCCACCTGTTTTTCCCGATGCGCGGGACCGATCACTGGCGGATCGTGGGAATCGTCCCGCCGGCCTTGCGTGGGCGAGACGATCTCGCCTTCGAAGACGTGCTTCCCTCGATCCGCGAGGAAGCGGGAACCAGGTTGTCCTTTCAGGAATGCAGCTGGTTCTCGACTTATCGCATCCATCACCGCCGCGCCGAGCGCTTTCGCGACCGCCGCTGTTTCCTGTTAGGCGACGCGGCGCACATACACAGCCCGGTCGGCGCGCAGGGCATGAACACCGGCCTTCAGGATGCGTACAACCTGGGTTGGAAGCTGGCTCTCGTCCTGTCGGGAGCCGCGGGAGCGGCGGTCCTCGACACCTACGAGGACGAGCGCATCCCAGTCGCCCGGCGCCTGCTCGTCACGACCGACCGGGCGTTCTCGCTGGCCGTTTCCGACAGAACGCTGGCCGGGTTCTTCCGGACGCGGGTCATGGCGAAGATCCTGGCTCTTGCGATGAGATTCGATCGGATGCAAAAGCTCGTCTTTCGCACGATTTCCCAGATCGGCATTCAGTACCGCGGCAGCCCTCTATCGGAAACGCTGCCGGGCCTGCCCGACGCCGCGCCGCGCGCCGGCGATCGTTTTCCGTGGATGCGCCTCAAGCTTTCGGCGGACGGTCCCGCCGAGGACCTATTCCGAAAACTCGACGACACGCGATTCAATTTGATCGTGATCGGGCAACCCGTCCCTCCGAGCGGGATGCTCGGTCCCGGCGACCTGCTGCGCGCGCATGCGATTCCGAGCGATCCCGCCAACGATCGTGAGCTCGAGCACGCGAACATTCCCCGGCCTTCTTTCTACCTTCTGCGTCCGGACTGCCATGTCGGACTTTCGGGAATTCGCATGGAAGCCGATGCAATGACACGTTACTTCTCCGAGCGTCTCGGCTTCGGAGCCCGGGTTGTGTAAACCGCTGCCGGGAACTCGACGCCGAAACCTGTGCGAGTTCACTCGAGGAGCCGTCGGACATGGCGTATGGCGCCCGTCGCGGTATGGTGAAGGATAAGTGGGGTAACACCTGGCAAATCGCCACCCACACAGGAGATCGCGATGGCTCCTGACGAATCGATGCAACGGACGTTCGGCGGCACCCCTCGACGGGCGGCGATGAGCTCTCACCGGCTCATGAATCGGCTTTTCGCGGCCGTTGCAGGGTTGCTCGCGTGCATCGGCTGTGCGACGTCAGGCAGCACGAGCGATGCGGCGTCTCAGATTCTGCGCCTGGACACGGAGTGGTCGCAGGCGGCCCAGAGGCGCGATGCCGACCGGGTCGTGTCCTTCTGGGCCGACGACGCGACCGTGTTCCCGCCTGGCAGTCCTCCCGTCATTGGAAAGTCGGCCATCCGGGAGTTCGTTGCGAAAAGCTTCCAAACGCCCGGTTTCAGCATTTCCTGGAAGACGACCAGCGTTGTCGTTTCCCGCAGCGGTGACTTTGCCTACGCGACCGGCACGAATCGGGTGACTTTCAGCGGTGCCGAGGGGAAGCAAGTCGCGATGGATGGTAAGGCCGTGACCGTCTGGCGCAGAGAGCCAGGAGGCGTATGGAAGTGCGTGATCGACATCTGGAACGACGTCTCGCCGCCTTCGCGGTGAGCGCGGACGTTCGGCGACCTGGAGAGAAAATGCCATTCAAGAGTCAAGCACAGCGGAGGAAGTTCGCCGAGCTCCTGGTCAAAGGCCAGATCTCCAATAAGACCTTCGAAGAATGGAATCGCGAGACGGGAGCGGCGAAGCTTCCGGAACGCGTCAAGCACAAGGCCCTGATGAACGGGAAGACATCCACGATGGAGTACGCACTCGAGAGAAGCTGAAAATTCCGTTCCTGCGGATCCCGAAATCAATAGGATCCAGACTGGATCGAAGCGACTCGACCGATTCCGGAGGACACTTGGCCAGGAAGAGGAATACACGAGCGAGCAATCCCCCGCAGTTTCTGGGCACGCTGAAGCGTTTTCCGCCCGACCCGGGCATCTGGGCGGCGCTGTGGGATCCCCCCACGTTTTTACGGGGAAGCCGCACCTGTCGCACCATCTCGGCGCCATGTCCGACGTGGCCCGCCGGGAAAGCGACCAATTCGTGCTCCGCGACGAATCGGAAAGGATGGGCAGGAGATTCTCTTTCAAGAAAGTCTTTTCGGACATCACGCCGACCTCCTTTACGCAAACGCTCCACCTCCGCGAGTCCGGCGGCGAGTTGAAGGCATTTCTGACCATTCGCGCGACGAGATCCACGAAGAGAGCATCGTCCAGAAGCCGTCCGTAGTCTGTTTGGAGCTGATACATGCCGGCCCCCGCGCTGCCGCCCCTCACCGAATGGGAAACTTTCTACGTGATCATCGGCTCCTCGGCGGCGGCCTTGACCGGTCTCATGTTCGTGGTGATCGCTTTGAACGCCGAGGCGAGGAGGGAGACCGGCCCGGCGGCACTCCGGGCCTTCGCCACGCCGACCATCGTCCACTTCGGCGCGGTCCTGCTGCTCGCCGCACTCCTGAGCACGCCGCGACAAACGATCGGGAGCCTGCGGGCTTGCATCCTCGCCTGCGCGATCGGAGGTGTCGCCTACGCGAGCTGGGTCACCGTCCAGGCGCGGCGGCAGGAAGGGTACGTGCCGGTGCTGTCCGATTGGGTGTGGCACGCGGGCCTGCCCGTGATCGCGTACGGCAGCCTCGTCGTTGCGGGCATCCTTATCGGGCAATCCCCGGGGACGGCTCTTTACGTCGTCGCGGCCGCCGCTCTTCTCCTCCTGTACATCGGGATCCACAACGCCTGGGACTCGGCGGTGTGGTTGAGCACGAAACGGCAAGACCGCCAGGAGTGACGTCGATCGGTTGCCACTGATCGCGCGGCTCCTCGTTGCCTTCGCCGCTGTAGTCGGGACAGGATCAAGAAGAGGGCTTCCCGTTTTGAAACTCGGCTCGAAGACTGCAGCGTGAGATCGCC
Source organism: Thermoanaerobaculia bacterium (assembly GCA_036395755.1). Lineage (GTDB taxonomy): Bacteria > Acidobacteriota > Thermoanaerobaculia > UBA5066 > Gp7-AA6 > Gp7-AA6. The sequence goes on from DASWCZ010000016.1 coordinate 16,165, forward strand.
GCCGTTCGAATCCCTGGACTATCTCTACCTGGCCGCGCCCGAGATCGAGACGGCGATCTCCTTCTATACCGAGGCTCTCGGCGGCGAGCTTCTCTGGCGGATCCGAGACGGGCGGACGTGGGTCGCGGCCGTCCGGCTCGCGGAACTCGGGCCCCAGGTCCTTCTCGCCAATCACCTCCCGCCGGGAGACGGTCTGCTGGTCTACCGCGTGCGCAGTCTGGCGGAGACCCGTACCCGCCTCGTGGATCACGGGTGGTCCGTAGACGGCGAGCCCTTCGAGCTACCGCAAGGTCCCTGTCTGGTCTTTCGGGATCCCGGAGGGCAACGCTTCGCCGTCTACGAGCGTGTGCGGCCCGGAGTGGACGATCACTTCCGCGGGCGCTTCGACGAACCCTGAAGACCGGTCGATAGAATCGCGGTCATGAGTCCGGCCGTGACGACGGGCCTCGTGGTCGCGGCCACTGCAGTCCATGGCCTTCTCGCCGGTGCCACCTTCGAGTTTTCCTACAACGCCGGCGGATACATGCAGGGAGCTACGAACGATAGCGCCGCAACCGCCGTGTCATCCTGAGCGAAGCGAAGGATCCCTTGCGCTAAAGCGAGGGATTCTTCGGCGCTGCGCGCCTCAGAATGACAGTGCTCGTCCGCGCCTCAGAATGACAGCGCTCGCGTCCGGTTAAGATTCGGCCCGGTGATCCGGTGACTCTTCTCGCTCCGTTCCATCCCGCCGTTCGAAAGTGGTTCGCCGATCGTCTGGGCGAGCCGACCCCGCCGCAGCGCGACGGATGGCCGCCGATCCGCGAAGGCCGCCACACCCTGATCGCGGCGCCGACCGGCTCGGGCAAGACGCTCGCGGCTTTTCTCTCCGCGATCGATTCGCTCATCCGGCAGGGACCCGCGCTCGCCGACGAGACGCAGGTCGTCTACGTGTCGCCGTTGAAGGCGCTGTCGAACGACGTCCAGAAGAACCTCCAGGGGCCGCTCGCCGAGATCCGCTCGGGCGATCCGTCGATTCCGGAAGTGCGCGTGCTCGTCCGGACCGGCGACACGCCGTCCTCCGGGCGCGCGGCCATGACGCGCCGGCCACCGCACATCCTCGTGACGACGCCCGAGTCGCTCTACCTCATGCTCACGAGCGACGGCGGCCGCGGGGTCGTCCGCACGGTCCGGACCGTGATCGTGGACGAGATCCACGCCCTCGTGCGCGACAAGCGGGGGAGCCACCTGTCGCTGTCGCTCGAGCGCCTCGAGAAGCTCGCCGGCCGGCCCGTCCAGCGCGTCGGTCTGTCGGCCACCCAGAAGCCGTTGGGCGAGGTCGGACGCTTCCTCGTGGGCGCCGGACGCGAGTGCACGCTCGTCGACGCCGGGACGTTCCGGGAGCTCGACCTCGGGGTCGAAATTCCTCCGTCCCCGCTCGCAACGGTCTGCTCGCACGAGCAGTGGGGCGAGATCTACGAGCGGATCGCGGAGCTCGTGCGCGGCCATCAGACGACGCTCGTCTTCGTCAACACGCGCAAGATGGCGGAGCGGATCGCCGCGCAGTTGACGCGGCTCCTGGGAGAAGACGCGGTCACGAGCCACCACGGCAGCCTCTCTAAGACGCGGCGCCTCGACGCCGAGGATCGCCTGAAAGCGGGCCGGCTGCGCGCGCTCGTGGCGACCGCGTCGCTCGAGCTCGGAATCGACATCGGCGACGTCGATCTCGTCATCCAGGTCGGAGCCTCCCGCTCGATCGCCACGTTTCTCCAGCGCGTCGGCCGCGCGGGCCATGCGCTGAAGAAGATCCCGAAAGGCCGTCTCTTTCCACTCACTTTAGACGAGCTGGTCGAGGCGGCGGCGCTCCTTCGCTGCATTCGGGGCGCGGTGCTCGATCGCACCCCGATGCCTCCCCGACCTCTCGACATCCTGGCTCAGCAGATCGTCGCGGCCTGCGTCGCCGAGGCGTGGGACGAAGAGACGTTGTTCGCGCTCTCGCGGAACGCCTGGCCGTACCGGGACCTCGAGCGGGGCGATTTCGACCGGGTCGTGGCGCTCCACACGGTTGGCCGCGGGGCACTCCTCCATCGCGACGGCGTGAACGGCCGGCTGATGGGAACCAAGCGCGCGCGGCTCGCCGCGCTCCTCTCGGGCGGCGCGATCCCGGACACCGCCGACTACCAGGTGCGGCTGGAGCCCGACGGGACGCTCGTCGGGACGGTCAACGAGGACTGGGCGATCGAGTCGAACGGGGGGGACATCTTCCAGCTCGGCAACGCCTCGTGGCGCATCCTCCGAGTTGAGCCGGGCATCGTCCGGGTCGCGGACGCGAAGGGACAGCCGCCGAGCCTGCCGTTCTGGCTGGGCGAGGGCCCGGGACGAACCCGGGAGCTTGCCCTCGAGATCGGAGCGCTGCGCGAAGAGTGCGGGAGACCGGAAACCGACACCGCGACTTCACTGCGATCGACGTGCGGCGACGCGCTGCCCGAGGGCGCCGCTGTGCAGATCGCGGATTACGTCAGCGCCGGGCGCCAGGCTCTCGGCGAAGTGCCTTCGCAGAAGCGGGTGATCCTCGAGCGCTTCTTCGACGAGAGCGGGGGGATGCAGCTCGTCGTGCACGCCCCGTTCGGATCGAAGATCAACCGCGCCTGGGGTCTCGCGCTGCGCAAGAAGTTCTGCGTCGGTTTCGGCTTCGAGCTGCAGGCGGCGGCCAACGAGGAAGCGATCGTCCTCTCGCTCGGGTCGCAGCACAGCTTCCCGCTGGACGACGTCTTCGATTACCTCCATCCGTCGAGCGCGCGCGAGGTCCTCGTCCAGGCACTCCTTCCGACGCCCATGTTCGAGACCCGGTGGCGCTGGAACGCGCAGCGCTCACTCCTTCTCGAGCGGTCCCGCAACGGCAAGAAGGTCCCGGCGAACCTGCTCCGGATGCGCGCGAACGACCTCCTCGCCGCCGCCTTCCCGCAGGTGCTCGCGTGCCCGGAAACCCTGCCGGGCGGCCCCATCCCGGTTCCGATGGACCATCCCATCGTCGCCCAGACGGTCGAGGACTGTTTGACCGAGGCGATGGACGTGGACGGTTTCGTCGAAGTGCTGCGCGGCTTGAAAGACGGCTCGATCGAGCGTAGAGCGATCGACACGGTAGAACCGTCGGCGTTCGCCCGCGGCATTCTCTCCTCGCAGCCGTACTCGTTCTTGGACGACGCACCGCTCGAAGAGCGGCGCACACAGGCCGTCCACTCCCGCCGCGTCCTCGACGCCCGGTCGGCCGACGAGATCGGCACGCTCGATCCCGACGCGATCGCGCGCGTCCGCGAGGAGGCGTGGCCCCAGCCGGCGGATGCCGAGGAGGTCCACGAGGCGCTTCTCTGGATGGGTTACGTGACGGTGGACGAGGGTCGGGCCTGGCAGCCATGGTTGGACGAGCTCTCCGGCGGAGAGCGCGTCGTCCGGGACGGGGAACGCTGGTTCGCTCGCGAGGCGTCGCGCGATCCGAAGACGATCTTGCGCGGACGGATGGAGGCGCTCGGACCGGTCGTCGGCGACGATCCGCTCTTCCTCGAGCTCGAAGGGGAGGGCACCGTTCTGCGCACGCGCATTGCCGGGCAGCGGGCGTGGTGCAACCGGCGCCTGCTCGCCCGCATCCACCACTACACGCTCGACCGCCTCCGGCGGGAGATCGAGCCCGTCACTGCGGCGGAGTTCCTCCGCTTCCTGGCGTGCTGGCAGCACGTCGATCCGGAGCACCGCCGGGAAGGTCCGCGGGGAGTGGCGGAAGTGATCGGTCAGCTCGCCGGCTTCGAGGTTCCCGCCGCGGCCTGGGAGAGCAGCGTGCTCCCGTCGCGCGTTCGCGGGTACCGGCGCGAATGGCTGGATCAGCTCACGTTCTCGGGCGAGGTCGCGTGGGGCCGGCTCTGGGGCGCCGGCTCCTCGCCGATCCGCCGGACGCCGATCTGTCTCGTGATGCGCGAAGACCTGGACGAATGGACGTCTCTCGTTGCCGCGCAGGGACCGAGCGCGGTTCGCGAGGCCTCGAGAACAGCGCGCGAAGTCGAGGAGGCTCTTCGGTCGCGCGGCGCCATGTTCCTTCCGGAGCTCGCGCGCACGACGAGCTTCGCGCGCGATCTCGTCGAGGAAGGCCTGACCGAGCTGATCGCGCTCGGCCGCGTGACGTGCGACTCGTTCAGCGGCCTGCGGTGGTTCCTCGTCCCGGCGTGGAGACGCCGGCTGGGCGCTCTCACGTCGGGCCGCTGGAGCGTGCTGCCACGCGCGGCGGTCTCGCCCCCTTCGCCAGAGTTCGTCGCGCGGCAGCTTCTCGCCCGGACGGGGATCGTCTTTCGCCGGACGCTCGCGCGCGAGAAGCAGCCGCTGCCGTGGCGCGACGTCGCCCGCGTGCTCCGGACGCTCGAGGCGCGCGGCGAAGTTCGCGGCGGCCGCTTCGTCGGCGGCTTCGACGGGGAGCAGTACGCGCTGCCCGAGGCCATCCCGCTGCTGCGCGCGATCCGAAGGCGCACGGAAACGGCCGCGCTCGCGGTGTCGGCTGCCGATCCCCTGAACTTCCGCGGAATCCTGACGCCGCACGAACGGGTCGCGCCGACCGCGCGAAAGCAGGTGCGGGTTGCGTAGACCGCTCCGGCGCGTCCTGCTCCTGGCCGGTCAGGTCATCTTCTTCGGCGGTCAGCCCACCGTAGCGCCCTAGCCTGCTTTCGGGACCGATCGCCGAACGATCTCGAGCAGTGAGTTGGCGGCGACCGGCTTCAAGAGGTGCTGGTCGAACCCCGCCGCTCGGGAGCGGGCGCGGTCCTCGGCCTGACCGTATCCGGAAACCGCGACGATCGATGCGCGTTCGCAGCCGGGAATCGCACGCAGCGCACGGGCGACCTCGTAACCGTCCATTCCCGGGAGGCCGATGTCGAGCAGCACGACCTCCGGCGGGGCGATACGAGCCTGTTCGATGGCAGTCGGGCCATCGCCGGCGGTGTGCACGTCGTGCCCGTCCTCCTCCAGGAGGAACTTCAGAGCCTCGCGCGCGTCGGCGTGGTCGTCGACGACGAGAACGCGGCGTCCGCGAACGCTCCCGAGCTTGGCGCGGCCGGGCTTCGCACGCCGCTCTATCGGAACCGCGACCGGCTCGGAAGCCGACGTCGACACGGGAAGCCGCACGACGAACTCGCTGCCGCGTCCTGCGCCCTGGCTCGCGGCCTCGAGGGTGCCTCCGTGGAGCTCCGCGAGCCGCCGCGCCAGCGTGAGCCCCAGCCCGAGGCCACCCTGGGGACGGTCGAGCGGCGGCGGTCCCTGCGCGAAGAGCTCGAAGACGCGTTCGAGGTGCTCGGGGGCTATGCCCGGCCCGTCGTCGCGAACGGCGAGCACGATTCGTCCGTCCTCTCGCGCGGCGGTGATCGCGATCCGGCCCCCTTCCGGGGTGAACTTGGCTGCGTTGTGCAGCAGATTGGCGATGACCTGAGCGAGCCGGGTCGGATCTGCTTCGATGAACACCGGCTCCTCGGGAATCTCGACGGAAAGCTCCTGGCGCCGCCGCGCGATCAAATGGCGCCAGGTGTCGACCGCGGCGTCCACGACGTCCTTCAGCGCGACGCGGCGCCGCTCCAGTCGCACCGTCCCGCGCGTGATCCGCGACACGTCGAGGAGGTCGTCCACGAGCCGGGTCAGGTGCTCGGACTGGCGGCGGATGATCTCCCGCGCCTGCCCTGCCCGGCGGGGATCGTCGTGCCCGAGGAGCTCGACCGCGTGAAGGATCGGGGCGAGCGGGTTGCGCAGCTCGTGGGAGAGCATCGCCAGGAACTCGTCCTTGCGCCGGTCCGTTTCCGCCATCTGCTCCGCCTGCAACTGCGCGCTCTCGCGAGCCTGGCGATGCTGCGCGGCGACCGCTGCCAGAAACAGCCCGGTCATGGCGAAGACCGCCATGAACAGCTGGAGGGGAACGAGTCCTCCTTCCGGGCCCGCGCCGGCGAACGGCCCCAGGCCGCGGTGGGTCGCCCATACAGCAAAGGCGTAGGTTCCGGCGGTCACGACGGTCGTGGCCGGCGGCCCGAAGCGCAATGCCGCCCAGACGAGGATCGGGAAGACGACGTACTCGAGCGCGGCCGACGGCGGGACCTGGCCGAAGGCGATCACGCTCGCCGCGAAGAGTCCGGCCAGAAGCGTGAACGCTTCGACGATCGCCCCGCGACGGCGGGGAAACGATTGCCTCGCGGTCCAGACGAGAAGGAGCGGTGCGACGACGAGGTCTCCCAACCCGTCGCCCAGCCACCACACGCGCCAGAGCCCCTGCAGGCTCGCCGCCGGCTGGACGCCGCCGGCTCCCAGACAGCTGACGCCGACGGTGGCGGCGATCGCCGGACTCACTGCCGCCGCGCCGAGGAGGGCCAGGGCGTCGCGCAAGCGCGCGAGACATCCGTCGAAGCCGATGCGCGAGAGGAGAGTCGCTCCCACAACCGCCTCGAGCGTGTTTCCGACCGCGATGCCGGCGGCGACCCACAGCGGCTCTCCGGCGGTCGCGTTGGCCACGAAGGCGCCGAGCAGGACTCCCGGAGCGGCGCGCGGGCCCAGGCGGAGCAGCGCGGCCAGCGCCAGACCGGTTGGAGGCCACACCGCGCTCACCTGCGCCGCCTGGAGGGCCAGAGCCAACCCCAGCTTGGCCGCCGCCACATAGAGGACCGCGACGCCGAGCCCGACGAGAAGATCGGTGCCGCGAATCTCCCGGAAGGAACGGCGCGGCGAGGGCACGACTCCAATTAGTCTAATCCCGCGGTGTTCTCCGATCACTTCTCCTGCGTTTCGTCGGCATACGCCGAGTTCCGGCCCCGGTATCCGGATTCGCTGTTCCGGTGGCTCGGGGAGCTTCCGGGAGGCCGCGACCTCGCGTGGGACTGCGCGACCGGCAGCGGCCAGGCCGCGATCGCCCTGGCATTTCTCTTCGAGCGCGTGATCGCGACCGACGCGAGCGCCGAGCAGATTGCCGCCGCGACGCCGCATCCGCGCGTCGACTATCGCGTCGCCCCGGCCGAGGTGAGCGGCATCCAATCCGAATCCGTCGACCTGGTGACGGTTGCGCAGGCGCTCCACTGGCTCGACCGTCCCGCGTTCTTCGCGGAGGCGCGGCGCGTCCTTCGATCCAACGGCGTCATCGCGGCGTGGACGTACGGGAACCCCCGGCTCGACGACCCGCGCGCCGACCAGGCCCTGCAACGCTTTACCTCGCAGGCGGTCGGCCCTTACTGGCCGCCGGAGCGCGCCCTCGTCGACTCGGAGTATCGGACGATCGACTTCCCGTTCGCCGAGATCGAGCCGCCCGCTTTCGAGATGGAGGCGCAGTGGACCCTGACGGCTCTGCTCGGATACATCGGGACCTGGTCGGCCACCACGCGCTTCCGCGCGGCGAAGGCGTACGATCCGCTGCCGGAGCTCGCGGCGGGATTGCAGGGATTCTGGGGCGATCCGGAGACTCCGCGACGGATCGAGTGGCCGCTTGCCCTGCGGGTGGGGCGCCGCGAAGCACCGAGAGAGGTGTCGCAATGAACGAGCGAGACACTGTGGACCGGCGCGGTCTTCTCCGCCGGATTGGTCTGACAGGAGTGGCGCTCGCGGTCCCGGTCGGGTCCGCGCGGCGCGGGCGGGAAGAGCCGGCCGGGGAGGTCGCTCCGGCGGAAGACCTGATGCGCGAGCACGGAGTTCTCAACCGCGTGCTTCTCGTCTACGAGGAATGCCTGCGCCGCCTCTCGGCAAAGGGATCGGACTTCCCCCCGCGGTCGTTCGCGGACGCCGCGCGGATCATCCGCAGCTTCATCGAGGACTACCACGAGAAGCTCGAGGAAGACCATCTCTTCCCGCGTTTCGAGAAGGCGGGCCGGCAGGTGGAGCTCGTGAAGACGCTCCGCGAGCAGCACCGGGCGGGCCGACTCCTGACCGACGAGATGATCCATCTCGCGAACGACGCGGGATTCCGCAACCCGGTCGACCGCGAGCATCTACGCTCGGACATCACCCGGTTCATCCGGATGTACCGGCCCCACGAAGCGCGGGAAGACACGGTCCTCTTTCCGGCGTTCCGCGAAATCGTCTCGGCGCACGAGTACGCGAGCCTGGGCGAGGACTTCGAGAAGAAGGAGCACCGGCTCTTCGGAAAAGAGGGCTTCGAAGGCATCGTCGAGAAGGTCGCCGCGATCGAGAAGGAGCTCAACATCTACGATCTCGCGAAGTTCACGCCCGCCGGGTGAGCGGCGAACTTTCGCAGACCCGGGTCCGCGAGAACGTCCTCGTCTGGACGCTCGGCGGTGACCGGATCGAATCGAGCTACGGCGCCAACTGCACGGCGGTCATCGGGAGCGAGGCCGTCCTTCTCGTCGATCCCCTGATTGCGCCGGCGCATGCCCGGAAGGTCGAGAGCGCGCTCGCCGAGGTCACTTCTCTGCCGATCCGATTCGTGGTCCTGACCCACCATCACGCGGACCACGCGCTCGGGGCCGCCTGGTTCGGGAGGCACGGTGCAACGGTCGTGGCGCACCGCGCCTGCCAGGAGACGATGGCCGCGGAGCATCCGGCTCTGATCGAGTCCCGCCGGCGGATCCCAGGTCTCGCGGAGCTCTTTTCCGACGCGAAGCCGTGTCGGCCATCGCTCGACTTCGAGGAGGGCATGCTGACGCTCGACCTCGGAGACTGCGAAGCGCGAGTCTTCCATCCGGGTCCCGGCCACACGGCGGGCGACGCCGTCGTGCATCTCGAAGAGGAGTCCGTCACGGTCTGCGGGGACCTCATCTGCGCGGGCTACCACGTCAACTACGAGGACGCCGCCGATTTCGACGAGCTCGCGCGGAGCCTCGAGGTCCTCCGCGCGCTCGGGACGCGAAGCTACCTGCCGGGCCACGGCGCCGCCGGTGGTCCGCACCTTCTCGACGACCAGCTCCGCTATCACCGGGCCGTCGCCGACGCGCGGACCTCCGATCCGGCACGAGTGCGCGAGCGGCTGCGATCGCAGTTCCCCGGATATCTGCTGGAAGAGGTCATCGGGTCGTGATCGCGGCGGCCGCTCTTCTCCTGCTCGCCGGTGGCGGCGCAAACGACTGCGCGCGTCTCCTGCAGAGCTCGACCGTCCCGGTCGAGAGAGCGCTCGCACTCTTCGAGTCGAAACCGGGTCCTTCCGCGGAGGCTCTCGTGGCGGCGCGGGAAGTCCTGGCGCGCGCGCACGAGGCTAGAGACCGGCTCGAGGCCGCGCGGGTCGGCGCCTTCTGCGCGCCGTCGAGGGGCGCGGAGCTCATCTATCTGAACCACTTGACGCTCGGCTTCACCGCCTGGATTGCCGCGCGGACGCGGAGGCCGCCGGGCGAATACGACCTCGCTTCAATCATTCGCCGGGCGCGCACGCATCGCGAGCGCAGCCGCGCCCGTTTGCGCTGACTCCGATGAACGGAGAGTCGGCCCGCACGGATCCTCCCACGGCGATGCGCGTGGGATCCTGGTTCGCGATCGTTCTCGCGGTCGCGCTCGCGGCGGCGTTCTTCCTGACCGCGGCTGGAGCCCTGCCTTACAAGATCGCGGGCTACACCGTCTCCCGCGAGGCATGGTGGCGCGTATCGCCGGTGCTCCTGGTCGTGTCGGCGCTCGCCGCGGCGATCGCGTTCGCGATCCGGACCGCGCGCCCCTGGTCGCGGCACGCGGTGATCCTCCTCTGGACTTCGATTGCGATCGCGGCGCTCCTGAGCGGTCTGTCCGGCGACATCCCCCGGGCCGTTCTCCGCCGAGCGCTCGTCGAACCGGCGGTTCTTACTCTCCTTTGCGGCTGGTATTTTTACGGCAAGCCGAACGTGGTGGAATACTTCCGGAGGATTTCGAAACTCTCGAGGGACGACGGGAGTATTTGAAATCGAGAGATCGGGGGTTACGACGATGACGGAAAAGGCGACGTTCGCGGCGGGGTGTTTCTGGGGGGTCGAGGCGGCGTTTCGCCAGGTGCCGGGCGTGCTCGACGCGGCGGTGGGCTACTCGGGCGGGGCTTTCCCGAACCCAACCTACGAGGACGTCTGCACCGGCCGGACCGGTCATGCCGAGAGCGTGCAGGTGGAGTTCGATCCGGCGCGCGTCTCTTACGACCAGCTCCTGGACGTCTTCTGGGAAAACCACGATCCGACGACCTTGAACCGGCAGGGGCCGGACGTCGGCACGCAATATCGATCCGCCATCTTCGTCGAAGGCCCGGAGCAGGAGAAAGCGGCGAAGGAGTCGAAGGAGCGGCTCGAGAAGAGCGGCCGGTACCGCCACCCGATCGTGACCGAGATCGCGCCGGCGGAGCCGTTTTGGCGCGCCGAGGACTATCACCAGCGATACCTCGAGAAGCGCGGTCTCGCGCACTGCAAGATCTGACGGTGGCGGCTCTCGCGCGGCACTATCTCGACGACGCGCTCGGCGAGTTTCGAAAGCTCAAGACTTTTGCGGACAAGGCAGTCGCCCAGGTCGCCGACGAGGACTGGTTCCGCCAGCTCGACCCGGAGTCGAACTCGATCGCGATCGTCATGAAGCACATCGTCGGAAACATGCGCTCCCGGTGGACGAGCTTCCTGACGACCGACGGCGAGAAGCCGGACCGCGACCGCGACACCGAGTTCGAGCTCGGCGGCGCCGACACGAAGGAACGCCTGCTCGAGCGCTGGGAGTCCGGCTGGCGGCTGCTGTTCGAAGCGATCTCTCCGCTCACCGCGGAGGATCTCCAGAGGACGGTCACGATCCGCGGCGAGCCGCATACGGTGCTGCAGGCGATCAACCGGCAGCTCACCCATTACGCGGGACACGTCGGGCAGATCGTGTACCTCGCGAAGCATTTTGCCGGCGAGCGCTGGAAGACGCTCTCCATCCCCCGCGGAAAGTCGCGGCAATTCGACGTAACCAAAGCAGGGACGCCTTACCGCCCCTGATGCACGGAGGTTTCCAATGATCGTGGTTCGGAACGTTTTCCAGTTGAAGTTCGGGAAAGCAAAGGACGCGCTTGGCCTGTGGAAAGAGGGACGTCAGATCGCGCAGAGAACCGGTTCCGGCGGAACGATGCGCGCGATGACCGATCTCGTCGGGCCGTTCTACACGCTCGTCATGGAGGAAGAGTTCCCGTCGCTCTCCGAGATGGAGCGCGAAATGCAGAGCGAAACGGGGGGAGAGGAGTGGAAGGGCTGGTACCAGAGGTTCGTTCCGCTCGTCGAGAGCGGATACCGCGAAGTCTTCACGATCGTCGAGTGACGAACCGGCGGGCAAGTCTTTCCGAGGCGCTCTCCCGACTCTCGGGGGCGGCCGGCGAGCGCTTCGCCACGGTGATCGAGCACGGCACGCTGACCGTCGAGATCTATGCGCCCCGCGGGACCGATCCGCAGAAGCCGCACACGCGCGACGAGGTCTACGTCGTCATGTCGGGAACCGGTTGGTTCGTCAACGGTCCCGACCGGCACCGGTTCGGGCCGGGAGACGTCCTCTTCGTTCCGGCCGGCGTCGCGCACCGTTTCGAGGAGTTCACGGACGACCTCGCTCTCTGGGCGATGTTCTGCACGCCGCAGGGGGGGAGCGCGCCATGAGGGAATCGGTTGCGGGCTCGATCCAATCCCTCTGGCGTTATCCGGTCAAGTCCATGCTCGGTGAAGAGATCGAGCGGTCGGCCGTCACCGAGCGGGGCTTCGTGGGCGATCGCGCCTACGCGCTCGTGGACGCCTCGGACGGCAAAGTGGCGAGCGCCAAGAACCCGCGCAAGTGGGCGAAGCTTTTCGACTGCCGGGCGGAATTCCTCCCGGACTCGCACGGGGCGCGAATCACGCTACCCGACGGCACGGCGGTGACCGCCGATGATCCGGATGCCGCTCTCGTCCTCTCCTCGATCTTCGGGCGCAAGGTCGCGCTCGAGACCACGGCGGCGGACGCTCCCGTCCTCGAAGAGCTCTGGCTGGAAGGAAGCCCCGACGGTCTCGACGTCACCGACGAGGCAATTGCGATGGGATCGCCGCGAGGAACCTTCTTCGACTACGCGGTGATCCACCTCGTCACGACAGCGACGCTCGAGCACCTGGCCGAGCTCTATCCGCAGGGACGCTTCGACCCGCGCCGCTTTCGTCCGAACGTCGTCGTCGCGTCCGCGGAGGGCGAGTCCGGGCTCGTCGAGAACGCCTGGATCGGAAAGACGCTCGCGCTCGGGGACTCGGTGCGGCTCTCCGTGACGGACCCCTGCCCGCGGTGCGTGATGACGACTCTCGCGCAGGAAGACCTTCCGGCGGACGCGGGAATCCTGCGGACGGCGGCGCGGCACAACTCCGTCGTGGGCGGAGAGGGGCGGGGACCGGAGGGGGTCTACGCCGCGGCGATCGGGGTCTACGCGAGCGTGCTCGCGGGCGGGACAGTGCGGCGCGGGGACACAGTCCGCCTCACAAGCTCTTAAATCAAGTCTCATCAGCCACTTGAGCTGCAATGTGGCAAGTGGAGGCCTGACTCCTCTGCCCGTTGACTTACGCCTTATTTACGCTATCGTCGACCGAGTGTTCCAGCCAACCGACCCGCGCATCGTCGCCGCCGGTGCTCGCAAAGAGAAGCTTCGGCAGCGCGCCTGGCATCCTCCCGCTTCGCGCCGGCAGTCCCGCCCGTACGCGGAGCTGCGCGCGGCGTCGGCCTTCTCTTTTCTCGACGGTTCCTCGCTTCCGGAAGACCTGGTCGAGGAAGCCGCGAACTGCGGTCTCCCGGCGGTCGCTCTCGTCGACACGAACGGCGTCTACGGAGCGCCGAGGTTCTACAAGGCCGCGCAGCAGGCGGGGCTCAAAGCGCTGGTGGGGGCGGAGGCGACCCTCGAAGAGGGTCGTCCCGAACGCAGTGAGGGATCTCTCCCTGAAGCGCAAGGGATTCCTCGCTCCGCTCGGAATGACGGGAAGGAGGGCGCTCGGAATGACGGGCGCATTCCGGGTCGGCTCACCCTCCTCGTCGAAAACCGCACGGGATACAGGAATCTCTGCCGGCTGATCACGACCGGCGCGCTCGGACACGCGAAGGGGGAGGGCCGCGTCTCGTGGGAGGAGATCGCCGTGCACGCGGAAGGGCTGCACTGCCTGACCGGCGGCGAGGAGAGCCCGGTCGCGCGCTCGCTCGCGACGAATGGCGCGGACGCCGCAGGAGAGCTCCTCGCCCGGCTCGCCACGGTTTTCCCCGGCCGCCTCTCGGTCGAGCTCCAGCGGCACCACCTTCGCGACGAAGAGCACCGGAATCGCGCCCTCGTCGATCTCGCGCAGGCGCGGAAGCTCCCGCTCGTCGCGACGAACGGGGTCCGATACGCCCGCGCGCGCGACAAGGACCTCCACGACGTGATGACCGCGCTGCGGCACAAGACCGACCTCGACAAAGCGGGAGCGCTCCTCGCCGCGCAGCGGGAGCGTCATTTCCGCGGAGCGGGCGAGATGTCGGAACTTTTCGCGGACCTGCCGCGCGCGCTCGACGCCGCGTGGGAGCTCTCGCAGAAACTCGACTTCACGCTCGCCGACCTCGGATACCGCTTTCCCGATTACCCGCTGCCGCCCGGAGAGACGCCCGCTTCCTTTCTCCGCAAGATCGCATGGAACGGCGCTCGCTCGCGCTTCCGGCCCTTGACCGCCCGCGCGCAGGCGCAGATCGCGCGGGAGCTGGACCTGATCGAGAAGCTCGACCTCGCCGGCTATTTCCTGATCGTCTGGGACATCGTCCGGTTCTGCGGCGAGCAGAAGATCCTCGTTCAGGGGCGCGGCTCCGCCGCGAACAGCGCGGTGTGTTATGCGCTCTCGATCACCGCGGTCGATCCGGTGAAGATGGAGCTCCTCTTCGAGCGTTTCCTGTCGGAGGAGCGCGGCGAGTGGCCCGACATCGACCTCGACCTCCCCTCCGGTGACCAGCGCGAAAAGGTCATCCAGCACGTCTACGAGAAGTACGGCGCGCGCGGCGCCGGCATGACGGCAAACGTGATCACGTACCGCGACCGCATGGCGGCGCGCGAGGTCGGCAAGGCGCTCGGGTACTCGCCCGATCAGGTGGACCGGCTCTCGAAGCAGCTCGGAAGCTGGAACTTCGGGGAGATCCGGGAGCCGGTCGAGGAGCTTTCGAAAGAAATCGCCGCGGCCGGGCTCGATCCGCGCGACGTTCGATCGCGCCACTTCATGCGGCTCTGGCTCGACATCCAGAATCGGCCGCGCCATCTCGGCCAACACTCGGGCGGAATGGTGATCGCGGCGGGACGGCTGGACGAAGTCGTCCCGCTCGAGCCCGCGTCAATGCCGGGGCGGGTCGTCGTGCAGTGGGACAAGGACGACTGCGCGGACATGGGGATGGTCAAGGTGGACCTGCTCGGCCTCGGGATGCTCGCGGCGCTCGAAGAGGCGATCCCGATGATCCGGACGAACGAGAGAGTCGAGGTGGATCTCGCGCACCTGCCGCAGGACGACCCCGCAATCTACGAGATGCTGAACAAGGCCGACACGGTCGGCCTCTTCCAGGTCGAGAGCCGCGCGCAGATGGCGTCGCTCCCGCGTCACGCGCCGAAGATCTTCTACGACATCGTCGTGCAGGTCGCGATCATCCGGCCGGGTCCGATCGTCGGTGGAATGGTCCATCCGTTCTTCGATCGAAGGCGCGGCCTCGCGCCGGTCGAGTATCCGCACCCGTGCCTCGAGCCGATCCTGAAGCGGACCCTGGGCGTTCCCCTCTTCCAGGAGCAGTTGCTCAAGATCGCCATGGTTGCCGCGGGCTTCACCGGCGGCGAGGCGGAGGAGCTGCGGCGCGCGATGGGCTTCAAGCGCTCGCAGGAGCGGATGTCCGCGATCGAGGAGAAGCTGCGGCGCGGCATGAACGAACGGGGGATCGACGGCGCAGCGCAGGAGCAGATCGTGAAATCCATCACGTCGTTCGCGCTCTACGGATTTCCCGAATCGCACGCGGCGTCGTTCGCGCTGATCGCGTACGCGAGCGCTTATTTGAAGGCGCACCACCCGGCCGCCTTCTACGCCGCGATCCTGAACTCGTGGCCGATGGGCTTCTACCATCCCGCGACGCTCGTGAAGGACGCGCAGCGCCACGGCACTTCCGTGCGGCCGATCGACGTCGCGCGCTCCGGCTGGAAGTGCCGCTGGGAGGAGGGAGCAGTGCGGCTCGGCCTGCGTTTCGTCCAGGGCCTGAAGGAAGCGACGGGAAAGAAGATCGAGTCGGAGCAGGGAAGGGCACCGTTCGCCGGCGCCGACGATCTCGCGCGTCGGTGCGCGCTCCGCGAAGACGAGCTCGTTCGTCTCGCTTACGCGGGCGCGCTCGCCTCGTTCGGCCGGACGCGGCGCGGGGCGCTCTGGCAGGTCGCAAAAGTCGCGCGGCCGTCCGGCGCGCTCTTCGCCGGGATGGCGACCGAAGATCCTTCGCCGTTACCCGACATGACGCCGCGGGAGGAGACGGCCGCCGACTACGAGTCCACCCAGATGACGACCGGTCCCCATTTGGTCGAGCACCTGCGCGGCGAGTTCCGCCGAAGGGGGATCCTCTCGGCCGCCGAGCTCTCGCGCCTGCCGGACGGAGCCCGCGTCCGGACCGGAGGCGCCGTGATCGTGAGGCAACGGCCCGGCACCGCGAAGGGTTTCGTGTTTCTGACGCTCGAGGACGAAAGCGGCATGTGCCAGGCGATCGTCCGGCCCGACCTCTTCCGCGAATACCGCTCGGTCATCGTGGGATCGGGCACGCTCGTCGTCGAAGGGCGCCTCCAGAAGCAGGACGGGACTCTCTCGGTGAAGGGGGAGCGGTTCTGGGGGATTTCCGAGCTAGAGGAGGTCCCGAGCCACGACTTCCACTGAGCGGCGGTCGGCTAACCGCGAAACTGGGAAAGCGCGAACAGGAGGATCGCGGCACCCCCGAAAAGGAGCGACCCCCACCACACGGGTCGGCTGCGGGTCAGAGCCGCCACGGCGCCGAGAGCGATCGAGACCTGAAAGAGCGCGACCGCGTTGGCAAACCCGTGGTGATGATGGAGCAGCTCGTCCGCCTCTTTCGACTTCTCGTCTCGCTCCTTCTCTTTCTTCCGAGCCTCTTTTTCGATGCCCGCTTGCTCGGCGACGTAGCGCTTCTCTTTCTCGGCGAACTGGGCGGGAGGCTCCTTCGCGATCGCGAGATAGGCGCTCGCCGCCGCCTCGGCCACCGCCGTCTTGATTCCTTTGGCCTGGTAGTAAGCCCACTGGTCCGAAGCTTCCGCCTGGAGACGCGCCGCCTCGGTCTTCAAGACGAGCGCGTGGTTGACGGTGGCGCCCGCGCGCAGCGCCGCGATCGCGGCCAGAGCGGCGAACAACGCCGTCGTCAGCGCGATTCTCTTCAAAAACTCTCCGCCGTGCGCCTCCAGCTGTTCGTGGATCGTCTCGTGGAGGCTCTCGGTCTCGACCTCGGGTCCTTCGGGCATTCAGACTCCTGGCTGATTTGTCTCGGCGTTCTAGCAGAGCGGGATGGGCGAGGCAACGCGAATCGATCAGAACCTTCGAGGTGGCGGGAACGTAAGACAGGAAGTCGTGCGATTCGCGGCGGGCCTCGTCGTTCTGCTCGTCTGCGCCGCCGCGTCCCCGGCGCAGGACACTCCTCCTCCGATCGACGTCCACCGCGCGACCGGGCCGATTCACGTCGACGGAGACCTGTCCGATCCGGGGTGGAAGGACGCCGCCGTCATCGACACCTTCTGGGAGACCCAGCCGGGCGATAACGTCCCGCCGAGAGTCGTCACGCGGGCGCTCCTCGCTTACGACGAGAAATATTTCTACATCGGCATCGACGCGCAGGACCCCCACCCTGAGGCAATCCGCGCGCCCTTCGTGGACCGGGACCAGGTCATCGGAACGGACGACAACATCGCCGTTTTCCTGGACACGCGCAACGACCGGCGCTCCGCCATCGAGGTGCGTGTCAACCCCCGCGGCAGCCAGGGCGACGCGAGCTGGAACGAAGCGACCGGCACGGAGGATTTTTCGCCCGACATTTTCTTCGACACGGCGGCAAGGATCACGAGCACGGGTTGGACCGCCGAGTATCGGATCCCCTTCTCTTCCCTCCGGTACCCGAAAGGAAACCCGCAGACCTGGGGCATCCTCGTCTGGCGCAACTACCCGCGAGACTTCCGTTACGCGATCCACTCCGCCCCCATTTCCCGGGGGTCGAACTGTCTGATCTGCCACATGCGGTCGCTGACCGGTCTTTCCGAGCTGCCGGAGGGGGGTCACCTGGTCGTCGCTCCGTACGCGACCGCGACGGAAACCGGCCGGCCCCGCGACGAGCGCGCCGCCCATCCCGACTTCGTCAACGAGCCGATCGAGGGGGACGGCGGCCTCGACGTCAAGTGGACGCCCGGCTCGAATCACGCGGTCGACGCGACCGTGAACCCCGACTTCTCGCAGGTCGAGGCCGACGCCGCTCAGATCGCCGTCAACCAGCGATTTGCGCTGTTCTTTCCGGAGAAGCGGCCTTTCTTCCTCGAAGGCGTCGACCTGCTCGAGACGCCTCTCAGGCCCGTTTACACCCGCACGATCACGTCCCCTCGCTGGGGCGCGCGCGGGACCGGCAAGATCGGGGACTCCGCGTACACCCTCCTCGTCACGGAGGACCGCGGCGGCGGTCTCGTCATTCTTCCGGGACCGAATTTCTCGTCCTTCGCTCCCCAGGATTACCGCTCGATTGCCGCGATCGGACGGCTCCGACGCGACTTCGGCACGTCATTTGTCGGCGTTCTGGCGACGGACCGGGAAGTCAACGGCGGCGGCCACAACCGTGTCCTCGGCCCCGACTTCGATTGGCGTCCCGACGCGAGCAATCGCGTGACCGGACAGTTCCTCTGGAGCGACACCCAGACGCCGAACCGGCCCGACCTTGTCGAAGAGTGGGACGGGCGCTCCCTGTCGGGAGGCGCCGTCGACTTGAGGTGGGCACACAACGAAACCGGCCCGGAGGGGTTCCTCCACTACCGCGAGCTCGGGCGGGGTTTTCGCGCGGACGACGGCTTCGTCCCCCAGGTCGGCGTGCGCTTAGGCGAGGCGTTCGGGGGATGGAACTTCTATCCTACCGGGCTCCTGAATCGGGTCCGGCCGCAGGTCCTGTCGAACTATACCGAGGATCGCGAAGGCAATCTGATCGATCGGAAGATCGTCCCCGGCGTCTTCGTGCTCGGGCAGCGCAACCTCCAGGCGGAGGTCGACTTGAACCTCTCGGCGACGCGAATCGCCGGAGAAGTCTTCCAGCGAACGAACGTCTTCTTTATCTTCCAGGTCGATCCTTCGCGCCGCTTCTCGCGGATCGAGCTGGACGGCAACGTCGGCCAGGAGTTCGACTTCGACAACGCGCGGGTGGGAGACGGAGTGCGGCTCTCGTCGACCATCACGGTCAAGCCGACCGATCACCTGGCGCTCGAGTTCATCGGCAACCACCAGACTCTCGAGGTCAAAGGCGACGATGGACGAAAGGGGCGACTCTTCAAGGCGGAGACAGCCCGCTTGAAGGCAACGTATACGTTCACGGCGCGCTCTCTCGTGCGCTTGATCGGCCAGTGGGTCGAGACCGAACGGGACCCGAGCCTCTATCGTTTCCCGGTGTCCCGCAAGGGCGGCTTCTTCGACGGCTCGGCTCTCTTCTCGTACAAGCTAAACTGGCAGACGGTGCTCTTCGTCGGCTACAGGGACAACCGATCGCTCCGCGGCAACGGCGATCTCGTCGCAGCCGGGCGGCAGTTCTTCCTCAAAGTCTCCTACGCGTTTCAGAGCTGATCTCGCCCGCGAAGTGGGCGAGATCATCCGAGCGGAGCGACGGATCTCGTCGCCCGGGACCCATAGGACTTGGTCGTGGGCCTCCCCGGGGTGCTCAACTTCGTTGACACTCTGCCCCCGCCCCTGTAGCGTTTCGCAAGCCCTTCATGTCCGACAGAGCGAGAGCCGCTTCCGCCTCCGTGGTTCTGATCGCGAGTCCGATCGCGGGTGTGCGCGCGCAGTGGAACCAGGGGCTGCAGGAGAAGTTTCCGGTTTACGAGGCGGCGGAGAGGTCCGCGCTCGACAAGAGCATGGCGAACTTGAAACCGGCGATCCTGCTGCTCGACCTCGCCTTGCCCGGTCTGGGCGGGGTGGAGGGCGTCCCGGCGGTCCAGCGCATCTCTCCGTCCACCTCGATCATCCTGATGACCAGCACTCCCAACGACCGGGAGGGGCTGGCCGCGCTGAAGGTCGGGGCGAGAGGTTACTGCAGCCACGGAATGGACCCGAACCTGCTTCGCAAGGCGGTCATGGTGGTCATCAAAGGGGAGATCTGGGTCGCCCGGAACGTCTTTGCTCCTTTGCTCGAAGAACTCACGTCGTTGACCGAGCGGCGGCACAAGGAGTTTCCGCCCAACCTGGATACCCGGCTCGACCGGCTGACCCCGAGGGAGCGCGAAATCGCGCAGCTGATCGGCGGCGGGGCGAGCAACAAGGAAATCGCGGGCCGGTTGAACATCACGGAGGCCACGGTGAAAGCGCATTTGACGGCAATCTTCCGGAAGCTGGGGCTTTCGGATCGTCTCGGTCTCGCCCTCTTCGTCACCGAGTACAACCGGGTGACGCGATGAAGCGCGCGGAACGCTCGACGAAGCGGCGCCGCGAACGGGGAGGCCTGGACTGGGTCAAGGAGAGGCCGGTCCCGGTCATCAACGTCTTGATCGCGGACTCGGACAAGAGGAGCCGCGCCGCGTGTGTTCGGGCAATTCATTCCATGCGCGGGGTCCGCGTCGTGGGGGAGGCGGCAACCGGCCTCGAAGCGGTTTCCGCGACGGCGAAGTTGAAGCCGCGCGTCGTCCTGGTCGACCTGGAGCTCTCTTCCGAGTTCGGCGCGAGCTTGATCGCCGTTCTGCGGCGCAAGAGCGCGCGAACGCGGGTCATCCTCCTGGTGGGCCGCGCTTCGGAGGAGCGCATTCTCGAAGCGCTGTCGCACGGCGCGGTCGGCTGCGTGACGAAGAAGAACATCTCGCGCTTCCTTCCGGAGGCGCTCGAGGCGGTCTCTTCGGGAGAAGCGTGGATGTCCCGCAAGCTGATCCCCAAGATCATGGACCGCCTCGCGGACTTCACGGCGCGCGCGGAGGGGCAGCAGTAGTTCGGCTTCCGCAAACCTGACCCTTTGTCGCAACGCGAGCTCGTTCGGGGCATCGGGTGGCTCGACGCCACGACCCTCGTCGTCGGCTCGATGATCGGGTCTGGGATCTTCATCGTCTCGGCGAAGAGCTCGCGGGTCATGGGCTCCGGCGGCTGGCTTCTCGCCGCCTGGGCGATCGCCGGCCTGCTCACCCTGATCGCCGCGCTGTGCTGCTCCGAGCTCGCCGCGATGATGCCGAAGGCGGGCGGGCAATACGTTTTCTTCCGGGAAGCTTACGGGCCGATGTTCGGCTTTCTTTTCGGCTGGACGTTGTTCCTGGTGGTGCAGACCGGGACGATCGCCGCCGTCGCCGTGGCTTTCGCGAAGTTCCTGGGTGTTCTGTGGCCGGCCATCTCGGAAGCGAAGACGCGGATCGGTCCGTTGTCCATCTCTGCCGCACAGGGGGTCGGCGTGGCGGTGATCGTGCTCTTGACGGCGTCGAACGCGACCGGCTTGAAGACCGGCACGGTGACGCAGAACCTCTTCACGTTCGCCAAGCTTGCGGCGCTCGTTGCCCTGACGTTTGCCGGGCTGCTCTCCGGTGGAGGAAAGAGCGCCGCACTCCATGCAGGAGGGTTCTGGAATGCCGTTTCGCCCGACGGACGCGCGCTCGCCGGCACGGTGCTCGTTGCCGCGCTCGGCACGGCGATGGTCGGACCGCTCTTCTCGCAGTCGGCATGGAACAACGTGACGTTCGCCGGCGAGGAAGTCGAGAAGCCGGGGCGCACTCTTCCGCGCGCGCTCCTGGCGGGGTGTCTCCTCGTCACGAGTCTGTACGTGCTCGCAAACGTCGCCTACTTGAACGTCCTGCCGCTTTCGGCAGTCCAGCACCCGCCGGCCGATCGCGTCGCGACCGCCGCGGCGACCGCTCTGTTCGGCCCGGCCGCCGCCGGCGCGACGGCGCTCGCGATCATGGTCTCGACGTTCGGCTGCGTGAACGGGCTCATCCTTTCGGGGGCGCGCGTCTCCTTCGCGATGGCGCGCGACGGGCTCTTCTTCCGCCGGCTCGACCGGTTGAACTCCGCCGCCGTTCCCGCCAACGCGCTCTGGGCCCAGGCGCTCTGGGCTTCCGTCCTCGTCCTGTCCGGCAGCTACAGCGATCTGCTCGAGTACGTGATCTCGGCCGACATCCTCTTCTACGTTCTTCTCGTCGTCGCGGTCATCGTGCTGCGGCGGCGGAGGCCGGACCTCCCGAGGCCGTTCCGCGCGCCGGCATATCCCTTTCTGCCGATCCTCTACGCGGCGGCGGGCGTGATCCTGATCGGAGTGCTGCTGGTGAGCAACCCGAGAACGACGTGGCCCGGGTACGCGCTCGTGGCGACCGGGATCCCGGTGTACTTCCTGTGGCGGCGCCGCGACCGCGTCTCCCCGCGGGTTTCGTGAAGCTCGAAACTCGCGACGTCTCCGAGTCGTCTTTCCTCGCGGAGTTTCCAGAAACGTCCGGGGAGGACGAAAACCGATCGGCAGTCGCCCTCGCGGACCGGCTCGCGGGGAAGCCGCCGAAGGGACTGCTCGACGCGATCCCCGGCGCGACGACGCTTTTCGTGCTCTTCGATCCGGGAATCGTCGAGCGGGAGAAGCTCGTCCGGCGCCTGCGCCGCCTCGCGAATGAAACGGGAATCGCGCCGCGGGAGACCCGGCGGTTCCGGATCCCCGTCGCGTACGGCGGCGAGTTCGGGCCGGACCTTCCCGTTCTCGCGAACGACCGGGGGATTTCGGTCGAGGAGCTCGCGCGGCGGCACGCCGGCGCCGACTACACGGTTGCGTTCCTCGGCTTCTCGCCGGGGTTCGCTTACCTGACGGGACTTCCGCCCGGGCTCTCCGCGGCCCGCCGGCACAGTCCGCGCACCCGCGTTCCCGCCGGAAGTCTCGCGATCGGCGGCGACTACACGGCGATCTATCCCGCCGAGAGCCCGGGAGGCTGGAGGCTCATCGGCCGCTCCCCTGTGCGGCTGTTCGATCCCGCCGCGCATCCTCCCGCCCTTCTTCGCCCCGGCGATCGGGTGTTCTTCCAGCCGGTGAGCGGGGAAGACGTTCGCGCGCGGATCGCCGAAAGCCGGACCGGAGAAAGGGCCGCTCCGCCCGCCCCCGAGGATGTCGTGTTCGAGACGCTCACCGCCGGCCTCTTCACCTCCATCCAGGGACCGCCTCGGTTCGGCCTCGGAGCGAGCGGCGTGGGCGCCGGGGGAGCGATGGATCTTCCCGCGCTCGATCGTGGCAACGCGATCGTCGGCAACGCCAGCGACGCCGCGGGGCTCGAGATCACGCTCTCGGGGCCGGAGCTTCTTCTCACGACGGACGCGCTCCTCTGCGTCACGGGAGCAGACCTCGACGCGCGCTGGAACGGCAAGGCCGTGCCGCTCGAAGCGGCTTTCCCGGCGAAAGCGGGAGACCGGATCTCCTTCCGCTACGCGGCCGCCGGGATGCGCGCATACCTCTGCGTGAAAGGCGGACTCGCGCTCCCGCTCCCCGGAGAGCCGGTCGCGCGCCTGGCGAAGGGCGACCTCATTGCGAGGGCCCGTCCACCGGCGCCCGAGAGTCCGAGAGTTCCGTCGGCCACGGCTCCCGTCGCCCGGAGCCGGGATCTCACGCTGCGAGTCCTCCCCGGGCCGCAGCCGTCGTTTTTTTCCGCCGGAGGAATGAACGCGTTCTTCTCCGCGACCTACCGCGTCTCGCCCGACAGCGACCGGCGGGGGATCCATCTCGACGGTCCTCCGATCGAGCTCGACCGGCCGCCCGACATTCCGCCGGAGGGAACGGCGCTCGGCTCGATCCAGGTCCCGGCGAACGGCCTTCCGATCGTGCTCGGCCCGGACCGTCCGGTCACCGGCGGCTACGCAAAGATCGCAACGGTCGTCGCCTCGGACTGGCGGCTCCTCGCCCAGGCTCTGCCGGGAACGGCGATCCGATTCCAGGCCGCTGGCGCGTTCCTGGCTTAACATCGCCCTGTCGTGAGCGTGGACTTGAACGCCGACGTCGGGGAGGGCATGGACGATGGGACGCTGCTTCCTTACGTGACGTCGGCGAACGTCGCGTGCGGCATGCACGCCGGCGACCCCTCGACGATGGATCAGACCGTCGAGCTCGCGCTTTCCCGCGGCGTCCGGGTCGGGGCGCATCCCGGTTATCCGGATCGCGAGAACTTCGGTCGCCTGACGATCGAGATGGCGTCCGACGAAATCGAGAATCTGGTCGTGTACCAGGTCGCCGCGCTCCAGGGCTTCGTCCAATCGCGCGGCGCCCGGCTGACGCACGTCAAGCCGCACGGCGCGCTCTATCACCGGGGCGCCGAGTTTCCCGACGTCGCGCGGGCGATCGCCGAGGGCGTCCGGCGAGTCGGGGCGCATCTCGTCCTGGTCGGGGCGGCGGGCTCGATGCTGATCGGCGCGGGCCGGGATGCCGGCCTGCCGGTCGCCGAAGAGGCTTTCGCGGATCGCCGGTACCGCGCGGACGGCACGCTCGTGCCGCGCGGGCAGCCCGGAGCATTGCTGGCCGATCCCGACGAGGCGGCCGAACAGGCCGTCCGCCTCGCGCGGGACGGGGTGGCGATCGCGGACGACGCTTCGATGATCCCGGTTCGCGCGGATACGATCTGCCTCCACGGCGACACTCCGGGCGCCGCCGAGATCGCGAAAAAGATTCACGAGAGATTCCGCACCGCCGGCATCCGGATCGCACCACTCGACGTCGCGCTGCTGATCCGGCGAGAGACCGGCGTCGCGTGATCTTCTCCCGCTCCGAGGAGCCGGCGGAGACGGACGCGAACGTTCTCGAAGACGCTCCCGATCCGGGCTGGAAGGACCGGATCGCCGCGGTCAAGCGCGCGGCGCAGGCGCTTCTCGCGACGCGCGCCGAGATTTTCCGCGAGGAGCTCGCGGAGAAGGGGTCGCACCTGGGAGTGGCGGCGGTGGGACTCTTTCTCGCCGCGGCGTTTGCGGTGCTCGGTCTCCTGCTCGCAACGGCGCTCGTGGCCGCCGTACTCGCGAGACTCCTGGGCGGTCCGATCGCCGGTCTCCTCGCGGCGTTCGTTCTCTACATGGTGGTGGCCGCGGCCGCGGCTTTCGCTGGGGCAAAAGCCCTCGCGCGCGTCCGTCTCTTCGACTTCCCCGCGACACGCGACGAGATTCGCCGGGATCTCGAGGCCGTCCGCGAGGAGGGATCGGCGCGCGACCGGGGCCCGGCGAGCGCCGAGGCGCTGGCGGCAAAGAAAGCGAGTGTGGCTCCCGAAGACGAGGAATCGGGTGGGAGTGACATCGAGGAGCGCTTCCGCTCGGGCTCGGAATGAACGAGGGAGGCAAGATGAGGTCGAGCCGGTCCGACCGGATTGAAGGTCTTCGCCGTCGCGGCGAGTTCGAGCGCGACGTTCTCGCGCGCGAGGTCGCCGGACTGCGCGGGGAAATCGACCGGGTGGGCTCCCGCTGGAAGACGGCGGGCTGGATCGCGGGCGGCCTCGCCGCGGCATGGACGGTCGGCCACAAGCTCTTCGGCAAGCACTCGCTTTCCGCGAAACTGGGCCGGGTCGCGTCGGTCGCCTCCATGTTGTTCGGGCTCGGAAGAGCGGTCGGCCGCGCCCGGAAGCTCTGGTAGAAGGTTCCTTCCGACCGTCATCCCCCGGTTTCCTTTTGACCTTGCGAGCGGACAGCGCCGCCGGCCCGCCGGCCGCTAAGTCCTTTCCCTCGAGAGGAATCCCTCTGGCACTGGCCTTGCCTTTTTCCGATGACGCCGCTGGAGGAGCGGCGGGAGGTCAAGATGCGAAAAATTACTCGAATTTTCGTTGGAGGCGCTCTCCTCACGACGGCGCTGGCGTTCTTCGTCCCCGCTCCGGCACAGGCGCAGGTGCGCTTTTACGGGAGGTTCCCGCTGCCGCACGGCTCGATCTCGGTCGGCGTCGGCGATCCGTATTACGGCCGGTACGGCTATTACGGATATGGGGCGTTTCCGGTCGGATCGTACGTGCCCTACGGCTACCGGGTGATCTACCGGCCGCGCTTCGGTTACGGCTTCTACAGTCCGGCGTTCGCCTGTCGAACGCACCGGATCTATCACTCGCACTGGATTCCGGTTCGCCGATATCGCAGCCGCTACGTCGTCGTCGAGAGGCCGGTGGTCGTCGATCGCTATTACCGCGGCGACCGGCCCTGCCAGCCGGACGGAGCCTACTGCGGTGACCCCTACTACGACTTCAACCGGACGTACTGGGACCGCAGCTACAACCCGGACTATCGCTGAGTATTTCGGACCAAGTCCGCCGGGTACTCCTCCTTCCCGGCAAGCCGCCTCGATTTTCGAGGCGGCTTCTTTTTGGCTGGCTTACAGCTCTCGCGGCAGGGTCTGGATGACGCGATCGGCGATCACGCGATAACCGTCGCGATTCGGGTGAAAGCGGTCCGAGGCGAGCCGGTCCGGCCGGCCCTGAAAGAGGTCGAAGACCGGGATCGCGGCGACGTTCGAAAAAGCGAGCGTGGTCTCGCTGATCAAGCCGCTCCAGGCGAGCACGAGCGAGGCGCCGACCCGGATCTCGCGGCCATCGCCCGAAAACGGCTGATAGAGGAGGAGCACGCGGATCGGCGCGGAGGGGTTCGCGGCCCGGAGCTCGGAAAGAATCGCGCGCAGGTTCCCGGCGAGACGGGCGCGGGTCGCTGCGACCGCCGAGAGCGCCTCGCCGGGCGCGCCCGCACCGCCGAGCGCATGGGACAGGTCGTTGCCTCCGATCGAAAGGAGGATCAGGTTCGCTGAGGACGCGAGCGACCGAACGTTGGCGCTGCCGACCAGCTCCCGGAGGTCGGAGGATTCCGCGCCCGCGACGGCGAGGTTCACCAGCTCGACGGGGCCACGCCTCTTCAAAAAATCCGCGACGTCGGTCGCGTAACCGTTTCCGGTCGGATCCCCGGTGCCGTGCGAAAGGGAATCGCCGAGGACGAGAACGAGCCGCTTTCCCGCGGGCCGGGACGCTTCCCGCTGGGCCAGGGGCGGTGGCGGCTCGCCGAGCGGCGCGCCGGCGCCGCCGGCGAGCGCGAGCCAGAAGCCGGCGGCGAAGACGACGCCAGCGACCGTCGCCAGCGTTGCCGGGACGTGCCATAGCCAGAAACGCGAGGAGCGAGGCATGCCGGGATAATACGGAAATCATGGGAGGCGCCGGTCGAGAGAGCCTGGTCGTCCTGTCGGCCCATGGTTTGACGAAGCGATTCGGAAAGCGCGAGGTGGTCTCCGACGTCTCTTTCGACCTCGTCGCCGGCGAAGTCTTCGGGTTTCTCGGCCCGAACGGCGCGGGCAAGACGACGACGATTCGCATGCTCGTGGGCCTCGCGCGGCCCGACCGCGGCGAGGTCCGGATCGGAGGCTTCGACATTGCTCGAGACTTCGCGAAGGCCATGGCCCGCGTGGGCTGCATCGTCGAGTCCACCGACCTCTATCCATATCTGACCGGGCGCGAAAACCTTCTCCACTTCGCGCGCATGCTTCCGGACGGCGCGGAATCGCGAATTTCCGAGCTCGCCCGGCTCGTCTCGCTCGAATCGCGCCTGGACGAGCGGGTGGCGACCTATTCGCTCGGGATGCGGCAGCGGCTGGGGCTCGCCCAGGCGCTCCTGGGGGCGCCCGAAGTTCTGATCCTGGACGAGCCGGCGAACGGTCTGGATCCGGCGGGCATCCGCGAGATCCGGCAGCTCATCCGCCACCTCGCCACCGAGCGCGGGATCGCCGTGTTCGTCTCGAGCCACCTTCTCGCGGAAGTCGAGCAGACGTGCGACCGGGTCGCCATCATCCACCGTGGCCGCACGCTCGCGGTGGGACCGGTGCGCGAGCTCCTCGCGACGCGCGGCGCGGATCGGCTGCTCTTCCTCGCACGCCCGGCCGCGCACGCCGCCGAGATCCTCGAGACGTTTGCACGGGACGGCTCGGCGCGGGTGGACGGCGACGAAACCGTGTCGGCCGAGGTCGAGCGCGACGCGGTGCCCGAAGCGCTCGCGGCGCTCGCGTCGGCCGGCGTCCGGGTCTTCGGCGTCGAACGCCAGTCCTCGACGCTCGAGGAACTCTTTCTCGAAGTGACCGGCGGGGAGACCGTATGAAGTTCGCGCCGCTCGTCGAAAACGAGATCCTGAAGCTCCTGAAGCGCCGGCGATTTCGGGTCGCGCTTCTCATCCTCGTCGCGCTGAACGGGCTGATCGTTTTCGCGCAGACGCAGGCGAAAGACCGCCGTCCCGGCCGCGACTGGAGAATCGAGGCGCAGGAACGTGTTGCGCGGATGCAGAACTGGGAGCGCTCGGGGCGTCTTCCGAAAACGCAGCTCCGATGGGTCCGGTTCGAGATCGCGCGCGTCCAGTACCACCTCGACCGCAACGTCAACCCGGACGCGATTTCGGGACCGCTCTTCGCGCGCGCCTTCGCGAACGCGTCGAGCTATCTTCTCCTGCCGCTCCTCGCGATCCTCTTCGCGGCCGACATCGTCTCGTCCGAATTCGCCCAGGGCACCATCAAGCTCCTGCTGACCCGCCCGGTCGGCCGCGCGCGAGTCCTGACGTCGAAGCTCGTCGCACTGGCCGTGGCGATCACCCTGACCGTCGCGCTCGGAGGCCTCGTCGCCTACCTGTTCGGAGGGCTTGCCTTCGGCTACCGCGGGTGGGGGGCGCCCGTCCTGGCGGGTTTTCGTCTCTCCGGTGAGACCTTCGATCCGGCCGGGGTGCGCTCCCTGCCGCTCTGGCAGGACGCCTTGCTCGCGTTCGGGCTCGCCTGGTTCGCGGCGCTCACCGTGGGCGCGATCGCGTTTCTCACGTCGGTCGTGCTGCGCTCGACCGCCGCCGCCATGGGAACGATGCTGGCAGCCTTGATCGCAGGAACGATCCTCCCGCGGGTCGCGCCCTCCTGGGAGGCACAGCGTTACCTCTTCGTGACGAACCTGCCTCTGCCCGACTACTACTCGGGGTCGCCACCTCCCATCACGGGAATGAGCCTGCCGTTCGCGGTCGTCGTTCTGACGATCTGGGCGTTGGCAGCGACGGCTGTGGCCTACGGCGTGTTCCTGCGAAGAGACGTTCTGGCCTGAGGTTACGGCGTGGAGCTCGCCGCATGAGCGGCGGCCTGCGAATCCCGTAGCGCCTGGAAGAGCAGTCCGACGTTGACCGGCTTCTGAAGGATCGCAGAGACGCCGGATCGCTCGATTCTCCGGGTGTCTTCGTCCGCCGTGACCCCGGTGAGCGCGAGAACCGGAAACGGCACCCGCCCTTCGCGCTTGGCGAGTAGCCGAAGCCACTCGGCGCCGTCCCCGTCCGGCAGCGTGATGTCGAGGATCAGCACGTCCGGTGGCCGGCGTTCGATCTCCTCTTCGGCTTCCGCGAGCGCGCCCGCTTCCGTGACTTCGTAGCCTTCCGACTCGAGAAGACTCTTCAATCCGTAACGGGAGAAAGCGTCGTCCTCGACGACCAGGACCCGCCGGCCCTTTCCGCTCGCCGCCGCCGCGGGTGCTTCGGCCGCGACGGATACCGCCGTCTCGTCGAGCAGCTCCTGGAGCTGCGGCAGCGTGAACGTCACGCGGGTTCCCTCCCCCTCGCGGCTGTCGAAGATGAGATCGCCTCCCATGAGCTCGACGAGCTGTTTGGAGATCGTCAGTCCGAGACCGGTCCCGCGCGGAGCCTCTCCATCCCCCGTGCGGATCTGGCGAAAAGGCTCGAAGACGGTCCCCACGAGATGCGCCGGTACGCCGTTGCCCGTGTCCTCGACTTCGAAAGAGATGCTCTCCTGCCAGGGCGCCGCCCGGAGCACGACGCGCCCTTTCTGCGTGTACTTGACGGCGTTCGAGAGGAGATTGATCAGGACACGGAAGACTTTCTCGCGATCGAGCACCGCGGTCTCCGGCAGGTCGGGGGCGATCTCCGTGTCGAGCGCGAGTCCTTTCGCGCGGGCCTGCGGCTCCAGCAGATCCGCCGTATCGGCGAGCATCGGCCTCAACGGCGTCTGCTGCGGATGGAGATCACGCTGTCCCGCCTCGAGCTTCGCGAGGTCGAGGATGTTGTTGATCATCCGGAGCAGCGTTTCGGCGCTCTCGCGGATGACGTGGATGTCGTGAAGACGGCGCTCCTCGTCGGCGGGATTCTGCCCCTCGCGTTCGATCAGGTGCGAGAGCAGGATGATCGTGTTGAGCGGTGTGCGGAGCTCGTGCGAAACGGTGGAGAGGAAGTCGGACTTCAGCCGATCGAGCTCGGCGAGCTTCTCGTAGGCCTCGGAGCGTTCCCGGGCCGCCCGGCCCTGGGACCGGATCGCCCGGCCGACCCGGATGAGAGAGCGGGCGCGCGCCCCGAGCTCGGCCGGGTCGAGCGGCTTCGCAATGAAGTCGTCGCCGCCGGCCGCAAATCCCTTCTCGCGATCGATCTCTCCGGCGGTCACGAGCAGCACCGGCAGGTATTCGCCGGAGCGCGAGACGAGGTCCGCCGCGAGGTCGTACCCCGATTCGGCTCCGAGCATCACGTCGACGATCGCGAGGTCGAAGAGGCAGTCCTCCTGGGCGATGGACGAAGCCTCCTCGAGAGTCCGCGCGACGACGACCACGTGCCCTTCGGTCTCGAGGTCGCTCCGGATGACCTGTGTCACTTCGTCGTTGTCGTCCACGACGAGGATCCGGCCCGGCTCCGTCACGCTCGGCTTGGTCTCCGGAGCCGGCTCCGCGGACTCCTGAGGGGGGAGTTCCTCCGGGACAGGTCGAAGATAGGAACGAACGAGCGGCTCGAAGGTCTCCTCGTCGATCGGCTTGGGGATGAAGCCGTCGCAGCCCGCCGCGAGGGCGCGCTCGCGGTCACCGTGCATCGCGTGGGCGGTGACGGCCACGACCGGGATCGCCGCCGTGTCCGGGTGCTCCTTGATCTCTTTCGTGGCTTCCCATCCCGAGAGGACCGGCAGCGACAGGTCCATGAGAACGAGGTCGGGCCGCTCCAATCGCGTGGTCTGGACACCCGCGCGGCCGTCCGAGGCCGTCGTGACTTCGTGCCCCGCCGCCTCGAGCAGCATCCGCACGAGGACGCGGATGTCGGGAGAGTCTTCGACCACGAGAATGCGCGCCATCAGCTAGCTCGGATCCGTCATGCGGTCTTTTCTTCCTCGACCGCGCGCAGGACTTTCGCGACCAGGCGCGACGGATCGGCGGCCTTGCGGATCACACGCTGCGCCGATCCGTTCAGAATCTCCTGGTCCTTCTCGGTGAGGTCCTTCGCGGTCACGATGACGACCGGGACCTCGCGGAGGGCGGGGTCCTCACGCATGCGGCAGAGGACTTCGAACCCGTCCGGCGGCTTCATCATCAAATCGAGGAGCACGGCGCTCGGCCGCTCCTGCGTCATGGCCTGCAGCGCCTCGGACCCGCCTTCGGCGGTCTGGACGCGATAACCCGCGCTCACGAGCTCCCGCGTCAGGAGCTCGCGGACGTCGGCATCGTCGTCCACTACCAGGAGATGTCCGCGCGACGCCAGGACGCCCGCGCGCGACAGGCTGTCGAGAAGCGTCGAGATCTCGACCGGCTTGACGAGGTAGTCGAACGCTCCGAGCGATAGTCCGAACGCGCGGTTGTCCACGACGGAGAGAATGACCACCGGGATATTGCGGGTCTCGGGACGCTCCTTCAGCAGACGGAGAGTCTCCCAGCCGTCGAGACCGGGCATCAGGACGTCGAGCAGGATCGCGTCGGGACGCTCGGAGGCGGCGATCTCGAGAGCCGAGCGTCCGTCGCGCGCTTCGAGGACCTGAATTCCGAGCGGCGCGAGCTCGTAGACGAAGAGCCGGCGGACTCCTTCGTCGTCGTCCACGACGAGAATCGTGCGCCCCGGTTGCGCTACCGGGACGGGCCAAGCCTGGGGCTCGGTCACGGCCGCGGTCGTCCGCGGCTCCTCCGGCAGATCGCGCGGCAGCACGACGGTGAAGCGCGAACCCTGGCCGACGGCGCTTTCGACCGAGACCGTTCCGCCGAGCATGCGGGCGAGCTTCTTGACGATGGCGAGACCCAGGCCGGTTCCCCCGCGGCCGCGGTGCTCGGCTGCTTCCCCCTGGCGGAATTCGTCGAAGATCGCGGCCTGCTCCTCTTCCGGGATGCCGATACCGGTGTCGGAAACTAGGATCGCCCAATGGTCCTTCTCGCGCGGCTCGAAGTGGACCGTGATGGAACCGCGCTCGGTGAATTTGAGCGCGTTGCCGACGAGGTTCGAGACGATCTGCATGACCCTCGCCGGATCGCTCGTCACGGCATCGAGCCCTTGCGCGGTCTCGGCCCGAAGCGTCAGTCCTTTGTTACGCGCGGGTTCCGCGTAGTCCGCCTCGATCTGACGGGCGAGCGCCGCCAGGAAAACGGTCTGCCGGTCGATCTCGACCTTGCCGGCTTCGATCTTCGAGATGTCGAGCACGTCGTTGATGAGCCCGAGCAGCAGCTTCGCGTTGCGCTGTACGCGCTCCAGGCTCTCGCGCTGCTGAGCGTTCAAGTTTCCCTGACCGCCCTTCAGGAGCGCTCCGGTGAATCCGAGGATCACGGTCATCGGCGTGCGCAGCTCGTGCGAGACCGAGGCGAGAAAGCGATCCTTCAGTGCCGAGGCCCGCTGGAGCTCCTGGTTGGTGCGCGCGATCCGGCTGCGCTGGTCCTCGAGCAGCTCGTTCTGTTCCGCCAGACGCCGGGTCTGCTCGGCGACGCGCTCATTCGCCGCCGCGTTCGCGACGGCGACGGCGAGGCTCGGCGCAATCGCCGAGATCACGTTGCGCGCGTTGGCGGTGAATGGCTGCGACGATCCGAGTGCGAGCACGCCCACGACGTGCTCGAAGTAGATGAGAGGAACGTGCACGCTTTCGCGCGGCAGGATCCTGCCGTCGAAGACGTTGATCGTCGGGGTCCGCGGACCCACCGAGAGAAAGATCGACTTCTTCTCGAGCGCCGCCCGCCGCGCCTCGTCACGTCCGATCCGCTCCTCCGATCCGGGGCTTCCGCCGATCGCTTCGGCTGGCGCGAACGTCCCGTCGGGGTCGGGGAGGTACAACACGGCAGACGCCGCGCCCGAAACATCGAGCACCGTTTCCAGGACTTTCGAGCCGAACCCTTTCAGGTCGTTGACCGTCGCGGCCGCCGCCAGCACCGCGTTGACCGAGGCCTGAATGTCACGCTCCTCGAGCGCTCGACCGCGATCCTCGTAAGCGGCCGCCGCGCGGTTGAACTGCCGGCCAAGCTCTCCGATCTCGTCTCCGGACGCCTCGAAAAGTCGCGGCGGCTGGCGGTCGGATGCGAGATCCGACAGAGCTCCTGCGGCGGAGACGGCGGGGGACAGGATACGGCGGTCGACGTCGGCGAGGAGCCAGAGGAGTCCGGCGAGGATGAGCCCCGCGAGAATCACGAGGGCGGCGGTGGCGGAATCGCGGGCGCCGGCAAGACGCCCCTCGGCGATCGCTTCGTTGCGGCCGAACCGATTGTCCAGCTCGAGAAGCCCGTCGCGCAGCGCGGCGGCCGCCGGCTCGACGACGCTGTCTCGCTGCTCGCGCGCCGCCGATGGGCTTCCGGGCACCCAAAGCGCGATCGCCCGATCGGCCGCCTTCGAATAGATCTCCTCGGCCGCTTCCGCCTGCTCGAGCGAGCCCCGCGAGCTCTCGGAGAGGATCCGGCGACGGATCGCTCCGAGCGAAGCACGCAGCGTCGTCCGGCCATTGTGATATCTCGAGAGGTCGTAGCCCTGACCCGTCTGTGTATATCGGTCGAGCGAGTCTTCCGCTTCCGCGAGCGCCGTCTTCGCGTCACCGACCCGATCGCGCAGATCGGTCGTCCGCTGAATGTCCCGCGTGACGTCGTAGAGCGTGAGCACTTGGTTGACCGTGTAATAGAGCCAGGCCGCGATGATGCCGAGCCCGACGAAGGCGGAGACTTTCAGGCGCGTCTTGAGAGAAGAGCGCACCGCGGCGGGCGGGCGAACCTCGACGGACGCTTCTTCGGCGTGGGCGGCTTTTGGCATACGATGGCCCCGTTGGTTCTGGTGTTTGTAGCACAAAGGATGCCGAGTTGACGCCGGACCCCGAGAGTCGCGAAGACTCGTCCCGCCGCCGGTTCCTGCGCACATTCCTTCACGATCTCGCGACGCCGCTGTCAGCGGTTTCGCTCCACCTCGAGGGAGCCAACCGCCGCCTTGCGCGCGGAGAAGACCCTTCGGAATCGCTGGAGATCGCGAAGACCGAGCTCGGCCGGGCATTCGACCTCTTCGAGAAGGGACGGGAGCTCCTGCTCGCGACGCCCGGCCGCGTCGAAACGTTTTCGTTCGACGATTGGGTCGAATCGGCTCTGAGCGCGTATGCCAGCGAAGGCGTCATCCTTGCGGGACGGACCGGAGGTCGCGTAACGGGCGATCGAGAAAAGCTTTCGGAGGCGCTCTCGTCCCTCGTCGTGAATGCGCTCGAATCCGCGTCCTCTTCGCCGGTTTCGGTTTCTCTCGAGAGAGACGGCGAACGTCTTCAGGCACGCATCGAGAATCGCGGCAATCTTCCCGCGGAGGATCCGGAGAAATTGTTCGCTCCGCGCTCGGCCGCCTCCGGGAAGAATTGGGGAATGGGGCTGGCGCGCGCGCGGTTGTACGCCGCCGACGCCGGCGGTGTCGTTCGGCTCGGTCAGGACGGAGATCGGGTTTCCGCCGTTCTCGCGCTTCCAGAGGAGACGGCTTGAAGGTTCTCATCGTCGAAGACGATCTGGCGACCCGGAAAGGGCTCGAAGAGTCCGTCAAGGACCTCGGGGGAGAGGCGCTCTCGGTCGGAACCGTCAAGGACGCGAGCCGCGCTCTCGAGGAGTTCGATCCCCGCCTGCTGATCGTCGACATTCACCTTCCCGACGGCGACGGAATCGAAGTCCTTCGCGCGGCCCGGGAGACCGACGCGGATCGCGAAGGAATCGTCATCACCGGACAAGGCTCGATCGACAATGCCATCGAAGCGCTCCGGGCCGGCGCGGTCGACTACCTGCTCAAACCTCTCCGGCCCGCGCAGCTCGAGGTGGTGTTCAACCGGCTGGCAGACCGGCGCCGCCTCGAGTCGGAGGTCGAGACGCTTCGGGCCGAACTGCAGGAGACCGGACGGCTCGGCGACCTCGTGGGCCGCTCGCCGGTCATGACCGAGATCTTCGAGATCATCCGTCGTGTCGCCAGGTCGAACGCTCCCGTTCTCATCACCGGCGCTTCTGGCAGCGGCAAGGAAGTCGCCGCCCGCACGATTCATCGGCTGTCGCGGAGAGCCGCGAAGCCGTTCGTGGCATTCAACTGCGGCGCCATTTCCCCGACGCTCATCGAGAGCGAGCTCTTCGGTCACGAGCGCGGTTCGTTCACCGGGGCCGACAAGCGCCGCGTCGGCTATTTCGAAGAAGCGGCGGGAGGAACTCTCTTCCTGGATGAAATCACCGAGATGGGATCGGAGCTCCAGGTCAAGCTGCTGCGGGTTCTCGAGGACCGGACGCTGCGTCGGGTCGGCGGCTCCCAGGAGCTCAAGGTGGACGTCCGACTCATTTCCGCCACCAACCGCGATCCGCACGACGCGATCCGCCATAAGAAGCTGCGCGAGGATCTCTACTACCGGCTGAACGTTTTTCCATTAGCTCTTCCGCCTCTCTCGGATCGCCGGGACGACATCCCGCTTCTGTCCGAGCACTTCCGCAAGATGATCGAAGAGCAGGAGCGCAGCGGTGTGACGGCATGGGACCCGAAGGCGCTGGACCTCCTCCAGGCTCACGACTGGCCGGGCAACGTGCGCGAGCTGCGCAACGTCGTCCACCGCGCCTATGTCATGACCGAGGGGAAGGTGATTCGTCCCGACGTCGTTCTTACGCTGCTTCCGCGAGCACCCCGCGCGGCCGCGTCGAAGAAAAAAGTTGCATTGAAGGCGAAACCCGCGTCGGCGGCGCGCTCTCTGCATAAGAAATAGCTCACAGATCCGGACCGGGATAGCTTGTTGTAGACTCCGAGGCCTCGCAATGGAACGGCTGACAGAACGCTCACAGTAACGACTTGGAAGGATGAGAATGACACCTGCAGAATCGCACTATGTATTGCAGTCCCTCATGTCCCAGGGAAGGATCCGGAAGAACCAGGTCAAGGCGGTGTTGAACGGCCGAACGAAGGAGATCGCGAGCCTGAGAGAACGCCTGGCCGCGCTCGAAGGGATGCCGGGCGGCCGCTCGCGCCGGGGCGGCCGAACCGCAGCCGCGAGGGCTCCGCGCGCCGTCCGGCGCCGCCGGGTCGCCATTTCACCGAAAGTCCGGGCTCTTCGGAGGCTCCAGGGCAAGTACATGGGCTACGTCCGGAGGCTGAAACCGGCGGAGAAGGCCCGGGTCCGTGCGGTTCGCGAAAAAGAGGGCATGCAGGCCGCGATCCGGCTTGCGGCCTCGCTCGCAAAAAAGTAGCTTCAGGCCGCTACCAGGTAGCCTCGGAGATCCGCGGGGAATATCCTGGCGTAAGTTTCGCTAGATACTGAAGGGTTGAGGGGCTACCGACCTCAGCCCGAAATCGCACATGCCTGACCGAAAGACCGACCCACCCGTCGCTGCCGAACGGACTTCGCGCGGCAGCGACTCTGGAAAGCCGCCCAAGCGCCCCAAGCCGGGGGAGTACGAGCTCAAGGTGCGCTGGGAGACGGCGCGTCAGGTTCTCGAAGTCACTGCGACCGGCGTGCGCTTCGACTTCAACACGCCCCTGAAGGTCAGCACCCGCTATCCGATCAGCCTGAAAGCGCCCGGCGTCGCTTTCTCGACGACTCTCGAGGTCACGCGCTGCCAGTTGACGGTCGATTCGGCGACGGGGCGATTCTTCCGCGTCACCGGAAAGTTCTTTCCCTACGTGGAGTAGATCTTATTTGTCATCCCGAGCGAGGGATCCGTCGAAATCAAAGGATTAGCGCCGTCTCGACGACGGCGCTTGTCGCGCTCTGCGGTCGTTCTCACGCCGCAGACGGCGCTCGGTGCCCTCGTCGCTTCGCTCCTCGGAATGACTGTCAGTAGGGTCGCCTCGCTCTTCGGGATGACGGGAACCACGGCTCACGTTTTGACGAACCGATAGGCCACGTTCCACGCCGTCACTCGAACGTCGCGGTCGTGCGCGAGGCCCTCTTTCTGGAATGCCTTGACGAGATCGGACAGCTCCAGCCGGTGAACGGCCGGCGTTCGCGGGCCGCGGACCTTCTTCATCGCGGTGACGATCCACAAGGCGCCGCCCGGCTCCAGCCGCTCGACCGCTCTTTCGAAAATCGACCGTGACCCGGAGCGATCCTCCCTCCAGACCAGGATCGCATCGAACTTCTCCTTGACCGAGCGGATCGCATCGCCGCTCGTCTCCCTCGTCGTCTTTCCACCGAAGCGCGCGCCGGCCACGAGAGTGGAGAGCTCCCCGGGCGAGTCGACCAGCAAGACGCGTTGGGGTTCGGCGAGCTCCAGCCGGCTGGCGAGATCCGCGGGGTTCTTGAGATGCACGTTCCGGGCTGTCTTGGACTCGGGACTTAGGAAACTGGCACGAGCTTCGCTGTAGGCTCTACGGGCTGCCTCAGTGGCTCGACCGTAAAGGAGGAGAAAACATCATGCTTTGGACCATTTTCATCATCCTGCTGGTTCTCTGGCTCCTGGGTTTGATTTCGGGCTACACCCTCGGCGGCTTCATCCACATTCTCCTCGTGATCGCAGTCGTCGTTCTGATCATCCGGTTGATTCAGGGGCGACCCGTCGTCTGACCGTCGCCGCGCCGATTTTTCCGAGAAGCCCCGGATACCGGGGCTTCTTCACGTCTGGGAAATCGAGAGAACGAGGGTCAGCCCGCCCCACGACGATACACGCGAGCGAACGCCCACGTGAGATAGCCCACGAAGATCGCGCCGATGATGAGAACGAGGAAGCTGAAGGAAGGCATGTATCGGCTCGCGATCCGATAGAGAAGGACAAAGATCGTCACGAACCCGGCGAGAGAAAGGCCGGCGATGAAGAGAAGGGCCGGCTTCGGCTTCCTCTTTGCTTCCCAGGGCAGGACCTTCATCATCTCAAGCTGCCTCGCGGCATCGATCGGGATCGCCGGCCGTTCGATCCACTTCAGAGCTTCCGGTGCCTCGTAGCCTTCTTTCAGGTCAGGCGGAAAGCTTTCCCCGCAGTAAACGCAGTGAGCGAGCCGCCATGCGGCGACCGGCCGGCGACAGCGCGGACATCGGGGTCCGGGGGTTGCGGAGCTCATGACCAATGGTTCCCGGGAACCTCTCGATTATACGGGCCGGTCTCCGACGTTAGACTCGCGCGGTGCGGACACCGAGCGAGAAGATACCCGTCGGAGTTCTCGGAGCAACGGGCACCGTCGGCCAGAGGTTCGTCGAGAGACTCGCCCGGCATCCCTGGTTCGAGATCACGGCGGTAGCCGCCTCCGAGCGCTCGGCCGGAAAGCCTTACGCGGAGGCCGCTCGGTGGCGGCTCTCCTCCCCGCTTCCCGACGCACTCGCTTCCCGCAACGTTTCGGCGGTGACGGACGAGCTCCCGTGTCGCGCGGTCTTCTCGGCGCTCGACTCGACGACGGCGCGCGAGGTCGAGCCGCTCTTCGCGCGGCGCGGTCTCTTCGTCTTTTCCAACGCGTCGGCGCACCGGATGGACGAGGACGTGCCGCTCTTGATCCCGGAGATCAACCCGGATTCGCTCTGTCTACTCGAGCGTCAAAGGACTCGCCGCGGGTGGAAGGGCGCGCTCGTGACGAACGCCAACTGTTCCGCGATGTTCGTGACGATGGCGCTCGCACCGCTCGACCGCGCCTTCGGAGTCGACCGGGCATTCGTGTCGACGATGCAGGCCGTGTCCGGAGCCGGGTATCCCGGCGTGGCGTCGCTCGACATCCTGGGCAACGTCGTCCCGGACATCCCGGAGGAGGCCGAGAAGATCGAACGAGAGGTCGCGAAAATCTTGGGAGGCGCGCGCGACGGCTCCGGCGGCCCCGCGCCGATCGTGCTTTCGGCGATGACCTACCGGGTTCCCGTCGAGGACGGCCACACGGAGTCGGTCTCCGTCGGCCTCGGGCGCAAGGCCTCGGCCGGCGAGGTCGAAGAGGCGTGGGAAGGTTTCCGTGGCCGCGCCGACGTCTCCGACCTTCCGTCGGCGCCTCCGCGGCCGGTGGTCTATCTCCGTGAGGAGAGCAGGCCACAGCCGCGGCGCGACGTCGACGTGTTCGACGGGATGTGCACGGTCGTGGGTGGTTTGAAACCGTGCCGGCTTCTCGACTGGAAGTTCACGGCGCTCGGGCACAACACCGTCCGGGGCGCGGCCGGCGCGTCGATCCTGAATGCGGAATTCGCGGTGGCGAAGGGGTTGCTCTCCTGAAGATCCGCGAGGGACTTCCGGCCTGATCGTCCAGAAGTTCGGCGGCACGTCGCTCGAGGACGCGCCGGCGCTCGAGCGGGCATGCGCGATCGTCGCCCGCGCCCGGAGCGACTGCCCGGTCGTCGTGGTCTCGGCGATCGGGGACACGACCGACCGGCTCATCGAGGCGCTCGCCCAGGCGGCGGCCGGCGAGGAAGTGCGCGCCCTGTCCGGCCTCTCCCGTCTCCAGCGCGATACCGAGCGCGTGCTGCGCGATTTTTTCGCGGGCGGCTCTCCGGTGATCGAGGCGGAGCTCGTT
Source organism: Thermoanaerobaculia bacterium (assembly GCA_036395755.1). Taxonomy (GTDB): domain Bacteria; phylum Acidobacteriota; class Thermoanaerobaculia; order UBA5066; family Gp7-AA6; genus Gp7-AA6. Next base: position 54,903 of record DASWCZ010000016.1, read on the forward strand.
CCCCTCTTCGAGGAGCTTGCGAGAATGGCGCGGGCCGTCGCGGTGCTTCGCTCCGTTCCCGCGGCAGGCCGCGATCACTTTCTCGCCCACGGCGAGATGGCGGCCGGGATCGTCGTCGCGAGAGCGCTCGCGGCGCGATCTCTTCCCGCCGTTGGGCTCGACTCGCGCGAGATCGTCACAACCGACGACCGCTTCGGGCGCGCGCAGCCGGACCTGCAGGAGACGGAGAAGCGCGTGCAGGAAAGGCTCGCCCCCGTTTGCGAGCGAGGGGAGATTCCGGTCGTCGCCGGGTACATCGGATCGAGCCACGCCGGTGCGACGACGACTCTCGGGCGGGGCGGGTCGGACTACACTGCGGCGCTCCTCGGAGCGGCGCTCGGAGCCGAGGCGGTGGAGATCTGGACGGACGTAGACGGGATGATGACCGCCGATCCGCGCGTCGTTCCCGGAGCCCGGCCGATACCGACCATTTCCTTCGACGAGGCCTCCGAGCTCGCCTATTTCGGCGCCCGTGTTCTGCATCCGCTCACGCTGGCGCCGGCGATCGAGAAGGGGATTCCAGTTCGCGTGAAGAACTCCCGGCGACCCGACTTCGCGGGCACGGAGATCCGCGCTTCCATCGGGTCGGGCACGGACCGGGTGCGGTCGATCGCGTTCAAGAAGGGGATCGCCACGGTGGACGTCTCGACGAGCCGGATGCTGATGGCTTCCGGGTTCCTGCGGACTCTCTTCGACGTCTTCGCCCGATGGGAGACGGCGGTCGACATGGTCTCGACCTCCGAGATCTCGGTCTCAGTGACGATGGACGACCTCTCGCGCCTCCCCGAGATCCGGCGCGACCTCGAACGGCTCGCGCAGGTCGAGGTCGCCCGCGACCGGGCGATCGTCTGCCTGGTCGGTCAGGACATCAAGTACACGCCGGGGCTCGCCGCGCGCATGTTTCGGACGATCGAGGACGTCAACGTGTTGATGATTTCGCAGGGCGCCTCGCGCCGGAACGTGTCCTTCGTCGTGGAAGAGCGGGACGTGGAGCAGGTCGTCAAGCGGCTGCACGCCGAGTTCTTCGAATAGAATTCACCCGTCAGCAGGGATGGGCGGCATGCGTTTCGGCATCGTCGGAGCCGGAAAGATGGGCGGCGAGATCGAAACGATGGCGGCCCGGCGCGGCCACGACGTCCTGTGGAAGCTCGACTCGCGGGACAACACCGGCGGCGCCGGCCTCACGCCGGAGCGGCTCTCGGAGGCGGACGTCGTGTTCGAGTTTACGAATCCGGGCGCGGCCGCGCAGAACCTGACCGCCCTCGCGCGCTCGGGCGCAACGGTCGTCTGCGGAACGACCGGCTGGGACCGGGAGCTTCCGAGGATCGCCGATGAGTTCCGTTCGGGAGGAGGAGCCCTCGTCCATGGCGCGAACTTCTCAGTCGGCGTGAGACAGTTCTTCGAGCTCGCGAAGCTCGCCGCCAGGCTCTATCCAGCCGCGGGCTACGCCGCCTACCTCGTCGAAGAGCACCACGCCGAAAAACGGGACGCACCGTCCGGCACGGCGCGCCGGATCGCCGCGATCGTCCAGGCGGAATCGGGAGAGGCACCTCCGATCGCGAGCGTGCGCGCCGGAACGGTACCCGGCCTTCACCGGCTCGTCTTCGAGTCGCCCGAGGACGAGGTGGAGCTCGTTCACCGCGCCCGGGGGCGCGCCGGGTTCGCCCGTGGCGCCGTCTGGGCCGCGGAGCGGATCGCGGGTCGGCAGGGCGTGTTCGAGTTCGGTGAGTTGCTCGGTGAGGTCCGTTAGAGACCTCGGAGGAGGAACCGTGTATCGCGTGGACTGGAAGGGCTGCGGGACCGCGCTCGTCACTCCGTTCGACGACAAGGGTCGGATCGATTTCCGCGCGCTGACCAAGCTGGTCGAGTGGCAGATCGATCAGGGGATCGACTTCCTCGTGCCGTGCGGGACGACCGGGGAGTCCGCGACACTTTCGGGAGAAGAGAGAAAGGGGGTCACGGCCGCGGTCGTGAAAGCCGCCGCGGGCCGGGTCCCGGTCATTGCCGGAGCGGGCGGCAACCACACCGCGAAGGCGGTCTTCTGGGCGCGCGACGCCGTCGAAGCGGGAGCCGACGGCATCCTCTCCGTCTCCCCGATGTACAACCGGCCTTCGCCCGACGGCCTCGTGCGGCATTTCTCCGCGATCGCGGAAGCGGCGGACGTGCCCGTCATCGTCTACAACGTGCCGACCCGCACCGGAACCGACATGGACGTCGAGACGATCCTCCGGCTCGCGGAGATTCCACGCGTGGTCGGATTGAAGGAGGCGTCTCCGAACTTCGGCAAGATCGCGCGCCTCATGACGATGCTCCCGGAAGATTTCGTGGTGCTCTCGGGAGAGGACTCGACGGCGCTCGCGCTGATCGCTCTGGGAGGGCGCGGTCTCATCTCGGTCGCCTCGAACGAGATCCCGGGCGAGATGAGCGCGCTCGTCGGAGCGGCGCTCGGGGGGCGATGGGACGAAGCGCGGAAGCTCCAGCGGAAATATCTGCCGCTCATGGAAATGAACTTCTGGGAATCGAGCCCGGGGCCGGCCAAGTGCGCGCTCTCGGCGATGGGGCGCTGCGGCGACACCCTGAGGCTCCCGCTCGTTCCGGTCCGCGACGACACACGGCGCCGCATCGAGAAGCTTCTCGGCGGCCTGAAGCTCCTTCCGAAGAAGGCCGCTTCGGCGCGCTGACAGGCGGCTCCCATGACGCGTGACACGACGGGTCTCGCCCGATCGATCGAGGAAGCCGCAGCCGATCGCGGCGCGCTTTCGCCGGAAGAGACCCGGCGCCTCTTCGAAGAGCTCAAGGCGGGCTTGAATGATGGCTCCATCCGCGCCGCCGACAGGGAAGGGGACCGCTGGGTCGTTCGGACCTGGGTCAAGAAAGGAATCCTGCTGGGATTTCGCATCGGCTCGGTCGTCGAACCGGTCGCCTCGGGCTTTTCCTTCTTCGACAAGGACACGTTTCCGCTGAAAGCGCTCACGCTCGATTCCGGCATACGGATCGTGCCGGGAGGAACTGCCGTTCGCGACGGCTGTTACGTCGGGCGAGGAGTCACGATCATGCCGCCGTCGTACGTCAACGTCGGCGCCTGGATCGGCGAAGGAACGATGCTCGACTCGCACGTCCTCGTCGGATCGTGCGCACAGATCGGACGGCGAGTGCACGTCTCGGCGGGAGCGCAGATCGGCGGGGTTCTCGAGCCGGTGGGAGAGCTCCCCGTCATCGTCGAGGACGAGGTCCTGATCGGCGGCAACTGCGGGATTTACGAGGGCGCGGTTGTTCGTGAGCGGGCGGTTATCGCGGCGGGAACGATCCTGACCGGCGGAACGCCCGTTTACGACGTGGTCCGCGGGAAGGAGTACCGCAGGGGACCCGGGCGGCCACTGGAAATTCCGGCCGGCGCGGTCGTCGTACCCGGCGCCCGCGCGATCCACGAGGGAAAGGGGAAGGCCTGGGGTCTCTCGCTCCAGACGCCCGTGATCGTGAAGTATCGCGACGCAAAGACCGAGGGATCGGTCTCACTCGAGGACCTGTTGCGATAGCCCTTCCGATCTAAGATCCGCGCATGGCCTGGGACACCGAAGACATCCGCAAGGGGCGCGAGGATGACTGGTTCCGTCAGAACGAAGCCCAGATGATGGAGGCGGCGCGCAACAAGCGCGAGGCCGCGGAGAGCGCGAAGAAGACCGCGGAGTCCGAAGAGCTCCGCAATGCGCACTGGCACAAGTGCCCCAAGTGCGGTCACGACATGGCCGTCGAGACGATCTCCGGAATCGAGGTCGAAAGATGCTCCTCGTGTGGCGGCATCTTCTTCGATCGGGGCGAGCTCGAGCAGCTGCTCGTCAAGCACGAGGACCGCCGTGGGTTCTTCCGGCGTCTCATGGGCTACGCGGACAAGTAATTTCCCCTTCCGCTCTTCTTCCGCGTGGCGGTTCGCTAGCTCGGCGGCAGCTCCGCGACGCGCCGGAAGTAGTCCGCGAACGCGGCCATCCCACCTTCTGCCTGGCCCCAGTCGAAGTTCTCGTTGGGCGCGTGATAGCCGTGCTCGGGCAGCGACAAACCGAGGAAGAACACCGGAACCTTGAAGACCTTTTCCATCGATAGGACCGCGCCGATCGAGCCCCCCTCGCGCACGAAGACCGGTTCTTTTCCGAACGCGAACTTCATCGCCGCCCGGATTGCGTCGGCGTAGGGTCCGGTCGTCTTGCCCTGGTAGGCCGCGAGCTCGTGCTCCGCGGACACCTTCACGTCCGGGTTCCTGTCTTTCACGAAATTCGTGACCAGCCGGACGATCTTCTTCGGGTTCATGTTCGGAACCAGCCGGCAGGAGACGATCGCGGTCGCCTTCGGCGGGATGATCGTCTTGACACCCGGTCCCTGGTAGCCGCCGGCGATGCCGTGGACTTCGAAGGTCGGCATCATCCAGACGCGCTTCATGATCTCGAGCGGGTCGTCGACGCGCAGCGACCGGAACAGGTGGTCGCGCTTGAAGTCTTTCGTTGTGAAGCCGCAATTCTTCAGGTCCTCGAGCTCACGCTTGGTCGGCGGGACGACGTCCGCGTAGAAGCCGGGGATTTTCACCCGGCCGGTCTTGCCGTCGACGCACTCCGCGATCAGCTGGCAGATCTCCGTCACCGGGTTGCGCGCGGCGCCGCCAGCGGTGCCCGAGTGCTGGTCGGTCTCGCCGGTCTGGAGCGTGAAGCGGAAGCCCTGGAGGCCGCGCAGGCCCGCCGGCTGAGCGGGACGCGCCCGCGAGACCCAGACCGTGTCGGAGACGACGACCGAATCCGTGGCGAGCTCCTTCGCGTGCTCCTTGATCGTCCCTTCGAAATGCGGGCTTCCGATCTCCTCCTCGAGCTCCCAGAGGAAATCGACGTTCAAAGGAACGTCCTGCTCCCACGCGTAACGCGCTCCGAAGAGCGCCGTCATGGCGGGTCCCTTGTCGTCGGTCGTGCCGCGCCCGAAGTATCGGTCGCCCTTCCGGACGAAGTCGAACGGAGAAGTCTCCCAATCCGGCCCTTCCGCCGGCTGGACGTCCAGGTGGTTGTAGACGGTCAGGGTAGGGACCTTGTCGCTCCGGTGGTACCGGCCGTGGACGATCGGGTGGCCCTTCGTGTCGTAGAGGCGGGCCTTTGCGCCGAACGACTCGAGGAGCGAAACCGCGTACTCCGCGCCGCGCCGGACGTCGGCTTTGCGCTCGGGCTCGACCGAGACGGTCGGGATTTCCACAATTTTTTCCAGGACCTCTTCGTACTCGTCCCTCTTCGTCGAGGCGTACTTGCGGAGATCCTCTTTCTGGAATCCTGTGGGCATCGGTCCTCCCGTACGAAAGGGGCCGATTCTATCGGACCGACGGACGCCTTCCGGTCCTGGAGCCTTGGTTCCGGGTCGCGGGTCTATTTCTTCTTGGCGGTCGAGGAGCGACGGGCCTTCTTTGCGCCCTTTTTTGCGGGGGGAGCGGGCCTCTTGCGGGCGACGGCCACGGCCTTCTTCGCCGCCGGTTTCACTTTCTTCACGGGCTTCGCGGCTTTCGTAGCTTTGCCGGGTTTCGCCGGCCCCGCGGCCGCCTTTCGGGCGGCCTGTCGCGCAGCCTGCGCCGTCCGGCGCGCCACCGCGGCTGCTTCCTTCTTTTCGAGCGCGCGCGTCTGTGCTTCCCGTTCGATTGCCGCGAGCCGTTCGGCGAGCTCCGGCTCGGTGACGATCGCCGCCTGCGGAAGCCGTTTCCGGACGACGTCCAGGCGATCCTCCGGAACGCGCAGGAGATAGAGCGCGGAATCGCGCGTCTCCTTCGCCTTGGCGATGTAGTCCGCGGTTTCCAGGGCATGCGACGGCGCGTGGGAGAAATCGACCGCCACGGCGATCGGCTTCTCCCGTTTTGCGATTTCCCAGAACGCCGGCCAGCGCGGCTCGGAGACGATGATGTGCGCCCCGCTCTTCGCGAGCTTCTGCACGCGCCCGGCGCGCTCGTCGGCCTCGTAATGGATGTAGAGAAGACTCATGCGAACGTTCGGCCGACTATAGCAGCGTCGCTCTCTTCCGCTTCGGCGTCGGAGCGGCCTCGACGCCGTTTTCGCGGTAGTGGGAGCCGCGAGAGACCCGGTTGTCCGAAGCCGCCCGATGGATGGCGAGCGCCGTCTGGATTCCGTTGCGGAGCCCGACGAGCTCGTCGGACATCGTCCCGCGCCGATAGAAGTTCTCGATCTCGTCGCGGAGCTCGCCCAGGATCCGGCCGGCGCGGTCGAGGCGCTTCTCGGAGCGCAGGAGTCCGACGTAGTTCCACATCGTGTGCCGCACGACCAGCCAGTCCTGCGCGATCAGTGCCGGGTCGACCGGCTCGTACTCCGGCTGCCACGGGCGGACCTCGACTCGACGGCGAAGCGGTTCGGCGCTCAGCGCGCGAATCGCGGCGCGGCCGGACCTCCATCCCCACAGCAGCCCTTCCAGGAGCGACGTCGAAGCGAGTCGGTTCGCGCCGTGCACTCCGGTGCAGGAGACCTCGCCCGCGGCACGCAGGTGACCGAGAGTCGTCGCTCCATCGAGGTCGACGGAGACGCCGCCGCACGAGTAGTGCGCCGCCGGCACGACCGGTATGGGCCCGGCGGTCAAGTCGAATCCGTACTCGAGGCAGCGGCGGGTGAGCCCCGGAAATCGCTCGCGGATCCAGTCCGCCGGCTTGTGCGAGATGTCGAGGAGCGCGTAGGGCTCATCCCTTTCGAGCATGCGCTGGTGGATTGCGCGGGCCACGATGTCCCGGGGCGCGAGCTCGGCGTCGGGGTGCACCTTCTCGAGGAACGCGTTGCCGGCGGCGTCCGTGATCCGGGCGCCTTCGCCACGCAAGGCCTCGGTCAGGAGGAGCCGCCCCTTCGGGTGGACGAGAGCGGTCGGATGGAACTGGATGAACTCCAGGTTCAGGAGCCTCGCGCCGGCGCGGCGCGCCATCGCGATGCCGTCGCCGCGCGCCCCCTGAGGGTTGGTCGTGTGGAGGTATACCTGTCCGAGTCCGCCGGTCGCGAGGATCGTCTCGCGCGCCAGGAGCGGCCGCACCTCGCCGGTCTCTCGCTCGAGCAACTGCGCCCCAACCACGGTCGGCGGGTCGTACCGGTCCGTCGGATCGAGCGAGTCGTGGGAGAGGGTGAGCAGGTCGACCGCGGTCGTCGCGACGAGCCACCGTACGTTCTTCTCGCGGCGGCACGCTTCGATGAGCGCGCGCTCGATCGGCGCGCCGGTTTCGTCCTTGACGTGCAGGACGCGCGGCATCGAGTGGGCCCCCTCGAGGGTCCAGTGGAAGTCCGCGCCCTCGCGGTCGAAAGGCACCTGGAGCTCTTCGATCAGGAGGTCGCGGACGAGCTCGGGGCCTTCGCGCGCCAGGAGGTCGACGGCTTCCGGGTCGCACAGCCCGTCGCCTGCGCGGAGGATGTCGGCGGCGAGGAGTTCGGGGGAGTCGCCGGGCGGCCGCGCGACGATCCCGCCCTGCGCATAGAACGTGTTCGATTCCGTCACCTCGCTCGCCCGCGTCGCGACCGTCACTTCCGCGCCGTCGCGCGCCGCGGCCAGAGCCGCCGCGCAGCCGGCGACGCCGGTCCCGAGCACGAGAACGTCCGTCGCGTTCTTCACCGGCTCCTCCCCTCGTGTCCCTGCGGATACGAGATCTCGAGCGAGATGTCGGCGGCCTCGACGGAGTGGGTGATCCGGCCGACCGAGATCGAGTCCGCCCCCGCGAGCGCATAGTCGCGCACGCGCGCCAGGGTCATGTCGCCGGACGCTTCGATTTCGGCAGAGCCTCCCGACTCCCGCGCGATCGCGCACCACCGGGCCACGGTCTCCGGGGTCTGGTTGTCCATCAGCAGGATCCGGACGCCTCCGAGAACGGCTTCCCGCAGGTCCTCTTCGGACTCGACCTCGACTTCGACGGTCATTTTCTCCGGGGCGTTCTCCCGGACGGCCTCGAGCGCCGCCGCGACGCCTCCGGCGAGCGCGCGGTGGTTGTCCTTGACGAGGATTTGATCGAAGAGGCCGAAACGGTGGTTGGTGCCTCCTCCGTCTCGAACCGCGATCCGATCGAACGCGCGCAGGCCCGGCGCCGTCTTGCGGGTGCCGAGGATGCGGCAGCCAGTGCCCGCGACCGCGTCGACGTAGAGGTGCGTCGCGGTCGCGATCCCGCACATCCGCTGGAGGAGGTTCAAGGCCACCCTCTCGGCGGTCAGGATCGCGCGCGCCTTTCCGGAGAGACGCGCGAGCGTCGTGCCCGCGGAAACTTTCGATCCCGGCCGGGTACGCTCTTCCCAGGTCAGTCCGGGATCGAGGAGCTCGAAGACCCGCCGCGAGACCGCGAGCCCGGAGACCACGCAGTCCGACTTGGCGACGATCTCCGCGGCGGCGACCGTATCGGGAGGCACGATCGAGTCCGTGGTGACGTCGCCGGAGCCGATGTCTTCGGTCAGAAATTCACGAAGTTTTGCGTCCAGCTCCGGGGCGGAGAGGCCCTGCATTTGAGCGCGAGGATACCGAAAAGCGAGGGATCCCTCGCGCCTGCGGCGCTCGGGATGACAGGGAAGGAATTCCCGCTCGGGATGACCGGGGAAGGGGCTAACTCAATTCCAGCATCCGCAGAAGAGGCTTCTCGGCGGCTTTGCGCAGCGCTTCGGGCAGCACGATCTCCGGGCGCTCGTCGCGCAGGCACAGATACAGCTTCTCGATGGTGTTCAGCTTCATGAAAGGGCACTCGTTGCACTGGCAGCCGTTCTCTGGAGGCAGCGCGATGTACTCGCGGTCCGGCGCGAGCTTGCGCATCTGATGGATGATCCCCTCCTCCGTCGCGATCAAGAACCTCTTGCCGGGAGCGGTCGTCGCGAAGTGGAGGATCGAGCGGGTCGAGCCGACGTGGTCAGCGTATTTGAGGATGCCCTCGGGGCACTCCGGGTGGGCGGCGACGAGCGCGTCGGGGTACTGCGCTCTCAAGCGGAGCATCTCGCGCTCCGAGAACTGCTCGTGGACGATGCAGGTGCCCTGCCACAGCGTCATCGGCCGACCGGTCTTCTGGACGAGGAAGGCGCCGAGATGGCGGTCCGGCGCGAAGAGGATTTCTTTCTCCGGGGGGATCGAGCGGACGATCTTCTCGGCGTTCGAAGAGGTCACGATGACGTCCGAGAGCGCTTTGACCGCCGCGGAGCAGTTGATATAGGTCAGGGACACGGCGCCGGAGTGCTCTCCGCGCCACGCGCGGAACATTTCCGGCGGACACGAGTTCTCGAGCGAGCAGCCCGCCTCGTAATCGGGCAGGACGACCTTCCGGGTCGGGTTCAGGATCTTCGCCGTCTCCGCCATGAAACGCACCCCGGCGAACGCGATCAACCGCGCGTCGGTCGCTTGTGCCTTGCGGGAGAGATCGAGCGAGTCCCCGACGAAGTCGGCGAGGTCCTGGATCTCCTCCTCCTGGTAGTAGTGGGCGAGAAGGACGGCGCTCTTCTCTTTCTTCAACCTCGCGATCTCCTCTTCGAGGTCGAGGCGCGGGTCGATCGAGGAGAGGTCGGGCGGAGCCGGCCTCGGAAGGGAGATGGGATTCGGAGCGCTCATGTCCTCTCAAGATAACAAGCTTCCTGCCCGAAACCTTTCGCGGGGAGCCCTCTGGTATATTGCCGATAGGATGGCAACCGAAGTCCAGTCAGACAAATACAGGGGCCTCGATGCCGCCCGGCTCGTCGCGGCGTACCGCAACATCTACCTCTCCCGCCGCGTCGACGACAAGGAGATCCAGCTCAAGCGACAGAACAAGATCTACTTCCAGATCAACAGCGCCGGCCACGAGGCGGTGACGACCGCCGCCGCGATGCTTTTGAAGCCGGCCTACGACTGGTTCGACTGCTACTACCGCGACCGAGCCTTCTGCCTGCAGATCGGGGTCACGCCCTACGAGATGTTCCTCCAGTCCGTCGGTGCGAAGGACGACCCCTCTTCGGCCGGGCGCCAGATGCCGGCGCACTGGGGCTCGCGCCGGCTGAACCTGATCTCGAAGTCTTCCTGCACCGGGACGCAGTTCCTCCACGCCGTCGGGGCGGCGGAGGGGGGCTGGCTGCTGTCGCAGATCCCGGAGCTCGCCGCCCGCGGCGGTTTCCGCGACGACGAGGTCGTCTACGTGTCGGCGGGAGAGGGCCAGACCTCCGAGGGGGAGTTCTGGGAATCCCTCTCGACCGCGTGCAATTTGACGCTGCCCGTCCTCTATCTGATCGAAGACAACGGTTACGCCATCTCGGTTCCGGTCGAGGTCAACACGCCGGGCGGCTCGATCTCGAAGCTCCTGACCGGTTTCCCGAACCTGTCGATCGCCGAAGTGGACGGCTGCGACTTCGTCGAGTCCTACGACGCGTTGCGGTCCGCGGTCGAGTACTGCCGCGCCCGGCGCGGTCCTGCGCTCGTCCACACGCACGTCATCCGCCCCTACAGCCACTCGCTGTCCGACGACGAGGCGCTCTACCGTCCCAAAGAGGAGCGGGAGCGCGACCTTGCGCGGGACCCGGTCGCGACGATGGCGCGGTTCCTCGTCAGCGAGGGAATTCTTTCAGAGACCTCGCTCCAGCGGCTGAAGGAGGAGGTCGACGCCGAGGTCAACGAGGCCGCCGACCGGGCGCTCGCGGCGGAGCTTCCGACTCCCGAATCGGCGTACGACTTCGTCTACTCGCCCGACGTGGACCCGACCTCTCCGGCGTTCTCCTCGCCGCCCGCGCCTGCGGAGGGCGCCGCCGCAACCACGATGGTGGACTTGTTGAACGCCTGCATGCGCGACGAGATGAAACGCGATCCGCGGATCGTCCTCTTTGGGGAGGACGTCGCCGACGCCTCGCGGGAAGGCGTCCTCGCGGAGTGCAAGGGAAAAGGGGGCGTCTTCAAGGTCACCCACAACCTGCAGCGGCTGTATGGAAAAGACCGGGTCTTCAACTCGCCGCTCGCGGAAGCCAACATCGTCGGCCGCGCGATCGGCATGGCGCTGCGCGGCCTGAAACCGGTGGTCGAGATCCAGTTCTACGACTACATCTGGCCCGCGTACATGCAGATCCGCAGTGAGCTCGCGACGATGCGGTGGCGCTCCGGAAACACCTGGACCTGTCCCGTCGTGATCCGCGTGGCGATCGGCGGCTACATCGGCGGCGGTGCGATCTACCACTCGCAGTCGGGCGCGGTCCTGATGACGCACATTCCGGGGTTGCGGGTCGTCCTGCCCTCCAACGCCCTCGACGCCAACGGGCTGCTGCGCACGGCGATCCGCTGCGACGACCCGGTTCTCTTCCTGGAGCACAAGCACCTCTACCGGCAGACGCACAACAAGGCGGTCTATCCCGGCCCGGAGTACATGGTCCCCTTCGGGAAGGCGTCGGTTGTGCAGGAGGGCGCGGACGTCACGGTCGTCACCTACGGCGCGACCGTCTACCGCTCCCGGCAGGCCGCCCGATCGTTCTCCGAGGAGACCGGGAAGTCGGTCGAGATCCTCGACCTGAGAAGTCTCTCACCGTACGACTGGAACGCGATCGCGGAGTCCGTCCGGAAAACCAGTCGCGCGGTCGTCGTTTACGAGGACCCGATCTCCTGGGGCTACGGAGCGGAGATCGCCGCCCGGATCTCGTCGGAGCTTTTCCCCTGGTTGGACGCGCCGGTCGAGCGGGTCGCCGCGACGGATACTTTCGTTGCGTATCAGCCCCGGGTCGAGGACTTCATCCTTCCGCAGCCGGCGCACATCCGGAAAGCGCTCGACAAAGTGATCGGCTTCTAGGCCGATAATCCCCGAGCATCTTCGCTGTCATCCCGAGCGCAGCGAGGGATCCTCCCTTGAGGAGCCACGGATTCCTCGTCGCTTCGCTCCTCGGAATGACAGAAAGATCAGGAGCCACGGATTCCTCGTCGCTTCGCTCCTCGGAATGACGGGGGGCCCCCCCGACTGACCTCTTTCTGGGACGATTTCCTCTCGAGGGCGACAATTTCCGCCTACGACCTACGGCCTAAGTACTTTCTTTGCAATGGATAACACATGGTATGGCGTCTGCTCCTTCTTCAAGAGCGTCACGGATAGTGACAGAAGGAAGCGAGAAGCCATGAGAAGGGAAATGCAGTTGCAGTTGAGCGTCGAACCGCCGGTCCAGCCGAATCACCGGTCGTTGAGGCGGTGCCACGGTTGTGGCGACTACGCGCGTCCCTTCGTCGAGATGGACGGCGTCATTCGCTGCGAGCGTTGCGCGAAGAAGTCGGCGACGAGCGAAAGCGAGGATGAAGACGGCGAGCGGATCGAAGGGTACGGAGCGATCACCTGACGACGGAGACCTGATACCTTCACGGCGTGCGGGCCGACCACCGGGCCGTCCTCCTCCGCCGCCGCGTCTTCTCTCCCGGCTTCTTTTCCGTGACCTTCCGCGCTCCCCTCCTCGCGCGTGAAGTCTCGCCCGGACAGTTCGTGATGCTCGAAGTCGCGGGACGCCTGCGACCCTACTTGCGCCGCGCGTACTCCGTCGCGGACGCCGAACGCGACGCGGGCGAGGTCGAGTTTCTGGTGCGGACGATCGGCCCCGGGACCGCGACCCTCGAGGATCTCGCCGAAGGGTCGGCGGCGTCGCTTCTGGGCCCGCTCGGCAACGGGTTTTCGCTCGACGGGCTCGGGCCGCGGGCGCGGGTGGCGGTCGTCGCCGGCGGCATCGGGGCGGCGCCGTTCCCGCTCCTCTTCCGCGCGCTCGCCGCGGCCGGAATCCCGGGGGACCTCTATCTCGGCGGTCGCAACGCGGCAGAGCTCGACTTCCGCTCGCGGTTCGAGGGGATCGTTCGCGGCGAAACGGTCATCTCAACCGACGACGGCTCGCTCGGAGAGAAGGGCTTCGTCACCGACTCGTTCGCGCGTCGGGCGGCCCCGAGCGCGTCGGCCTATGCGCGCGTTTTTGCCTGCGGACCGATGCCGATGTTCGCGGCCCTCGCGCGGGTCGTCGAGCGCTTCGGCCTCTCTTCCGAGTTCTCGACCGAGGCCGCGATGGGCTGCGGCTTCGGGGCTTGCCTCGGTTGCGTTATCCCGGCGACGGAGAAGGCGTTCGTGATCTCCTGCCTCGAGGGGCCGATCCTGGCGCCCGAGAAGATTGCGTGGGAGAAGGTCTGACGGACCCGGGGCTGAAAGTTCGGCTCGGCCCGCTCGAGCTCGCGAATCCGATCGTCACGGCGTCTGGAACGTTCGGATACGGGCTGGAGTTCACCGACTTCGTCGATCTCTCGGACCTGGGCGCCCTCTGCACGAAAGGGCTCTCGCTCCGCCCGCACGCGGGCAACGCTCCGCCCCGGATCTGCGAGACGCCGGCCGGCATGCTGAACGCGATCGGGCTGCAGAACGTCGGCGTCGAAGCCTTTCTCGCGGAGAAGCTGCCTCGGCTGCGGGAGCTCGGGGCGACGGTCATCGCGAACGTCTGGGGGGATACCGAGGAGGAGTACGTCGCGGTCGTCGAGGCGCTCGAAGACGCCGAAGGACTCGCCGCGATCGAGCTCAACATCTCCTGCCCGAACGTCGAGAAGGGCGGAATGCTGTTCGGCAACTCGCCGGCCGCTACCGCGTCTCTCGTATCGCGAGTGCGGGCCGCGACGCGCTCGACGCTCGTCGTCAAGCTGTCTCCGAACGCCCCCGACCTAGTCGAGTCGGCCCGCGCCGCCCGCGATTCGGGCGCCGACGTCCTCTCGCTCGTCAACACGTTCGTCGGGATGGCCATCGATCCCGAGACCGCGCGGCCGCGCCTCTCCTTCGGGACGGGCGGCCTCTCGGGTCCCGCGATCAAGCCGCTCGCCCTGCGGATGGTCTTCCAGGTCGCGCGGGCCCTTCCCGGCGCTCCCCTCATGGGGATCGGAGGAATCTCCGACCTCTCCGACGTGCTCGAGTTCCTTGCGGCGGGCGCGTCCGCCGTGCAGATCGGGACCGCGAACTTCCGGGATCCGGGCGTTTCGGGAAGACTCGTGAAGGAGCTCGCTGCATACTGCGCGGATCGGCGCGCGACGGTCTCGGAGCTCGTCGGGCGCGCCCAGCGGACGGGGGCCGGCGGCGACGCGGGGGCGGAGGGGTGAGAGAAGAGCGGCTGTGCGTCGCGCTCGACTTCGCATCACGGCCCGAGATTCTCGCGGCCGCGCAGCGCTTCGGAGAGAGAGCCGGTTGGCTGAAAGTCGGCCTCGAGGCGTTCGTCGCGGAGGGTCCCTCGATCGTCGCCGAGGTCGCGGAGACCGGCGCGCGCGTCTTTCTCGACCTGAAGCTCCACGACATCCCGACGACGGTCGGCCGCGCGGTCGCGGCGGCGTCGCGCTCGGGCGCCGCGATGGTAACCGTCCACGCGCTCGGCGGACGGGAGATGCTGCTCGCCGCGCGGGAAGCGGCGGCCGGCCCGGGCGCGCGTCTCGACCTCGTCGCCGTGACGCTCCTGACGTCGCTCGATGCGCGCTCGCTCGCGGATCTGCCGATCGCCGGACATCCCGAGGGGATCGCGCGCCGGCTCGCCGTTCTCGCCAAGGAGTGCGGGCTCGAAGGCGTCGTCTGCGCGCCGCGCGACGTCGCCTCGGTCAAGGGCGCGTGCGGTTCCGGCTTTCTCGCGGTCGTGCCGGGGATCCGGCCCGCGGCGAGCGAGAGCTTCGACCAGAAACGCGTCGCGACGCCCGCCGCCGCTCTTCGAGCCGGAGCAGACGTGCTCGTCGTCGGCCGGCCGCTGACGGCCGCGCCCGACCCGGATGCGGCGCTCGCGTCTCTGCTCGCGGAAATACAATCGGTCTCGTGACCGATCGAGGACTGAGCGACCGTTCGAGCGAGTGGCGCGAGCCGCATCCCACCTGGATCGTGGGGCACCGGGGCGCGCCGCGTCGCGCCCGGGAGAACACGATCGAGAGCTTCGACTGGGCCGAGAGCATCGGAGTCGACGCCATCGAGTTCGACCTCCGCCAGACCCGCGACGGTGAGTCCGTAGTCTTCCATGACGATGAAGTCGCTCTCGGCACGCAGCGGGTGCCGATCCGGAGCTTCACGACGCGGGAGATCGAGAAGCTCGTCCTTCCCTCGGAACACGGGGAGTATCGGATCCCGAGGCTTCCCGACGTGTTCCACCGTTACGGACGGTCTCTCCGGTACGTCGTCGAGGTGAAGGCGTCTGCCGGCTTCGACCGCGGCGTGATGGCGCGGCGCATCGCGACCCTCGCCTCCGAGTACGGAGTCGGCTCGCGGTGCCTCATCGTCAGTTTCGATGCCGAATTCTGCAAGAGGATGCGCGAGATCGATCCCGTTCTCGCGACCGGCTATCTCTTCGACCATCCCGTCGCCCTGCCGGAAGTCGGGCGCCTGACCCCGCTCTTCCCACCCGTGGACGCCATCGGGCCGGCGCGACAGCTGGCGACGCCGCCGCTGCTCGCGCAGGCAGCCGCGGCCGGGCTGTCCGTCCACACCTGGACCGTCAACGAGCCCGATGAGATCCGCCGGTTTCTCGCGGCCGGCATCGCTTCCCTGACGACGGACGTACCCGACGTCGCGATCGCTCTTCGCGCCGAGGCCGCCCCGGCGGCTTCGTTCGAGTAGAAAGGAACCGACATGCAGATCCTCGGGCTCGTGGCTATCGGGATCGCCGCCGGCGTCGCGGCCGGGATGTTCGGGATCGGGGGCGGCCTGATCATCGTGCCGGCCCTCGTGCTGTTCTACCGCCTTTCCCAGCACGCGGCGGTCGGGACCTCGCTCGGCGCGATCCTCCTTCCCGTGGGCGCGCTCGGCGCGTGGGTCTATTACCGCAATGGCAACCTGAACGTGCGGTACTCGCTCTTGATCGCGGCCGGACTGCTCGTCGGCGGATTCCTGGGGGCGGAGCTCGTCGCGCCCGTCTCGGATTTGACGCTGCGGCGTCTCTTCGGAGCGTTTCTCCTTCTCGTGTCGGTCAAGATGATTCTGGGGAAATAGGAATTCCGTTGCAGAACCAGAGGTTGGCACCTGCCGTACACGTTGACCTTTTTCCGAAAGGAGTCATCATGAAGAGGTTCTTTTCGCTCGCTCTCGCGGTGTCGTTGTCGGCCGCGCTTCCGGCCGTTTCAGCCCTCGCTCAACAGAAAGAGCACCCCAAGGAACATCCCCAGAATCCCCCGTCCGAAAAGAAACTCTCGACCGACGACATCGATGCGGCGATCCGGGCCCACATCGATGAGAAGTCGAAGGCGTCCGGTGGCCGCTTCGAGGTGCGGGACGACGTCATGAACAAGACCTGGAGCCTCGAGCTCGTCCGCGTCCACAAAGACAAACTGCAGGCGCTCGCCGACGGCCGCTACTTTGCGTGCGTCGACTTCAAGGCGCCGGATGCGACGATGGTAGACGTAGACTTCTTCCTGAAGAAGGACGGGGATAAGCTCGCGGTGACCGACACGACCGTGCACAAGGTCGACGGCAAGGCGCGCTACAACTACGAGGAGAAGAACGGCGTCTGGGTGCGCGTCGCCGAGAAGAGTTGAGGGGCGACCATGAAGTCCCCGGCGATCGTCCTCTTTACCGCGCTGGCGGCGGCCTCGGCTTCGCCTCACTCCCGCGAGCCGTCCGCTCGCTCGATCGGAGCCACGTACGTCGCGACGGTCGAGAAGGTACCGGCCGGTACGGAGCGACTCGAGCTCTGGGTTCCGCTCCCGACCGACTCGGAGTTCCAGCAAATCCGGAATTTGAAGATCGACAGCCCGTATCCGTGGAGCGTGCGCCGCGAGCGGGAGCACGGCAACTCGTACCTGTATCTCTCGGCGATGCAACCGCGCACCGGTCGTCTCGAGATCCGGGTGAGTTTCGAAGCCGAGCGTCGAGAGGTGCTGCGTTCCGCACTGACGCTGGCTTCGCGGCGCGAGCCGCGCCCCGACGACCTTTCCCGCTATCTCCAGCCGAATCGCCTCGTGACGTTGTCCCCCCGCGTGCGCGATCTCGCGCAGCGAATCACGTTGGGCCGGAGCACCGCGGAGGGAAAGGCGCACGCGATCTACGACTGGCTGGTCAACACGATGCTCTACGACAAGACGACGCCCGGCTGGGGGATGGGCGACACCGAGCGCGCCTGCGACGTGCAGAAGGGAAACTGCACCGACTTTCACTCCCTCTTCATCTCGCTCGCCCGCGCGGAGGGAATACCTGCGCGCTTCGTGATCGGCTTCCCGTTGAAAAAAGATTCTGCCGGTACGATCCCCGGCTATCACTGCTGGGCGGAGTTCTGGCTGGAAGGGGTCGGGTGGGTGCCGGTAGATGCTTCCGAGGCGTCGAAGAGCACGGACTCGGCGCGGCGCGATTACCTCTTCGGCAACCTCGATCCCGACCGGATCCAGTTCACCGTGGGACGCGATCTGGTTCTCGATCCACCGCCGTGCGCCGAGCCGCTCAACTACTTCATCTATCCGCACGCCGAGGCAGACGGCGCTCCTCTCACGCCGGTGTCGATCCAGCTCGAATATCGCGATCTGCCGACCCGCGCGATTGCCGCGACGAAGTAGCCGACCGCTCGCCTTTCACTTCGGAAGATCCCTCCCGACCTGCCGGTGGCGGAAGCAGCCCACGAGGTGATCGTTCACCATCCCGACAGCCTGCATGAACGCGTAGCAGATCGTCGGTCCGACGAAACGAAATCCGCGGCGTCGCAGCGCGCGGCTCATCTCGCGAGACTCGGCGGTTTCGGCGGGGACTTCCTCGGGGGAGCGCCACGCGTTGCGCTTTTGCCCGCCGCCGCCGAGGTTCCAGATCTCTTTCCCGAAGGAACCGGCGTCGCGCCGGATGCTCATGACGGCGCGGGCGTTCGACAGGACCGATTCGAGCTTTCCGCGGTGCCGGACAATTCCCGGATCCTGAAGCAGCCGATCGATCGTCTGCGGGCGGAATCGGGCGACGGCGGCGGGATCGAATCCCGCGAACGCCCGCCTGTAGCCGTCGCGTTTTCGCAGGATGGTGATCCACGCCAGGCCTGCCTGCGCACCCTCGAGGGTCAGGAGCTCGAAGAGATGGCGGTCGTCGAACGACGGAACGCCCCATTCCACGTCGTGGTACACCCGGAGCAGAGGTTCGCCTTCGGCCCACGGGCAGCGCCGGACGTTCACGGCTGGATGGCCAGGTGTGTCCCACCCAACACTTCGAGCGCCGCGCCCGTGATCGCCGCAGCGTCGTCGGAAGCCAGAAAGAGCACGGTCCGCGCGACGTCGCGGGGCCAGAGCTTCTCCGCCAGCGGCTCGCTCCGCGAGGGCGCGCCCGTCTCGTCTTCCTTGTTCTCGACGGTCCCCGGGCAGACGGCGTTGACCGCGATGTTGTAGCCGCGGAACTCCCGCGCGAGGCTCTGCGTCAGCCCGATCAACCCGAACTTCGCGGCGCTGTGAGCCGCGAGGTTCGCTTCGCCGCGCATCCCGTGGATCGAAGACACGTTGACGATCCGTCCGCGCCGCCGGCGCATCATGCCGGGCAGGACGGCGCGGCAAAAGTTTGCGGCGCCGGTCAGGTTCGTCGCGAGGACCAGTTCCCATTCTTTCGAGGAAAGCTCTAGGAAGGGCCGCCACAGGAAGACCCCCGCGTTGTTGACGAGGACGTCGATCGGGCCGAGCTCGGATTCCGCCCGCTCGACGCAGGCTTCCACGCCGTCGCGGTCGCGGATGTCCGTCGGGATGGCGACCGCGCGCGCTCCCGCCTGCTCGACCGCTCTGGCGGTCTGGAGCAGCTCGCTCTCCGTGCGCGCGACGAGCGCGAGGCGCGCGCCTTCCTCCGCGAAGCGCAGCGCGACCGAGCGGCCGATTCCCCGGGAGGCACCGGTGACGAGAACGGTCCGGTCGTGAAACTTCATCGGCCGGGTACCCGTCCGCCGAGCTCCTGGTAGAGCTCGTCGGAGAAGAGGCGCTCGGAGCCCCGCGCCGTGAACGTCGGGCCTCCCGCCAGAACGACCGCGCCTTCTTCCGGGGCAGCACGATCCACCTTCACCCGAACGATCGCGAGAGGGAAGATCTGCCGGTCGGGATCGAAGTCGGAGGCGTGGCCGCGTCCGGCTTTCGTCTGCACCCAGACCGCCTTGTTGCGGGCCAGGTACAAAAGGGTCGCCGTCTTGCGCCGGATCAGGTTGGCCGCCGTGCGGCTGCCGGCGCGCACGGCGACGGCCAAAACCGTGCGTGAGCGGGCCCGGACCTCGCCGAGAGTCAGGAGGGCGGCTCTCGGGAGCCCGCCCGGATCGACGGTCAGCAAGGGCAGGGCGAGCCGTCGTCGTGCCCGGAAACCCGCGCCGGAGAGCGCGAACTGAATCTCTACCGGCAGCCGGTCGAGCTCCATCGCCAAAGTTTATTGCGAGTGACGAAGTCGCGGGGACAGGCCCTGCGAATGTCGCGGGGACAGGCCCTGCGGGCCTGCACGCGCAACCGAACTCAGAGCAGCGATGCGAACGTCCCGGACCCGTCCAATATGATCGGGGGATGAAAACCACACGGCGTCGGGCACTTCTTTTCGGAGCCGCGGCGGCGATCGCGGCGTTCGCTCCGCCTCGACCGATCTTCGCGGACGAAAAGGCGGACCGAGTCGCGCACGAGCTCGTGACCGCGCTCGGCGGCGGGACCGCCTGGGAGAAAGCGCGTCAGCTCCGCTTTGACTTCGCCGTCGAGCGCGAGGGCACACGCGTGGCCGAGTTTCATCACCTCTGGGATCGATACACGGGGGACTACCGGCTGCTCGGGGCCGACAAGTCGGGAGCTCCGTACGCGGTCTACTTCAACGTCAACACCCGCGACGGCAGCGCGTTCGTCAACGGCCGGGCGGTGGAGGGCGACGAGAAGAAGAAGCTCCTCGAAACCGCCTACGGGCGCTTCATCAACGACTCCTACTGGCTCCTCGCGCCCTGGAAAGTCTTCGATCCCGGCGTGCACCGTGACTACGACGGGGAAAAGGCCGGCCCGGACGGGGCGCTGTGCGACGTGATTCGCCTGTCTTTCGACAACGTCGGCCTGACGCCGAAAGACGTTTACTGGTTGTGGGTGACGCGCGACGGGAGACGCATGGTCGAGTGGCAGTACGTCCTCGGGGGCGCGCAGGAAGAGCCGACGACCGCGCTCTGGAAAGACTGGAAGACCTTCGGCGGCGTCTCGCTCTCGCTCGAAAAGACCCTCGTGGGAAAGCCGGTCCGGATCGTCTTCGAGAACGTCGTCATCTCGCCGTCGCGCGACGACAAGGAGTTCGCGGCCCCGTCCGGGGGCCGTTAGAGGGTCAACGCTGAATCGCTGAATTCGTGCCAGTCCTGAATTCAGTCATTCAGCGTTGACCCCAAAGGGAGCGCTCTTCGCCGTCCTGTTGGCCTGCGGATGCGCGACGGCCGCGGCGCCCGGCGTCTCCTACGTCCGCGTTCGGACGGCGAGCCTCTCGTCACCCGCGCGTTACCTGGTGATCGAACCGCCGTCCTACGCGCGTTCTCCATCCCGCCGCTATCCGGTCCTCGTGTTTCTGCACGACGGATATGGAAACGTCCGCACGCTCGACCGCCGGGGCGTCGCGGCGGAGCTCACCGCCCGGATGTCCGACGGACGACTCCCGGAATTCCTCGTGGTGGCGCCGGGAGCGCCGGGCTCGTGGTTCTCCGATTCCTTCGACGGCAAGCGTCGGTGGGAAGAGTTTCTGACCCGAGACTTCGTTGCCGAGATCGAGACCCGCTACCGTATCCTGCCGGGAAAGGCGGCACGCGGCATCACCGGCATCTCGATGGGCGGTTACGGCGCGATCAAGATCGCGCTCAAGCATCCCGACCTCTTCGGCTCGGTCTCGTCTCTTTCCGGGGCGCTCATCCCGATCCGCCCGGAAGACCTGCGGCGATATGGCTGGATCACCCGGCTGACGTTGAAGCACGTCTTCGGAAACCCGCCCGACGCCCGAACGCTCGCCGCGAACGACGTCTGGGACCTGCTCCACGAAACGTGGTTCGAGAAGCCTCCTTTCTCCGCTCACCTTCGCGCAGGCACGGAGGACTTCTACGGTTTGAACGGGGTCGCGGCGCAGTTCGGCTCGTACATGAATGAGCACGGCATTCCGACGGAGGTCGTGCTCGAGCCGGGCGGCCACGAATGGGCCTACTGGAGACGCGGGCTCGTCGCGATCTTCGAATGGCACGCGAAGAGGTTTGCGTATGATCCGGCGCGATGAGCGTTGCGCCGTCGTCCCGAGAATCACACCTTACGCTGTCATCCCGAGGTCCGAAGGACCGAGGGATCCCTCGCTTCGCTCGGGATGACAGCGGATTGGCTCGGGATGACAGCGGATTGGCTCGGGATGCCAACGGGGAGGACCGCCTCGTCCTCTTCGACGTGGACGGTACCCTCCTTTCCGCGGGCCGCGCCGCGCGCGAGTCGATCCTGGCGGCGCTCTCCGCAGTGCTCGGCTGGAAAGGATCCGCCGACGGGATCGACTTCTCGGGAAAGACGGACCCCCAGATCCTCCGAGAGCTCGTGGTCGAATCCGTCGGCGTCCGACGATTCGACTCGTCTCTTTCCGAGGTTCTGGACCGGTACGTCGAGGAGCTCCGCGTGAGGCTCCGGCCGGAAGCCGTGGTGCCGAAACCGGGGATCCCCGAACTCCTCGAGAGGCTCGCGGCGGAGCCGCGGGTCACGCTCGGATTGCTGACCGGCAACATCGAGCGCGGTGCCCGGATGAAGCTCGAGCCTCCCGGGTTCAACCGGTATTTCCCGTTCGGAGCGTTTGGCGACGACTCGCCCGACCGCTACTGTCTGCCTCCGATCGCCCTGGCGCGGGCGCGCGAGAGAAGCGGTAAGGAGTTTTCTCCCGGCGCGTTGGTGATCGTGGGCGACTCCGTGCACGACGTCCTCTGCGGGCGTTCGCTCGGCGCCCGGGCGATCGCGGTTGCCACCGGACCGACGCCGGCGGAAAAGCTCGCGGCCGAGCGGCCGCACGCGATCTTTTCGGACTTTTCCGACGTCGAGAGTGCGGCAAAAGCGATCCTGCGATGAAGGGAAGAGCCGCACTCCTCTTTTTCGCCGCGTCCGTCTCCCTGCGGTGCGGTTCGTCGGCGCCGCCGTCCGCCGGCCCCGCCACCACCGCGAACTACCGCGCTCCGTACGAGGCGCCTCCCGCGGGTCGGCACTCGATCGAGATCCGGGTGGACTCGCGAGCGGCCCACGACCTCTTCGCATTCCTCACGCGCCCGGCATTCGACGCCGAGGGGGCAAAGGCGATCGAAGCGCTCCCGGCGGTGCGGCTTTCGGTCCAGGACTCGGGGCGGACGCTCGAGACCTTCGACCACGATCTCGCGGCGGCGTTCGACGAACAGGCCCGGAGCGGCGTCTTCGATCTTCACCCGATCCGGGCCGACCGGGCGCGCTGGGAGGGGCTCCTCGCCGCGCTCCCGTCGCGGGAAGCGAATCTCGGGAGGATGGCGGCGGAACGCGCGGCGGCGCTTCTTCCGGCCGACCGCTCGGTCTCTGCGCGCTTGCACGTCCTTCTCTCTTTCGGTCTCGCCGGGCTCGCGGACCATCTCGTCGTCGTCGGTCCCGACGGCAACGAAGCGATGATCGTGGATCTCTCCCGGGCGCTCGGTGAGTCCGCCTCCGAGACGGTCGACAACCAGGTCGAGCGTCTCGCGCGTCTCGTCGCCGGAGAGGCGTTCCGCCGGGCCTGGTTCAACTACCGGAGGGAGAGCCCGGCCTGGGCGCATCGCGATCCCTCGCTGGGAGAGCTCGCCCCGCTCCTCCAGCTGGTGACCGAGCAGGGGCCGCTGTCGCTCTTCCACGTCGACGAGAATTTCTTTCCGCTCTCCGTCTGGCTGAAAGAGCCGATGAAGCGGTCGATCGCCGACCTGAACCGAACTGCGGAGCGGCTCGTGGAGTCCGAGAAAGACCTCGAGAAGCGAATGGCGCTCATGACGGAGATCGAGCGTCCGGAGTTTGCACAACGGATCGCGGGCCCCGCGGGCGCGTTCCTCTGCGACGGAATCATCCAGAACTCCGGTCTCGATGCGTTTCGGTCAGCGCTTGCGGCCGGCCCGAAAGCGTTCTTCACGGCGTACGACCAGGCGCAGAGGAAGTCGCGCGACCTCATTCCGCTTTCGCCCGTGATCCGCGAGCGCATCGGGGTACCCCGATAGTGTCCCGGGATCTTCCGCTTCGCATTGCCGGCGAAGAGGTCATGACCGGGGAATGGATCGACGTGCGATCCCCCTGGTCCGGCGAGCTGCTCGCGCGCGTCGCGAAAGCCGGTCCTGCCGAGATCGAGCGCGCGATCGCCGCCGCCGCGACGGGCTTCGAGGACACCCGCGCTCTGCCGGCGTACCGGCGTTCGGAGGTCCTGCGACGACTGCGCGACGGAGTCGAGAGCCGGCGCACCGAATTCGTCGAGACGATCATCGGCGAAGCGGGAAAGCCGCGCCGCTACGCGGAAGCCGAGCTCGAGCGGGGCTTGACCACGATCCGCCTGGCTTCCGAGGAAGCGACGCGGCTCGAAGGCGAGGTCGTGCCGGTGGACATCGAGCCGCGGGGCGAAGGCGCTTTCTGCGCCGTCCGCCGGTTTCCCGTCGGTCCGGTCACGGCGATCACGCCGTTCAACTTTCCGCTCAACCTCGCGCTCCACAAGGTCGCGCCCGCGCTCGCCGCCGGCAACCCGGTGATCCTGAAGCCTTCCCCGCGCACGCCGGTGACGGCCGACCTGCTCGCCCGCGCGATCGAATCCTCCGGGTGGCCGAAGCGCGGTTTCTCTCTCGTCCACGCGGATCCCGACGTGGCTCGACCGCTCTGGACCGACGAGCGGATCCGGTTCGTGAGCTTCACCGGGAGCGACGCAGTCGGCTGGAAGATCAAGGAGGAGGCGAACCGCAAGAAGGTCACCTTAGAGCTCGGAGGAAACGCGGCGGCCATCGTCTGCGAGGACGCGGACGTCGAGGACGCCGCCGGCAAGCTGGCGACCGCCGCGTTCGCGTACGGCGGCCAGGTCTGCATCAAGGCGCAGCGGCTCTTCATCGCGCGCTCCGTGTACGAGCCATTCCTCGCGGCTTTCCTGGCGGCCGCGAAGCAGCTCGAGCCGGCGGATCCGGCCGACTCTTCCACGACGATCGGGCCCATGATCGATGCTGAGAACGGGGTGCGGGTCGAATCGTGGGTGGAAGAGGCGAGGGAGAAGGGCGCGAAGCTGCTGCTGCCGCCGAGACACGACGGTGCAAAGCTCTGGCCGATCGTCGTCGCCGACGTCCCGCGCGGCACGAAGCTCCGTGAGCGGGAGGTCTTCGGACCGGTCGCGACGGTCGAAGCATTCGACGGGTTCGACGATGCCTTGGCACGGGCGAACGACAGCCGATACGGTCTCCAGGCGTCCGTTTTCACCCGGGACATCTCGAGGGTCCTGAAGGCGTTCGACCGGCTGGAGGTCGGGGGAGTGATCATCAACGAAGCTCCGACGATGCGGATCGACAACTTCCCGTACGGCGGCACGAAAGCGTCCGGGTTCGGACGAGAAGGCGTGCGTTATGCGGTGGAAGAGATGACGGAACCCCGGGTGCTGTTTCTCAAGGAGTAAGAAGGAGCCGGGTGCAGGCCCGTGGGGCCTGTCCCCGCGGCGAAATCCAAATGAATCAACTCGCCAGCTCGCCGATCGCCCTCGAGAAACTTCTCCTCCTCCTCTGCGCCGACATCGCCATCATCATCGGGGCAGCCCGATTCTTCGGTTGGCTCTTCGGGCGGATCGGGCAACCTCCGGTCGTCGGCGAGATCCTCGCCGGCGTCATCCTCGGCCCTTCGCTCTTCGGCCGGCTCTATCCCGGCGCGATTCGCGCGCTTCTGACCCGAGAGACCACGGCCATCCTCTCGGCGCTCGCCCAGATCGGGCTCGTCCTGCTGATGCTCCTGATCGGTCTCGAATTCCCGTTCGACCGGATGCGGCATGCGGCAAAGTCGGCGCTTCTGGTCGCGGTCGCCGGCATCCTCGTTCCATTCGCGGCGAGCTGGGCCCTGGCCGGGCCGCTCTTCGCGCTCGCGCCGGGCAAATCCTCCGAGGTCGCGTTCAAGCTGTTCTTCGCCACGGCCGTCTCGATCACCGCGATCCCCATCATGGGGCGGATCCTCATGCACACCCGGCTGACGCGCACGCGGATGGGCTTGACGTCGATCACGGCGGCGGCGCTCGATGACGTTCTCGGGTGGATCCTTCTCGGCGTCGTCTTTTCGACGGTGACACGCGGGCGCGCGGATCTGCAATGGGTCCTGTTCTCGTTCGTCGGCGTCGCGCTGCTCGGCGCGACCTTCTGGGCGGCGGGACGTTTCGGAGTCACCCGGATGCGTATTCCGCGCACCGAAGGGGGAAGGCTGACGTCCGGCGCTCTCGCGATCGTGCTCGTCGTCGTCTTCGTCACCGCCACGGCGACGAACGCCCTCGGGGTCTTCTCGATTTTCGGCGGCTTCCTGTGCGGGGTCGCGGGCTCGTTCAACAAGGACCTTGCGGATGCGATCAAGTCGTCGATCGGAGACCTCGTTGCGGTTCTGTTTCTGCCGATCTTCTTCGTTTTCTCCGGCCTCCGGACGGACGTCGGCTCTCTGGGGAGCGATCCCCGACTCTGGCTCGCGCTCCTTGCCGTCGTGGTGGTTGCGTGCGTGTCGAAGTTCGGCGCCACGACCGTCGCCGCGCGGATCTCCGGTCTTGGATGGAAGGAATCTCTTTCGATCGGCCTCCTGATGAACACGCGCGCCTTGATGGCGCTCGTGGTGATCAACGTGGGAGCGGACCTCGGTGTCGTCTCGCCGCCCGCGTTCTTCTGGCTCGTCGCGATGGCGCTTTTCACCACCGTGATCACGACCCCGATCTTGAAGCGCGCCTATCCCTCGCCGGAAGCCGTTTCGTGGGAGCCGAAAAAGGAAGTTTCCGGTTCGAAGCTCGATGTTCAATAGGCGCGAGACCTTCGTGTTCTATGATTGATCTGCCGGACCAATCCGGAGTTCGCGTATGCGTGCGGCCCTCCCAGCCGATGAAGACGCCCGTCTCGAGGCCTTGCGGGAGCTGGAAATCCTCGATTCCGCTCCCGAAGAGGATTTCGACGACCTCGCCCTGATCGCGTCTCAGATCTGCGGAACCCCGATGTCGATGATTTCCCTCATCGATCGCGACCGGCAGTGGTTCAAGGCGAAGGTCGGCATCGAGGCCCGAGAGACGTCGCGCGATCTCGCGTTCTGCGCTCACGCGATCCTGCAGCGCGACCTCTTCGTCGTGCCGGACGCGACGAAGGACCCGCGTTTCTCGGAGAACCCGCTCGTCACCGCCGATCCCAAGATCCGCTTTTACGCCGGCGCTCCTCTGCGAACGCCGGAGGGTCATGCGCTCGGAACCCTGTGCGTGTTGGACCGTTTCCCGCGCCAGTTGACCGAAGAGCAGGAGACCGCGCTCCGCGCCCTCTCCCGCCAGGTCGAGGCCCAGCTGGAGCTCCGCCGGCGTCTGATCCAGGAACGCAGGGACGCCGGCGAGGCGCTGCACGAGAAAGAGGTGAGCGTCCGGCTCCTTGCCGAGCAGATGCCGGCGGTCCTCTGGTCGGTGGACCGCGATCTCCGTTTTACGTCCTCGATGGGCGCCGGCCTGACGAACCTGAACCAGAGGCCGGACCAGTTCAACGGATTGACGCTCTTCGACTACTTCGGAACCGCCGACCAGGACTTTCACGCGATCGCGGCGCACCGCCAAGCGCTCGCGGGCGAGTCGGTCACGTACGAGACCGAATGGAAAGGACGGACGTTCGCTTCTCACGTCGAGCCGCTCCGGCACTCCGACGGCAAGATCTACGGCGTCATCGGGGTGGCGTTCGACGTCACCGATCGAAAGAACATCCAGAACGAGCTCGAGCAATCCGTCTCGCTGCTGCGCGCGACGCTCGATTCGACCGCCGATGGGATTCTCGTTGTCGATCAGGACGGCAATATCCTCACCTACAACAAGAAGTTCCTCGAGATGTGGAAGTTCTCGGAGGAGACCGCCGCGGCTGCCCACCGTGATGAGCTCCTGGAATCGGTCCTCGATCAGGTGAAGGATCCGGGCGGTTTCGTCAAGATGGCAATGAGGTCATACGCGCGGCCGGACGCGCCGACCTTAGACGTCGTGGAGTTCAAGGACGGCCGGATCTTCGAACGTTACACGCGTCCGCAGATGCTCGGCGGGAAGAGCGTCGGGAAGGTTCTGTCGTTCCGCGACGTCACCGCCCGCCGCCGGGCCGATCGGGAGATCGAGGAAAACGTCTC
Source organism: Thermoanaerobaculia bacterium (assembly GCA_036395755.1). Lineage (GTDB taxonomy): Bacteria > Acidobacteriota > Thermoanaerobaculia > UBA5066 > Gp7-AA6 > Gp7-AA6. Next base: position 82,146 of record DASWCZ010000016.1, read on the forward strand.
GCTTCTCCGCGCGACGCTCGACGCGACGACCGACGGGATCCTGGTCGTCGACGACAGCGGAAAGATGTTGAACTTCAACCGCAAGTTCATCGAAATGTGGCGGATTCCCGAGCACGTCGCGGAGTCGCGCGACGACAACCGCGCGCTCGCGTGGGTCCTCGACCAGTTGAAAGACCCGGAGCGGTTCATCAAGAAAGTCAAGGAGCTGTACGCCCAGCCCGAGTCGAAGAGTTACGACTGGCTGGAGTTCAAGGACGGCCGGATCTTCGAGCGCTATTCGCAGCCGCAGAAAATCGGCGGCAAATCCGTCGGGAGGGTCTGGAGCTTCCGGGACGTGACCGAACGTCGGCTCATGGACATGACGCTCAAGCGGCAGGCGCGCTACTTCGATCACATCTTCGACGGAGTCGTCGTGACCGACCTCGACGGAAAGATTGTCGACTGGAACCCGGGAGCGGCGCGGATGTTCGGTTACTCGAAGGAAGAGGCGGTGGGCAAGACTCCGGCCCTGCTCCACCCCCCCGGCGACTTCGAGCTGACCGGCAAAATGCTCTCGACGATGAGAAAAGAAGGGCGGTGGTCCGGCGAAATGCCGTTCCTGCGAAAAGACGGTTCGGAGGGGATCGCCGAAACGCTCGTCGTCTCGCTGGGAGACGAGTTCGGACGCCCGCTGGCGGCGATCTTCGTCAACCGCGACATCACCGAGCTGAAGCGCCTGCGGGAAGAGACTGAAAGACCCTCGGCGCGGAAGGCCTGACCTTCCGGGCCCGCACCGCGGTCATCCCGAGCCGCGCAGCGACGACGGATCCTTGACTGCTACACTGATTTTCCGGAGGAGTGGCCGAGTGGTTTAAGGCGGCGGTCTTGAAAACCGCTGTACCGAAAGGTACCGGGAGTTCGAATCTCTCCTCCTCCGCCAGTCGTCTTATCTCGTTTCCCCCATCGCTCGGTTTTCCTGGATCCTCCGGGCGATCTTCGTCGCGAGCTTCCGGGGCGAGAAGCGTGCGCCCAACGCCAGGACCCGATTCGCCAGGCCCGGAACCACCACTCGCTTTCCCCGCTTCGCCCCCTCCCAGCCCGCGCGGGCGACGGTCGCTGCATCGAGGACAAGCGGACCCCGGAACATCGGCACGTCGCCCATCCCGGTTTTCTCCTGGAACTCGGTCCGCGTCGGGCCCGGGCAGAGCGCGGTCGCGGAGACGCCCGTGCCGTCGAGCTCTTCCGCGAGCGCCTCGGTGAAAGAGAGCACGTAGGCCTTCGTGGCGTAGTAGACGGCCATGAGTGGCCCGGGCTGGAACGCGGCGGTGGAAGCCGTGTTCAAAACGATGCCCCTGCGTCGCTCGATCATCCCCGGCACGACGAGCTTCGCCAGATGCGTCAACGCCAGGACGTTCACGCGAATCGACTCCAGTTCCTGCTCGAGGGGTGTTTCCCGGAAGAAACCGTGGACGCCGAGACCCGCGTTGTTGACGAGCACCTCGATGGGCCCGCGCCGCTCCTCTGCCTCGGCGACGACGCGCGCGGGGGAGTCGGGGAGCGAGAGGTCCGCGACGACGATCTCCGCGACCACGCCGTAGGTCTTCGTCAGCTCGTCTGCGAGCGTTTCGAGCCGCTCTCGCCGCCGGGCGACGAGAACGACGTCGCGGCGGTCTCTGGCGGCGAGTCGCGCGAGCTCCCGGCCGATTCCGCTCGAAGCTCCGGTTACGAGAGCGGTACCGGGCACCTACGAGGAAACGGCGGGCGAGGATTCGCGAGAGGGAGTCTGGGCAGGCACGACCGGCGCCGGCTTCGCGAGCGGCCGGGGTTTCTTCACGTACGTCCACGCATTGGCCAGCTCCGCCTTCCACCACCTCACGAGACCGTGGGCGAGCATGACGAGGCTCGCGGCCCGCACCGAGTAGCCGACGAGCTTCGGTCGCCGGCCCGCGTTGTGGTTGCCGTAGATGCCGAGCGCCATCTTCCGCTTCGCGATCGCCACGAGCCGCCGGTTGTAGAAGCGGATCGGGTAGTAGCCCATCTCCGCGCCGTCCTGGTAGAACGGGGGAACCCCGAGCCGGTCGGCGCTCCACCGGTAGATCGGGATGACGGCAGCCAGGTAGTAGAGCGCGGTGTCCAGCAGGAACGCCGTCGTCATGGTGTCGTAGTCGCCCATGACGTAGTACTTGTCGCGATAGATCGACTCGTAGAAATAGTGGAAATACCGCGCGTACTTGCGATTGTGGTCGTCGTACGCCTTCGCCATTTCTTCGGATCGTTCCCCGTTGAGCGCCCGCTTCATGAGCTCGACCCGCGAGTGAACCGAGAAGGACATCTGGTCGAGGCCCGGCGAATAGAACGGATCGAGGAAGCCGCCCGCGTCGCCCACGCAAGTCCATCCCGGACCGATGAAGCGGTCGACGAAGTAGGGAAGGTGTCCGTACGAGCGGATGTCTTCCGCGATCGGCTCCGCGTTCTCGAGAAGCTCGCGCGTCAACGGGTTCGAGTCGAGGAACCTCTTGAGCTTGTCGAGCGGCGTGCTTCCTTCGGGAGTCACGAGTCGCTTGTCCCACACGAGGCCGACGCTCGTCTCGCCGCCGTGCAGCGGGATGAGCCAGATCCAGTAGCCCCAGCCGGTGAAGTGGTTCGTCGCGAGCCGGCGCGACGCCAAGACCGAGCGCGCGTACAGGTCGGCGGGATCGGTGCCGGCAATGTCGACGCCGTCCAGGTCTTTCACGCCGCGGTAGCGCACCCAGATGGCGGAGGTGGGATGGGACTCGATCGGCGTGACGCCGCCGCGCTTCCGCGCGAGCGTGGCGTGCCGCCCGGTCGCATCCACCAGCCACTTGCAGCGCACCGTGGTTCGGGAGGCGTCGGCCTTCTCGACGGTCACGATGTTGCCCGCCTCGCCCTGGAGCTCGAAACCGGTCATGCGGGCGGGGCGCCAGACCTCCGCGCCTTCGGCCGCCGCGACGGCGATCAAACGCTCGTCCATTTTTGCGCGGTCGAGCTGGAAGGAAGGCACGCGGGTGAGCTGGGTCGGGCCGGTCTCGGAGGCTTCCCGCACGCTCTTGACGGAATCGTTGTGGAACCAGAAGCGGAAGGCCTGCTTCGGAAGCTGCTCGCGACAGAGGTAGTCGTACTGCTTGAGAACCCGGGTCAAAAAATACGCCGAGACCTCGACCGTGGACTCTCCGACCTTCCAGTCGAACTGGTCGGACTTCTCGACGACGAGGACGCGGGCGTTCGGGACGCGGCGGCGCAGGAGGATCGCGGTCGAGGCGCCGGCAATGGCGCCGCCCGTGATCACGACGTCGTAGGAGAGAGTCTCGTCCATGGCGGCTTCCAAGTTTAGTGCAGACGAAACGCGCCCGAATCCACGAGCCCTTTCTCGCGGTCCAGCACGAGCGTCGCATCGACCCGATCGATCGGGCCGAGATCCTGAACCTTTCCGGACGGCCAGCGCACGGTCAACCCCGCGAGCTTCGTCGCTCCGCCCAGTCCGAAGTGAACGATCGGGCTGCCCGTCGAGAGATAGCCGCTCGCGTTTCCGTTGTCGCGCAGGAGCCTGCGGCCGTCCGGCAGCGTCGCCACGATCCGGCATCCGACGCCATCGGAGTTGTCTTTGCCGGCCGCGCCGACGAGCCGGATGCGGAGGAAGTGCTCTCCCGGCTCGCGCCGGCCCAGAAAGAGCGCCTCCGGCGCGCCGACGGAGCGGACGTACAGATCGAGCGCTCCGTCTCCGTTGGCGTCGAACGCAACGGCTGCGCGGCCGTTCGTCTCGAGATCGAGACCGGCGAGGAAGGCGGAATCCTCGAACATCGAGCCATCACCTCGATCGCCGCCGCGGTTGCGCCACCACCGGTCGCGCTCGATCCCGGCGATTCCGACGCCCTTGCGGTCGAACGTCCGCCGCATCGCAACGTATTGGTCCCAGTACGCGAGAGTCTCCCACCAGAACTCGAGCTCGCGGTCGCGATCCCGTCCGTCTCCCCACATGCCGTTGGTGGAGTACAGATCGAGCCAGCCGTCGTTGTCGAGATCCGCAGCGACGGTGCTCCAGTTCCAACCCGATTTGCGCGCGCCTGAGCGCATGGTGACGTCCTCGAACGTTCCATCGGACTTCTGGAGGAAAAGCGAGTTGCCGCGCGTCATCTTTTCCATCCAGCCGACGGCGGTCGACAGGAAGAGGCGGCCCGGGAACGCAATCGGAAGGGCCGGATACTCGTGCAGGAACGCCCACTGGGTGTAGCACCCGGTCGTGTAGAGGTCGAGCCGTCCGTCACCGTCGAAGTCTCCCCAGGCGGCGGACATTCCATACGCCCGATCCTCGACGCCGGCGCGCCGGGTGACGTCGACGAAGCGCTGCCCGGAGTCGTTTCGATAGAGGTTCTTCATTCCGAAGTCGTTCGTGACGACGAGATCGGCTCGCCCATCGCCGTCGAAGTCGGCGAAAAGCGAAGAGAGCGACCAGCGCCTCGGTCCCGAGACGCCCCACTGCGCGGACACGTCTCGAAACCGGCCGTGGCCGTCGTTCAAAAAGAGGTGATTCTGCCCTCCGTCCTCGGCGTCGTAGGGCGGATCGGGCATCTGCCGGTAGTAGTCGCCGGTGACGCACACGAAGAGGTCGAGATCGCCGTCGCCGTCCACGTCCGCGAACGCCGCCGACCGCGCGTTGCCGCCGACCGAAATGCCCGAGACCGAAGTGGGGACCTCTTCGAAATGGGTTCCTGCGACGTTGCGAAAGAGACGCGCCGGCCCGAAGGAGTTGGTGACGAGGAGGTCCGGGAAGCCGTCCCCATCCACGTCGCCCGCGGCGACTCCCGTCGCGGCGATGCCTTCCGACGGCGAGCGCGCGAGGCCGACGCGTTCGGTGACGTCGGTGAAGCAACCGGTACCGTCGTTCTCGTACAGGATCGACCTCACTCCGTCGCCCACGAAGAGGTCCTCGTCACCGTCGCGATCGAAATCGAGAACCGCGACTCCGGAGCCCGGCCAGATCCCCGCGATCAGACGGTTCGTGCCGGGCTGCGGCGGATCCCGGCGGCCCGCGCCGAGGCCCGCTTCCGCGGTCGCATTTCGGAAAAGCGGAGAGGCTTGCGATCGCTCGGTCAGGACCATCCAGAGGCGCACCTGGACGTTTCCCGCGTTCGTCGTCACGGTGGCTTCGGCAGACCGTTCCACACGCGACCCGTCCGCCCGGAAACCCCCAACGGTGAAGATCACGAGCCCGGAGGTTCGGTCAGCCCCGCGGGCGACGTCGTGCGTCGGCTTGCGGACGTCGTACGTCACGCACGCGAGACGATCGAGCGTCGACCAGGCCCAGCTGCGAAGAGCCGGAGTTCCGTCCGGATCGGCGCCGGTCGCGGCGCGGCTCTTCAACGCCCTCTGGACCGCTTCGACGCCGTCCCGCCATCGGCCGAGACGCTCCATCCACGGGATGAACTCACGGCGGAGGGTGGGGAGGTGCGAGTTGCGATACAGCCAGACCGCGGCGACGGCGACCAGGAAAAGAGCGAAGAGAGCGAGGAGGCGGGTTCGGGGCATCAAGCGGCGCGATGCTAACTGGCGGAGAGGGCCGGATTCGAACCGGCGGTAGGGTTATTAGCCCTACGGCGGTTTAGCAAACCGCTGGTTTCAGCCGCTCACCCACCTCTCCGGTAAGTCTGCGAGTGGCCGATGTTAAGGAATGGGCTGCGATCAAGCAACCGGGCGGGTGGCTGCGCAGCTCCGCTGGCGCCAGAACGCTCAGGGTCTGGCCGGAATCGCTCTCGTTTCCCGGGATCTCGGTATAAGGACCGGCGGCCGGGCGCCCGGCACGATCTCGTAGTCGAAGACACCGGCTTCCGTCGCGGCGTGAAGCGCTACTCCGGAAGGCTCGAGAGCGAGCGCGATGATGCCGTTTGCGAGCCGGCTCTTATCCCGTCTGTGTCCGAACCCCGAGCCGAGATTCCCGGTTTCTAAATTCCCAGCGCTCGCGCCGCCCGTTCGTAATCGGACGGTGAGACCCAGACGACGAGACCATAGTGGCCTCCCGCGGTGGCCGCCGACGCAGCAGTAACGTTGACGTTCGCGTCGGCGAGCTTCGCGAGGGTGTCGGCGACCGCTCCCGCGCGGTCGTCTCCCTGAATCAGAAATGCCCACTTGGAATCGGAGAGCTTGAGACCGGTCTTTCCGGCCGCCTGCTTGAGCGCGTTGGCATTCTCCGGGACGAGGTCGAGCTGAGAGTTCCCGTCTCCGCTCGGGAACCCGAGATACGCAAGAAGATTGACGTTGCTTTGCTTGAGAGCCGAAAGAACTCTCTTGCCCTCCCCCGGGCGGTCCGGAACCGTCACGTAGTAGTACTCGACGCGCCGCGTCTTGTCAGCCATCGCACACCTCCTCGTTGCTCCACGCGAAGCATACGTCCGTGGGGCTGGCTCCAGCCCCTCCGGCTTACAGGTACTTCTCGCGCAGGACCGCCATGTGGTGCGCGAGGTGGCCGGCTGTAATGTAGGCCAGAGCCCTCACGGTGAAGGGATTGCCGCTGGCGATTCCGCTTCGCATCCAGGCGTCCGCCGGAAGGTTCCGAAAAAAATCCACCGTCGTCCGGCGCACGCCTTCGAACTCCTCGACGTTTTTCGACCACTGGACCTCGTCGGCCCGCGCCATGGCCGTGCCGACCTCCTGGTCGTAACTCGGCAGGGGAGTGTCGAAGCCGCGCGCGAACCAGAACGCGCGGAACAGAAAGACCCGTTCGGTGTCGTTGACGTGATTGAGCACCTGCCGGATGCTCCATTTCTCCGGCGCGTACCGGTGGAGCGACTTCTCCTCGGAGATCCCCGAGAAAAACTCGAGCGCCTCTCTCCGCTGGTTCGCCAGCTCTTCGAGGATGTCGGCGCTCGAGATCCGGTCGATGTATTTGAAGTAGTAGGGCGAGGCTTCGGTGCGCTCTGGAAGGCCGATCACTGGCGGAATTCTATCTTCGGGATTCCCGAATCGTTCCGTCAGGGCACGACCTACTCACTCGTCGTTACCCGCTTCTTCCAGAAATAGAGGCCGACGCGCTCGCCGGGGCGGACCGGCATGTGGCAAGTGGAGACCTGACCCTCGACGTGGCAAGTGGAGACCTGACCCTCAATGTGGCAAGTGGAGACCTGACCCCGGGCGGATCTCGGTCGATCCGAAATAAGAGTGCAGCGCCGGCGGAATCTCGATCGATCCGTCGGCGCGCTGACCGTTCTCGAGCACGGCGACGAGCGTGCGGCCGATCGCGAGACCCGACCCGTTCAGCGTGTGGACATACTCGGGCTTCTGCCCGGCGGCGCGGCGAAAACGGATGCTGGCGCGGCGCGCCTGGAAGCTCTCGCAGTTCGAGCACGAGGAGATCTCGCGGTACGCGTTCTGGCCGGGCAGCCAGACCTCGATGTCGTAGGTCTTCGCCGACGCGAAGCCGAGGTCTCCCGTACACAACGACACGACGCGATACGGGATCTCGAGGCGACGGAGGACCTCTTCGGCGTGGCCGGTGAGCGTCTCGAGCGCCGCGGAAGAGTCTTCGGGCGCCGTGAGCATCACGATCTCGATCTTCTCGAACTGGTGCTGGCGGATCATCCCGCGCGTGTCGCGTCCCGCGGCGCCCGCCTCCGCGCGGAAGCACGGCGTGCAGGCGGTGTATCGGAGAGGCAGCGAATCGGCGGCGAGGATCTCGTCGCGGTGGAGGTTCGTCAGCGGCACCTCGGCGGTGGGGATCAGGTACAAACCCTCGCGGGTGCGGAAAAGGTCCTGCTCGAACTTCGGGAGCTGGCCGGTGCCGAAGAGCGTCTCGGCGTTGTTCAGGACCGGCGGATTCACCTCTTCGTATCCGTGCTCGCGCGTCTGGAGGTCGAGCATGAAAGCGGCGAGCGAACGGGAGAGGCGCGCACCCGCGCCGGTCAGAACGGTGAAGCGCGCGCCCGCCAGCTTCGCGCCGCGCTCGAAGTCGAGAATGCCGAGAGCGGGACCCAAGTCCCAGTGCGCGGCCGGCTCGAAATCGAACCTGCGCGGCTCGCCCCACGTCCGCTCGACGCGGTTCGCGCTCTCGTCGCGGCCGCGGGGGACCGTCTCCTGGGGCGCGTTGGGAATTCCCTGCTCGGCGCCCGCGAGCTCTTCCTCGACGCGCTCCGTCTCCGCTTCCAGGTCGCGGATCTCGTCCTTGAGCGCCTTCATCTCGGCGAGCCTGTCCGGATCCGGCTTGCCGCGCACCGAGGTCAGCTCGTTGCGGCGTCGGCGTTTTTCCTCGAGTCGCGTCACGATCGCGCGGCGCCGGAGGTCGAGCTCCCCGAACCGTTCGAGGCCCGATCCCGCGAACCGCTCCGGAAACTCGGAGAGCAGTCGCTCGGCGTTCTCGCGCAGGAACTCGCGTGGTAGCATGAATTCGCGCGATTTCACCTCGCGCAGGCAGTCGAGTCAACCGTTGAGCCCTGCCTCACTCCTTCCGGACGTGGATTGCATCGTCGTCAACCGCGACGGTGGAGAATCGCTGTTCGCGGCAATCCGATCGATTCGGGCGCAGACCGGCGTCGACCTGTCGGTCGTCGTCGTGGACAACGCGTCGCGGGCCGCCGAGCGCGAGCGCATCTCCGCGGAAGCGCCGGGCGTGCGCCTCGTGACCTTCTCGCGGAACCTCGGCTTCGCGGCCGCCGCCAACGAGGGGATCGCGAGGACGCGCGCTCCCTTCGTGCTCCTCGTCAACAACGACGCGGTCCTCGCCCCGGACTACGCCGCCCGGCTCGCCGCGCGGCTCGCGCTCGACGGTCGGCTCGCGGCCGCGCAGGGACTCATCCTCAGGGCGGGGGAAACGCGGGTCGACACCGCCGGTCTCGAGTGGAACGACCGCGGCGAAGCCGTGCCGGTTTTCGCGGGGATCGACGTCGCCCGCGTCCCTTCGGGCACCTTCGAGGTCACCGGGGTTTCCGCTACAGCCGCCCTCTTCCGACGCGAGGCGTTTGCCGACCTGTCGCTCGACGGACGCGTCTTCGACGACCGGTTTTTCGCGTATTACGAGGACGTGGATCTCTCTCTTCGTCTCGCGCGCGCGGGCTGGCGCTTCGCGTGCGACCCCGGCGCCGTCGCGTGGCACGAAGGATCGCGGACCGGCCGGCGGACTCCCTTCCGGAAAGGCGTCTGGACCGCGCGCAACCGCTGGCGCACCCTGTTCGCGAACTTCGAGCCGCGCTTCCTCGCGCGGCACCTCCCGAAGCTCCTGCGCGCCGATCTCGCGCACGCGAAAACGCTCGGAGTGCGGGGAACGATCCTCCCGCTCCTCGTCTGGCCGCGAATCTTCCTCGATGCGCTCCGGGCCCGCGGGGAATCTCGCCGCCTGTCCGACTGGCCTTCGGTCGAGCGGAGGGACGCGGCCGTCGCGACGTGGGCTTGAGCCGCGTCGGCGAGATCACGATCGTCCTGGTCTCCTGGGAGGATCCTGGGGAAGCCGTTCGAGCGATCGAGTCTCTCGCCGCGGCGCGGAACCGGATTCCCGCCGGCGGCCCGAAGGTCTCGCTCGTCGTCGTCGACAACGGCAACGGGGCGCTCGACCGCGCAGGCGTGCTGGCTTTCTGGCCGGACGCTCTGCTTTCCGTCAACGAGACGAATCGCGGATACGGGCCGGCGGTGAACCAGGCCGCTGGAGTCGCCCCAGGCGACATCCTGCTGCTCTTGAATCCCGACACCCGCGCCGAGGGAGAACCTTTTTCCGAGATCGCCCGCGCGTTTCAAACGCGCGAGGACGTCGTCGCGATCGCGCCGCAACTCCTCGACGAAGTCCAGGTTGCCAAGCCAGTGTTCCTGAAAAGCGGAGGACGGCGACTCCAGTCGCCGGATCGCGAAGATCAGTTCACTTTTCAGCTCCGGCGGCTGCCGCGGCTTCGCGACGACGCGCGGGAGCTCCTTCTTTTCGATCATCTCGCGCCGAACAATCGCGCCCGACGGCGGTTTCGCTATGCGGACCGCGATCCCGAGGAGCCGCTTGAGGTCGAACAGCCGGCCGCAGCCGCGCTGGCCGTTCGCGCCGACGCATATCGCGCCGTCCGCGGGTTCGACGAGAGATTCGTTCCCGCGTGGTTCGAGGACGTTGACCTCTGTGCGCGGCTCCGCGACCGCGGCGCGATCCTCTACTGGCCCGCGGCGCGATTCCGGCACCGCGGCGGGGGGTCGTCGGAGGGCCTCGGCTACGCGCGGTTTCTGCCGATCTTCTACGCGAACGCGATCCGGTATCGCCGCCGCTGGTACGGCCGCGCGGCGCGGGCAGCCTATCGGGCTCTGCTCGCGGCCGGCATGGTGATGCGCCTCGTCGCGTTGCCGCTGCGACGCCGGCCCCCGCGTTCCCGGAGGGAAGCCGCCGTCGCCTATCTGCGCGCGCTCGGAGTGGCCCTGGGTAGGAAGCCATGAGCCCCGACGTCTCGGTCGTCGTCGTGACGCACGACTCCGCCGCCGACCTCCCACTGTCGCTGCCTTCGGCCGTCGCGCAGAAGGGCATCTCGGTCGAGATCCTCGTCGTGGACAACGCCTCCTCCGACAGGAGCCGCGACGTCGCTCTCCTCTACGCCCCGAACGTGCGGGTGCTCCCCCTGCCGGAGAACGTCGGATTCGCCGGGGCGATGAACGCCGGCATCGAAGCGACGTCCGGCCGCTACGTCCTCTCGCTCAATCCGGACTGCCGCCTCGCCCCCGATTTCGGGGCGACGCTCGTTCGCCGCATGGACGCCCGACGCGACGCCGGCTCCGCCTCCGGACGGATCTTTCGCGCCGCCGGCGACGACCTCGCGCCGACGACGCGCCTCGACTCGACCGGAATCGTTTTCATGTCGTCGGGGCGGCACTTGGATCGCGGATCCGGGGAAGAGGCGGAGGGCCGCTATCTCGAAGAGGAAGAGGTCGCGGGGACGACGGCGGCGGCGGGCTTCTATCGCCGCGAGGCGCTCGACTCGGCGAAGATTTCGACCGGCTACTTCGATTCCGACTTCTTCCTCTACCGCGAGGACGCCGACCTGGCGCTCCGGCTGTCGAAGCTCGGCTGGAAGTGCCTCTACGTCCCGGGCGCCGTCGCCTGGCACCGCCGCCGCAACCTGCCGGAGCGCCGTTACCGGATGTCCGCCGCGGCGAACCTCCATTCGGTCAAGAACCGCTTCCTTCTGCGGATCAACAATCAGTCGGCGAGCGAGCTCGTCCGGACGCTCGGACCGACCCTTGCGCGCGACCTCGTCGTGGTGTGCGCGTGCCTGACGGTCGAACGGTCGTCCCTGCCCGCGTTTTCCTGGCTCTGGAAGAACCGCCGCCGGCTGTGGGCCAAGCGACGGGAGATCCAGACCAGGGTGAACGCGAGGCGCTCGCGGTGAAGATCGGAATCCTCGGCACCCGCGGCATCCCCGCGCGCTACGGCGGCTTCGAGACGCTCGCGGAGGAGCTCTCCGCGCGCCTCGCGGCCCGCGCGCACGACGTCACCGTCTATACGCGCACGCGATACGCCGAGGCGGGAGTCCGCGATTGGCGCGGCGCGAAAGTCCGGGTGCTCCCGACGATCCCGACGAAATATCTGGACACGGTCGCGCACGGGCTCGTCTCCGGGCTCGACGCCGCCTTCGAGCGCTTCGACGCGGTGCTCGTCTGCAACGCGATCAACGCCGCGTCCTGCTTCCTGCCGCGGCTCTCGGGCTCGACCCGGGTCGTCCTGAACGTCGACGGCCTCGAACGCCACCGGCGCAAGTGGAACGCGATCGGACAGCTCGGTTACGCGATCTCGGAAAAGCTGTCGACGATCGTCCCGGACGCCGTCGTCTCCGATGCGCGCGTCATCCGCGACTACTACCGGCGGACGTACGGCTTCGAGTCGCACTTCATCCCCTACGGCGGCGATCTTCCGCAGCCGTCCGGACGCGACGCGCTCGACCGACTGGGGCTTTCTCCGGAGCGCTACGTCCTCTACGTCTCTCGGCTGGAACCCGAGAACAACGCGGACGCGGTCGTGCGCGCCTACCGCGACGTGCCGGGAGAAACGCCGCTCGTGATCGTGGGCGACGCGCCTTACGCGGCCGACTACGTCGCGCGGGTCCGCGCAGAAGCCGATCCTCGCGTGAAGTTTCCCGGCGCGATCTACGGCGACGGATACCGCCAGCTCCTGGCTTCCGCCGCGGTCTACGTGCAGGCGACCGAAGTGGGCGGAACCCATCCCGCGCTCGTGGAGGCGCTCGGCTACGGGCGCATCGTTTGCTACAACGCGACCCCCGAGAACGAAGAGGTCGCCGGAGGAGCCGCGCTCCCGTTCGACGTCCGGCAGCCGGCGACTCTCTCCGGGCTCCTGGCTGCCGTTCTGGATGACCCCGCCTCGTACTCCGTATGGAAGGAACGAGCAAGATCCCGAATGAATGAACGCTATCGCTGGGAGGACGTCGCCAATCGTTACGAAGAGGTGCTGCAGGGTCGCGCGGTCCTTGAAGGCGGAAGCGTCATCTCATAACATCGCCCGCGCTCCGCGGTCGAGCGGCCACCGGGGCCCGATCCCATGCTGAAACAGAAAGCCCGCGCCATCGCGCTCGGAGTACTCGCTGGAGAGCTGGCTCTGACGGCGCTCTCGCTCCCGATGGCGTACGTGCTCCGCCACGGAATCCTGGCGCCCTTCCTGCCGTCGCTCTTCCCGGTCGCACCGGCTTTCGACCGGTACCTGATGCTCCTGCTCGTGATCCTTCCGATCTGGGCGCCGATGCTCTACGCGGCCGGTTTCACTCGCAGCCACCGGACGCTGCCGCTCTTCGAAGAGATCTGGACGGTCGCGAAGGTCGCGTTCGGCGGGACGGCTCTCCTGACGCTCTTCGTGTACGGCCTGCGCCTCGAGTTCGTGAGCCGCTGGCTGCTCGCGGTCTTCGCCGTCGTGAACTTTCTCTTCCTCGCGGGCGAGCGCGTCGCGCTCCGTCTCCTTTCGCGCTGGGTTCGAGCGCGCGGGTACAACTTCCGGACCGTGCTGCTCGTCGGCACCGGCCCGAAGGCGTCGCAGCTCGCGGACTTCATCGAGGCGCACCCGCACTGGGGCTTCCGCGTGCTCGGCTATCTCGACGACGACAACGGGGGCGAGATCCGCCGGTCCAACCTCTGGAACTGCCTCGGGGGGATCGGCGACCTCGAGATGGTCCTCGGCCAGGAGGTCATCGACGAGGTGATCTTCGTGATCGAGAAAGGCAAGCTCGGCGACTACGAGAACGCGCTGCTGGTCGCGGAGCGGCACGGCGTACGCGCCCACGTGTCGCTCGACATCTTCCCGCACGTTCTCGCGCGGCCGGTTCTCGAGGAGTTGGACGGCGTCCCGCTCCTGACGTTCACGACGACGCCGTCCAATCCGGGGGAGCTCGTCGTCAAACGCGCGGTTGACCTCGGGCTCTCGCTCTTTCTCTTCCTGCTGACGCTGCCGATTCAGGCGCTCGCGGCCCTCGCGATCAAGGTGACGTCCCCGGGGCCGAGCTTCTTTCGCCAGGTGCGCTGCGGCCTGAACGGCCGGCACTTTACCCTCGTCAAGTTCCGGACGATGGAGACGAAAGCGGAGGACCGCCTGCTCGAGATCGCGCATTTGAACGAAATGACCGGGCCGGTGTTCAAGGCCGCGCGTGACCCCAGGCTGACCCCGGTCGGACGGCTCCTGCGGCGGCTGTCGATCGACGAGCTTCCCCAGCTCTGGAACGTCATCGTCGGCGACATGAGCCTCGTGGGCCCGCGCCCGCCCCTTCCCGAAGAGGTCTCGCGCTACCAACCTTGGCAGCGCCGGCGGCTCTCGATGAAACCGGGCTTGACCTGCCTGTGGCAGGTTTCGGGAAGGAGCGAACTCGACTTCGACCGGTGGATGGCGCTCGATCTCAAGTACATCGACACGTGGTCGCCGCTACTGGATTTCAAGATCCTTTTGAAGACGGTCCCGGCGGTGCTGTCGGGGAAGGGAGCCAGATAGGCAACCAAGTTCTCTACCAGACCTACCGACGACTCCGTTCGAGCCTTCTCTTCATCGCGGGACCTGCCGACTCCGCCTTTCGCGCTCTGATCGGCCGCGGCGATCTGCCGCCGCTCTGGCTTCGACGGCATACCGGTCCTCTCGACAGCTACCGGACCGCGGCGGCGGACATGTTTCTCCGGATCGATCAGCTCGGCCTGGTGAAGAGGGGTGATCGGTTGCTCGACATCGGTTGTGGCCCGGGCGCCATGGTGTCCGGGCTGCTGGATCGCGCGGGCCGAGAGGGGTCCTACGTCGGGTTCGACGTCCACCGCCCTTCGATCGAGTGGTGTCAACGCTTGCACCGTGAGGACGCGCGCTGCCGGTTCGAGCTCGCCCGCCTCGTCTCGCCTTACGCGACTCCGGGTGGAGGTCCCGTTGAGAACTATCGCTTCCCGGTCGACGACGGCGAGTCGGACTTCGTTCTCGCCAAGTCGGTGTTCACACATCTCGGACCCGGGGAAGCGAAGCGTTACCTCGCCGAAACTCGCCGCGTGCTTCGCCCGGGACGCGGGGCAATCGTCACGGCGTTTCTGTTCGAGTCGGGAAGTCGAACGGGTACGGGTCGTTCCCGCGTCTTCCGCTGCGCGGGCGAAGCTGGCCGGCTGCGATGGCGTTCACGGCTCCGACCCCGGGCCGCTGTCGCTTACGAAAAGGGTTATTTCTACGAGTTAGCCGAGCAGGCAGGGCTTCGAGTTCAGTGGCTGTGCGCGGGATTCTTTCCGGGCGATACGGATCGCTTGACCGGTCAGGACGTCCTGCTCCTCGGCCACTAGCTCGCTGCCGGCGCGGCCTACCGGTTCCCCCCGCCTCGCGATCCCTCTTCCTCGGCCTGCTTGAACAGGTACTTGATCGAGCTCTTCGGGATCAACAGGTTCGGACCGCGGTCGCGGTTCACCTTCAGGCAGCTCTTGTCGTACCACTCGATCCAGCCGCGAACTTCCTGGCCGTCGTTCAGCACGACGACCATCGGGGTCTTCGCGGCCATCTGCTTCAAGTAGTAGTAGCTCTCCGCATTCGTCTGCTCGGGAGGGACCTGCTTGCGCTGTTGGAAGTTGCGCGTCGGGTATCGGTCCGCGAGCTCCGAGAGGTTGGGTCGGATCAACTTGCGGTTGCCGGGAGCGTCCTCGTCCGGGCGGTACGCCCCGGGATTGCGGTTCGGCACGGCTGTCTCTCCAGGTCCCCGTTAAAAGGCGGGACTCTTTACGACTATTAAACCGGAGAGTCTGCCTGAAAATTCTGTGCCTTAACCCCACTTTCAGAAGTCGCCGCGGGAGGGCCGGCCGTGCGGTAGCCCTCCTCCTCGTAGGCCAGACAGCACATCAGTCGCCCGCACATCCCCGATATTTTCGAAGGGTTTAGGGAGAGGTTCTGGTTCTTGGCCATCCGGATGGTCACCGGGTGGAAGGACTTCAGGAAGGTCGAGCAGCAAAGGGTGAGACCGCACGGTCCCAAGCCGCCGCGCATCTTGGTCTCGTCCCGGGGACCCACCTGGCGCATCTCGATCCGGACCGGATGCGTCACCGCAAGGTCCTGAACCAGCTTGCGATAGTCGATCCGGGTCTCGGAGGTGTAGTAGACGACGACTTTGCGGCCGTCGAAGCTCTCCTCGACGCGAATCAGCTTCATCGAGATGCTCTTGTCCGTGGCGAGCTGCCGGGCGTCCGCGAAAAACCGCTTTTCCCGCTCGGCCTTGGCCTGGTAGGTGGCGTGATCGGCTTCGGAGGCGATCCGGACCAGACGCCGGGCGTCCCGCAACTGGCACTGCTTGAGGATCATCGGGTGCAGGTTGGTCACCTGGGCGTACTCGAAGCCGCCTTCCCCCTCTACCACGACCCGCTGGCTCTTCTCGACGGCAATCCCCTGGGTGTCGCAGAACGGGGCCTTCCCGTCCTCGTTGTCGTTGATCCGGATCCCCACGTAGAGACCGCCGGGGTTCAACCTGTTTCCGATCCCGCAGCCGCCGCAGCCAGACATCCCAAAGTCTCCTAAGGACTTACCTTACCACGCGTGCTTTCCGACCGCCCGGGCCGGGGTTGCCGTCCGGCCCGCCGCCGGCGCTCCTTCTGAAGGGCGGCGTCCTTCCGGACGACCTCCCGTTCGAGGTTCTGCCGGTAGGTGAGGAGCCTTGCTTCGAGCCGGCGGTCGGCAATGGCCAGGATCTCGACGGCGAGGAGACCAGCGTTCGACGCGCCGGCCTCGCCGATCGCCGTGCACGCGACCGGGACCCCGGAAGGCATCTGGGCGGTCGCGAGAAGGGAGTCGAGGCCGGAGAGCGGCGAAGAAGCGAGGGGGACGCCGATGACCGGCCGGGGCGTCATTGCGGCGACCGCTCCGGCGAGGTGCGCGGCCGCGCCCGCGCCGGCGACGAAGACGCGCGTGCCGCGCCGGGTGAAGAGCTTCACCAGGCGCACCGTGCGGTCGTGGCTCCGGTGGGCGGAGGAGACGATCGCGAGATGCGAGACGCCGAACTCCTCGAGGACTCGCGCCGCTTCCGACATGACCGCCCAGTCCGACTCGGAACCCATGAAGATGACGACATCCGGGTTGCCGCGCCCCCGGCGCGCGGACGAAATCCTCCCGACCATCCCGGGATTCTAGCCGCTCGCGGAGAGCTCCCGGACGATCGCCTGGAGGAGATCTTCGGGCACATCGCCGTGGAGGGGTCGCGCATCGTTCCCGGCGGACGCCTCCGGCGCGAAGAGAGGCGGCGCGGCGGGATCCTCTTCGAGGATCGTCGCCGCGACTTCGGTCGTCCGGTCGCGGTCGAGCAGGAGCAGGACCGCGTCGATGCGGCGGTTGCGGGCAAGGCGGTCGAGCGCCTGCTCGAGGTCCCGTGCATGGAGGAGCTCGAGCGAGGGCATCCGCGCCGCCACGACGTCGAGGTCGCTCGACCGACCCGGATCGGAGACGACGAGGACGGTGATCATCGATCGCTCGCGTCCACCCAGACGCTGGCGACGCCCCCGGGGACGGGGTGCTCCTCTCCGAGGGCGGTCGTGTGGAACACCAGGGTCCAGAGGCCGGACCGGTCGGGCGCGAAACGAAAGGAGAATTCGCGGTCGGCTCCGAAATGGATCCGGTCGGACGTCCGGGCGCCCACGACTTTGAGCGTCGCGTTCCCTTCACGCACGAAGGCTTCGATCGGCTTCGAGTAGGAGTAGCTCGTCCGGCCGCTCGCCTCGGCGCGCGTCAACGGTCGGGGGGCTGGCTCCCAGCCGATCGAAACGAAGAGCAGTCGCCGTCCGGGGATCGGCTCCCCGCGGACCCGGACCACGCCTGAAACGTTCGCCACGCGCTCGAGCCACAGCCATGCGAGGTGGCGGGTCAGGAACTCCTGGGCCATCCGGAAATCCCCGCGCTCGAGCGCATAGCCGAGCCCAACGTGGGTCGCGTTCGGGTCGAGGATCGTGCGGCGGTGGCCGTCATAGGGAGGTTTTTCTCCGAGCATCTCGGCGTGGCCCTCCAGGGCCAGCTTTTCGACCGGCTCGTCGAACGAGGAGGCGGTCGTTTTCCACGTCGTCGAGTTCTCGAACTGCATTCCGAAGACTCCCGCAAAGGCGGTCCGCGCGTACGGAGGCACGCCGTTCGTCAGGTAATGGCCGCTGGTGTTCTCGCGGATCTGCTCGGCGCAGAACGCGTCGGCGACGCGCGACGCCGCCTCGTCCCAGGCGACCGGTGCGAGCCGGGCGGCCGCGCGATCCCGGTTGATCCGTTCGAAGACGGCGGCTTTGACGGGGTCGACCGGACGCGCGTCCGAGGGAGGAAGAGCGTCGGCGAGCGGCCGATCGAGAGGAGGCGCGACGATCACGAGCGCCGGATCCGCGAACGGCCCGGCGCCGTTCCCGGCGCAGGCCGCGGTGAGGACGAGGGCGACCAGGACGATGAGGGAACTCGCGCGTGTTAGCTTCGCCGGCGCATGGTCGAGCCCTCTCCGCCGATCCGCTTCGGCACCTCCGGATGGCGCGCGGTCATCGCCGAGGAGTTCACTTTCACGAACGCCCGGCGCGTGATCACGGCCATCGCCCGGGTTCTGGCGGAGGACGGCCGGGGCGGCGCTCTCGTTCTCGTCGGCTACGACACGCGCTTTCTCGCGGAACGGTTCGCGGCGGAGGCCGTGCGGCTCTTCGCGCGCGAGGGCTTCCGGGCGGAGGTCTCGAGCCGTCCCGTTCCCACACCGACGCTCGCCTTCGAGATCCGGCGCCGCGGGGCTGCGGGTGGGGTCAACTTCACCGCGAGTCACAATCCTCCACGGTATCTCGGGATCAAGTTTTCCACGAGCGACGGCGCTCCCGCGCTTCCCGATATCACGCAGCGGATCGAAGACCGGATCGGCGGAATAGGCGAAGTCCTCCCGCCCGAGGAAGGCGAGGCGCCAGTCTCCTTCGATCCGGTGCCCGAGTACCTCGCGGACCTCCAGAAGAAGATCAACGGCTCGGACGTCGCCCGCGGCAACCCGCATTTTTCGCTCGACTTCCGCTTCGGGACGTCGGCCGGCTTCCTCGACGCGTTCCTGGAGTCGGCGGGCGCGCGCCTCTCTCGTTTGAACGCGAAGCGCGACCCGCTCTTCGGCGGACAGTCTCCGCAGTGCGGGGAGAAGGAGCTGGTCGGTCTCTCGGCCGAGGTCGTCGCGCGCCGCTCGCGCCTCGGTCTCGCGTGCGACGGAGACTCCGACCGCTTCGGCGTGTGCGACGAGCGCGGCGCGTACGTCGCGCCGAACCGCATCCTCGCGCTCGTCTTTCGGGACCTCGTCGGCCGCAAAGGCCGACGTGGCGGCGTCGCCCGGAGCGTCGCGACGACCCACGCCCTCGATGCGCTCGCGGCGCGCTTCGGCGTCCCCTGCTACGAGACTCCGGTGGGGTTCAAGTACATCGGCGAAAAGCTGATCGCCGGCGAGATCGTCTTCGGCGGCGAGGAGAGCGCGGGCCTGACGATCGAGGGACACGTCCCGGAGAAGGACGGCATCCTGGCGGACCTCCTCGTCGCGGAGATGTGCGGCGCGACCGGGAAGACCCTGACGGAGCTGTCGGAGGACCTCGACCGCGAGATCGGCCCTTTCCGCTCGGCGCGGGTGGACCTGCCGCTCTCGCCCGAGGAGAAGGAGTCGCTCACCGCCCTCAAGGCGTCTCCTCCGGAAGAGGTCGCGGGAAAACGCGTCGCGAGGGTCGACTCGATCGACGGAATCAAGTTGATTTTGGACGGCGGTTCGTGGATTCTGATCCGAGAGTCGGGCACGGAGCCGCTCGCTCGCCTTTACGTGGAAGCAAAAACGGAGGAAGAGGTCACCGCACTCACACAGGCCGCGCGCGAGCTCGTGGCGAAATGACGTTCGCGATCGAGGACATTTACGCCCGCGAGATCCTCGACTCGCGCGGAAATCCGACAGTGGAAGTCGAGGTCCTGCTCTCCGGCGGAGCAACCGGGCGGGCGGGGGTTCCCTCCGGGGCTTCCACCGGAAAGCGGGAAGCGCTCGAGCTGCGCGACGGCGACCCGAAGCGCTACGGCGGCAAAGGGGTCACGAAGGCGGTGGCCAACGTCAACGGCGAGATCAGCCAGGAGCTGCGCGGGGCGGACGCGCGGGATCAAGGTCTCGTGGACCGGATCCTGATCGAGCTCGACGGCACGCCGAACAAGTCCCGTCTCGGGGCGAACGCGATCCTGGGGGTCTCGCTCGCGGTCGCGCGCGCGACGGCCGAAGCTTCCGGCCTATCCCTCTATCGTTATCTCGGCGGCGCCGGCGGACGGACGCTGCCCGTCCCCATGATGAACCTCGTCAACGGCGGCGTTCACGCCGACAATCGCCTCGACCCGCAGGAGTTCATGGCGTGTCCGGTCGCGTTCGATTCGTTTGCCGAAGCGCTGCGCGCGGGCGCGGAGGTGTTCCACGCGCTGAAAGAGATTCTGAAGAAGCGCGGGCTCTCGACCGCGGTCGGCGACGAGGGCGGGTTTGCGCCCGACATCGGTACGTCCCGCGAGGCCCTCGACCTGCTCGTCGCCGCCATCGAGGCGGCCGGCTACCGACCCGGCGAGGATGTCGTGGTCGCGCTCGATCCCGCGGCGTCCGAGTTCTACCGGGACGGTCGGTACGTCCTCGCGGGAGAAGGCGCGACTCTCGATTCGGCCGGGATGGTGGCGTACTGGCAGGATCTCGCGGCCGAGTATCCGATCGCGTCGATCGAGGACGGTCTGGCGGAGAGCGACCGGGACGGCTGGATCGCGATGACGCGCCGGCTCGGCGAGAACATCCTGCTCGTCGGCGACGATGTGTTCGTGACGAACTGCGAGATCCTGGCGCGCGGGATCGAGGACGGGATCGGCAACGCTTTGCTCGTGAAGTTGAACCAGGTCGGCACGGTGAGCGAAACTCTCGAGGCAGTGGACCTCGCGCAGTCCTCGGGGTACCGAACCGTCGTGTCGCATCGGTCGGGGGAGACCTGCGACGATTCGATCGCGGATCTCGCGGTCGCGGTCAACTCCGGTCTGATCAAGACGGGGTCGACGTCGCGCGGGGAACGGCTGGCCAAGTACAACCGGCTTCTCGCGATCGAGGACGAGCTGGCGGAGGTCGGCGTCTTTGCGGGCCGCGAGGCGTTCCCATCGTGACGGCCCTGGCGGCGGCGCCCCGGCGCGAGCCCCGGCCGCTGCGCGCGTTCTTCGTGTCCCTCGCAATTTCCGCGGGACTCCTGGGAGTGCTGCTCCTGTCCGATGGCCGCGTCATGGAGCTTCGCAAGGCGAAGGCGGAGGTCCGCGACCTCGACCGTCGAATCGCGGAAGAGCAGAAGGAGAACGCGCGTCTTATCGCCGCGATCGAGGCCGCGAACAAGGAGGAGTTCCCCGCGGAGAAGGTCGCGCGCGAGGAGTTGAACCTCGTGCACCCCGAGGACGTCGTCCTTCTGTATCCCGAGGGAAGCCTGACGAAGGAGAAGCCGACGGCCGCCGCCGCGAAGAAGGAAGCCGAAAAGAAAGCTCCTCCGAGAACTCCATCGCCCGGGGCCGTCCGCGGGCGCTGAGGTTCGAGTGGCGACCTGCGAGCACGTCTCGAAGATTCGCGAAGTCACGCCGAGCGCCGACGGCTGCGAGGATTGCCTGAAAATCGGCGACACGTGGGTCCATCTGCGACTGTGCCGCACGTGCGGCTACGTCGGATGCTGCGATTCGTCCAAGAACAAGCACGCGACGAAGCACTTCCGGGCGGTGCATCACCCGATCGTCCAGTCCTTCGAGCCGGGCGAGGACTGGCTCTGGTGCTACGTGGACGAAATCTTCATCGAGCCGGGCGCTTGAGGTCCGACGCGTGGCCGGAGCTTCCGCTCGCGGCGTGGGCGGAGACGCGGGACACGCTCCACCTCTGGACCCAGATCGTCGGCAAGGTCCGGCTGGTCCAGACGCCGTGGATCAACCACGCCTGGCACTGCACGCTCTACGTCACCTCGCGCGGCCTGACGACGTCGCTCGTTCCGCACGGGGAGCGGCTCTTTCAGATCGACTTCGACTTCATCGATCACCGGCTCCTCGTGACGACGGTCGAAGGCGATCGCCGGACGATCGCGCTCGCGCCGAAGTCGGTCGCGAGCTTCTACCGCGAGGTGATGACCGCTCTTGAAGAGCTCGCACTGCCGGTCGCGATCCATCCCCACGCCTCCGAAGTGCCGGAGACGATCGACCTCTCGGAGGACTCGCGGCACTCCTCTTACGATCCGGAATACGCGCGGCGGTTCTGGCGCGTTCTCGCGTCGTCGCACCGCGTTCTCCAGCGTTTCAGATCGACGTTCCAGGGCAAGGCGAGCCCGATCCACCTGTTCTGGGGAAGCTTCGACCTGTCCTTGACCCTCTATTCCGGACGGGCCACCACGCCGAGCGAGATGACGATGCCGCACATGCCGAAATGGGTCGCGCGCGACGCCTCCATCCACGAGCAGGCGGCTTTCGGGTTCTGGCCCGGCAACGTCGCAGGTCCGATGGCCGAGGCGGCGTTCTACGCCTACGCGGTTCCGGCGCCGGACGGCTACTCCAACGCACGGGTCCGACCGTCCGCCACGCGCTTTCCCACGGAGATGGGGGAGTGGGTCCTGCCTTACGACGCGATGCGACGGTCGACTGATCCCGACGGCGAGCTCCTGGCGTTCTTCGAGGACACGTACGCGGCCGCGGCAGACCTCGGTCGCTGGGATCGGAAAGCGCTGGAGCGGACAGAGGCGCTCCCTCCGCGGCTTGACGAGCGAAAAACCGTTCGATAAGGTGCGCCTTCCCTGACGCGGGGTGGAGCAGCCTGGTAGCTCGTTGGGCTCATAACCCAAAGGTCGAAGGTTCAAATCCTTCCCCCGCAACCA
>DASWCZ010000017.1:0-7862 GCA_036395755.1 Thermoanaerobaculia bacterium
TATCGGCGGTCATCGAGTCACTCGTCGCGGTCTCCCCGCCGCTCGCGCACTACGCCGGGGGGCTCGCGTCAGTGGTGCGCACGAGCATGGTCGGCCAGGAGTTGAACTACCTCGGTGGAAAGACCTCCCTTCACGGTTTCCCGTCGTATTTCTTCGTGGCGTTCGCCTTGAAGAGCACGCTCGCGTTTCTCGCAGTCACTCTTCTCGCGGCGGTCTTTTTCTTTCGCCGGCCTTCGCAGTTTCGCGAAGAGGGTCGGCTCTTCCTCCTCCCGGTCGCGGTCCTCTTCCTCGCGTCGATTAAGTCGGCGTACAACATCGGGATCCGCCACATGCTCCCTGTCTACCCCTTCCTGGCGCTCGCGGGCGCGGCGGTGTTCGGCCGCCTCTCCGGGTATTCGGACGGCCGGCGCCGGGGCCCTGCCCCCACCGCGATAGTTCTCGCGCTCCTCCCGCTCCTCTCGGGATACGAGCTCCTGCGGATCCACCCGCACGAACTCTCGTACTTCAACGCGCTCGCGGGCGGACCCGAACGCGGCAGCCGGGTCCTCTCGGACTCCAACGTGGACTGGGGACTGGATCTGAACCGCCTCGCGCGCGAGCTGTCGCGCCGGCGGGTGAAAGACCCGACGATCCTTTACTTCGGTGGGGACGACGTTCCGACGCGAATCGGCGTGCCGGACTTCCTGGTTGAGCAGCGGGTGCGCGGATCTCTCGTCGCCATCTCCGCGTACTTCCTCACGGTCGGACCGGCGCTGGCGGAATACCACAGCGATGACCCCCGCGCGGCGCCCCTGCGAGACTTCTTGACGGAGATCGCGACCCGAGGCCGCCCCGCCGGGCGGGTGGGCCACTCGATTTATCTTTTCGAGCTCCCGAACGGAGGCAAGGCGCGATGAAGCTGTCGGTCGTGATGCCCGTCTACAACGAAGCCGAGACGATCCGCGAGATCGTCCTGCAGGTGCTCTCGGTTCCGATCGAGAAGGAGATCCTCATCGTCGACGACGCGTCGACCGACGGCACGCGCGAGATTCTCCGGGAAATGGATGGAAAAGACGGCATCCGCGTCTTCCTGCAGCCGACGAATCAGGGGAAGGGCGCCGCGGTCTCGGTCGGCTTCCGCTACGCCGAGGGGGATGTCGTGGTCGTCCAGGACGCCGACCTGGAATACGACCCACGCGAGTACCCGAAGCTGCTCGAGCCGATCGCGAACGGCCATGCCGACGTCGTCTACGGCTCTCGCTTCTCAGGCGGCGGCGCGCGGCGGGTCCTGTATTTCTGGCACACCGTCGGAAACCGTTTCCTGACCCTCGCATCGAACATGTTCACCAACCTGAACCTGACCGACATGGAGACCTGCTACAAGATGTTCCGCCGCGAAGTCGTCCAGTCTCTCTCCATCGAATCGCGCCGCTTCGGAATCGAGCCGGAGATCACGGCGAAAATCGCGCGCCGCGGCTACCGGATCTACGAGGTCCCGATCTCGTACTACGGCCGCACCTATGACGAAGGCAAGAAGATCGGCTGGAAGGATGCCGTCTCGGCGCTCGCCACGATCGTCCGCCATGGTCTCCGCGAGGCGGAAGATCCGAAGAACGTCGGCCACGTCACGCTCATTCGGATGGCGCGTCTGGAGCCGTACAACCGGTGGCTCGTGTCGCAGTTCGACGGCGTCGTCGGCCGGCGGGTGCTCGAGATCGGCGCCGGATTCGGCAACATCACGCGGCATTTCAAGGGCCGCGAGCTGCTCGTGGCGTCGGACCTCGATCCCGTCGCGCTCGAGCACTTGAAAGGCACGTTCCGCGACGATCCCGCCGTGCGCGTCGCGTCGTACCGTTTCCCGCTCGATCCCGCCGCGCGGGAGGAAATCCGGGCGATGCGGTTCGACACCGTCGTCTGTCTGAACGTGCTCGAGCACATCGAGGACGACCGGACGACTCTTGCCGACATGTACGACGTTCTCCAGCCGGGCGGACGGCTCGTGCTCCTCGTGCCTGCTTTCGCGCGTCTCTACGGCACGCTCGACGAGCACTTGCGCCATTTCCGTCGCTACGAGAAGGACGATCTCGAAGGGAAGGTCCGCCAAGCCGGTTTCGTGCTCGAGAACCTGAAGTATCTGAACCGGCCGGGGATTTTCGGGTGGTGGGTGAACGGAAAGCTCCTCCGCCGGAGAGTGCTGCCCCGCAGTCAGCTGCTCGCGTTCAAGCTGCTGATGCCCTTGCTCGAGCGCGAAACGAAGCGCCCTCCGTCGACCGGTCTCTCCTTGGTCGCCGTCGGCCGAAAGGACAGCGGATCTCCCGCGGCGCGGATTACTTCGCCGACCAGACCAGCAGGACCATCTCGGGAGTCTCCACGATCCGACGCGTGACACCGCGAGCCGCAAGCAGCGGATGCAGCTCCTTGCGGTAAGACGGCGGCACCTGGAAGAAGACCCTGCCGGTCGGACCGGCGCGAGCGAGCGCTCGCTCGACGGCGGCCTCGTCCTCCGCGCGCGAGCGCCTCGGCACCGTCCAGCCGGGATGCGCCGCCTGCTCGAGCGGAAACGCGTGAACGCTCATGGGAAGTCGCCCACGGTCGGCGGCGAGCCGGGCCGGAAGATAGAAGCTCGCGCCGGCGAAGAGGACGTCTCCCTGTCGACCGGTCCTCTCGAGCGCTTCGAGCGTCCACGCCGCAGCGGAGGGACCCCGGGGCGCGGCGACGGAGAGGACCGTCGAAAGCGAGGCGATCGCGACCGCCGACCACGTCGCCCCGCGCAGGAAGCGACTCCGCTCGCCGGCGAGGGCAACCGTCCAGAGCCAGACCGGGAGCACGGCCATCTCGGTTCGACCGGCGAACGCGATCGGATGCGCGAGAGACGCGAAGAGAACGGAACCGAAAAAGAGAACGAGGAAAGCGGACGCTCTTCGGAGCTTCGGGTCGACGTGCCAGGAGCGCGCGAGCGAGGACGCGAGCACCAGCCCGAGAACTCCGCCGAGGGCCACCAGGGCGAGCGGGAGCGGCGGGCCGAAGGGGGGCGGGATCCGGCCCGCGCCCCCCAGCGAAGCCAGGATGCCGCTCGCGAGCTCCGCCGCCGGCTCGTGCATCCACGCGACCGCCTGGCGCGGCTGCGCTCTCATGATCGGGATCCAGAAGAGGAAGAGCGCCGCCCCGCCGAGCGCGGCGAGCGCGGAGCGGCGACGTTTTTCGGCCGCGGCCACCGCGGCGAGCGCAGCGACCGCGAACAGGGCGAGGTAATGAAGGTAGAGCGAAACGGCGGAGAAGAGAGCGATCGCCGCGAAGTTTCGGGGACGTTCCGGCAGGATGAATGCCAGCAGAAAGAGCAGAAACACGGCGAGAGAAAGGAGCGCGTAAGCGCGCGCTTCGGCGGAATAGAGGAGGAGCAGTGGGGAGACGCTCGCCAGAACGACGAACCGGATTCTCGCGGCGCGCGAGGGAAGAGAGAACGCTCCGACGAGAAGAGCGAGCGTCGCGGCGAAGGGGAGCGCTCGCGCGAAGACGTCGGCGGAGAGACGCTCGCCGATCGCGACGAACGGCTTCTCCAGAAGATAGAAAAGAGGCGGTCCCGAGTCGTTGCGCAGGACGTCTGAGAGCTGGCGGAACGGGAGCCGCGCCGCCCAGAGGGTGAAGACCTCGTCGAACCAGAGGGGACGAACGATCAGGAGACGGAGACGCGCGGCGGTCGAAACCACCGCGACGAGGAGAACTCCCGCGAGCGCGAGACGGGAGCGACTTTGCCCTGGCGGTGCGATGCCCTATCCTAAACCGCAATGAGCAGAAAGCGGTCGCCGGTCGGTCCCGCTCGGACCCCGCTTCGCGCTTGCCGGCTCTGACGATCGCGCCCGGGCTCCGGCGAGCCCTTCCCGCCGCTCTCTTCGCCATGCTCGTGATCGGCATCTACGCCGACGCCCTGTTCTCCCGGCGCACTTTCGCCGGCCGCGACCTCCCCGTCTACAACCTGCCGATGGAAAAGGCGATGCACGACGCCTATGCACGGCTTCGCCTTCCTCTCTGGATGCCGGAAGTTTCGGGCGGCCGGCCCCTTCTGCCCAATCCGAACGCCGGCGCGCTCTACCCCGTTCGCCCCCTGCTCTCCGTCCTTCGGTTTCCCGTTGCGATGCGTCTCTTCCCCGTCCTCCACTGGATTGCGGCGGGCATTGGAGTCGTGGTCCTGTTGGGCTCGCTCGGAGCAACGCCGGGAGCGGCCTGGATCGGCGCGGTCACGTACGTTTTCTCGGGCGTCGGCGTCGCGGAGATTTTCTTCCCGAACCTCCATCCGGGCATGGCTCTTCTCCCGTGGATCGTGTGGGCGTCGGGCCGGCCCTTCGCGCGACCGAGCACCAAGCTCCTCGTCCTGTCCCTTCTCTACGGGGCGGACTTCCTGGCGGGCGACGTCTTCACGATCGGAATGGCGATCATTTCCTCGGCTCTCTGGATCGTTCTGGAGACGGACACGCGAAAACACTCCACGGAATTTCTCCTGCTCGCGACCGCGCTCGCACTCGCGGCGCTCTTCGCCGCGCCCCAGATTCTCGCGACCGCGCTCTGGATTCCCGAGACGAATCGGGGCGTTCTCGGGATGAAGCTCTTCGAGTCCCTGTTCTTTTCGCTCCATCCTCTCCGGCTCTTAGAGCTCGTCGTGCCCTTTCCGTTCGGGGCGAACTGGACCCTGGACAACAGCGAAGTCTGGGGTTGGCCGGTCTTCCGGGGCAAGGCTCTGGGGATGTTCACGACTCTCTACGCCGGGGCTTTCGCTTTGATCGCGTTCTTTACCAGCCGGAAGACGCGCGGCGTCGGATTTCGATTCGCGCGCGTTCTGTTCCTCGGTTCCTTCGTCATTGCAGCGCTTCCGAGCCTGATTCCGTCGGCCTGGGAGAAGCTTGCGTCCCCTCTCCCGCTTCGGAACCCGGAGAAATTCTCCGTGACGATCGTCTTCGCGCTGGCGCTTCTCGCGGGGCTGACGTTCGACCACATGCGGAAGTTGTCTCTCTCCGCCCGCTGGCCCCTCCGGGTCGGGGCGTTCCTCGCCGTCGTCGCGGCGGCCTGCGCCCTCTTTCCCTCCGCGGCCGGCCGCGGCGCGGCGTGGTTGACCGGGGCCTCGGCCCCGATGGCGCCGGTCGCCTCGAGAAAGCTGCCGGGCGCGCTCGCCGAGGGCGGTCTGCTCTGGGTCGCGACCGTGGCCGCGATCGATCTGCTCCGCCGCCGGTCCCGGCCGACGCTCGCCCTCTCCTTGTTGATCCTGACTGCCGTCCCGATCGCTGCGAACCGCAAGATCGTCCGGTTGTTGAACGAAGAGGAGATCTTCTCGCCGACTCCGTTCGCGCGCTACCTCCAGCGCTCGGATCCGCACAACGCGTATCGGACGCTCGGGGAGTCCGCCTATCACGCGCCGTCAGACCTGGTGACGCGCTACGCAGAGTCTTCCGGCGCCTATACGGACTCCCAGCGCCGGATGTGGAGTGAGCACCTTCCCGCGCTCTGGGGACGCGGCACCGTCTTCAACCGCGACTTCGACTCCGGCGACTTCGCGCGCATGCAGAGCCTGCGGGTGATTTCCTTCGCGGCGGCCGGCTACACGGATTCCAGTCCTTTCTTCGGGAGCCTGGCGTTGCGCTGGGGAATCCGCTTCCGCGACCAGCAGCCTCTTTCCGGCTACCATCGCTTCGGGGGAGACTGGCTCCAGGACTGGGACGAGTTGAAAGACGCGCGCCCTGCGATCCGGCTGGCGTCGAAATGGATCGAAGAGTCCGGCGCGCTCCCGGCCGTCCGAAGCCTCGCGGATTTGAAGGCGGGAGAGATCGTTCTCGAGACGGGAAGGCGCGCGCGCGGCTCCTCCGGCGGAGGGATCGTCCACGTGTTCGCAAACGATCCGGAGCATCTGAGCGTCGAAACGGTCACCGTGGACCCGTCCTGGCTCTTCGTGCTGCGCGGTTTCTGGAGCTATCGAACCGTCCTCGTGGACGACCAGCCGGTCGACTGCGTTCCCGCTCAGATCGCGTTTTCCGCCGTGCCGCTCCCGACCGGCCGGCACCGCGTCGAGTGGAACGAGTCCATGCCGGGGGCTGCGGTCTCCCGCTGGGGGCCGATTCTGTACGCGCTCGGTCTGTCCGTCCTGTGGCTGCAGGACCGGCGGAGGAGGGTCGCCTGATGCGCAAATGCTCGAACTTCTCCGCCTCGATCCTCCTTCTCGCGCTCGCGCTCGTGTCCGCGGGATGCGCGCAGAAGAAGCAGTCCCAGATCGAAGCGGACCTGACGCGGCCGGCCGAGAAGTGGCTCGAGATCGAGTCGGTGCGCCTCCTGCGCGATTACGTCCGCATCGACACCACCGCCGAGCCTGGAGAGGAAGAGGGCGCAAAATTCCTGCGCAACCTATTCGACTGCGACGGCATTGAAACTGAGATCCTCTGCCCGGCGCCGAAGCGCTGCAACCTGATCGCCCGCCTCCCCGGCCGAACGCGCAAAGGGACTTTGCTCCTTCTGAACCACATCGACGTCGCGCCGGCTCCGCCACAGTTCTGGACCGAGGCCAGGCCCTTCGAGGGGAAGATCCGCGCGGGATATCTCTGGGGGCGGGGAGCCTACGACATGAAGTCGCTGGGGCTCGCCGAGGCGCTCGCGATGCGGAACCTGAAGCGGCACCGGATCGTGCCCCCTTCCGACATCCTCTTCGTCGGGGAGGCCGACGAGGAGATCGGACAGAAGTGGGGGATTCGCTGGCTCCTGGAGAACCGTCCGGACCGCTTCGAGGGAGTTGCCAATGTACTGAACGAAGGCGGCAACCCCGAGGTGATCCTCCGCGACGTGAGGTTCTTCGGGATCGAGACCGTCCAGGCCGGTTTCGCGATCGGGGAATTTGCGGCGTCCTCGCCGGGGCCGCTCGAGGATCTCGCGCGCCGGTGGTCGAAACTCAAGTCTCCGGTCGTCGAGCCGCTGCCCCAGGTCCGGCAGGCATTCGACCTCATGGCCAACCACCTCGTCAGTCCCCTGACCGATCCTTTGCGGCACCTCGACCGCGTCGTGCGGAATCCGGCCGAGCTCGCCGTCCTGCCGGATCGCTACGGAAGCTTCCTCGAGGCGCGCATCTTCTGGGCGAAGCCGGGACCCTATCCCCAGGAGAGCACCACGAACTTCACGACTTTCGCCGCGATCTCGGTCCCTCCCGGCCTCGATCCGATGACCTTTCTCCTACCGATCGTCACGGACGCCCCGTCCGCGGGCGTGCGGGTCACGCGCGCTTTCTCGGGCGGCGTTGCGCTCGCAAGTCCTTACCCGACCTCTCTTACGGAGATGATCCGGCGAGTAACGGAAGCGCATTTTCCCGGGGTCCCCTTCGGACCAGCCCCAACCTTCGGGGGATACACCACTTCGGCCCTGCTCCGGCAGAAAGGCATTCCGACCTACGGCTACTCCTCGATTCCGATGAACATCACCGATTCCTCCCGCCGCCACGGCGGCAACGAGAGGATTTACCTGCGCGACTACCTGACCGGAGTCCGGGTTTACGAGGACCTCCTGGAAGAATTCGCCCTGACCTCCAAAATGTGAGAGAATTGTCGCTAACGAACTGACAAAACCGGGTACTCGACTAAAGTCGTATTCATTGATTCCAAATGGTTTAGCTGCCGAAAAACTTGGCTTCCTCTTTGCGGGGAGTCTGTCCCAGTCCCCGACACCAGGGCACAAGCTGTAAACGAAGGAACACGAAAAGCTCATAAACGGGAGGGCAAGATGAAGAAGCGTCAATCCGGTTTTACCCTGATCGAGCTCTTGATCGTCATCGCGATCATCGGCATCCTGGCGGCGATCGCGATTCCGAACCTTCTGAACGCCGTCCAGCGCGGCAAGCAGAAGAGGTCCATGTCGGACAT
>DASWCZ010000018.1:0-2576 GCA_036395755.1 Thermoanaerobaculia bacterium
TCTCGCCGCGATCGACGCTCTTGAACACGCCTCCCCCGAAGACCCCCAGATACACCACATCTGGGTTTGCCGGGTTCACCGAGAGGCTCACCAGGTAAAGTCCGGAGAGGCCGTTCTGGATGCGACGCCAAGTCAATCCTCCGTCGTCGCTCCGAAAGAGCGCGATGTTCTGGTGGAGACCGCCTCCCGTGTATCCGCCGACGTAGATCGTGCTCGGCGAGCGCGGATCGATGGCGATCGCGGTGACTCTCACGTCGAACAGCGCCGGGCTCGTCAGCCTCCAGCTCGCGGCGTTGGCGGCCGACGGAGAGGACCCTCCGATGCCGTTCTGCGCGAAGACGGCAGCAGAAGAGAAGAGGAAAGAGAGGAGAGCGGCTGGAATGGAAAGACGTGTCATCCAGGGTTTCGCAAACACCGATCGTTCAGGCCTCGGATCAGTGCAAGAAACCCGCCGGGTAAAACCGACGACACCCCTTGTGTACGGAGCGACGGGCCCTCCGTGTCGGTCGATTCAGTTCTGGGGTGTCAGCCCTCGAGCAGCCCCTTCTCCGCCAGCTCCTGGCAGTCGACGCAGTGCGGCGCCCACGGCACGGCCGCGAGGCGCTTGTCGCTCATCTGGATCCCGCAGTTCAGGCAGAAGCCGTACGTGCCGTCGTCGATTCGGTTGAGGGCCTCGTCGATCCGCAGGAGGACGGTCCGCTCCCCGTCGGTCAAAGAGTAGAGGAACTCGCGCGTGTACGACGAGACGGCCTTGTCGGCGATGTCCTGCGTCGACTCCTCGGTGGTCTCCTCCTCCGCGTTGCGCGCCTTCGCCAGCTCGGCCGACAGTTCCGTCTTCTTCTCCTCCAGCAGCCGCCGGTACTTTTCCAGCTCGCGCTTCCCCCGCTTGGGGATCCGCACGGTGCTCGTCGGCATTCCAGTTCTCCCTTCTGTGACCCCGGTTACAAGCCCGGAGTCCGTTTTCGAAGCGCGCGATGATACCTGATTCCAGCGGCGCCCGGCCGGCGAATCCGTTTCGGGGATTCGGAACAGAGCAAACTCCCTGCCCGCTGCGGTTATTTCTTCTTCGCTCTCTCCCAGAGAAACTTGCGGGACACGCCCAGGCGCTTTGCAGCGAGAGACCGATTGCCTCCCGCGCGGCGAAGCGTCTCTTCGATGTAGGCGTCCGAGAGCTCCTTCAGAGTCCAGCGCCTCTCGACCGCCGCGCCGAGAATCGATTCCACTGATCCGAACGCTCCGGAAGGCAGATCCGCGGCCGACACGACCGGCGCGTCCGCAGTCAGGGCGGCCTTCTGCACGACGTGAAAGAGCTCGCGGACGTTGCCGGGCCACGGATGTCGCGCGAGGAGCTCCTCCGCGTCGCGGGAAAACCGGCGCGCCGGGCGCCCGCACTCGCGGGCGTACTCTTTCAGACACTGGCGGGCGAGCGGGAGGATGTCCTCCGGCCGGTCGGACAGCCGCGGCAGCCGCACGGAGACGACGTCGATCCGATAGAAGAAGTCGTCGCGAAATCCCTTCTCCCGGACGAGCTCGGCGAGATCACGGCGGGAAGAGACGACGAGCCGCGCGCGGAACGGGTGGACGGCGACCCCGCCGAGACGCCGGAAGGTGCGCTCCTGGAGAACGCGAAGAAACTTGGCCTGTCCGGCGAGCGACAGGGACGAGACTTCGTCGAGATAGACCGTTCCGTCGGCCGCGACTTCGAGAAGTCCGCGTTTGCCGGACACGGCGCCCGTGAACGCCCCCCGTTCGTGGCCGAAGAGCTCGCTCTCGAAGAGGTCGTCGGAGAGGTTGGCCGCCTCGACTCTTACGAAGGGCCGGCCGCGCCGATTCGACGCGTCGTGGAGCGCGCGAGCGAGGCGGTCTTTCCCGGTCCCGCTCTCGCCCTGGATCAGAATCGTCGTGGGAAGGTCGAGAGCGCGGCCGAGCATCGCGATCTCGCGGGCGAGCGAACGGCTGCGCGTTCGGAAAAGAGACTTGAGGGACGATCGCCGGCCCGCGGGAAGGGGCCGGTCGGATTCTTCAGGAGGAGGCGGCGAAGCGGCCCGTCTCATTCTGCGCGTCGCCCCAGAGCCGTTCGAGGGCGTAGAAGCGCCGCGCCTCTTCCTGGAAGACGTGGAAAACGACGTCGCCGTAGTCCATCAGGATCCACGTCGCCGCCGGGAGGCCTTCGACGGACAGGGGCGACCCGATCCTCTCGACGATCGCATCGGCGATTGCGCGGGCTTGCCGGTCGGAATTCGCGGTGGTCAGGACGAAGTAGTCGGCCATCGTGGTCAATTCCGTGAGGTTGAAGACGAGCACGGCCGAGGCCTTCCGGTCGAGGGCGGCGGTCAAACCTTCCCGAACTTTTTCCTGCGAGGTGTGGTCCGCCGTCAACCCTCGACCCCGCGATACAGGCGATGCTTCGTAATGTACTCCCCGACCGGCTCCGGGACACGACCTGCCGGGCTCTCCCCTCGGGCGAGGTCGTCTCTCAGATCCGTCGAGGAGATTTTAAACGACCCTCCGTCGAAAACCTCCAGACGATTTTCGAGCCCGGCGACTTTCGGGATGCGGAGGCGCTCCCCGACGAA
>DASWCZ010000019.1:0-31749 GCA_036395755.1 Thermoanaerobaculia bacterium
CCAACCGGTTCAACCAGGGCGTGGTCTCCGGAGTGGACGTCGCGCAGGCGCAGACGCTGCTGGAGACGACGCGTGCGCAGGCGACCGACCTGACGCTCACGCGGGCGCAGCTCGAGCACGCGATCGCGATCCTGACCGGCAAGCCGCCGGCGGAGCTCACGATTGCGCCGTCACCGATCACGGTGACGCCGCCCGCGATCCCGATCGCGCTGCCGGCGGAGCTGCTTGAGAGACGCCCGGACATCGCGGCCTCGGAACGGCGCGTCGCCGCGGCCAACGCCCAGATCGGCGTCGCCGTGGCCGGCTTCTTTCCGAGGCTGCTGCTCGCCGCGTCCGGCGGCTACGGCAACTCGACGCTCACGAAGTTCTTTTCGCTGCCGAACCGCTTCTGGTCGCTCGGTCCCTCGCTCGTGGAGACGCTCTTCGACGGCGGAAAGAGAAGGGCGGCAAAGGAGCAGGCGGAGGCGTCCTACGACGCCGCCGTCGCGACGTATCGCGAGAGCGTGCTGACCGCGTGCCAGGACGTCGAAGACAGCCTGGCGGCTCTGCGGATCCTGGATCTCGAAGCCACTCAACTGGCCGACGCGGTCGCGGCGGCCGAGCGCTCCCTGTCGATCGCCCGGAATCGATACAACGGCGGCGTCACGACGTATCTCGAGGTGATCACCGCCCAGAGCGCGGCCCTCGCCAACGAACGCTCCGCGGTCGACATCCTGACGCGGCGGATGACGGCGAGTGTGAACCTGGTCTCGGCTCTCGGCGGAGGCTGGAGCGCATCGGATCTGCCGACGGGCTTCGAGATTCTCACGGGGCGCGGGGCCGCGCCCGTCGGCCAGCCCCAGGCAGAGAGGGCTGAGAGTCCCCGATAAGATCATCCGTTCCAAGGAGGTTCCGATGGCGGGCAAGAAGATCCTGATGCTGGTGGGAGATTTCGTCGAGGACTACGAGGTCATGGTTCCCTTTCAGGCGCTCTCGATGGTCGGTCATACGGTTCACGCGGTTTGTCCCGGAAAGCGGGCCGGCGAGAAGTGCCGTACCGCCGTGCACGACTTCGAGGGCGACCAGACTTACTCCGAAAAGCCGGGCCACAACTTCCAGCTGAATTTCGATTTCGACGCCGTGCGCGAGGCCGATTACGACGCGCTCGTGATTCCCGGAGGGCGCGCCCCCGAGTACCTGCGCCTGAACCCGCGGATCCTCGAGATCGTGAAGCACTTCGCGGCGCGCGAGAAGCCGATCGCCTCGATCTGCCACGGCGCGCAGATCCTCGCGGCGGCGGGGGTGATCGGCGGCAGACGCTGTTCTTCGTATCCGGCGGTCGGCCCTGAAGTCACGCGCGCCGGCGGCACATACGCCGACATCCCGGTCGACCAGGCGGTGACGGACCGGAACCTCGTGACGGCGCCCGCGTGGCCGGCACACCCGGCGTGGCTCGCGCAGTTCCTCCAGGTTCTTGGCACGCGCATCGAGCACGCCGCCGCGGTCGAGGTGGCTTAGCGTCTCCTGGGAGATTTCAAACCGGAGGTTTCGAGCTCGGCTACGCTGAAGTGATGAAGACACTTTACGAGGAGGGACGACGCCGCGAGCTCAGGGAGAGGCTGCGACGGTTGACCGCGGGCTCGACGCCGCGGTGGGGCAGGTTCGACGCGCCGAAGATGGTCGTCCACTGCGCCGACGCCCTTCGTATGGCGCTCGGCAAGCTGCCGACGAAGTCGAAGCGGCTGCCGATCCGGCACCCTCCGTTGAAGCAGCTCTTCGTCTACTGGCTTCCGTGGCCGAAGGGTGCGCCGACGGCTCGTGAGCTCCTCGAGCGAGCGCCCGCGGAGTGGGACGCGGAGATCGCCGGGCTGCTCGCGTTGATGGACGAGGCCGGGATGGTCTCGCGTGAGTTCGAGTGGCCGGAGCATCCCGCGTTCGGCCGCATGTCCCGCCGCGCGTGGGGCGTGCTGGGGTATCGCCACCTCGACCACCACTTCCGGCAGTTCGGGGTGTAGACGGCGATCCTCGGGAAGACTTTCAGCCGCGGCGGTCGCTTCGCGACCGGCGGCTGAGAGATTTCAAACCGGAGCCTTCAAGCTCGGCGACGAGTTTCCTGGGAGCGACAGCGCAATAGCTCTCTCTGATCCATCCTTTCAAGATCTCGAGAGGTAGATCGTCCTTCGTCTCGAACGTGGCGCTGACCCAGCCGGACTTGCCGAGCCCGTAGCCGGTCGGCTTCGTGAACGGAAGGTCGAGCGCGTCCTGGCCCGACGCCGGAAGCTTGACGGAGAAGCCGATCGGGCCGCCGGGAACCGGATCGGCGCCCAGGAAAACGAAAACCTTCCCCTTCACCTTCGCGACGCGTTCGCCCCACGGAAAGTCCTCCGTCGCGCCGGGAAAAGACAGCGCGTACGCGCGCAGCTCGCGCGCGACCTGGCGAAGGTCGCCCGAGCGCGCTCCCGAAGGTCGGCGGGCGGCCGGTTTGCGGGGCAGTTTTCGCGTCATGTCGGAACCTCTTTCCCGGTTTGGAATCTATTTCTGCGTTGTCAGTGTTTTGATGGCTGACACTCGGGAGGTCGTCTTGAAATCACGCTTCGGGATCGTACTCGTCCTTTGTCTCGGCCTCGCAACCGCCGCCTTCGCCGCACCGGCCAACCGCGCGACCGCGCTTTTCGCGGGCGGATGCTTCTGGTGCGAAGAGACGGCGTTCGAGGGCGTTCCGGGAGTCGTCGCGGTCATTTCGGGCTATACCGGCGGCCGGGTCCCCAACCCGACGTACGAGCAGGTGTCCTCGGGAGTGACCGGGCATGCCGAATCCGTGCAGGTGATCTACGATCCGTCGAAGATCACGTACGAGAAGCTGCTCGACATCTTCTGGCACAACGTCGACCCCTTCCAGTCGAACGGCCAGTTCTGCGACCACGGAAACCAGTACCGCTCCGCGATTTTCTACAGGGACGAGGCACAGCACAAAGCCGCGGAGGCGTCCAAAGCCCGGCTCGAAGAGGAGCCCCGGTTCAAGGGAAAGATCGTGACGCAGATCGTGCCGGCCTCGACGTTCTATACCGCAGAGGAATACCACCAGGACTTCTACAAGAAGAATCCCGTTCGCTACTACAGCTATCGCACGGGTTGTGGCCGCGACGCCCGTCTGAAAGGGATCTGGGGCGAAGCGGCGGGAGGTCACAAGTGAAGACGAAGATCGTCGCGGTCCTCGCAGGCTTCGCGCTCGCGTTCACCGCCCGGGGACAGAACGCCGCCAGGGCGAGGGGGTGGGTTGCCGCCAACTTCCGGAAACCGTCGACCGCGGAGTTGCAAAAGACGCTCACGCCGCTCCAGTTCCACGTCACGCAGGAGGCGGGCACGGAGCGCGCTTTCGCCAATGAGTACTGGAACAACGAGCGCCCCGGCATCTACGTGGACGTCGTGTCGGGCGAGCCGCTCTTCTCCTCGCTCGACAAGTACGACTCCGGCACCGGCTGGCCGAGCTTCACGAAGCCTCTCGAGAAGGGGAACGTCAAGCCGAACAGCGGCCTGCTCGGAGGCTTCCTGGGGATCGAGATCCGCTCCGTCCACGCCGATTCGCACCTGGGCCACGTCTTCAACGACGGGCCGCCGCCGGCGCACCAGCGCTACTGCATGAACTCCGCCGCGATGCGCTTCATCCCCGCGGAGAAGCTTGTCGAGGAGGGCTACGGGCAGTACAAGGGCCTCTTCGAGAAAGCTCCGCCGAAGAAGTAAGCCGGAAGCCGGGCTCTACGGCTTCACGGCCGGCAAGTAGTCGGCCGGAATGGGGTTCTCTCCCCGCTCGGCGTCCCAGGCGACGGAAGCAATCCACCACCGGCTCCCGTCGCGGAGAAGCTGGATCGCGTTGATGCCGCGCTCGAAGGGCCTGTCGCCGGGCGAGTGGCGCGACTCGTAGGTCGAGAAGATCTGGCAGACGTTGCCGAAACAGTCGGTCCGCCGCGCGATCTCGCGCTCGAAGAAACCGGTCGCCGGCGTTCCCTTCTCCTTCCGCGCGACGACGCCCTTCTGGTACCGCTCCGCGAACGCGTCCACGTCCATGACGGTGAAGTCCTCGCCGGCCCGCTTGGGCGGAACGAGCATTCCCACGTAGAGGAAGATCCCGCGCAGCCGGTCGAAGTCCGGAGACGCATCCGGTCCGTGGCTCACGGAAGCGTAAAGGGCCGAGACGATGGCGTCCACCGACGCCGCGTCGGCCGGCGCCGCCGGTTCCCTGCGCCGGGCGGTCTGGCCGGCCCCGAGGGCCGGCACGAGCAGGAGAGAAACGATCAGCAATCGGGATCTCGTCATCTTGGTCCTCCCGGAACCTTTCGAGGCTATCCCAACCCGGCGACCGGTAGACTCGTCCCGGAGGAAGACATGCGCATCCTCTCTCCTCGAATCCACGGGGTGATCGATCTCGTCGTCGTCCTCGTCCTTTTGCTCGCACCGGTCACGATCGGCCTGGGAGGATCGCCGGCCGCGATCGCATACTCGCTCGCGGCCATCCACTTGCTGATGACGCTCCTGACCCGTTTTCCGATGGGTGTGTGGAAGAGGATTCCATTCTTCTTTCACGGGATCGTGGAGCTCATCGTCGGAATGGCGCTGCTCCTCCTGCCGTCCTACGCCGGCTACGGGCCGGGCTCGCCCGCGAAGCGGTTTTATCTTGCGATGGGCGCCGCAATCCTGGTCGTGTGGGCTCTGACCGCCTACCGGGGAGCCGAAGCGACTGCGGAGGCGTGACCTCGAGCGCGAAGAACCGCGCGTTCGCGGCTTTCCTTGTCGCGCTCGTCGCGCCCGTCGCGCTCGTCGGGTTCATCGCGGCAGGAATCGGCGTCTCATGCGGCGCCTCGAAGCGGCCGGACGGGACGACCGATCGGGACCGCGCGTCGCTCGCCGCCCGGGTCCGCGAGGAGCTCGTGTTCTCCTGGCGCGCCTACGAGCGATATGCCTGGGGACACGACGAGCTGAAACCGCTCTCGAAGGCGCCCCGGGACTGGTACAGCAGCGAGTCGCTTCTCATGACCCCCGTGGACTCGCTCGACACGCTTCTCGTCATGGGTCTGACCGAGGATGCCGACAAAGCGAGGTCCCTGATCGTCCAGAAGCTCTCCTTCGACAGGGACCTGTCGGTCAAGAACTTCGAGATCACGATCCGTCTGCTGGGAGGCCTGCTTTCAGGCTACGAGATGACCGGCGACGCGAGACTCCTGCGGCTCGCCGAGGACCTGGGAACCCGGCTCCTTCCCGCGTTCGACTCGCCGACCGGGATGCCGTACATGTTCGTGAACCTGAAGACGGGCAAGACGAGCGGCGCCCGCTCGAATCCCGCAGAGATCGGGACGCTCGTGCTCGAGTTCGGAACGCTCGCGCGGCTGACGAACAAACCGATTTTCTTCGACAAGGCGAAGAACGCTCTCGTCTCTCTCTTCCGACGCCGCTCGAAGCTCGGCCTCGTCGGCGAAGAGATCGACGTCGAGACGGGCGAGTGGGTCAGCCGCGCGAGCCACGTCGGCGGCGGCATCGACTCGTACTACGAGTACCTCGTCAAGTGCGCGAAGCTCTTCGGCGACGGAGACTGCGAACGGATGTGGCGCGAGAGCCTCCGCGCGCTGAACAGCCGCCTCGCCGACGACTCGCCGAACGGGCTCTGGTACGGCCAGGTGGACATGGTGACCGGAGATCGCACGGCCACGGAATTCGGCGCGCTGCACGCCTTTCTGCCGGCGGTCCTCGCTCTCGCGGGCGACCGCGAGCGCGCCCGGCGCCTCCAGGACTCCTGCTTCCGGATGTGGACGCTCCACGGGATCGAGCCGGAAGTCCTCGACTACCGGACGATGCGGGTGACGTATCCCGGATATCCGTTGCGGCCGGAGATCATCGAATCCGCGTACTTCCTCTTCCATTTCACGAAGGATCCGAAGTACCTCGACATGGGCCGGACGTTCTTCGAGAGCATCGTCGCCCGCTGCCGCACCGACGCGGGCTACACGACGTTGAAGAACGTCGTGACCGGCGAGAAAGGCGACCTGATGCCGAGCTACTTCCTGGCCGAGACGCTCAAGTACCTGTACCTTCTCTTCGCGCCGGAGGGAACGCTCGATTTCGACAAGGTCGTCTTCAACACCGAGGCGCATCCATTTCGCCGGCACACGCCGTAGGATTCTCGAGGAGGAGGTCCTCATGAAGCGGTTGTCTTTCCTTCTCTCGTTCATCGCCTCGCTCGCGATGCCCGCGCTCGCGTCGCCCCCATCGGGGACTCCCGGCCAGGCCACGGTGGCCGAGGTGCGGCGCGCGATCGACGCCGGAAACGCGACCTGGGAGAAGGCGTTTCGAACCCTCGACGCGGCCGCGATCGCGGGGACGTTCGACGAGGAGGGGGTCAACGTCGGCGCCGACGGAACGTGCAGCAAAGGGCGCGCGGCGATCGAGGCCGGGATGCGGTCGTTCTTCGAGCGCTCGGGTCCCGCGACGACGACGAAAGTGGACGTGAAGCAGGTCGTCGTCGACGGCGATTTCGCGTACGAGTGGGGACACTCGGAGTTCCACTTCGGACCGAAGCCCGGCGGACCGGTCGAGCGCACCGGCAGGTATCTGGCCGCCTGGAAGCGGCAGGCCGACGGCGGGTGGAAGCTCTACCGCAATCTGGGTCTGCCGGAACGGCCCTAGTCGGGGGCGGCTCGAACGAGACGCTCTCGCTACTCCGCGTGAGCGAGCGCGAGCCAGCCCGATAGTGCCGCGAGCTTCTGGTCCTGCGTCCAGGGAGGCCCGAGGGTCTTCCCGATTGCGTTGACGAGTCGCTGGAGCTCTGCAATCGGAATTCCGAGGTCGGCCGAGGCGCGCTCCCAGATCTCTTTCTCGCGCACTCCGTCGACGGAAAGGCCGAAGTGGGAGGCGGCCTCCCGGAGAGCGTCGCGGAAATGCTCTCCGTCGGCGGAGTGGATGAGGGCGTGAGAGCCCAGGATTGCCGGCAGAGCCGGAAGCGCCCGGCCGGAGGAGAACAGCATTCCGCAGCCGACCGCTTGGCGCTCGTCCGAGCGAAGATCGTCAAGGGCTTTCTTCAGCCCCTCCCGGGCCCGGCGCCGCGCCCCCTGCTCACAGCGATCGAGATACTTGCGCGCGCGGTCGAGTCCCAGCCCTTCAGCGGCGTGATACGGCTGCATCGAGCCTTTGATCGCCGGATCGGCGATCTCGATTCTCCGACGATCGAGCACCTCGGGCGAGCGCGGGGTTCCCGCGACGGCGACGAGCGCCGACCAGCCCGAGTGCGGGCGCAACCCGAAGGCTGCGCGGCCGCGATCAGTCGCGGACGACTTGGATCTCGTTGTCGACGGAGTGCACTCCGAAGACGCTGCGGGCGTCCATACCGGCCTTCGTCTTATCGGCTTCGCTCGACACGGTTCCGTAAAGCGTCACGTTACCCTGCTTCACGATGATGTGGATTCCGTAGTTTCCGAGAGGCTCCATGCCGAGGAACGGACTCCGCCCCCACGCGCCCGTCCGGAAGCCGGGCCACGCGCCGAACCCGCGTCCCCAGTAACGGCGGCCGAAACGAAGGCCGTCCAGGCCCGCCACCGGTGTCCCGTACTTCGACAGGAAGTCGTCGGTATAGATCCGGCGGAAAAGCTCCATGCGGATCCGGTCATCCTCGATCGAGACGGGAAGGACTTCGATCTTGTTGATGACCTGCGTGACACCCGGGATCTTCTTGACCGCGTCCTCCGCCTCCTTCTTGAGCGACGCGCGGTAGACGTCGCCGCCGAGGGTGACCGTACTGCCGTGCAATTCGAAGGCGAGCAGATCGAAGACGCCGTAGTAAGGCAGTTTCAAGATCGCGATGCGCGCTTTGTCGGCGATCTCGAGCTCGGAGAGAGCCGGCTGAGCCTGCGCTCTCGCGATCGCGGCGACGACGACGAAACCGACCAGGGAAAGGGCGAACCGGAAGGTGTGGTGGGATCTCATGTTCGTTTCTCCCTTCTCGAAGGATCCCCTTCGACGGGACCAATTGCGAGGGGAAAGGGAGAATTCCGCCGGCGTTCACGAACGGTTCATTACCTCGGAAGCTTCTTCTCGAGATCGTTCATCCGTTTCTCGAGCTCGGCCATCTTTTTGCGCATCCGCGAGAGGCCCTCGAAATCCCCGAGAAGGGGGCGCACCTTCTCCAGGTCGCGCATCACCCAGGGGTGACCCCGCAGGTGGTCGTCGCGGAGGTCTCCGAGGTCGATCGAGTGCTCACGCCTCTTTCTCTCTTCGAGCTTGACCGCCAGCCTGCGCGAAGCGCGGCCGCGAACGAGGTCGATCTGCACGGTCTCGCCCCCGTTTTTGCGGCCGATGGCGCGCGAGACATCCCCGGTCCACTCGACGCTCTCGCCGTCCACCGCCGTGATCACGTCGCCGACCTCGATTCCCGCCTTTGCGGCAGGCGTGTCGGCCTCGACCTCGGAGACGAGCGCGCCGGCGTTCCGCGGGGCTCCGAAGTGGGCGCGCAGCTCGGGCGTGATCTCGATCAGCCTCACCCCGAGGAAAGCGCGCCGGCCGACGTGGACGACGACCGGGTCGCCGGCGTCGACGTCGAGGTCCTCGTCGCCCAGCGAGACGATGACCTTCTTCTCGGCGTCGTCCTTCTTCGGTTCGCCGCCGCCCCGGGTCGAGACGCCGGCCGTCGGGAGAAGAGTCAGGAGCGCCAGTAGAACGGCGTTGATGACGGATCCGATCATGCAGCAGTCCTCCAGAATGGAGGAGACGACCTTCCCGGTCAAAGGTTTCGCTCCTCCCGCTCGCGGAACGGCCCGATAGAATGAGCGCGATCGAAATTCCGGCGTCGGTGCCGGAGGAGGAACCATGAAATCCAAGACATTGCTGCTCGGCCTCCTGGCCGCCGCGGTCGCGGCCAGGCTCTTCGCCGCCGAGGGGATGTGGATGCCGCAGCAGGTCCGAGAGCTCGCACCGGAGCTCGCGAAAATGGGGTTGAAGGTCGACCCCGCCCGGCTCGCGGACTTGACCGGCGACCCGATGGGCGCGATCGTCTCGCTCGGCGGCTGCAGCGCGTCGTTCGTTTCGCCGCGGGGGTTGATCGTCACCAACCATCACTGCGTCTTCACCTATCTCCAGTACAACTCCACTCCCCAGAAGGACCTGATCGAGAACGGCTTCCTGGCGAAGAGTACGGGCGAAGAGATCCCCGCCGCGCCGGACGCACGGGTCTGGGTCACGACGTCGATCGAGGAAGTCACCGATCAGGTGCTTCCGAAGTCGGGGGAGAAACTGTCCGACCTCGACCGGTACACGCGCGTCGAGCGGCGCCGCAAGGAGCTCGTCCGCGACTGCGAGAAGGAGGGGAACGTGCGGTGCACGGTCCCTGCGTTCTTCGAAGGCTCGAAGTACTGGCGGATCAAGCAGCTCGAGATCCGCGACGTCCGCCTGGTCTATGCGCCGCCGCGTGGAATCGGCAACTACGGCGGCGAAGTGGACAACTGGATGTGGCCACGGCACACGGGCGACTTCGGTTTCCTGCGCGCTTACGTCGGCCCGGACGGTAAGCCGGCCGACTTCGCGAAAGAGAACGTCCCCTATTCGCCGAAGCACTTTCTCAAGGTCTCGACCGCGAACGTCAACCCGGGCGACTTGATGATGACCATCGGCTATCCGGGCAAGACGTTCCGTTACGAGCTCGCCGACGAGGTCCGGGAGGCGCAGGCATTCGATCTCCCCACGTCGATCCGCTACCGCAAGGAGCTCATCCGGATCCTCGACGACGCCGGCAAGGCGAGCAAGGACGTCGCCCTCCGTGCCGCCGCGAGAGTCCGAAGTCTCGAGAACTACCTGAAGAAGTACGAGGGGACGCTCGAAGCCTTCGAGAAGGCGAAGCTGATCGACCAGCGGAAAGCAGAAGAGAAGCAGCTGGCGGCGCTCGTCGCGGGCGATCCCGCGGCGCGGCGCCGGTACGAAGAGGCTCTCGCGGAAATCGCGCGCCGGAACTCCGTCCAGATGAAGACGCGCGATCGCGATGCCGTCCTCGAATGGCTGTTCGCGGCCTCGCCCATGCTTTCGCAGGCCAACACACTCTGGCGGCTCTCGGGTGAGAGGCCGAAGAGCGACATCGACCGGGCGACGGGATACCAGGAGCGCGACTGGAGGAGGCTGAAAGCCGCGGTGGCACGCGCCCAGCGCACGATCGAACCGGGGAGCGACCGCGCGGGCCTGCGCTACTTTCTGCTGGAAGCGGCGAAGCTCCCGAAGGGGGAGCGCATTGCCGCAGTCGACGAGGCGCTGGCGGCGACGACCGGCGAGAGCGACACGGCGGCGGCCGTCGGCAAGTTCCTCGACCGCCTCTATGGTTCCACGAAGCTCGCGGACGTCAAGGAGCGCTCGTCCATGTTCGAAGAGACCCGCGCTGAACTCGAGGCTCGGAACGACGCGATGCTCGTTTTCGCGAAGGGGCTCCGCTCGACCCTGGACGACAAGGAAAGGCGGGACAACGAGATCGCGGGAGCGATGATGCGGGTCCGGCCGGAGTACGTCGCGCTGCTCCAGAAGCTGCGGAAAGGACGCGTGTATCCCGACGCCAACGGCACTCTGCGCGTGTCGTTCGGACAGGTCCAGGGCTATTCGCCGCGTGATTCGATCCAGTACGCGGCGCAGACGACGCTGCGCGGGGTCGTGGAGAAGGAGACGGGCCAGGATCCCTTCGACAGCCCGTCGCTGCTGCTCGCCGCCTCGCGCAACAGGAAGCTCGGTCCGTACGTGGACCCGGAGTTGGGCGACGTGCCGGTCGATTTCCTGTCGACCAGCGACATCACCAACGGAAGCTCCGGCTCCGCGACGCTGAACGCTTCGGGCGAGCTGGCCGGCCTCGCCTTCGACGGTAACTACGAGGCGATGGGCTCGGATTACCTCGTCCTTCCCGAGGTCACCCGTACGATCCACGTCGACACGCGGTACATGCTCTGGGTGATGGATGCGGTCGACCGCGCCCACAACCTGATCCGCGAGATGGGACTTCCGGTGCGCTTCTCGGGAAGCGAGATGGCTACGACCGCGGGAGGGGGCCGGTAAGAGACCGGCCCCCGGTCACGCGGTGCCAATTCGACGTTCGGGCGCTCACTCCGGTACGGGGCCGTGGAGATCGGGCACGGGCGTCGGTAGCGGCGGAGGCGGGTTGTCCATCGTGCGGTACCCGCAGGTCAATCGCTTCCACAGTCGGAGAGCGAGACTGGGCTGAAACCCACTCGCGTCGGCCGAACGGGAAACCCGGCGAGGAGCTCCTCCGACCGAACGGCCGGGGGACGCCGCGGGGACGAGAGCCGAACAGAGCAGAGCCAGGAAAATCGCGCAAAGGATCCTTCTCACATCGACCTCCTTGACGGCTTCG
The DNA here is from genome assembly GCA_036395755.1 of Thermoanaerobaculia bacterium. Lineage (GTDB taxonomy): Bacteria > Acidobacteriota > Thermoanaerobaculia > UBA5066 > Gp7-AA6 > Gp7-AA6. The sequence goes on from DASWCZ010000019.1 coordinate 11,357, forward strand.
GCCGTCGTGGAAGCGAATGGAGAGCGCTCTCTTAGCTTCCTCGCCTATGGAGTGGCGAAAGGCGGGGCGCGTTGGGACAGGGGAGTCGAAGAACCGGGCGCGAGACCTAGCCCGATGCGGCTTTCAAATTCTCCCGCAGCATTTCCTCGGCGCGCCGGCGCAGGTCGGACGCTTTCTCGAAGTCCGGTTCGCGGCCGGAGAGCGCTTGACCGAGCTGTCGGACGATGAAGGGGTCGAGCGCCTCGCGCCGGTCGACCTCGGCTCGAAAGATCTCCAGGCGGTGAAGAGCGCGCGCGGCATCGCCGCTGCGAGCCCAGCTTTCGATCTCGTAGAGCGAGGACAAGAGCGCGTCACCAACCTGATGGAGGTCCTGGAAGAGCGCTCCGGCCTGGCCGAACGCCTTCGCCGCCTCGGCATATCGGCCGGCGGAGAACAGGAGGCTCGCGAGGCCGTGTCGGGTGAACGCGAGAAGCGCGGGATACTTTTTCCGGGAGACTTTCTTGAGTGCCCGGGAGTACTCCCGCCGCGCTTCGGCGAGACGACCGAGCTGTCCCAGGGACGTTCCGAGGCTGTTGACGGCCGAAACGTAGTTCTTCCACAAGCCGTGACTTTCGAAAACCGGCGTCACGGCGCGGAAACAGGCGATCGCCTCCTCGTCGCGGCCGAGCAGGGAGAGGGCAACTCCTTCGGCGACGCGCGCGCGTGCGACGAAATCTTCGACGCCGTAGATCTCGAGGGTCCGGATTGCTCTGCGGACGAGCAGGAGCCCTTCGGCGGGCTTCCCGGCAAATGAGCGTCGCTGCGATTCGTGGTACTCCGTTAGAGCGAGCCGCATCTCGTCGGTGGACTCCGAGAAGGACCGGTAAGCCTCTTCCAGATGCTGCCGTCCCTTTTCGAGCTCTCCGGTCCAGTTCGACGTCTGGCCCGCCAGGAGGTGAGCCTGTCCGGCCAGCATGGCAAGCGGAACCATGGTCTCGGCTTCCGACGGCGAGCCGGAAACGGACTCCGACCGAAGTCTCTCGAGCGTCTCCTCGGCGAATCGAAGGCAGGTCGCCGGTTCATCCACGAGTCGGCTTGCCATCGCCTCCAGGGCGTACAGAAGCAGATAGCGCGCGGTCGGGTCCGAGAGAGAGAAGCCGCCAAGATGCCGCACGAGCTCCTCGGGAGGTCCGCCGGCGGCGGCCAGAAGGCCTCCGACTCCGTCAGTTGCCCGCTCCGAGGCCGCGAGTGCCCGATCGGCGACCTGCGGGGTGACCCGTTCTCCTCTTCTTTCGGGGAAGTGGGGCCGTTTTTCGAACGGATCTCCCCGCGGAAGCTCGAGTCCTTCCTCACCCGGAGGCGACGGCGGCCGTGTGTCGGCGAGCTCCCGAAGACCGGCGTCCACGCCGCAAATCTCGTCCAGAGCAACCGCGCAGCGCTCGCACGATTCCACGTGGCGGTTGATCTGTTCCCGCTCCGCTTCGTCGATATCGCCCGCCGTGTAGCGGAACAGCGAGAAATCGGTCGGGTGGCTCCCGTTCACGCCAGGCATTGTCGCAGCTTCTTCAAACAGCGATCGATCGTCCTCCACACGCCCGAGTAGGCCCGCGCAGTGACGTCCGCGGCCTCACGCAGGCTCCGACCCTCGAAATAATACGCGCGCAATAGCTTGCGGCATCCGGCCGAGATCTCCTCCAGGGCTTCCTGCAGAGCCAGCCGCGAGTCGATCGTCTGGCAGTCCCTCGATTCCAAGGCTCCCTGCGACGCCTGCGGTTCGGCCGGCGCGAACACCCGGCGGTCGGCGACGTTTCTCCGGAGCAAGCGGGAGCAGCGCGCATGAAAGACCGTGAAGACGAATCCCTTCGGACTGCGAACCAGCCTCTGTTGCCGGAGGAGATCGAGAGCCGTTTCCTGCAGGAGATCTTCCGCCGTATCGCCATCGATGCCGAACCGCACGCGGGCGTAGCGGATGAGCTTGGAACGCTCGTCGGGATCGAGCAGAACCGCCTCCACGACCGAACGCGCGGGGGACGGCGTTTCGAGCTCCATGCGCCGGGTCTCCCCTCCCAACCTCGAGGCGACGATCTGTGTGTGCTAGCCGGTTGTTCGGCTGATTCTATCGCGGGATTTCGACCGTTCTGCGGCCTTTCCGGCGCACCCGTCCCGTCCGGCCGCATGTCCCAGAAACGGGGGCGCCCGGACACTTTAGAGAGAGGGAGAGTTCTGGCTACGGAAGTCGTGATCGGTCTCGGAGTCGCGTTGGCCGCGGTCTTCGCCTGTTTCGGTCTCCGAATCGCGAAGAACGCAGGGCGGGCCCTGGCGGACATCCGGGACTCTCTCGAAGAGGACCGGAGACCGCGCGTCGCCGTCGCCGTTAGCGTGGAGGAGCTTCCACTCTTCCACCTTCGGATCGCCAACGACGGCCGCATGCCCGCAAAAGACCTGCGGCTGACGATCTCGCGAGGCTTCTTCAGTTTCGGGGATCCGGAACAGAACCTGGCTCAGTCGGCGTCCTTCAACCAGGAGATCGGGTTGTTTGCGCCCGGCGCGGAGCTCTTCTTTCCTTTGGCGGAATCTTCGACCATCTTCGGCGCGGCCGCCGATGGAATGGCAACCCCTTCGAGGTTCTGGGTCACCGTGTCTTACCGACACGGAGACGAAGTCGTCGAGGAGGCGAGCGAAATCGACCTCGACGCTTACCGGGATGCCGTTGCCAGGCCCAATCCTCTGGCGACGGAAATTCGGAAGATCCGGGAGTTGGTCGCCGCGATTCTCGAGGAACGCTCTCCGCGGCGTTAGAACGGCGTCCCGGTTTCCCGGTCTCAGCCGGCGGCCGGCAGAGGGGCAGAATCGACGGCCGCCGCGGAGAAAACTGGCACGTCTCCAGCATGAATTGCCGGAGGTCGAAAAATGCCCTACAAGAGCGTCTCGGATCTGCCCGCAGCGCAGGTCGATCAGTACTCGCCGCACCAGAAGAAAGCGTTCCTGGAAGCATTCAACAACGCGTACGAGGAGTACGGCGGCGATGAAAGCCGCGCCTTCGCGGTTGCGCACTCGGCGGCGAAGAAAGCCGGCGGGAGCGGCGATCTTCGCGAGTCCGAAAAGTCCGAGAGGACCTCGAGAGCCGAGCGCTAGACTTCTGCCACCGCCTCCGCCCGCTCGGTCACGAGCGGGTGCTGGTTCAGGAGACGCGCGTAATACACGAGGTTGCGCGCCATGTTCTTCGCCATGTGGGGAGTCGCCTGGTTGCGAAGCCGCCGTTCGCGGTCCTGGCTGGGCGGATTGCCGACCTCGCCGACCCAGTACGCCGCGCACTCGGGCGGCAGCGTGAAGCCCATGAACGTCAGGACCATCATGATCGACCCGAGCGTCGCGAGCGCGCCGTCCTCGCTCCCGGTGATCACGACGCCGGCGACCTTGTTGTAGAGCGCGCTGCGCCCGCTCGCGATGTACTCCTCGTCGAGCGAGTCGAGGCGCTCGATGACCCGCTGCATCAGGCTCGACCGACCGCCCCACCAGATCGGGGTCGCGAAGATCAGCGCCTCGGAAGTCTTGATTTTGCCGACGATCTCCGGCCAGTCGTCGTCGGGTCCCTCCCGGAAGCCGAGCCCAGTCGGGATCATGTGGTCCGCGAGCCGGATCATCTCTCCCTGGATGCCGTACGGCTTCATGAAGTCGAGGACGAGCTGGGCGACCTCCCCCGTGTTCGAGATCTCGGGCGAGCGTTTCAGCGACGCGTTCAGAACGAGGACCTTCAAGGGTCTCTCCGCCGGCGGCATCGCGCATTCGCCGCACGGCTTGGTCTTGTACATTGGCGACCTCCTTCGTCAGTTGGGCCGAATTATCGTATCGAGGACCGGAGGATCCCATGGAAATCGGTCGTCTGCCCCTGCCCGCGAGCGGCAAGATCCTGGTCGCGTTTCCGCTGTCGGAAGGCGCGACCGTCATCGATTTCGCCGGCCCGTGGGAAGCGTTCGAGGACGTTATGCTTTCGGGTCCCGACGATCTTCCGTTCCGTCTATTCACGCTCGCCGAGAGTCTCGAGCCCGTGACGTGCACGGGCGGAATGAAGGTCGTCCCGTCTTTCACTTTCGCTGGCGCGCCGCAGCCGAACGTCATCGTCGTTGGTGCGCAGAGCGGCGGGCCCGCTTTGCACGACTGGCTGCGCGAGGCGAGCCGTTCGGCGGACATCACGATGTCGGTCTGCACCGGAGCGTTCCAGCTCGCGCGAGCCGGGCTCCTCGTCGGCCAGACGGCGACGACCCACCACGAGTTCGTCGATCGCTTCGAGAAAGAGTTTCCCGATATTCCGGCGAAACGCGGAGTGCGATTCGTCGAAGCGGAACGGATCGCGACGTCGGGCGGCCTGACTTCCGGCATCGATCTCGCCCTGCGGGTCGTCGAGCGGTATTTCGGCCGCGCGCTCGCCGAAAGGACCGCCGCCTACCTGGAATACGAGAGTCGGGGCTGGATCACCAGGGCCGGGCCCTGACAGCTGGAGGTCAATCGGTGAAATCCGATCAGCGAATCTCCCCCAGCCTCCCGCTCTGGAAGTCCTCGACGGCCTGGAGTAGCTCCGCGCGCGTGTTCATCACGAAGGGGCCATAGCGGGCGACCGGCTCGTTCAGCGGCACGCCGCCGATGAGCAGGACCCGCAGAGACGAACCCGGCGACGCTTCGATGCGAACGGCGTCGCCGTCGTTCGCGAACTGCGCCATCTCGTGCTTGCGCGCGGTCTCCCGGTTCGATCCGAAGGAGCCCTCGCCTTCGACGACATACGCGAAGACGTTGTAGTCCGGCGGGGCGGGCTGCGTGAGGTCGGCGCCGGGAGCGAGCTCGCAGTCGAGGTAGAAGATCGGGGTGCGGGTGTCGATGACCGCTCGGCTGCCGAGCGCCTCTCCGGCGATGACGCGCGCCGTCACGCGGCCGTCCTCGCTCTTCGCGACCGGAATTCCCGGGCCCGGGATCTCCTGGTAGCGCGGCCGGACCATCTTGTCTTGGGCGGGCAGGTTCACCCAGAGCTGGAACCCGTGCATGCGGCCGCCGGTCGCCGCGAAGGAGGGTTCGGGCATCTCTGAGTGAACGACACCCGAGCCCGCCGTCATCCACTGCACGTCTCCCGGTCGAAGCTTCCCGCGGTTGCCCTGCGAGTCCTTGTGCTCCATCGCGCCGGAAAGGAGGTAGGTCACCGTCTCGAAGCCGCGATGCGGGTGGTCGGGCGCGCCTTTGGCCTCTCCCGGGCCGAGGTCGGACGGTCCCATCTCGTCGAGAAGGAGGAATGGATCGAAATGGTCGAGCTCGGGCGACGGGAAAGGTCGGTGGACGAGAAACCCGGCGCCCTCGTAGGTTGCGACCGCGGGAATCACGTTTTTGACCGATCGGATTTTCATGGCTCTTTCTCCACTTTCGTTGTCATCTCGAGGAGCGAATTCTCCCCCTCGCTGTCATCCCGAGGAGCGAAGCGACGAGGGATCCCTCGCGAAGCCTGCCCTGAGCGTACGCGAAGGGCTCGGGATGACGCTACAAGCCAAAATACTCCTTGAGGATCGAGGACGATTCATGGACAACCTCTGCCACACACTCGTCGGCGCGGCGCTCGGCGAAGCGGGACTGAAACGCCGGACGCCTCTCGGGATGGCGGCGCTCCTCGTCGGCGCGAACCTGCCGGACGTCGATGCATACACCTACGCGTTCTCCGACAGCCCGACCGCGCTCGCGTTTCGACGCGGCTGGACGCACGGGATCCTCGCGATGGCCGTCCTGCCGGTCGTCCTCGCCGGCGCGATGACCGCCTTCGACCGTACCGTCCGGCGGCGCCGCCACAGGGAACGTCCGCCGGCCCGCTTCGGCGCGCTCTTGCTCCTCGCGTTCCTTTCCATCCTCTCGCACCCGCTGCTCGACTTCCTGAACACGTACGGGGTGCGCTTCCTGTATCCCTTTTCGAACCGCTGGTTCTGCGGCGACGCGCTCTTCATCGCGGATCCCTGGGTGTGGATCGCGCTCGCGCTCGGCATCGGTCTCTCGATCGCCCGGACCCGCGCGGGACGCTCGCAAGCAGAGCGACCCGCCCGCGCGTCGCTCGCCGCGGTTGGCGCCTACATCGCGGCGATGCTCCTCTCGAGCGCCGCCGGCCGCGGCCGCGTGGAGCGCGCCGCCAGAGACGCCGGTCTCTCACCCGGACGCGCGATGGTGTCTCCCGTGCCGCTCGATCCCTTCCGCCGGTTCGTCGTGATCGAGGTCCCTGGCGGATACAGGCTCGGAAGCCTCCACTGGCTGTCCCGCGAGTCCTTCGTGTTCGGTCGAGACTTTCTGGCTCGCAACGACCGGGATCCGCTCGCCGCTGCCGCCACGAGAACCCGCGACGGAGAGAAGTTCCTCGCGTGGGCCCGATTTCCGTACTACGAGATCCGGCGCGAGCGGAGCCGCTCCCTCGTCTCCATCAGGGACGCGCGGTATCCGGGCTCCTGGGCGTCCGTGACGGTTGAGGTCAACGCGGAATCGCCGCATCCGACGGGTCAGAGCAGGAATTCCGCGTTGACCCCTCTGCTACGATCGACACCGTGAGATCCATTCGTTTCGCCGCGCTCGCCTTCGTCTCAGCGGTGGCAGCCCGCGAGGTCCTCCCCTGGGTGGACGACTACTCGCGCGCGATCGCGCAGGCGCGCGCGAAAAACGTTCCCGTCTTCGTCGAGGCCTGGGCGCCCTGGTGACACACGTGCCGCTCGATGAGGGCCTACGTCTTCACGGACAAGGCCCTCCAGCGGCACGCCGGGCAGTTCGTCTGGCTCTCCCTCGACGTCGAGAAGGCGGAGAACGCCGTCTACAAGAAGCGGTACGGCGTCGATGCGCTCCCGATGTTCTTCGTGCTCGACCCGAAGACCGAGAAGGCGGCCCTGCGCTGGGTCGGCGGCGCGACCGTGCCGCAGCTCCAGAAGATCCTCGCCGACGGTCTGACGGCGGTCCGAGGGAAGGCGCGGGGCGTCGAAGACGTTCTCGCGCGAGCCGATCTCTCATACGCCAACGCGGACTACGCGAAGGCGGCCGCGGAGTACAAGGAGGCGCTTCGGCTCGCGCCGCCTGGCTGGAGCCGCTCCGCGCGCGCCACGGAATCGCTTCTGTATGCGCAGTACCAGACGAAAGACTATGCCGGGTGCGCGAAGGTGGCGCGTGACGCCTACCCGCGGCTTCGCTCGACGTCTTCCGCCGCCAGCGTCGCCGCGAGCGGACTCTCCTGCGCGCTGGAGCTCCCGAAAGAGGACGCGTCGCGCGTGGAGCTCGTGAACTCGCTCGGCGCGGCGTCGCGCGAGATCATCGCGGGAGCTCGCAAGGACATCGCGGCGGACGACGTCTCCTCGGTGTTCGAGACGCTCGCCGCCGAGCGCGCGGATGCGAAAGACGAGGCCGGGAAGAAGAAAGTTCTCGAGGAGCGAGCGGCGTTTCTCGAGGGGGCCGCGGCACGAGCCAGGACTCCCGACGCCCGCGCCGTCTTCGACTCACACCGCCTCGGGACGTACCTGGACCTGGGAGAACCGGGGCGCGCGATCCCGATGCTGCAGGCGTCCGAGCGCGATCTGCCGGACGACTACAACCCTCCGGCGCGCCTCGCCGCCGCGTACAGGGCGATGAAAAAGTACGACGAAGCGCTCGGCGCCTCCGGCCGGGCGCTGGCGAAGGCGTACGGTCCGAGGAAGCTCGGGATCCTTCAGACGCGCGCCGACATCTATAAGGAGATGGGCAACGTTGAGGCGGCGCGCAAGACGATGGAGGACGCGGTCAAGCTCGCCGAGTCGCTTCCCGAGGGCCAGCGCTCGGAGCGGACGATCGCTTCGCTCAAGAAGAATCTCGAAGCGTTGCCGTAACCCTTCGCTCTGTTATCCCGAGCCGCGAAGCGGCGAGGGATCCCTCGGATCTACGATCCTCGGGATGACAGGCGAGTGGCGAAGAAGCTCTAAGCCATCTAAAAAAATGTGGGGTCAGGATTTATCCTGACCCCTAAGAAAGAGTGGGGTCAGAATTTATTCTGACCCCGGGTGTCCTCTGATTTCGCGAAAAATCCGGGCGGGAACGCCCGGATTTCGTGCTTTCCCGCTACGGCTTTCTCGTGTACGTAATCTCCATCATCTTGAACATTTTCCCATCGGGGCCGGGTGACCACATCTCGAATGTGTGGTGGTCGTTGTCCACCACCTTCATGACCTCCTTGAAGGGCTGGGTCTTTTTCGCCATCGGGTCGTCCATCATGCCGGTGAAGGTCATCGTCTTGCCGGAAGGGTCGGCCGTGCCGGTCGAATTCATGATGGTCGTTCCCATGGTGTCCATCCAGGTCCCGACGTACTGCTTCTTGTAGAGGTCGTAGCCGGTGTAGCCCACGCCGGTGAAGGGCTGGTCCATGAACTTGCCGTCGTAGTGCTGCTCGAGATAGCGGCCTCCAAGGGCCATCTTGTTTTCCGCCGTACCCGTGCTCTCCTGCGGCGGCGCCCCGGGTGTCATCCACATCTTGACCGTCGCGTCCCACGTGCCCACGAACTGCTCCAGCGCCTTGTGCTCCGGGCCCGGGGTCGAGTACTTCGCCATCGCTTCCATCATGGCCTTCTCGTCCATCTGGCCGCCCTTCGCGGGCGCGGTCTTCTTGGCTTTCTCGTCCGCTCCGATGGCGAGAGCGGCGATGACGACGAGGAGAGCGGCGCCGGCCAGGAGTCCCTTGGGTTTCATGCTGATTCCTCCTTTGGCCCCCGAACGGGAGCTCGAAGATTGGGAGTTCCGGCGCGGATTCTATCCAGAGGAGGGTCCGGAAAGAAAAGAGGCCAGGGGCGGGTGCCCCTGGCCTCGGGTATCGGGTGGGCGACTCCGGTCGCCCTTTAGGACCCCTGGGATCCCATGCGGTCGCGGAAGCGCTCCATCCGCTGCTGCTTCATCGTGTCGAGCTGGTTCTTCTGCTCGGTCGTCAGGACGGAGCGGATCTGCTGCATCGCGCTCTCCCGCTCGGCGCGGAGAGCCTGCCGGGATGCCTTCAACTTCAGGAAGGCCGCGCCGACGGTCGCCGGATCGGCCGTCGAGCTCTCCGAGACGGTCCGGAGGGCGTCCCAGTTGGCGCGCGACTGCTGACGAAGCGATTCGAACGTCGCCTTTCTGGCGTCCAGGATCTGGTGCACGTTGTTCTTCTGCGCGTCCGTCAGGTTGAGTTGCGAAAGTCCTCTCATCATCCCGAATCCGCCCATCTTGTGATGTCCGGATCCGGGTCCGTCCTGCGCGGAGGCCAGCGTGACCCCCAGCGTGAACATCAGCGCGACGGCGAGCGCCGAGTTTCGGATTGCGAGCTTCTTCATTTCTTCGGTCTCCTTTACATCCAAAAGACGATCACGATCGTCGGTTTGTTTACTCCGAGAGACGGAACCGCGACGACCGCTGCATTATTCTTCGCCGCACTCGACGTGATGCTCCTCGGCGATCGCAATCCTCTCCGCCGTCTTACATCCTTTACAAAAGCGATCGACCGGATCCTCGCGGACGACGCGAAGCTTCTGTGGATCATCGAAGAACGGACGACGATGGTATGAACGTGCGCCGCATGACGATCGAGCCGCCGCGCCCGTACTCGCTCGCGCTCATTGCGCAGCGTTACGCCCGCTTTCCGGATCCGGTCGACCGATTCGACGGCGCGGTCTACCGCCGTCTTCTCGCGGCCGGGCGAGCCGCCGTGCTCGTGACCGTCGAACAGACCGCCCCGCCGTCCCGGCCGAGGTTGCGGGTCACGCTCGAGGGGTCGGGCGCCTCGTCCGCAAGCGCGGAAACCGCCGCGCGCCGGCTGGTGCAGGGCGCGCTCGGCGCGGGGACCGACGTCCGTCTCTTCTATCGCGCCGCCCGCATGGACCCTCTTCTCACGCCGCTCGTTCGGCGCTTCCGGGGTCTTCGGGTGGCGGGCTATCCGTCGCTCTGGGAGGCGCTCGTGACGGCCGTCCTCTCCCAGCAGGTCATGCTGTCGCTCGCCTTCGGGATCCGCAAGGACCTCGCGACCACCTTCGGGCGGCGTCTGCGCCTTCGGGGCGAGACGTTCTTCGCGTTTCCGACGCCGAAACGCATCGCGGAAGTGGGCGAGCGCGGGCTCGCCGGATTCCGCATGTCGGCGAACAAGATCGGAACGGTCGCGCGGCTCGCGCGGGCGTTTGCGACCGGGGAGCTCTCCGAGGACGAGATCGCGGCGCTTCCCGACGATCTCGCGGTCGAGCGGTTGATCGCGATCAAGGGGGTCGGGCGGTGGACCGCCGAAACCGCTCTCCTGCGCGGTCTCTCTCGCGCCGACGCGTTTCCGGCGGGCGATCTCGGGATCGTGAAGTACCTGGCGGAACGACTGTTCGAGCACAGCCGGCGCGGGACCGAGGCGGAAATGCGCGAGTACGCGGAGCGGTGGAAGCCGTGGCGGGGACTTGCGCTCGTGTATCTGTGGGCGGAGCTGGCGAGAGGATCGGCCGAGAGGAAGAGCCGGAAGTAGGATCGCGCGGGAGGGCTCGATGAACCGGACGATTGAGTTCGCGGAGGAGGAGGCCCGGCTCCTGCAGTCCGTCCTGGAGGAATACATCTCGGAGCTCCGCATGGAGATCGCGAACACCGACAGCATGGATTTTCGGGAGGACCTGAAGCGCAAAGAGGAGATCCTGAAGTCCCTCGTCGATCAGCTGCGATAGATCATCGGTGGCATCCCGCGCCTGGTTCGTCGACCGTTACGGAGGGCCCGAGCGCCTGAGACTTCGCCGCCGCGACGATGCCGCGCCCGGCGGCGGCGAGGTCGCGATCCGGACCGCCGCCATCGCCTTGAACTTCGCCGACCTGTTCGCGCGCGCGGGCGTCTATCCGAACACGCCCCGCCCGCCGTTCGTGCCCGGCATGGAGATCTCGGGCGTCGTCGAGTCGGTAGGACCCGGAGTCACGAGTCTCTCTCCCGGCCAATCCGTCGTGGCGGTCCCGATCTTCGGCGGATATGCCGAGCGGGTCGTCTGCCGCGCATCGAGCGTGCTTCCGATTCCCGACGGCAGCGATCTCGTCGAAGCGGCCGCGATGCCGGTCGCGTTTCTGACCGCGCGCTATGCGATCGACCGGGCACAGGTGCGGAACGGAGAGATCGTCGTCGTCACCGGGGCGGGGGGCGGGGTGGGGACGGCCCTCCTTCAGCTCCTGTCGCTGCGCGGCGCGAAGACGGTCGCGCTCGTCGGCTCGGAGACGAAGTTCGCGCTCTGTCGCGAGCTCGGCGCCGACCGGGTCGGGCTCTATGCCGCCGCCGGCCGCCGCGACGCGCTTGCGAGCGACCGTCCGGACGTGGTGATCGACGCCATCGGCGGCGCGATATTCCGTCCGCTGTGGCGGGGGCTCGCGCGCGGAGGACGGTACGTGCTCTACGGTTTCGCCGCCGCGTCCGGGAAGCGAGGCGTCGCGCGGCTGCGGGCGCTCTCCGAGCTGTCCGCGATGGGACTTCTCGTCCCGTTCGCCTTCGTGTCTTCCTGCCGCACTCTCGTCGGTTTCAACCTGTCTCTGCTGCCGAATCGTTCGATCGAGCTGCGGGAAGCGGCGACGGAGATCTTCCGCGAATGGAAAGCGGGCCGGATCCGGCCGGTCCTCGGGTCACGCTTCGACTTCGGCGATCTGCCGGACGCGCACCGCGCTCTCGCGAGTCGCAAGACCCGGGGCAAGGTCGTGGTGTCGGTCGGAATAGGGTCAGGTCTCCACTTGCCACATGGAAAAGAAATCTGACAGAACCTCAGAGAGCTCGGAAGGACAACCTTTCCAGGAATTTGTCTGCCAAGAGAACTGGACAAAGTGGCAGGTGGAGACCTGACCCCCTTTCTTTCTAAGATTCGATGCCCGTGGACGCCTCAAACGCCGACTTCCTCTTCGACGGGCCCGACTACGCCGCGACGACCGTCGTCCTCGCCCACGGCGCCGGGGCGCCGATGAACACTGCGTTCCTGAACACTGTCGCGCGGGAGCTCGCCTCCGGCGGCGTCCGCGTCGCGCGCTTCGAGTTTCCGTACATGCGCGCGCGCCGTGGGAGCGGACGGCGGGGCGGCGCTCCCGATCGCGAGCCCGTCCTGCGGGATGCCTGGAAGGAGGCGGTCGAGGAGCTGGGCGGCGGCGGCCGGCTCGTCATCGGCGGCAAGTCCCTGGGCGGCCGCATCGCGAGCATGGTCGCCGATGAGGTTGGCGCGCGCGGTCTCGTCTGTCTGGGTTATCCCTTTCATCCTCCGGGCCGCCCTGAAAAGCTCCGCACGAAGCATCTCGAGACGCTTCGCACGCCCTCGCTCGTCCTGCAGGGGACCCGCGACCCCTTCGGCACGCCCGACGACGTCGCCGGCTACCGGCTCTCTCCGGCGATCCGCGTCGTCTGGATCGAAGACGGCGACCACTCCTGGAAGCCGCGCGCGAGCTCCGGCCGGACACTGGAGCAGAACATGGCGGAGGCGCTCGAAGCGATGCGCGAATTCCTCGCGGCGCGATGACCGACGTTGGCGTCGAGACCCCTCTCGATCGGCTGACGACCTACATCACTCCCAATGACGCGTTTTTCGTGCGGCACCACTGGCCCGCGACCGCGCCGGATCCGCGCGACTGGGCGCTCGTCGTCGACGGCAAGGTCTCGCGGCCCCTGCGGCTGTCGCTCGCCGAGCTCAAGGATCTCCCCTCGACGAGCGTGACCTGCGTCCTGGAGTGCTCCGGAAACGGCCGATCCTTCTTCCGTCCGCCGGCGCCGGGGCTCGCGTGGGGACCCGGGGCAGTCGGCAACGCGCGCTGGGAGGGAGTCCGCGTGAGCGATCTCCTGGCGAAAGCCGGCAGGAAGGACGGGGCGAAGCAGCTTCACGCCGCGGGCACGGACGACCCGCCGCGCGGGCAGCCGCCCTTTCACCGGAGCGTCGCGCTCGAAAAGGCGCTCAAGGACGCGGTCGTCGCGTGGGAGATGAACGGCGAGCCGCTTCCTTCTCTCCACGGCGGTCCGGCGCGGCTGATCGTGCCCGGCTGGGCCGGCAACAACTGGATGAAGTGGCTCGCGAAGCTGTCACTGCGATCCGAGCCGGCGAAGGGTTTCTTCATGGACGAGGACTATTGCTACCCGACCCCGGCAGGCATGCGCCCGATCACGGAGCTCCCCGTCAAGTCGATCCTCACGGCGGCGCCTTCCCGGGCTCGCCTCGGATCTCCCGTGACGGTGCGGGGCGTCGCGTATTCGGGCGCGCCCGACGTTTCGAAGGTCGAGGTGACGGACGACGGCGGCCGGTCGTGGCACGCGGCCGAGCTCGGTCGCGAGCACGATCCGTACGCCTGGCGGCTCTGGTCGTTCCAATACGATTCCAGGCGCGCCGGCAAAGTCACGCTGCACGCGCGCGCGACCGACAGCCGCGGGAGCGTGCAGCCGCGGGAGACGGCGTGGAATCCGGGCGGATATCTCTACAACGGCTGGCACGCGGCGGAGATCGAGGTTCGATAAAGTTCGAATTCCCAAAGGAGCAGTTCGGTGGAGAAAGTGAAGAAAACGAAAGAAGAGTGGAAGCGCGAGCTCACTCCCGAGCAATACCACGTGACGCGGGAGAAAGGCACCGAGCGTCCGTTTACCGGCGAGTACAACAAGACGAGGGACAAGGGGAGGTACGTCTGCGTCGCGTGCGGCAACCCGCTCTTCACGTCGGAGTCGAAGTTCGATTCCGGCACGGGGTGGCCGAGCTTCTACAAGCCGCTGTCGGAAGAAAGCGTCCGCACCGAGGACGACGAAGAACTGTTCATGCACCGCACGGAGGTTCTCTGCAGCCGGTGCGATGCGCACCTGGGGCACGTGTTCGACGACGGTCCCCAGCCGACGGGTCAGCGCTACTGCATGAACTCCGTGGCGTTGAAGCTCGAGAAGGAAGGGGAGAAGAAATGAAGAGGATCGCGGCGGTCGCGGGTCTCCTTTTCCTGGTTGCGGCCGTCCGGGCGGCCCAGCCGACAGACCTCGAGGCAGTGAAGCGGGAGATCCGCATCGCCGACCTCGAGCTCGCGAAGGCGGTCGCGGACCGCAGCCTGCAGACGTTCGTCTCGATGGTTGACGACGACGCCGTGTTCTTCGGTCGCAGCATCTCGCGCGGGCGGGAGGCAGTCTCCAAGGCGTGGCTGCCGTTCTTCACCGACGGGTCGCTCTTCCTGAAATGGCATCCCGCGCAGGTCGAGGTGTCCTCCTCGGGCGACCTCGGCTACTCGATCGGCGAGTACGAGCGGATCGGCAAGGACGCATCCGGGCGGCCGGAGTCCGCCACGGGCAGTTACGTCTCGATCTGGCGTCGTCAGCCGAACGGCAAGTGGAAGATTGTCCTGGACATCGGAACTCCCGCGTCACCTTCGAAGCCCTGACGTCACTGAAAATCGCGACCTGGAACGTCAACGGGATCCGCGCGCGCGAGGCGCAGTTCCTCGAGTGGCTCGACCGCGACCATCCCGACGTCGTATGCCTGCAGGAGATCAAGGCCGCGACAGCGCAGGTTCCGACCGCGCTGTGCGAGATGCAAGGCTACTGGTGCTACTGGCACGGTGAGCGGGCGTACTCGGGCGTCGGGCTGCACGTCCGGCGGGACGCGTTTCCCGGGAAGCCCACGTTCGCGCATCCCCCGTTCGACCACGAGAACCGCATCGTGGCGGCGGAGCTCGAGAACCTGATCGTCGCGTCGATCTACGTTCCGAACGGCGGCAGGGACTTTCCCGCGAAGATGCGTTTCTTGGAAGCAATGGATTCGTGGGTCGTGGAAGCGCACGCGCAGGGCAGAGAGCTCGTGCTGTGCGGCGACATGAACGTGGCGCGGACCGATCGGGACGTGCATCCGAAAGAGAGGAAACCGAACTGCATCGGCCAGCTTCCCGAGGAGCGGGCGCTGATCGAGCGGATTCTGTCTCGCGGGCTGGTGGACGTCGGGCGGGCGCTCGACCCCGACAACGACGGCCTGTTCACGTGGTGGGCGCCGTGGCGGAACATGAGGCAGCGGAACATCGGCTGGCGCCTGGACTACGTGATGGCGAGCGAGCCGCTGGCGGCGCGGGCGAGGTCGTGCGAGGTGCTGGCGCAGTTCGGAACGAGCGACCACGCCCCGGTGGTGGCGACGTTCGCCGAGCCGCCGACTGGACCCGCGGCGGCGGCATAGATCCGGAAGGAGAAGGACATGGAAGACCAACAAACCTGCGGTAAGGGCCTGGCGGAGCAGTCCGCGCTGCCGGGGAAGCTGGGAGAGCTGACCGATTCCGTGGCCGGGATCCTCGAGATCCACATGGGAGCGCTCGACCTCGAGGACCACGACTCGCGGAGGGAGCACGAGGCGTACCGCGAGCTCGCGCGCGACCATCGGCAGGTCGCAGCCCTGCTGCGGGAGATCGCGAGACGGATGGAAGGTTATCGGGATCTGCCGATGGGCCGGCATGACACGAGCAAGATGGCGTCGCCGAAAGCCGTCGAAGCGTTCGAGAAGTTCGTCAATCTCGAGGAGGAGCTCTCGTCGATGCTTGAGCGGCGGCTGGAAGCGGACCGCAAGATGCTCTCAGAGATGCGCAGTGCAAGGCGTTGACGTGGCGGCGCGGCGGCGTATGACCCGCAGACACGTCGCGTTGATCCGCGGGATCAACGTCGGGCGCGCGAAGCGGGTGGCGATGGCCGACCTGCGCGCGCTGGTCGGCGATCTCGGCTACGGCGAGGTGCGAACGCTGCTCAACAGCGGAAACGTCGTCTTCACGGTTCCCGCGTCCGCACGGGGCGACCCTGCCCCCCGCATCGAGCAGGCAATGACCGCGCGCCTCGGTATTTCCGCCCGAGTTACGGTCTTGACCGCGGCGGAGCTCGCCGCCGTCGTCGCCGAAAACCCGCTCGGCGAGGTTGCAACCGACCCGTCTCGTCTGCTCGTCACAGTCCTGACCAATCCGGCGGATCGAAAACGCCTTCACCCCCTGGCGCGGCAGGACTGGGCGCCGGACTTCCTCGCCGTGGGTGCGCGCGTCGCCTACCTCTGGTGCCCGCGCGGGATGCTCGAGAGCCGGCTCGTCGACGCCGTCAGCCGCTTGCTGGGCGCCGCCGCGACCACCCGCAACTGGACGACGATGACGAAACTCCACGCTCTCGTCGGCGAGTCGTGAGGACGGACGGCGTTCCCGGGATGTAAGAGTTCGCTTCCTAGGCCGCGGTTTTCTTCCGCCACTCCTCTTCGGTCAACGGCTGGACCGGCGCGAGCTTGCGTTTCTCGAGCTCCTCGTTCAAAGGAGTGAGCTTCTGAGTTGACGCCTCGTATTTGGCTCGGGCCGTATCGAGGTCCTTGGCGAGAACGTTCGTTCGCGAGAGCTGCGACGCCGTCGGGCGCTCTTCCGAGCCGTTCACGTTGCCGTAGAGCATCCCGAGCTCTTCGCGCAGCTTCTCTTCGCCCGAGATGCCTTCGCCCTGCGCCGTCGAGACGAGCGCGGTTCGCTGCGTTTCCAGCTCGTCGGAGAAGGCCTCGAGCTTCCGCCGGAGTTCGTCGCCGGCGGGCAGCCCCTCCGCCCGCGCCCTCGACTGGTCGCGCGCATCGGTGATCTGAGCGACGAGGACGGTCAAACGCTCGACCAAGCCGTGCAGCTTCCAGGTGGTGTCGCTCTGGACCTTGCGGTCGGCGTCCTTCACTTTGCTGCGCGGGTCGTAGACGAGCTTCAGGTCGGTCGAGTACGTGTCCTTGCCCTTGATCATCTTCACCTTGTAGATCCCGGCGAGCACTCGCGGGCCCTGGATCGAGCCGAAGCTCGGGATCTGTCCGGTACCCGGCGCGTAACGGGGCGGGGCCCCGCGCATGACCCACTCGACCCGGTTGATCCCCTTGCGCTTCCCTCCCGGGATCGTCGAGACGAGCTTTCCGCTCGGGTCGGAGATCTCGAGCTTCAAGTCGCCGATGATGTGGCGCTTCTTCAGGTAGTAGGTGATCGTGGCGAGCTCCGGCAGCGAGCGGCCCGCGAAGTCACCGTCGCCGCTCCAGCCGGCTTCCGGCGACGCAGGAATGGCGAGAGAGGCGGGGCGCGAGGGGAGAAAAGCGACGTCCGAGTCGAGCAGCTTCGGGGTGAGCGCGCGCAAAGGCTCGAGGTCGTCGAGGATGTAGATCCCGCGGCCGTGCGTCGCGATCAGGAGGTCGCCTTCGCGGCGCTGGATCTCGAGGTCGCGAACGGCGACCGCGGGCATCCCCCCGCGAAACGCGGCCCAGGAGACACCCCCGTCGAGGGAGACGAAGAGCCCGGCCTCGGTTCCGAGAAAGAGAAGACCCGGATTGATCGGGTCCGGCTTGACGACGTGCGCGTATCCCTTGAGATCCGGTGTCGCGAGCGACTTCCACGTCTTTCCGAGATCCGTCGTCTCGAAGACATAGGTCTTCATATCGCCCGTCATGTGCCCGTCGAACGTGGCGAAGGCCGTGGCCCCGTCGAACGGCGAAGCCTCGACGCGGGAGACCCACGTCCCCTTCGGAAGGCCGGCGACATTGCCGGCCACGTTGGTCCAGCCCTTGCCGCCGTCCCGGGTGACCTGCAGGTTGCCGTCGTCGGTGCCGACCCAGATCACGCCCCTGTTCTTGGGCGACTCGCTGATCGTGAAGATCGTGCAGTGGTTCTCGGCCGTGGAGTTGTCGCGGGTGAGACCTCCGGACTCCTCCTGTTTCTGCTTCTCAGGGTTATTGGTCGTCAGGTCGGGCGAGATGCGCTCCCAGCTCTCTCCCTGGTTGCGCGACCGGAACAGGAACTGGCCGCCGACGTACATCGTCCCCCGCTGCGTCGGGGAAAGGTGGATCGGCGCGTTCCAGTTGAAGCGGTACTTCGGCTCGCCCTCTTTCGGAGCGGGCTTCACGTCCTTGATCTCCCGCGTCGACTTGCGCGTCCGAAAGACCCAGCCACCCTGGCATTCACAGTAGACGACGTCCTCGTCGGTCGGATCGACGAAGGTCCAGAATCCGTCGCAGAAGAGGAGCGACGTCCAGCGCGAGGGAGGAATTCCGCCGGGGTAGCGCGAGGGACCGTACCAGACGAGGTTGTCCTGTAGGCCTCCGTAGACGTTGTACGGATCCGCCGAGTCCGAGCTGACATGGTAGAACTGCGCGACCGGCAGGGACGCGACGAAACGCCAGTGCGCGCCGCGGTCGGTCGAGTGATAGACCCCGCCGTCGGTGCCGACCAGAAGCTCCTCGGTATTCTTCGGGTTGATCCAGACGGCGTGCGTGTCGCCGTGGTAGTCGCCGCCGAGCGCGCTCCAGCTCTGGCCCGAGTCGTCGGTGACGTGAAGGCTGTAGGTCGTCTTGTAGACGCGGTCCACGTTCTTCGGATCGGCTGCCATGTTGGAAAAGTAAAAAGGCCGGCCCGTCGTGGGGCTCGCCGTCGACTGGCGCACCCAGGTCTCGCCCCTATCCCCCGACCGGTAGAAGCTCGAGTCTTCCGATCCGGGCACGTTCCGGTCGCGCCGGGACTCGACGGCCGCGAACACGACCTCGGGCCGGACCGGAGAAACCGTCAGAGCGATCCGGCCGAGGTCGCCCGGCGGAAGTCCCTTCGAAATCTTCTTCCACGTCGTTCCGCCGTCCGTGGACTTGAAAAGACCGCTCTTCGGACCGCCGGAGGTGAAGAAGTACGGCTTGCGGCGGAACTGCCACATGCCGGCGTAGAGCGTCTTGCCGTCAGCCGGGTCGAGAGCGAGGTCGGAACAGCCAGTGTCGTCCGCGACGAAGAGGACCTTGTCCCACGTCTTGCCGCCGTCCTTCGTCCGGTAGACGCCGCGGTCCGGATGGTCGTCGAAGAGGTGTCCGGTCGCGCAGACGAAAACGACGTTGGAATTCTTCGGGTCGACGGCAATCCGAGCGATGCGCTCGGTGTTCTCGAGACCGAGGCGGGTCCAGCTGTCGCCGCCGTCGGTCGTCTTGTAGACGCCGTCGCCCACCGAAACGCTGTTTCGGGTCCAGGTCTCGCCCGTGCCGACCCAGACGGTCTTCGAGTCCCTCGGGTCGATTCTCACGGCGCCGATCGACTGGTTCTTGCCGTCCGTGTCGAAGACCGGTTTGAAGGTCAAGGCGCCGTCGACCGACTTCCAGACACCGCCCGAAGCGGCACCGACCCAGACCGTCAGACGGTCGCCCTGGACCGCGTCCAAGGCGGCGATCCGGCCGCTCATCACTGCAGGACCGATCTGACGCGCCTCGAGGCCGCCCAGGGCATCGGAATCGATCTTCGTCTCTTCGCCGGCGACGGCCGCGGTCCAGGCGCCGGAGAGCGCGATCAGAACGGAAGCCAGGTGGCGGGCGATCACCTTCGAGCGCCTGACTTCTTCACCGCAGGCTCGTCCTTCTTCGCCGGCATCGAGAAGCGGGCGTCCTCGATCGGGACGTCCAGCTCGATCTTCTCGACCGTGATCTTCTGCTTCTCGGGCTTGCCTTTGGCGCCCCCTTCGAAGGAGTGGGGGATCAGGAGGCCGCCGACGTCTTTGTAGTCGCCGATGGTCTGCTCGGTTTCGACTTCGGTTCCGCGGACGGAGCGCTTCGCTTCGCCCTTGATGTCGAGATAGGAGTCGGCATCGAGGAAGAGGTAGTGCACGTTGCCGTCTTTCAACGTGACCTTCAACTTGTAGACGTCGGTCCCTTCGACCTTCTCCTTGCCGACGAGCTCGACCTTGTGCCCTTTCGCCTTCCAGTCGACCAAGGGACCGTCCATGTCGGCCTGCTCCGCTGCCTCTTTCAGCTCCTCGGCCGACATCGGCTCGGCGTTCTTGCTGCCTCCGAAGGGATTGACCTGCCAACCGGCCTTGCCGTCGTAGGCCTGGGTGAGAGTCATTCCCTGGACGGTGATGTCGAGGCGCACCTTGTCCGGCCGCTTCATCTCGATCACCATCGGGGCTTCCGTCCCGGGCCCGACGGTCATGTGCCCGGTCATCCTCATGGTCTTGACGGCCTTCAACTTCTCGAGTCCGCCTCGGGCTTTGATGTTCTTCGCGACGATGTCGTCGGCGGTCTGCGCGGGAAGCGGGCCGGCGAGGGCGAGGCTGGCCGCCAGGCCGAGCACGAGGGATCGCAGCATGGGAGGTCCTCCTTCTTGGATGGCAGAAGATATCAAGCTCGGATGGTTACCCACGCGATCACGAGGGCCGTGGGGACTTCTCTGGGCGACTGCGCGTTGACCTTCGTTGACAGAGCGCCGATCGATCTCGCGAAGGCGGAGGCGCAACACGCCGCCTACAGCGAAAGTCTCCGGCGGGCAGGGGCGGTCGTCGAGGTCGTTGCCGCGGACGCGCTTCCGGATTCCGTCTTCGTCGAGGACATGGCCGTGGTGCTGGACGAGGTGGCCGTCGTCACCCGTCCCGGTACTCCGCTGCGACGACGGGAGCTGCCGGCCATAACGGCGGCGCTGTCCGCATACCGAAAACTGCTGCGAAT
>DASWCZ010000020.1:0-4095 GCA_036395755.1 Thermoanaerobaculia bacterium
GCCTGGCCGCGCAATCCTGCGCCGACCTGCGCGACGTCGCCGCCAGGCAGGCCTCGAGCGTGTCGGCCGTGTCGAAGAGGGCTTCCTGCGTCTCCTGCAAGTCACGGTTGTAGGAGAGCGGGAGGCCCTTCAAGACAAGGAGAGTGCCCGTCAGGTGTCCCGCCACGCGGCCGGTCTTTCCGCGCGCGAGTTCGAGCCCGTCGGGGTTCTTCTTCTGGGGCATCATGGAGGAGCCGGTCGTCGTCGTCTCCGAGAGATTCAGAAGCCGGAATTCGTGGCCGGTCCACAGGATCAGGTCCTCCGCCAGACGCGAGAGGTGAACCATCCCGAGCGCGGCAGCGGCTTCGAACTCCACTATGAAGTCGCGGTCGGAGACGGCGTCGAGGCTGTTCGCCGTGATCTCCGGGAGACCGATGTCGCGCGCGGTGCGGACGCGGTCGAGAGGCAGCGTCGTTCCGGCGCAGGCGCCCGAGCCGAGCGGCGACACCGCCGCCCGGCCGCGGCAGTCCTCCAGACGGGCGATGTCGCGCAACACCATCTCGACGTAGGCGTGAAAAGCGTGCGACAGAAGGACCGGCTGCGCGGCGCGCGTGTGCGTTCGCGCCGCGACGACGACGCGTTCCGCCAGGAACATCTCCGCCTTTTCGAGCAAGGTGAGACCCAGAAGCCGCAGCTTTTTTCGAGCGCGAGCGATCGCTTCCAGCGTCCAGAGGCGCAGATCGAGTGCCACCTGGTCGTTGCGGGAGCGGCCCGCGTGGACGCGCCGCCCCGCCTCGCCGGAGAGCTCGATCAAGCGCCGCTCGATGTTCAGGTGAATGTCCTCGTCCGCGTCCTCGAAGCGGAAGCGGCCCGCCGCGATCTCCTTCTCGATCGCCTTCAATCCCTTCTGGATCCGCGCCAGCGCGCCCGTTGGGAGGAGCCCGGCGCGCGCGAGCCCGCGGACGTGCGCGCGAGTGCCGGCGATGTCCTGCGTTGCGAGGCGCCGGTCGAAGGGATGCGAGACGGAAATCTTCGAGAGCGCCTCGCCGGTCGCGCCGGCGAAGCCCGCGCCCCAGAGAGCCGGCGCGCGTTTTCTGCGCTTCACGAGAAGTAGTTCACGATCGTCGCGAGGTAGACACCCGGCGCCGCGAGCAGCGCCTCGATCGCGATGGATTCGTCGGCCCGGTGTGACTCTCCGGGGCTTCCGGGGCCGAACACGATCGCGGGCTTCCCGCCGATGTGCGCCAGGTCGCTCACACTCGCGAAACCCGTGACCTGCGTCGCCCCGGTCGCCGAGAGGGCCGCGCGAGCGATCCGGGACGCCGGATCGCCCGGGACAGGCTTCAGACGCGCCGAAAGGACTTCGACTTGCGAAGACACGGCCTGGCGCACGGCCGAGATCATCGCCTCGTTGTCGAAACCGCCGATCGTCCGCGCGTCCACGGTCAGCTCGCAACGGTCCGGCACCACGTTCGACTTGATCCCCCCCCGGACCATCGTGACCGCCGCCGTCGGCTTTCCGAGCCAGGGGTCCTCGACGGGAAACTCCAGGCCCTCGACCGCGAGAACGTCCCGGGCGGCGCGGACAATCGCGTTGTCCGCCAGATGCGGCCGCGCCGCGTGTCCCGCCCGTCCGCGCGCGGTCAGCTTCATCTTCACGAGCCCCTTCTGAGAGACGGCGACGGAGAACCCGTTGGGCTCTCCGACGATCGCGGCATCGAACGTCAGCTCCGACACGAGCTTCTCCAGCCCCTCGCCCCCGGTTTCCTCATCGCAGGTCGCCGCGAAGAGGAGACTCCCCCGGCGCGGTAGCGGCGCTGTCAGGAACGCTTCGAGCATAGCGGCCACGGACGCCTTGGCGTCGTTCGAGCCCAGACCGATCAGACGCTCCCCCGTGAGAAGGGGCGTCCAGGGGTCCGCGGACCATCCCTCAACGGGCGGCACTGTGTCGAGATGAGAATTGAGGAGCAGGCGGGGCGATCCCTCTCCCCGAGCGGCCAGCACGTTGCGGCCATGACGCGTGGCCGTTACGCCCGCTTCGGCGCAGATCTCGGCGATGCGGTCGGCGAGCCGGCCTTCCTGTCCCGAGACGGTCGGGATCGCGACGAATTCCGCGAGACGCTGGACGATTCCGGCCGCGCGGGCGGCCGCGCTCTGCGTCACGCGCCGACCACCATCGTGCCGCTGCCGCGGTCCCCGAAGATCTCCGAGAGAAGGGCGTTCCTCTGGTTGCCGTTGACGATGTGGACCGCGCGCACGCCCGACTCCGCGACGCGTGAGATCTCCTCGAGCTTGGCGACCATGCCCCCGGTGACGGCGGCGCTCCGCGCGAGCTTGCGCGCTTCCGCTGCCGTGAGCCGCGAGGCCAGGCTCTCCGGATCGCCCGGCTTCAAGAGAACGCCCGGCACGTCGGAGAGGAGAATCAGCTTTTCCGCGGAGAGCTCGATAGCGAGAGCCGACGCGATCGCGTCCGCGTTGACGTTGAAGACTTTCCCTTCTTCGTCCGCGGCGAGCGGCGAGACGACCGGCAGGTACCCGGCGTCGAGCAGAGTGGTCAAGAGACGCGGGTCGACATCCACGACGTCCCCCACGTTGCCGAAGTCCACCGTCTCGCGCTTTCCGGTCTCGCGGTTCATTACACGCTTCTTCGACCGCCGCCGGGCGAGAACGACGTTCCCGTCGATGCCGGAGACGCCCACGGCGTGCACGCCGTGGGCTCGCAGCGCCGAGAGGATCTCGACGGAGATCTTTCCCGCGAAGACCATCTTCACGACCTCGAGCGTGTCGTCGTCGGTGACACGCCGCCCGTTGACGAGCCGCGTCTCCATCCCCAGCCGCTCGGCAAGCTGCGTCGCCTGCGCGCCGCCGCCGTGGACCGCGGTCACTCTGATCCCGACCTGGTGCAGCAGCGCGATCTCCTCCGCCAGCGAGTTCAGATTCCCGGGGTCCTCCGTCACCTTTCCCGAGATCTTGACTACGAACGTCTTCCCCTTGAACCGCCGGATGTAAGGGAGCGCCTCCCGGAGGATTTCCGCGTCGATCGTGGGTCTCGGAGTCTTTTCTGGCTTCATAAGAGTTCGACGTGCGACGTTCTACGTTCTACGTTGAGGAGCCCCTTTGAGCGCAACCTAGAACGTCGAACGTAGAACGTCGAACGCCTAATCACAGGTTCTCTTTGGCGAGCCATTCCAGAATCGCCTCCTGCGCGTAGAGCCGGTTCTCCGCTTCGTCGAGCACGGCGGAGCGAGGGCCATCCAGGATCTCATCATCCACGACGACGTTGCGCCGCACGGGGAGGCAGTGCATGAAGAAAGCGTTCCGGCCTCGGGCCATCCTCTCCTCGGTCACGCGCCAGTCCTTCAGCTTCGCCCGGCGCGAAGCTTCGGCTTCCGGGTGTCCGTAGTCCGCCAGCGACCCCCAGGATTTCGCGTACACGACCTCGACCCCGTCATAGGCTCCACGGTCTTCCGTCAGCGTCAGCGACCCTCCGGCCTGCCGCGCGTTCTCCTCGGCCTCGCGGAGGATCTCGGTGTCGAGGTCGTACCCTTCGGGACGGGCGAAGATCAGGTCCACCCCGAGCCGCGTCGCCGTCAGCAGGAAAGAGTTCGGCACCGCCATGGGCAGCGCCTTCGGGTGATAGGCCCACGTCAGGAGGACGCGCCGCCCCTCGGTCCGGCCGAGCCGCTGCGAGAGGGTCATCGCGTCGGCCATCGCCTGGCAGGGATGGGACAGAGTCGACTCGAGGTTGACGACCGGAACCCCCGAGTGCCGCACGAAACTCAAGAGCACCGGCTCGGCGCGGTCCTTTGCGTAGTCGTCGCCCCGGGGAAAGGAGCGCACGCCCAGCATGTCGCAGTAGCGTCCCAGGACCCCGGCACCCTCACGGACGTGCTCGGCCGCGGCGCCGTCCATGACGGTCCCATCCTCGAACTCCATCGCCCAGGCCTCGCCGCCGACCGAGAGCGTGACCGGCGTGCCGCCGAGTTGCGAGACCGCCACCTCCATCGAGACGCGGGTCCGCAGGGAAGGATTGAAGAAGACCAGAACGACGTGCTGTCCCGCGAGCGCTCCGCTCGAAGCGCCCTTGCGGAAGTCCTCGCCCCGAGCCAGGAGTGT
>DASWCZ010000021.1:0-13353 GCA_036395755.1 Thermoanaerobaculia bacterium
TTCAGCGCCACGAAGTCCTGTCCCTCGAGCTCAAACGCGACCGTCATGACGGAGCCCTTCGGTCGCCCGGACGCGCGCGCGCCCGCGTCTCCGTAGCGCGTGATGGTCTTGATCTTCGACCCGTCGAAGATCGAGGTATAGAAGCGCGCGGCCTCCTCGGCCTGGTTGTCGAAC
The DNA here is from genome assembly GCA_036395755.1 of Thermoanaerobaculia bacterium. Lineage (GTDB taxonomy): Bacteria > Acidobacteriota > Thermoanaerobaculia > UBA5066 > Gp7-AA6 > Gp7-AA6. Next base: position 175 of record DASWCZ010000021.1, read on the forward strand.
CAGAGCATCGGGGTGATCTTTTGCATGGGTTACTCCTTCATCGGGAAAATAAGTCTGTCCCCCTTTTCCGGGACCTCAGCGATCGTATTCGGTCCGAAACAGGATCCGGATACCGGCTGAACACTGCTGTGGCGGGCGGATCTGCCGCGGCCGTTCTAGGATCGGGCCGTGAACCTGCCCTTCGATCCGCCCATCGAGCCGATGCTGTCCAGCGCCGCGGACGCTCTGCCGGAAGGCGAGGGATGGCTCTTCGAGCCGAAGTGGGACGGATTCCGGACGCTCGTCTTCCGCGACGGTAGCGAGATCCTGCTCCAGAGCCGCGACGAGAAGCCGATGAACCGGTACTTCCCGGAGCTCGTCGCGCCGCTCGCCGCCGCGCTGCCGGAGCGGTGCGTCCTCGACGGCGAGATCGTCATCGCCGGCGGCGACGGCCTCGACTTCGAGGCGCTGCTGCTCCGCATCCACCCGGCGGAGTCGCGCGTCAAGCTCCTCGCGTCGCAGACGCCCGCCTCCTACGTGGCCTGGGACATTCTCGCGATCGGCGACGAGGACCTCCGTGAAACGCCGCTCGCGGAAAGGCGAAAGCGGCTCGAGCAGGTGCTCGCGCGCGCCAAGGCGCCGGTCCACCTTTCGCCGGCGACGCGCGATCGCGCGCTCGCGGAAGACTGGTTCCGGCGCTTCGAGGGCGCCGGGTTGGACGGCGTCATGGCCAAGCGCCTCGACGAGCCGTACCGCGCGGGCGAGCGCACGATGATCAAGGTCAAGCACCGCCGAACGGCCGACTGCGTCGTCGCAGGGTTCCGCTGGCACAAGAACGGCCACGGCACGATGATCGGCTCGCTCCTGCTCGGGCTTTACGACAAAAAGGGAACGCTGCACCACGTCGGCGTCACCGCGGCGTTCACGACGGCCGTGCGCCAGCAGCTCGTCGAGGAGCTCGCGCCGCTGCGCGAAAACGCGCTCGCGAACCATCCGTGGCGCGAGTGGGCCGCCGCGCAGGAAGACGCGAACGCGAAGTCCCAGCGGCTGCCAGGCGCAACGAGCCGGTGGAATCGCGGCAAGGACCTCTCGTGGGAGCCGCTCAAGCCCGAGCGCGTCTGCGAGGTCGCCTACGACCACATGCAGGGCGACCGGTTCCGCCACGCCGCGCAGTTCGTTCGCTGGCGTCCGGACAAGCGCCCCCAGGACTGCCGCTACGACCAGCTCGAAGTCACGCCGGCCTACGAGCTCGAACGCGTCTTCGGCTTCGAAGCGGGCGGGCGAGACGGGAAGCCGCGCTCCCGAAAGGCGCGCCAGGGATCGTAGTCGGGATCCGGCGGCTCCTCGGCGGGGCGGTCGGACTCCGGAACGTGGCGCAGGTTGACCCGGATGCGCGTCCACGTGCTCGACCGGCCGCGCATGGAATCGATGAGGACGTCGTCTTCGTGGAGGAGCGCCGCGGCTTCCGGATGGCGGGCCTTCCAGCGCTCGAGGCCGGCGAGCGCGTCCTCTTTGTGCTCGGCCTTCGACACGGTGACGAGCGGTTGGGAGGAGCGGCGGCGGCCGGTCGCGCTCTCTTTCTTCGCGGCGCCGGTTTCCACCTTTCGTTTCGACGGCGCGACGCGGGGCGGCTCGCCGCGCTGCTTCCGGTAGTGCGGCGGCCAGGGCGCGTCCTTCAAGCCGGCCGCCTCCTGCGCGACGGAGAGCGCGAGCAGCCCGTCGAGCGAACCCGCGGCCGCGTCGATGCCGGCCGACGCATCGCCCCGTTCCACGAAGCGCGCCGGCGCGGTCGCGAGGGTGAACGCCGCCGGGTCGCAGTCCGCGACCTCGTCCCACTCGAGCGGCATCGACACGCAGGCGTCGGGCGTCGGCCGCACCGACCAGGCCGACGCCACGGTGCGGTCCTTCGCGTTCTGGTTGTAGTCGAGGAAGACGCCGTGGCGCTCCTCCTTCCACCACTTGCTGGTCGCCTTGTCGGGCAGGCGGCGCTCGACCTCGCGCGCGACGGCCAGGGCCGCGCGTCGCACCTCGTCGAAGCTCCAGCGCCGCTTGATCCGCACGTTCACGTGCATGCCGCGCGAGCCCGACGTCTTCGGCCAGCCCCGCAGGCCGCGCTCGTCGAGGACGTTGCGTACGACCAGGGCGACCCGCCGCACGTCGTCCCAGGCGACGCCGGGCGTCGGGTCCAGGTCGACGCGGAGCTCGTCGGGGTGCTCGAGGTCGTCCGCGCGCACCGGGTGCGGGTTGAGATCAACGCATCCGAGGTTGACGATCCAGATGAGCTGCGCCGCGTCTCGCACGACGATCTCCCGCGCCGTGCGGCCCGACGGGAACCGGAGCTCCACGGTCTCGACCCAGTCGGGGTGCTGCTCGGGCGCGCGCTTCTGGTAGAAGGGCTCGCCCTCCGCACCGTGGACGTATCGCTTGAGCACGATCGGCCGCGCCGCGATCCCGCGGAGCGCGCCTTCGGCGACCGCGAGGTAGTACTTCGCGAGATCGAGCTTCGTGTAGCCCGCGCGCGGGAAGAACACTTTGTCGGGGTTGGTGATCGGGACCTCGCGGCCCGCGGCTTCGAGAGCGATCGTCTGCGCCACGAGGAGAGTCTAGAGAAATCGGACGGCCGCCTTTATGAGATGTCGTGCCGAACTTAGAATTTTTCCGCGGTGTCACCTTTCAAGTTCGCCGTCGGGATCGCGTCGAATGTCGCCATCTTCGGCGTCCTGGTGTTCCTGCCGGCCGGGACGCTCGAGTGGGGGCGCGCGTGGATTTTCCTCGGGGTGGTCCTGGTCGGAGCGGTGGCCAGCACGGTCGCCGTGTCGCGCGCAAATCCGGCAGTCCTGGACGAGCGCTACCGGTCGCCCGTCCAGAAAGGACAGCCGCTGGCGGACAAGATCCTCGTGTCGCTGGACGGCTATGACGCGTACAGAAAGCGGGTGCGTTACCGGCTGATCCCTCTCATCTGGTAATCCGCCGAACGGCGGGCGCCGCCGGACGGCTCGACAAAGAGTCGAATACGATCCCCCCTGGGGGGCCGGGTCCTGCAGGATTCGGGATGTGGCAGCCTGGCCCTCGATGTGGCAAGTGGAGACCTGACCCCATGAGCGAGCGCAACGACTATCCGCCCGGCGTGCCTTGCTGGGTCGACACGCTGCAGCCGGACCCGCAGGCCGCAGTGCGGTTCTACGGGGGCGTCATGGGATGGACGTTCGAGGGACCGGGGCCCGTCTCCCCGGCTACGTCGGCGGCGAGCCGCAGCAGCCGGTGCCCCGGGACAACGTCGCGGTGATGATGCCGACGAAGCCGGGCGGTCCTTCGGCCAACGTGCCGCCGCACTGGCTCGTCAACTTCTGGGTCGGCGACGCCGACGGGACCGCGGAGAAGACGAAGAAGCTCGGCGGCAGGATCCTGATGCCGCCCTTCGACATTCCGCGATTCCGGCAGGCGGTCCTGGCGGACCCGCAGGGCGCGGTCTTCAGCGTCGCCCAGCTGAAAAGAGCATGAACGATCTTCACGAGACTTCGCAGAGCGACGCCACGGTTCCTCTGTCGTCGAGCTCGGACGCCGATCTCGATCGACCGGGCGGCCCGCTCACGCGCGTCGAAGCGGCCCGCATGCGTGGCTCGACGCCGCCCGCCGCCTTCGCGCCGACGGACGTCTCCGGTGAGCGCGAGTTCCTCGCGGAACGGCTCGCGCTCTTCGCCCGCATCGCGTGCCTCGCGTCGAGCGGGTTCCTCCTGATGCGCATCGTGTTGAACGCGGTCGCGGAGCGGAGCGCCCGCCAGGCTCCGCTTGAGCGGTTCCCGGTTTTTCACCTCGTCGCGACTGTGATTCTTTTGTCAATCTGGCTGCTGGCCGGCAGCCGCACCTTCTCCAATCGCGGGCTGCGTCGGATCGATGCGGCCGGCACGATCTCCGCGGCTCTCGCCTACAACGTGATGGCGTGGACGATGCCTCTTTCCTGGCGCTCCGACCAGCTCGTGCTGCTCATCCTGAGCGCCGTGCTGCTCGGCCGGGCCGCGCTCGTTCCGAGCGAGCCGCGCCGGACCGCCTGGATTTCGGCGGCATCCGTCGCCGCCATCCCCTTCGTGACGTTCCTGATCTTCCGGGCGAACCCGCCGGGCGACCTCGTCCCGGGCGCGGTCGTGACACAGGCGACGCTCTGGGCGACGTTCATCGTGGTGCTCGCGACGCTGATCTCGAACATCATCTTCCACCTGCGTCGCTCGGTGGCCCGGGCACGGCGCCTCGGGCAGTACGAGCTGCTCGAGAAGATCGGAGAAGGCGGGATGGGCGTCGTCTACCGCGCCGAGCACGAGATGCTGCGGCGCCCCACGGCGATCAAGCTCCTCGCGCCGCAAAACGCGGGGGAGCAGAGCCTCAAGCGGTTCGAGCGCGAGGCGCAGCTGACGGCGCGTCTCGCGAACCCTCACACCGTTTCGGTGTACGACTTCGGACGCACTCCCGAGGGCGCGTTCTATTACGTCATGGAGTATCTCGACGGGATCGACCTCGAGCGGCTCGTGCGCGGGGAGGGGCCGCTTCCTCCGGGCCGCGTGGTGCACATCCTCCGGCAGGTGTGCGAGGCGTTGGCCGAAGCGCACGGCGTCGGCCTCGTCCACCGCGACATCAAGCCGGCGAACATCGTGCTGTCGGAGATGGGAGGCATCTCGGACTTCGCGAAGGTCCTCGATTTCGGGCTCGTCAAGGACGTCAAGGGATCGGATGACCTCCGGTTGACGCGCGAAGACGTCTTCGCCGGGACGCCGCAGTACCTGGCGCCCGAGACGATCGAGAACGGACTGTCGTCCGATCCGCGCAGCGACCTCTACGCCCTCGGGGCCGTGGCGTACTTCCTCCTGACGGGGAGTCCGGTCTTCGACGGGCGCCTGGTCGAAGTGATCCAGAGCCATCTCCAGCGCGCTCCGGAGCCGCCGTCGGCGCGCCTGGGCCGGCGGCTGCCCGCGAAGCTCGAGCGGGTCGTTCTCGACTGCCTCGAGAAGGATCCGCTGCGCCGCCCCGAGAGCGCGCACGCCTTGATGGATCGCCTCGACGCCTGCGACGACGTCGAGCCGTGGCTGCCGGAGGAGGCGCAGAGGTGGTGGAGGCAGAGAAAGACGGCGTGAGCTCGAGTCGCTGGCGGCTACTTCACGCCGTCGGCTCGTAGCAGATCAGAACGTTTCCGTTGCGGAAGGCGCGGTTCCTGGTCCGCTTCAGGGCGAGGGTCCTTTTGAGGCCGTCGAACAACGTCCTTCCCTTGCCGAGAACGACCGGATACACGACGATCTGGTACTCGTCGATGAGGCCTTCCTGGGCGAGCCGCGAAACGATGCTGCCGCTTCCGAGGATGGCAATGTGATCTCCGGGCCCCTTCTTCATCTTCCGGACTTCCTCGGCGAGGTCGCCTTTCACGAGCGTCGTATTGCTCCACGTCGCTTTGTCCAACGTTCGGGAGAACACGACCTTCGGGAGGCTGTTCATCCCTTTCGCCACCTCGGGATCGTTCTTGGCCGCTTGCGGAGTCGGCCAGTAGCTCGCCATGAGCTCGTAGGTCTTTCGGCCGAGCAGAAGCCGGCCTCCACCGCTGGCGTTCTCGGCGATGAACTCGTCCCACTCCGGATCTTTCTCCTTCTCGTGGGCCCAGCTGAGATCACCGTTGGATCCGGTGAAGTAACCGTCAAGTGTCACGTTCTCGAAGACGATCAATCTCGGCATGTCCCCTCCAATTCTGGAACCGAGAGCCTAGTCTCTCTTCGGAAATGGATCCGTCACCTTTCCGACGCCGGGAAATAAAATCTGTCCCCTTTCCCTGATTCGCAGGTGTGGCAACCTGACCCTCAATGTGGCAAGTGGAGACCTGACCCTATCCGTGCCGCCGCGAGGGACGAGAGCAAGGCGCGGCGGCTGAGCGTTGCGGCTCGTGACATGGATCTGTGACCGTCTGGCGCGACAGTCAGTACGAAAAACGAAGGAAGAGGTTGTTTCGCCCCCGACCCGGCTAGTTCTCGATCTCGAGCTTTGCCGCGACGCCGGCGTGATCAGACGGCCAGATGAGCGTCAGCCCGTTCGAGACCCGGTCGGTCGCCGGGTTCGTCCCGAAGAGACCGGCGTCCAGGGTCTGAAAGTTTCCCGCCGCTCGGTAGAGCACCAGGTCGATCCGGCCGAAGTCGTCCGTCGGGCTCGGAAAAACGGAATTGGTCAGCAGCTCCGCGTTGCAGCACGTGCTGACGGTGACGCCCGGGTTCGCCTCCAACCACGCGTCGACGAAGCCCGCGCCGAGGAAGGAGGCGTAGGCGGGGGTCGTCGAGTCCCCGTTGGCGTTCGAGTTGGAATCCTCGACGAGAACGACGGCAAGCGTCGTGTTGGTCGGCCCCGCGAGGATCTCCGCGGCCTGCGCCTCGCGCACCAGCTCGGAGTCGCTCTCGAGATGCGTCGTCACGAAGCGGAAGCTCTTGCCGCGGACCTTCGCGTCGACCGAGGCCCAGCCCCTTTGCAGGACGAAGTTCTCCGTCGGAGAGATCGGGAACTCGATATTCGTGACGAAGTGGCCGGTCGCCGGGTTGGAGAGCTCGAGCTCCGACGTCCGAAGGTCGGTTCGCGCGAGGATGACCTCGTGGTCGGTCAGGCGGATGTCGGAGAGCTCGCCCGCCGCGGCGGCGGCTTCGGACAGGAAACCGGGGAATTCCGCATCGAACCCGGTCTCCTCAGCCACGACCGCGTAATGCAGGCCGCGCGCCTCGAGCGCCTGGAGGAGGATCGCCACGAAATCGTACTCGACGTGTTCGGCGTTCCCGGGGACGAAGTCGGCTGGAGTCTGACTGCGCCAGAGCGACGCCTCCTGGAGACCGAGCAGATCGGGCTCTGCCGCTTCGATCTCGCGAGCGAGACCCTCGGCGCGCGCGTTGAAATCGGTGAACTGGACCTTGGCCCAGACTTCCGAGACGGCCGCGACGATCGCCGCGGGATCACCGCTTGCGACGGCGGCGACTGCGGGCGTCAGGTCCGCGCCGACGTACAGGTTGTCGGTCATCACGGTGACGGTCTTTCGGTTGCCGGCGTGTTCAGGCGGGGCGGCGGCGAGCGGTACGGCGAGCGCGACGGCGAGGAAGACGAGAGCAAGAGAACGGCTCCGCGTCGACATGGAACCCCCGATCTCGGTCGGGACGCTACGGCGCTCGCCCGCCGGTGTCAATCTTTCTGGCGGCGCTTCCCGTCGCGTCGACCCGCCAGCCGCCAGAACTGCGCCTCGTTCAGGAGCGTGATGCGGTGTCCCTTTTCGCGCAGGCGCTTGATCTCCATCAGCTTGCGACCCCCGTCCCGGCCGGCGGCCTGAAGCGGATTCGGGCGGCCGCGGACGACGACCGTCGTCTTTCCCGAGGGGCTGCCGTGAACCATCGCTCCGGCCCGCCGCGCCGCGCGAACGGCTTCGTCCCGGCGCCGGGTCAGGATTCCGGTGAAGGCGAGGTGCGCGCCCGCGAGCGTTCGAAGCACTCCGGCCTTCAGCCGGGCGGGCGGATGGCTCAGGGCGTCGATGAGCTCCTGGGCGCTCTCGTATCGCTTCCGCCGCTCGCCGATACAGCGGTAGACGATCTCTTTCAGGTGATCGCTGCACGGGAGACCGCGAATCTCGCCGGTGCGGATCCGCGTCTGCGCGTCCCCCTTCACCAGCATTCCCAGGAGCTGCCCGACCTGGTACACGTCGTCGCGCGCCTGCCACTTGGGGACCGTGCCCGCGAGAATGTCGCTCGGGGCAGTCATCGGGTTGAGCGTGCCGGCGGTGATCCCCCGACGGTCGCTCTGGTGTCGCACGATCCCGAAATCCCCGAGCTTCAAGCTCCGGCCCTCGCAGACGAAGACGTTCATCGGCGTCAGGTCGCGGTGGAGCATCTGGCCGCGGTGAAGCTTTCCGAGCACCTGGAGGATCCCCGCGATCTCGCGCCGCGCCGTCGATTCCGGCCAGCCCCTGCCGGTCGAGTGCAGAAACGCGCGGAGGTCGCCCTGACGCGCGTACTCGAGCGTCAGGCAGTACAGAACGCGGCCGTCCGACCGCATCAGCGGGAACGTGTCGTAGACGCGGATCGCTCGCGGGTGGTCGTCCAAGAGCTGCCCGAAGTAAGCCTCGCGCAGCCACCCGTCGATGCGCTCGCTCACCTTGATGCAGACGATCGCCGGGACGACCCGCGAACGCCCGAGCCGGCTCGCGAGATATGCTTGGCCGAACCCGCCCTCGCCGAGGAGCCGATCGATGCGGTACTGGAGCCGCGTCTCCGGACTCGTGATGACCTGCGCCGGCGCGAGCAGATATCCGGTCCGCGCGAAGTGGGCGCGGGCGGACATCGGGAGGGTCGTGGCGGCGGTCGTGTGTTTCATCAGACGGTTCGATCCGGGTTCCTCGCAAATCGATCGGGCGAGCATAGCGGATACGATCTCCCGGATCGCCCGGGCGTGGCGAGCGCAATGACCAGACCTACCGCTCGAACCTGCTGCCCGATCGTGGAGCTCCGGCAATACACGCTCCATCCGGGAACGCGGGACGTCCTGATCGATCTCTTCGACCGGGAATTCGTCGAAAGCCAGGAAGCGCTTGGCATGACGGTCATCGGCCAGTTCCGGGACCTCGAGGACGCGAACCGATTCGTCTGGCTCCGAGGGTTTCGAGACATGCCGTCGCGCGCACGGGGGCTGGCGGATTTCTACGGTGGGCCGGTCTGGAAGGCGCACAGCGAGGCGGCCAACGCCACCATGATCGACTTCGACGACGTCCTCCTGCTGCGCCCGGCGCGTCGGGGATCCGGTTTCTTAGTCGAAAACGCCGACCGTCCCCCGCCCGGCGCCCGCGAGGCGCCCGGAGGGCTGGTGGTGGCCACCGTCTATTCCTTCGATGCGCCTCCCGGAGCCGACTTTCTGGACTTCTTCGAGAGCGCGCTCCGGCCGGTGGTGACGGGCGCCGGCGCCTCGATCCTGGCGTACTTCGTGACCGAGGAGAGCGCGAACAACTACCCGGCCCTCCCGGTGAGAGAGGGCGAACAGGTTTTCGTGTGGTTCTCGCGCTTCGAGGGAGTGGCGGCACACGAGCGGCACGCCGCCGCCCTCGCCCAGTCCCGGCGATGGAGCGAGGTTTCGGAAGCCCTGGCGTGCCGTCTCAAAGGACCTCCGGAAGTCCGGAAATTGTCGCCGACGGCCCGATCACGAATACACGGCTGATTCCCGCTCGAATCGCCCCAGGGGCATGCAACTTCAGGGTTGCTTTTTGATTCTTCTGCACATAATGTGCAACCAGGAGGTTGCGCATGAGCACGGACCGCATCGAGAAGAGCGTCCTTCTGCGCGCGCCGAGATCCCAGGTCTGGCGAGCGATCGCGAACGCGGAAGAGTTCGGCGCCTGGTTCGGAGCCCGGCTCGAGGGCGGCTTCGCGCCGGGCTCCCGCGTCACGGGCCCGATCACGACGCCCGGCTACGAGCACCTGATCCTGGAGATCACGATCGAGCGGGTCGATCCCGAGCGACTCTTCTCCTACCGCTGGCATCCGTACGCAATCGAGCCGGGCGTGGACTACTCGGGCGAGCCGACGACGCTCGTCGAATTCCGCCTCGAGGATGCCGCTGGCGGGACCCGTTTGACGGTGACTGAGTCCGGCTTCGACCGCATTCCGGTTTCGCGCCGGGTCGAAGCTTTCCGGATGAACGACCAGGGCTGGGCCGAGCAGATGAAGAACATCGAGCGGCATGTCGCGGGGTAGCGCCGGGGCGGCCGGCCTCGCCCGCGCGGGGCCGGTCTTCGCGGCGCTCGGCGAGAAGACCCGGCTCGCGCTGGTGGCCCGGCTCTGCGCGCGCGGCCCGCAGTCGATCGCGCGCCTCACGACCGGCTCCGACGTCACGCGCCAGGCGATCACCAAGCACCTGCACGTCCTCGCCGGCGCCGGCCTCGTCCACGACGTCCGGCATGGTCGGGAACGCATCTGGGAGCTCGACGCGGAGGGGCTGGACCACGCGCGCCGCTGGCTCGACCAGATCTCGAAGCGGTGGGACGAGGCGCTCGATCGCCTGAAGAAGTTCGTCGAGGAGTAACGGGCCGCCCGTCCCGCCGGCGTCGTCTTACCTGGCGAACAGCTCGGCCAGGGTCGAAAGGACCGCGTGCTGCGCGACGGGAGCGATGCGGCCCGAACGCCCTACGAGCCGTGATCGATCCACGGCTCGGATCTGGTCGAGCGCGATCATTCCCGCCTTCCCACGAAACCGGCACGGAACGCGGGTTGGATACGGCTGACCTCTCGTCGTCATCGGCGCGACGAGGACGGTTGCCATGTGAAGGTTCATCTCGTCGGGGGAGACGACGAGGCAGGGACGGGTCTTTCTGATTTCTCTGCCGACTGTCGGGTCGAGGGCGATCAAGAAGACGTCGAATCGGCGGACTACCACTCCCATTCCTTGTCGTCGAAGGAAGTCAGAGCCGCTTCCGGCCAGAGCGGCCGGTCGTCCCCGCGCTCAGCCATCTCGCGGAATCGGTCGTCCCAGCCCTTTCGAGGCCGCGAGGCCGGGCGCACGACGAGTTGCTTACGCCGGACCTCGAGCTCGAGCTCTCCCTGGAGACCTGCCTGCTCCACTACGACTCGCGGGATCCGGATCCCCTGGGAGTTGCCGATCCGGACGAGCCTGGTCTTGATCGTTGCGCTCAACGTGTCCCTCCGGGGGTCACATTGTAATCACGCATCGGCACCGACGTCAACGCTCCGACCCCTGAATCCGATCGTCAGCTCCGCAGGCTCTCGATGTCGATCACGAAGCGGTACTTCACGTCGGCCTTTACCGTGCGCTCGTAGGCCTCGTTGATCTTCTGGATCGGAATCATCTCCACGTCCGCGGCGATGCGGTGTTTCGCGCAGAAGTCGAGCATCTCCTGCGTTTCCCGGATCCCGCCAATTGCCGATCCGGCCAGGCAGCGGCGTTTGGTGAGGAGCTGCATGACGGCGAGCGGAGACGGCTCCTCGGGCGCTCCCACCAGCACCATCGTGCGGTCGCGGTGGAGAAGCCCGAGGTAGGCGTTGTAGTCGTGCTTCGCCGAAACCGTGTCGAGGATGAAGTCGAAACGCCCGGCGTTCCTCTCGAAGACGGTGGGATCGTTGGTGGCGATGAAATCGTCCGCGCCCAGTCGCAACGCGTCCTCGCGCTTGCCCGGTGAGTGGCTGAGCACGGTGACCTTCGCGCCCATTGCCTTCGCGAGCTTCACGCCCATGTGGCCGAGACCGCCCAGGCCCACGACCGCGACCTTGTCGCCCGCCTTCACGCCGAAGTGGCGCAGCGGTGAGTAGGTGGTGATGCCGGCGCACAGGAGCGGGGCGGCGCCGTCGAGCGGGATGCCCTCCGGGATGCGCAGGACGTAGTTCTCATCTACCGTGATCTGCGTCGAGTAGCCGCCGTAGGTCGGCGTCTTCCCGTCGCGCTCGTAACCGTTGTAGGTCGGTGTCATGCCCTTCTCGCAGTACTGCTCTTCGCCGGCCTTGCAGGCCTCGCACTCGCGGTCGGAATCGACGAAGCAGCCGACGCCGACGGTGTCGCCCGCTTTCCACTTCCGGACCTCGTTGCCGACCTCGGTCACCTTTCCGACGATCTCGTGCCCCGGAACCATGGGGAAGATCGAACCGCCCCACTCGTCGCGCGCCTGGTGGATGTCGCTGTGGCAAACGCCGCAAAAGAGGATGTCGATCAGGACGTCATGCGGGCCCGGCGCGCGCCGCTCGAACGTGAACGGGCCCAGGGGCGCTTTGGGAGCCGGAGCGGCGTAACCGCTGACGCGGATCTTTCCGGATTCTTCGGCGACGGCCGTCGCGGTTGCCCCGCTGGCCTCGTGTTCTCTTTCGCTCATCGGCTATTCCTTTCTGTCTGGTCGCGATCTTTGGTAATGAAACTCATCGCTGCAGGAATTAGGCCCCGATCTCCCGCGGCGGTTCAGCCTCGAACCAAAACCGCGGGGAATCCAACAGACTGTCGATTTGTCGACGGCCGACTCGCCCGCGTTCCTCTCTCACCAGGCTCAGTCGCCCGAGCGGAACTTCCTCGGCCGCAAGGCGTTGAAGGCGGCGCGGCTGCCTATCTGGGCGCCACGCCCCCTGGCACGCTGCTTGGCTTAGTCATCCGGTCGATTGGAGTCAAAGAGGAGCACCCGATGGAGACGATGAAGCGGTTCGAGTTTACGAATACGGCGGTCCGGGAGTCCACGGCAACAGATGCAATCCAGGACTTCCCCCCCGCAATGAGCATCCGAACAGTGAGCAGAGCCAAAGCAATTTACTGGGCGGCGACAGGGATTGTGTGTTCCGTCATGGTGTTCAGTGCCATCAACTTCAATCTAAACGACCCGTTGGGCCCGATGAAAGGAGGCTTCGCCCATTTAGGGTTCCCGAACTACTTCAAGATAGAGCTCACCGTTGCCAAGATCCTTGGAGTGTTGGCGCTTTTAATACCCAATATCCCAGCCAAAATAAAAGAGTTCGCTTACTTCGGTTTTGCAATCACCTTGATCTCGGCCAGCATCGCCCATTTTTCCAGCGGCGATGGTGTGATGTTCATCATTGACCCGCTGATGTTCTTCGGCGTGTTGACCGTCTCTTATTTGTATCTCCGCAAGATCAAAGCGCTGAGAGTGTCGCGTAAACAAGGTCTGGCGTCGCTCGACAGTCGCTCTTCAACAAACTGGGCTGGTTCGCCGGCCCTCTGACGGACTTGGGTTTCCAGCCCCGAATTGAATTCTCCATTCAAATGATCAGGGAAGCGGGCTCGCGCGGCATGCTCGCCGCCGGGCCACTGATGAGCTAGCAGGGTTGCGCAACCGCTAAAGCGTTTGGTCTCCACTCCCGTCAGCGGTTCCGCGTCGATCCAAACCGCGGGGAATCCGACAGACTGTCGATTTCTCGACGGCCTACCAGTCATGTCCCTTTCTCACCAGGCTGAGTCGTCCGAGCGGAACTCCCTCGACAGCAAGGCGTTGAAGGCAGCGCAACCGCGCAGCTCGAGCGGAACCGCCTGGCACGCTCCTTGGCTATGTAAAGCGGTCGAAGGAACCCAAGGAGGAACCTGGATGGAGACGATGAAGGCGGTTCGAGTTCACGAATATGGCGGTCCGGAGGTCCTGAAGTACGAAAACGCTCCGCGGCCCAGGCCGGTTGCGGGTGAGGTCCTCGTTCGGATACATGCGGCCGGGGTCAA
>DASWCZ010000022.1:0-24695 GCA_036395755.1 Thermoanaerobaculia bacterium
GACCGGCGGGCAGGTCCACACGTTCATCGACGGAACGCTGGATCATCGCTGGGGTGACTACAGCGCCATGACGCTCGACCCGGACGGATGCACGTTCTGGTACACCAACGAGTACTACGTGACGAACGGGAAGGACGACCACACCCGGATCGGCTCCTTCCGTTTCCCGCAGTGCTCCCTGTTCGCGGGCACGCCCACTCCGATCAACACACCGACCAGCACGGCGACGAGAACGCCGACTCCCACTCCCACGCCGACGCGGACTCCGACGGCCACCCCGACCCGGACTCCGACACCGACGGCGACCGCGACACCGACGGCGACCGCGACACCGACGCCGACACCGACGCCAGTTCCGCCAACCCCGACGTCCACGCGGACGCCGACTTCGACGGCGACGCCGTTCGGACCGACTCCGACACCGACGGTGACCCCGACGCCGACGCCGACCCCAACTCCGACCCGAACTCCGACTCTGACCACGACGCCGCCGTCCGCGACGCCCACGCCCAGTCCGACTCCGACAGTCACCCCGACGCCGACTCCGGTTTCACTCGGCGGTACGGACTTCCACACGTTGACGCCGTGCCGCCTGGCCGACACGCGCGACGCGAACGGGACGTTTGGCGGCCCGCCTCTCGCCGCAGGGACTGTCCGGGAGTTTCCCGTCGCCGGGGTGTGCGGGGTGCCGTCGACTGCGAAGGCCGTCGCGGCCAACCTGACCATCGTCAACCCGACGGCCGAGGGCTTCCTGACGGCCTATCCCGCGGGGTCGGTGCTGCCGAACGCGAGCACGATCAACTTCCGAGCCGGGATCGTCCGCGCGAACAACGCCATCGTGGGGCTCGGGACGTCCGGTCGGATCTGGGTTGCCTGCGGGATGCCGTCCGGCTCGACGAACTTCGTGCTCGACGTCTCGGGATGGTTCGAATAAGAGGCATGCCCGGCGACTTTCGTCACAGAGCGTGCTTCCCAGGCTCTCGTTTGAACTCTCTGTCCGCCGTTCGCGAAGCGAACGGCGCGGACCCAGTTACGTGCGCGCGAGCAGGATCACGGCGACCAGGAAGGACATGAGCCACAGGAGGCCCCCTTCCCAGAAGCCGGGGTTCCGACGGTTGCGCGCAAGGCGCCAGGCGGAGAAGACGAGTCCCAGGAGCGTCGCGACGAGGAAGACGAGCATCATGCCGGCACGGACCAGAGCAAAAGAGTTGCCAGGCTCACCGGCGTCCTCTCAGCCGTTCCAGCTCCTCCTGCATCCGCGACCGCGTGACTGAGGCGAGCTCGGCAAACGATCGCCCGGCGGCTGCGCCGTCCGTCGGAATCGGCTCGAGGACGGTCACCCGCAACGCTCCGGGCCGGGCGAGGCGTCTGCCCGTGTCCGCGATGACCTCGAGCGGCTCCGCGACGATCGGGACCACCGGGACGCCGGCCGCGAGCGCCAGCCGGAACGCGCCGGTCTTGAAGGGGAGCAGCTCCGGACTCTTGTTGCGGTGGCCCTCCGGCATGAACCAGACGGAAACCCCTTCCTCGCGGATCGTTCGCGCCGCTTCCTCCAAGGAATCGCGCGCCCCCCGGGGGTTCCCGCGGTCGATGACCAGGTTCCCCGAGAGCCGGTAGAACCAGCCGAAGATCGGGATCCGCCCGATCTCCCGCTTTCCCGCCGAGACCGTCCGCTTCGGGAAGATCGACCCGAACGTCACGACGTCCAAAAAGCTCTGGTGGTTTCCGACGAAAACGCAGGGGCGCGCGGCGTCCAAGACATCCCGGTTCGCCACGTCGATTCTCCACCCCATCAGGCGAACGAGTCCCCGGCAGAAGACGCGTCCATACACGTAGAGCGCCTGGCGGCTGCGCGGCGCCACGAGCAGCCACACGATCCCGAGCGCCGAGCAGAAAAGAAACCAGAGACCTCCGACGGCGAAGCCGGAGTAGTAGGTGAGGCGCTCGCTCCATCGCGTCACGCGAGGAGACCGGAGGATCGCGACGACTTCAGGGAGTCCCCGGGGCCGGGGAGGCGCGGAGCTCCGGCGCCCCGGCGGCGGACAGCGTCCAGTAGAGGAAGCCAGCCGCGAGGAAGCCGACGAACCACGCATACGAATAGAGCGGCGCGAGCGGCTTCGCGACGAGGCCAATCCAGGCGAGCACGCAGCCCACCGCCGTCGCGACGACCGCCTTCCAGTTCCAGCCGGCGCGATACCTGTACGCGCCGTCGACGAGGTAGAGATCCTCGAGAGCGAGCTCCTTCTTCCGCACCAGCCAGTAGTCGGCGATCAGGACCCCGGCGATCGATCCGAGGCCGCCGGAATAGCCGAGCAGCCACTGAAAGATGTAGCCGGACGGGTCGGCGAGGAGCCTCCACGGCTGCATCAGGATCCCGACGATCCCCGTGATGAGTCCGCCGGTCTTGAAGCGGATGGCGCGCGGGAAGGCGTTGGCGAAATCGTTGGCCGGCGAGACGACGTTGGCCGCGATGTTGACGGCGAGCGTCGCGACGACCGCGGTGAACATGGAGATCGCGACGACGACCGGCGCCTTGAACTGCCCGACGAGCTGGACTGGGTCCCAGATCGCGCGGCCGAAAATGATGACGGTCGCGCTCGTGATGAGAACTCCCATCGCGGCGAAGACCGACATCGTGGTCGGCAGGGCGACCACCTGGCCCACGATCTGCTCGCGCTGGCTGCGCCCGAAGCGCGTGAAGTCGGGCATGTTGAGCGACAGCGTCGCCCAGTAGCCGATCATCGCGGTCAGCGAGGGGATGAAGATCGGAAAGAACTCGCGGAACGTCGGGAACTTGCCGGGCTGAGCGAGGAGGGGTCCCAGCCCGCGCGCGTTCTTCACGGCCCAGACGAGAAGGACCGTCGTCATGACGAGCACGAACGGCGCGGCCCAGTTCTCGACTTTGCGCAGCAGGTCCATGCCCCTGTAGATGATGAAGATGTTCAACCCCCAGAAAAGGAGAAAGGAGAGCCAGGCGGTGGTCGTGTGGCCGCTGAATCCGCGCCCGAGAAGGTCGTTCCAGCCCGGAAGGATCGCCGAGAAGAAAGTGTGCAGAGCTTCGCCGCCGATCCAGGACTGGATCCCGAACCACCCGCACGCGACGAGCGCGCGCATCAACGCCGGCAGGTTCGACCCGAGCGTCCCGTACGCCGCGCGGGCGAAGACCGGAAACGGAATGCCGTACTTCGTGCCGGGGTGCGAGTTCAGGAGGATCGGAACGAGAACGATCGTGTTGCCGAGCAGGATGGTGACGAGCGCCTGCTTCCAGTTCATCCCCGCCGCCATCAGTCCCGACGCGAGCATGTAGGTCGGGATGCAGTGCGCCATGCTGATCCAGAGAGCGGCGTAGTTGTAGGTCGTCCAGTTGCGCCGCCCGATCGGGACCGGGGCGAGGTCGGGGTTCGAGAGCGGGCTCGCATCGATGCGCGACGTGTCGGCGAGCTCGACCCGGCCGTCGGGATGGTGGACTTCGTTTGCTGGAGAGGCCATCGACCCTCCTGCGGAGCAGTTGGGCGGATGATAAGTGAGTCCTCAAGCCAAAGTTCTCAATCGGTTCGGGGACCGAGGACCGTGGGCCGAGGGCTATCGACGGACGGCGCTCAGCGGACTATGCTGCCGAATGGCTTCAGCTGCTCCTCGATCACCTTCTTGTCGCCGACCACGACGATCGTGGCCTTGTCGTCCTGGATGTACTTCTGCGCCATCCGCTGGACGTCGGCGGGCGTCACGGCATACACGCGCCGGACGTAGCCCGACAGGTAGTCGTCGGGCAGGCCGTGCAGGTCCACGAACTCGAGCTGTCCGATGATTCCCGCCCGCGAGGAGTTCTGGAGCACGAAGACCCCGGCCATGTAGTTCTGGACCGCCTTCAGCTCTTCCGCCGACGGCGCCTCTCCCCGGAGCCGGTCGATCTCGTAGAAAATTTCCTTCAGGGATGGTCCCGTCACGTTCGTGGTGACGTCGGCGTTCTGCGCCCAGTAGGCGTCGCGATAGCGCACCGAGACCTGGCTGACCGGCGAATAGGTGTATCCCTTCGCCTCCCGGATGTTCGAAGTGATTCGGGACGAGAAGTACCCGCCGAGAAGCGTGTTGGTGACGAGCAGGGTAACGTAATCGGGATTGCTCGGATCGATGACCGGCACCCCGATCAAAATCGTCGACTGAACGGAGCCCGGCCGGTCGATCAGGTGGATTGCCCGGGAAGTGCGCGGGGACGGGGGTGGAAAAGAGACCGGCGTTCCGGCTTTCCATCCCCCGAAGGCGTTCCGGACGGCGGCCTCCATTGCGGCGGGATCGAAGCGGCCCGTGACGTAGAGATGGGCACGCGCGGCGCCGACGTTCGCGTCGTAGAACGCCCGGACCTGGGTGGCCGTGAATCCCTGGATCATCTCGGGCGTCGGAAAGACCCGGCCGTAGGCATGGTTCGGGTACATCAGGGAGCGGAACTTCTCGAGCGCGATTTGTTGCGGCCGGCTCTTCGCGATCGAGAGCTGTCGGACCTGGTCCGCCTTCAACCGCCCGAGCTCCGACTCCGGGAAAATCGGG
Organism: Thermoanaerobaculia bacterium; assembly: GCA_036395755.1. Classification (GTDB taxonomy): domain Bacteria; phylum Acidobacteriota; class Thermoanaerobaculia; order UBA5066; family Gp7-AA6; genus Gp7-AA6. The sequence goes on from DASWCZ010000022.1 coordinate 4,546, forward strand.
TGCTCGGCGACGTCGGCCACCAGCCGGACCATCTCCGGGCCGAAGTCCGACAGAGAGTCCGCTGTGACGCTGGCCGAGTTCGGTCCGACGCTGACGTCGAGCGAGCCGCCCATCCGCGCCGCCGACTGAGAGATCTGGCTCGCCGTCTGCGTCGTCGTTCCCTCGCGCATCCAGTTGCCCATGAGCTCACCCAACCAGACTTCGTTGGCACCCTCGTTTGCATTTCCACCGAGAACGGCGAGGTCCACGGTCACCTTCGGGATCGTGCCGTACGGGACGAGGGTGACTTTCATCCCGTTGTCGAGCGTGAACTTCGTCAGCGTCGGGATGGAGAAGTCCTTCGGAGCGCCGGGAGCCGGAGGCGTCTCTCTCTGGCCGAAGGCGGCGGCGGCGTAGAGCGCGAGGACGAGTCCAGCGGCGCCGGTGCGCCGGAAGAACGTCGAGAGGGTCATGATTTCTTCTCCGGTACGGGAGCGGCTGCGGGCTTTGCCGGCGCTTTCGGCTCGACCAGCAGCACGGTCCGGTTCGTCGGACGCAGATACTCCTGCGCGGTCTTCCACAGAAGGTCCGGCGTCACGCGCCGAAACTCGTCTTCGAGCCGGTTGATTCGGCCGGGATCGTCGCCGAAGAGCGCGAAGCTCGCGAGCAGATCCGCGCGTCCGAAGCCGAAAAACCCTTCGATGTCGTCGTAGAGCCGCGAGCGCATCTTGATGATCGCGAGATCGAGCGTGGCCTGGTCGACCGGCGCGCTTACCACGCGTTCGATCTCGGCGTCGAAGACTTTCAGGATCGCGTCGGGCGACTTGTCCGGATCGTGAAAGAGCGAGGCGATCCACAGTGTCGGCCCGTTGATGTCGAACATGTTTCCGAGGTCCTCGTTGATCCCTCCGGTCACGTCTCCAGTCAGCCCGCCCTTCTGGACGAGCGCTTCGTAGAGGCGGCTGTCCTTGCCCTGCAGCAGGATCTCGTCGAGGAGGCCCATGGCGTAGTACTCCGGCGTGTTCTGCGCGGGGGCGTGGTAGCCGACGGCGAGCGCGGGCCGGGTCGCCAGGGAATCGGGCTTCGTGACGCGCTTTTCCTTCTCCTGGCGCGGTTCCTGGATGTCGGGCGCGGCCGGGCGCGGCGTCGAGGCAATCGGCGCGAAATATTTCTCGATCCATCCCCGAGTCTGCACGGAATCGAAGTCTCCGACCACGACGAGCGCAGCGTTGTTGGGGGAGTAGTACGTCTGGAAGAACTTCTTGACGTCGTCGAGCGTTGCGGCGTCGATCTCTTTCAAGTCGCCGTAGAAGTTGTGCGCGTTGTACCAGTTCGTGTTCGCTGCCTGCGGCAGGTCGAGCCAGGGGAAGCCGCCGTACGGCTGGTTCAAGACGTTGACCCGCACCTCGTTCTTCACGACTCCCTGCTGGTTGGTGAGGTTCTCCTGGGTGATCGCGAGCCCGCGCATGCGGTCGGCCTCCGCCCACAGGATGGTCTCTAAGGTGTGCGATGGAACGATCTGGAAGTAGTTGGTGAAGTCGAACCGGGTCGAGCCGTTCAGGACCCCGCCGTTTTTCTGCACGAGCTTGATGAACTCCATCTTCCCGAGGTTCTGGGAGCCCTGGAACATCATGTGCTCGAAGAGGTGGGCGAATCCGGTGCGGTCGCGCGGCTCGATCCGGAACCCGATGTTGTAATAGAGGGCCACGACCGCCGTCGGCGCTGTCCGGTCCGGAGACAGGACGACCTTCAACCCGTTCGGCAGCTTGTAGTAATCGACCGGTACCGTGAAGCGGGACGTGCTGGCGGCCGTCTGAGCGGAGGTGACCGGCCGGCTCGAGGGCCGGGCCGCCGGGGGGTTTCCGGCGCAGGCGAGCACGGCCAGGCTCGAAATCACGGCCAGTCGGAGCAGGGATTTCATCGACTCCTCCTCTCGAGGACTTTCCGGACGGACTCTATCCGTACGGGAACGCCCGGAAAAAGTTTAGGAGACGACCTCTGCGACCGCGGCGCGAATGTCTTCCAACCCTTCGCGCATTCTGTCGAGGTGCGTACGGAAGGAGAGAACGCAGATCCGCAGAGCAAACCGGGGTCCGAGCATCGTGCCCGTCAGGTAAATGCGTTTGCGCGCATTGATCGCCGAGAGGAACGCTCGGTTCAATTCGTTCGCTTCGGAGATGGGCAGCTCCGGTCTGGCCAGGGCGAACGCGACGATCGAGAGCTGCGGCTCGGCGACGATCTCGATTCCGGGGGTCGTTCGCAGCTCTTCAGTCGCCCACCGCGCGAGCTCGAGCTTCTCTTCGAGGTTGCGCCGGAAGGGCGCGATCCCGTGCATCGCGATCGGAAGCCAGACGCGCAGTCCCCTCCACTCGCGCGAGAGCTCCGGCGAAATCAGGTTGAAGTCCACGAGACCAGGGTCCTCCTGCATGACCGGCATGTAGTCCGCGGAGAGTGCGTGCGCGCGCCGCAACGACCCGGCATCCCGGACCAGGAGCGATCCGGTGCCGTAGGGCAGGAAGAGACCTTTGTGCGGGTCGAGCACCACCGAATCGGCCCTCGAGATGCCTTCGAGCGCCCGCCTGCCCTCGGCGGTCAGCAGAAAAAAACCTCCGTAGGCGGCGTCGACGTGGAACCAGAGGCCTTCGCGGGAGCAGAAGTCCGCGAGCGCGCCGAGGCCGTCCACGGCGCCCGTATTTGTGGTGCCCGCGTTGCCGGTGACGAAGAAGGGCCGCCTCCCGGCTGCGCGGTCCTCGGAGACCGCCGCCGCGAGCGCATCGAGGCGGAGGCGGTACGCCGCGTCCGACGGAATGCTCCGGACGTTTCCTTCGGGAAAACCGGCGAGCATCGCGGCTTTCGCGATCGAATGGTGCGCCTGGTCCGAGGCGTAGAGGACTCCGGAGAGGAAATCGTCGGGAAGGCGCTCGCGCCGAGCGGTCACGAGCGCGGAAAAGTTCGCGAGCGATCCTCCGGTCGTGAGGATCCCGCCCGCCGTCTCCGGGTAGCCGACGATGTCCGCGAACCAGCGCACGACGTTCGCCTCGACCTGCGCGACCCCGGGCGCGGCTGCGAAGACGCCCACGTACCGGTTGACGGCGTCCGCGACGAAGTCGGCGACCGCGGAGTGGACGATGCCGCCTCCCGGGATGTACGCGAGGTAGCCCGGACCGGCGGTGCCGAACCCCTTTCGCACGACTTTGTCGAAGAGGAGATCGAGAAGCTCCTCGTACGGCAGGCCGGTCTCGGGCAGGGGCTCGACCAGGGATCGCGCGAGCGCCGCTCCGCCTTCGTCGTCCGCGGAGGGCTGGCGCGGCAGGGATTCGACGTAGTCGAGGACGCGGCGGGCGGCTGCGTCGACGAGCGCGCGCAGCTCTTCGCGCGAGAGCTCCAGGCTCCGATCCTCCGTCACGCGGTCCGCTGCCAGTTGTCCGCCGCCGCCCCGGCGGGCGGGACCCAGCGCGGCAGCGGCATGATCAGATGGCTCGAGAGCCCCGTCGCGTACGGCTCGTACATCGCGCGCAGCTCCGCAAGGCGGTCGGTCTCCTCGCCTTTGCGGATCGGGGTCCCCGCCGACGTCAAGGCTTCGCACAGCCGGGCGAGCTCGGGAGGGTCGAGCCGGTCCGTTTGCAACGCTTGCGGCCGCGGCGAGAAGATCCGCGCGAGGTCCACGATTGCGTGGCGCGCCATCGCGAACGTGAGCCTGGCGGAGCCGACGACGGGGCCCTGCATCGCCGCGATCACCAGTGAACAGCTATCGAGAATCGTCGTCAGCCCCGCGACCCACGACTGGTTGTCGTGCTGGGATCGGTAATAAGCGAGCACGGGAAAGGAAACATGGCTCTCGAGGAGCTCCGCCGACCAGCGCTCCCATTCCGCGAGGAGGTTTCCGAGCGCGACCGGGTCTCCGGCATGCCGGCGAAGGAGCTCGGCTGCGGTCGGAGGAGAGCCCGCCCGCGCGTCGAGCAGCGCGATGTTGACCTCCCGCCGGGAGAACGCCTGCGAAAGTGTCGGGAGATATCCGATGACCAGCGCGAGGAATCCGAAGCCCGTACCCGCTTCGACGATCGAAAGAACTCGCCCGGCCGGGGTGAGCGGAGTCACGTCGCCGTACCCCAGCGTGAAGAACGTCGTGCCGCTCAGGTAGAGGTCGGCGGAGAAACCGCTGGTGCCCGGCGGCGCCGCGAGCCGGGCTCCCTCCCCCCAGTCGATCAGCGCGAAGGCGAAGATCAGCCCGACCGCCCAGAGCACGAGCAGGAGAATGAGCGAGAGGGGACCATAGACGCTCAGATAATTCTCGCGGGGGTTGCCCGGGCGCATCCGGAGCGCGAGGGCGCGCCAGGGACGCCACGTGAGCCAGTAGAACAGACGGGTCAGTCGGAGTTTTCGGGAAACGCGCCGCGAGAGGATGATGGTTTCGAAGGCATCCCAGAGGACGATTGCGATCAGGGAAATCCCTGCAATAAGCGCCGGCGCTTTCATGGTGGGGAATTGAATCATTGAATTGAAAGGCGCGGATCTCGTTCTCACGAGCCGGCGTGTCGTGACTCCGACCGGGGTCCGGCCGGCGTCTCTCTACGTCCGAGGCGGCGTGATCGCGTCGATCGAGGACATTCACGCGGGCGCCGAGTCTCTCGACTTCGGCGACTCGGTGGTGATGCCCGGGCTGGTCGACACGCACGTCCACGTCAACGAGCCAGGCCGTACGGAGTGGGAAGGCTTCGAAACGGCCAGCCGCGCCGCGGCCGCGGGCGGCGTGACGACGATCTTCGACATGCCCCTGAACAGCGTGCCTCCCACGACTTCCGTGGAAGGCTTGACCGAGAAGGCGGCCGCCGCGAAGGGGCGGACGTTCGTCGACGTCGGGTTCTGGGGAGGGGTCGTCCCCGGCAATCATCTCGAGCTCGCGGGGATGGCAGAGCAGGGAGTGCCCGGATTCAAGTGCTTCCTCGCCCCCTCGGGCGTGGACGAATTCGGCCCCGTCGACCGGCGCGACCTCGCCGTCGCGCTCCCCGAGGTCGCCCGCCAGGGCGCGGTCCTTCTCGTCCACGCCGAAGATCCCCGATGGATCGCGCCGCCGCCGGCCGGACCCGACCGCCGCTACTCCGCGTATCTCGCCACCCGGCCGTCCCGCGCGGAGGACGAAGCGGTCGTTCTGCTGGCCCGCCTGTGCCGGGAGACCGGAGCGCGGATTCACGTCGTCCATCTGTCGTCGGCGGATGCGCTCGCGCGGATCGCGCGGGCGCGGGCCGAAGGCCTGCGGCTCTCCGCCGAGACCTGTCCCCACTATCTCTTTTTCGCCGCGGAGGAAGTGCCGGAGGGCGCGACGGAGTTCAAGTGCGCTCCGCCGATCCGGGACCGAGCCAACCGCGAGCGGCTCTGGGAAGGGCTGGAGGGCGGGACGATCGAGATGGTGGTCTCCGATCACTCGCCGTCGCCGCCGGAGCTGAAGGCGCGCGAGAACGGCGACTTCCTGTCCGCGTGGGGCGGAATCTCTTCCCTTCAGCTCCGGCTGCCCGCCGTCTGGACCGCGGCGCGAGCGCGCGGCGTCTCGTTCGCGCGCTTGTCGGAGTGGTTGTCCGCGGCGCCGGCGCGGCTGGCCGGGATCGCGCGACGGAAAGGCGCGCTCGTCCCCGGCGCCGATGCCGACTTCGTCGTCTGGAACCCGGAGGAGACGTTCGAGGTTCGGCCCGAGGCGATCCATCACCGCCACAAGCTGACGCCGTACACCGGGCGGACGCTCGCCGGCGTCGTCGAAGCGGTCTTTCTCGCGGGTGAGAAGATCTCCGAGCGCGGGCGGGTCCCCGGGCCCGCGCGGGGAAGAATTCTGCTCCGCGAGAAGCGGGGAGACACTTGACGGACTTCACCGAGCTCGTCGACCTCGCCTCCGAGCGTCTTGGAGGCGCTGCCGTCGCCGCGAACGACGAGTTCTTTGCGGCCAAAGAGAATCTCGTCAAACTGGACCGGCCGGTATTTCTCGAGCACGAGTACACCGACCGCGGGAAGTGGATGGACGGCTGGGAAACGCGCCGGCGCCGCGATCCGGGGCACGACTGGTGCGTCGTTCGCCTCGGGTTGTCGGGAGTCATTCGCGGGATCTGCGTGGACACCGCGTTCTTCAAGGGCAACTTCCCCGAATCGTGCTCGCTCGACGGAGGAGAAGGCCCCGAGGGACCCTGGGTGGAGATCCTCCCGATGTCGGAGCTTCGCGGGGATTCCGAAAATCTGTTCTCCGTCGCCGACGACCGCAGCTTCACGCACGTGAAGCTCCACATCTACCCGGACGGTGGAGTCGCGCGGTTGCGCGTCTACGGAACTGTGACGCCGGACGCGGAAGAGCTTTCTCGCGAGAAGGAGGTCGACCTCGCCGGCCTGGAGAACGGCGGGCTCGTCCTCGCCGCGAGCGACATGTTCTTCGGGACGCGGCACAGCCTGATCCTGCCGGGCCCTCCGCGCGGCATGCACGACGGCTGGGAGACGCGCCGGCGCCGCGGCCCCGGGCACGACTGGGCCATCCTGCGACTGGGCGTTCCCGGCCGGATCCGGCGTGTGGAAGTGGACACGAGCTGGTTCAAAGGGAACGCGCCGGGGAGGTGTTCGCTCGAGATCCTGGAGGACGGCGACCCGCTGTCGTCCGGCGCGCGATGGCGCGAGATTCTGCCGGAGACGCCGCTCTCTCCCGACGCGGTGCACGTCTTCGAGGGGGAAGTGCGGTCCGCGCCCGCAGCCACGCACGCCCGCTTTCACATCTACCCGGACGGAGGAGTCGCGAGGCTGCGGCTCTATGGCGTCGTCGAATGACCTCAGAGCTCGAGAGGTTCAACGCCCTTCCGACGAAGGAAGCGGAGGCGCGGCTCTCCTCCTGCTGCGCATCTTCCGAGTGGGCGCGCCGGATGGCGGCGGCTCGGCCGTTCGGGAGCTTTCGGGACCTCGCCGACGAGGCCAACCGCGTCTGGCGATCGCTCTCGAGGGAAGACTGGCTCGAGGCGTTCGCCGCGCACCCCCGGATCGGTGCCGCGCGGACACGTCCTGCGGACCTGCACCCGCCACCGCCGGAGAATGTCACGGGGACAGGCCCTGCGGGTCTGCACCCGTCACCGAATTTCGTCGCGTTTTCTCGCGAGGAGCAGGGCGGCACGAGGGGAACCTCTCCAGAAACGCTCGCGAACCTCGCGGACGCGAACCGGGATTACGAGGAGCGGTTCGGCCACATCTTCGTCGTGTTCGCATCCGGCCGAAACGCGGCCGAGATGCTCGGACTCGTGTGGGCACGCCTCGGCAACGACCCGGCGGCCGAGCTCGCGATCGCGGTGGAGGAGCAGCGTAAGATCACGCGGCTTCGCCTGGAAAAGCTCCTCACGCCGACGGAGAAATGAGCGCCATCACCACACACGTTCTCGATGTCTCCCGAGGCCGTCCGGCCGGGGGAGTGCCGGTCACTCTCGAGATTCGATCGAAAGATGGTTGGAAAATGCTCGGAGGCGGCCGCACCGACCCGGATGGACGCGCGCACGAACTCTCCGGCGAAGATGTCGACGCGGGCGTCTACCGGCTGACCTTCGACACGGCCGCCTACTTCGCGACGTGCGGCGTCGATGGCTTCTACCCGGTCGTGCAGGTCGTCTTCGAGATCGCAGACGTCTCGCAACACCATCACGTCCCGCTCCTTCTGTCGCCGTTCGGCTACTCCACTTACAGAGGGAGTTGATCTTGCCGCTCGGTTCCAACAGCTACGGCAAGTCTGGAATCCGGCTCGTGCGCCTGGCGCGCCGCGGCGAGAGGCACGACGTCTCCGATCTGACGGTCGCCGTGCGCTTCGAGGGGGATTTCGAAGCGGCGCACGTCGCTGGGGACAACTCCGCCGTTCTTCCGACCGATACGATGAAGAACACCGTCTACGCGGTGGCGCGAGAGCGTCCGGCCGGAGAGATCGAGGAGCTCGGCCTCGCGCTTTCGGAGCATTTTCTGAACGAGAACCCCGCGGTTTCGTCGGTCGAGATCTCGATCGAGCAGCGGCTCTGGAACCGCCTCGACGGAACCGCGTTCGAAGGGTCGCGGTCCGATCGCCGCACGGCTCGGATCTCGCGGCGGCGCGGCGGCGCGACCGTCGAGTCGGGTCTGACCGGCCTCTTGATCTTGAAGAGCGCGCACTCCGCCTTTTCCGGCTTCCGCCGCGACCGTTACACGACGCTTGCGGAGACCGAAGATCGCATCCTGGCCACGTCGCTGACCGCCGCGTGGACGCACGCGTCGCCGCAGGGCCCTTTCTCCGGATGGGCCGCCGTGCGTCGGACGCTCCTCGAGACATTCGCGGCGCACGACAGCGCTTCCGTGCAGCACACGCTCTACGCGATGGGAGAGGCGGCGCTCGGCAGGCACCCGGAGCTCATGCAGATCCGCATGGCGATGCCGAACAAGCACCACCTGCCCGTCGATCTGTCGCGCTTCGGGATCGCCAACGAAAATGAGATCTTCGTCGCGACCGAGGAGCCTTACGGATTGATCGAAGCGACGATCACGAGAGAGGCCTGAGGGAGAACGGAGGATTCGATGAAGGTCATGGTCCTGGGAGGGACCGGAAATGTCGGGTCGCAGGTCGTGCGCGAGCTCGTCGCGCGAGACGTCGACGTTCACGTCCTCACGCGCAACCCGGACAAGGCTTCCGGGCTGCCGTCCGGCGCGCGGACGGTGCGCGGAGACCTGCTCGACCCTTCGACCGTTCGGTCGGTCTTCCGGGGAATGGACGGGGTCTTCCTCTTGAACCCCGTGAGCCCGACGGAAACTCACGAAGGTCTGATGGCCGTGGACGGGATGCGTCTGTCGGGGGTGAAACGGGTCGCCTATCTCTCGGTCCACCACGTCGACGCCGCGCCGCATCTGCCGCACTTCGGTTCGAAGATCGCGGTGGAGACCGCCGTGAAGGCCTCGCCCTTCGAGTGGACGATCCTGCGTCCGAACAACTTCTACCAGAACGACGCGTTCTTCAAAGATGCCCTGCTTCAGTACGGCGTATACCCGCAGCCGATCGGAGACGTGGGCGTCTCGCGCGTCGACATTCGCGACGTCGCCGAGGCTGCAGCCGTCGCGCTGACGACGGGCGCCCGTGCGGGGAAGACCGACAACCTCGTCGGCCCCGAGGCGGTCACGGGGAAGAGCACCGCGGAGATCTGGAGCCGCGTGCTCGGCCGCCCGATCGCCTACGCCGGCAATGACCTCGATGCCTGGGAAAAACAGTCGCTTCGGTACCTGCCTGCCATCCTCGCGTTCGATTTCCGACTCATGTACCAGTTCTTCCAGGAAGAGGGACTCCGAGCCACGGCCGCCGACGTCGAGCACCAGACGAAACTGCTCGGTCATCCGCCGCGCCGCTTCGAGGATTACGCGCGTGAGACCGCGGCGGCGTGGAAGGCGTCGAAATGACCCAATCTCGGGAAGAGGATGAAGGAAGGACAAGTTGCGCCTTGGTCAAGTTCCAGATTTTGGTGGAAAGGGAGGTTCGAGATGCCGGTCAACTTCAAGGTTCTTCTGAGCAGGAGCGGCGCGGGAGACATTCTGGTGAACGGAAACTACGTGAGTGGGAGTAACCCCGTCTTGGTCGAACGTGTCGTCCTGGAAGAGCTGGACGCCCAGGGCGCCACGATCGGAGTGTGGACCGAGCGAATGAGCATGAGCATCGATCCATCGCCGGGCGCATACCTGCTTTATTCGAAGCCTCCCTCCGGAAGCAACGTCAAGGGGGCGCGTGCGACCGCCTGCTACATCGAGATCGACAAGGCCGCGAAGTCCGCAATCCTCAACCTGTGAGGTGAGGCGCGCGACCTTCTCTGCCAAGTTCCCCTCGTGACTCTCCAGCCGACGGAGCGAACTCTCTCGCGCAGAGGCCCGACTGACCCCGCCCGCTGACGCGCGCGCGCCGGCGATCGAAGCCGTGCCGCCGGCCGTGCCGCGCGAGCAGCGCTTCGCGGTTCTCTCCAGCCTCATGCTCGTCCTGTTCCTGGCGGCGCTCGACTCGGCGATCGTCGCGACGGCGCTGCCCACCATCGTTGGCGAACTCGGCGGACTGGCCCACCTCTCCTGGGTGGTGACCGCGTACCTTCTCGCGCAAACCATAGCGACCCCGCTCTACGGAAAGCTCGGGGACCTCTACGGCCGCAAGCGGGTGCTCCAGATCGCGACCGTGATCTTCCTGGTGGGCTCGGCTCTCTGCGGGCTCGCCCGGACGCTGACGCAGCTCATTCTGTTTCGCGGGCTGCAGGGTCTCGGGGGCGGCGGGATCATCGTGAGCACGCAGGCCGCGCTCGGCGACATCGTTCCCGCTCGCGAGCGAGGCCGGTACCAGGGGATCTTCGGAGCGGTCTTCGGCGTGTCCTCGATCGCCGGCCCGCTCCTCGGCGGGTTCCTGACGACGCACCTTTCCTGGCGCTGGATCTTCTACGTCAACCTTCCCGTCGGAGCGTTCGCGCTCGCGGTCCTCGCGGCCACGCTGCCGGCGACTCCCGATCGCGTGCGGCGCCGGATCGACTACCCGGGCGCGGCGCTGCTCGCGGGCGCGCTCGGCGGGATCGTTCTGATCGCCGATCTCGGAGGGACGGCGGCGTCGTTCGGCTCCCCTTGGATGATCGGCCTCGTCGCGGCGAGCGCCGTTCTGCTCGCGGCGTTCGTCGTAGTCGAGCGCCGCAGCTCGGAGCCGGTCGTACCGCTTCGTCTCTTCACCAATCCCGTTTTCTCGGTGACGAGCGGAATCGGATTGATCGTCGGATTCGCGCTCTTCGGGTCGGTCACGTATCTGCCGGTGTTCCTGCAACTCGTCCAGGGCTCGAGCCCCACCGCTTCGGGCTTGGAGCTCGTACCGATGATGGCCGGGATGCTCACGACCTCGATCGCCTCGGGACAGATCATCAGCCGCATCGGCCGTTACAAGCTCTTTCCGATCGCCGGCACGGCGATTCTCGCGGTCGGCCTCTTTCTTCTCTCTCGGATGCACGTAACGACGAGTGGACTGATGGCCGGTCTCTTCATGCTGGTGGTCGGGATGGGGCTCGGCCTGGTCATGCAGGTCCTGGTGCTCGCCGTGCAGAACGCCGTCGAATACGAAGACCTCGGCGTCGCAACCTCCGGGGCGACGCTGTTCCGCTTGATCGGAGGGTCTCTCGGCGTGGCGGTCCTGGGCGCAGTCTTCGCAAGCCGCCTCGCCGCGAATCTCGCGCGCGCCTTTCCCGCGGTGGCGCAGGACGTCGAGCACATCTCCCCGGCGGTCGTTCTTCGCCTGGCGCCGGTGGCGCAGAGCGCGTACCGGGCGGCTTTCGCGGACTCCCTCCATACGGTCTTTCTCGTCGCGGCGGCGGTCGCGGTCGTCGGTTTCCTTCTCTCGTGGCTTCTCGAGGAGAGGCCTCTGCGCGAGACCGTCGCCGCGAGCACCGGCCTCGGGGAGGGATTCGCTATGCCCTGTGACGACGACTCGTTGACGCAGATCAGCCACGGTCTTTCCGTGCTGATGCACCGGGACACCCAGCGCCGGATCCTCGAGAGAATCGCCGAGCGCGCGGGCGTCGACCTGGGACCGGCGGCGTGCTGGCTGCTGTCTCAGATCGAGAGGTGTCCGGGAGTCCCGGTCGCGGAGCTCGCGCGCAAGTACGGCGTCGATGCCGAGCGGCTCGCGCAGGCGCAACGTGATCTCGAGACGCGCGGCCTGATCCTGCCGGCCCCTCCGGACGGGTTCGACCTCACTCCCGCCGGCCGGGAGGCAAACGAACGCCTGAGGATCGCCCGGCGCGAGCGATTGGGCGAGCTGCTCGCCGACTGGTCGCCGGAAGAGCACCGGCAGGTCGCAGAGATCCTCCGGCGCTACGCGGGGGATGTCGAGGGCGAGAAGTTGTCGGCGCCTAGGAGCGCCGGCTCTTCAGGATCCTGACGAACGATCGGCCGCGGAGCTCGTCGAGGGTCAGTCCGCTCTTCTCGACCGCCTCGGCTTCGGTGATCGCGCCGCAGCTCCACGCCCGAAGGAAGTGGTTCAGGAGACCCTGCCCGGTCGCGGCGTCGTCGAAGACTTCGCCGACGAGAGTCGCCTGGCCCGCCTTTTCGACGAAGTTCTTCAACCGCACGGACGCGGAGTCGAGACCCTCCAGGAAGAAGGCGTAGAGCGCGGCGTAGCGCGTCGGGAGCTGCGCCGGATGGAGGTCCCATCCCTGGTAGAAGCCGTGCGCGAGCGAATGGCGCACGTGGTCGTAGTGGAGCTTCCACGCCTCGTGCACCGCCGCCCGGTTCTCCGCGACCTGGCGCGCGTCGAGCGCGGGCCCGCCCGGCGCGGCGCGGTGCGGCGGCACGGGAAGGACGTTCGTCGATCCGTCGGAGATCCAGACGCCGGTCCCCGCGAGCGCGACCTGCATGACGTGCTTCGCGAAGTCGCAGGCGGGATGGGTCATCTGCTGGTACGCAGCGGTGACGTTCAGCGAGGCCGTGTAGTCGTAAGTGCCGAAGTGCGCGGCGACGCATCGTCCCCGCGACGCGCCGACGAGGCGGAGGAGCGACGCGCTCCCGGTTTCGTCGAGCACGGCCTGCGGCGTCTCGACCATGATCTCGAAAGGGAGCGTCCGCTCGGGCAGATCGAGGTGCCGCTCGAGGAGCTCGAGCACCTGGGCGAGCGCGGCCGCCTGATCCGGGACCGTCACCTTTGGGAGCGTCACGACGAAATTGCCGGGAACCCGTCCGCCGGTCTCCCGCACGAGCGCCGTCAGAAAGAGGTCGAGAGTGCGGATCGCGCGACGCTTCAGCTCTTCGGTGAAAGGCTTGATCCGGAGGCCAATGTTCGGGGGGAGCGTCGCCTCGGTGAGACCCTTCGCCACCTCGACCGCCGCCGATTCGGCGTGGCCGTCCTCCTCCGCGTCCGGGCGATTCCCGTAGCCGTCCTCGAAGTCGATGCGGAAGTCCTCGACCGGCTCCCGCTCGAGCTTCGACACGACGCGCTCGGAGATCCTCCCGGCGAGGGCTTCGGAAAATCCGACCGCCCGGGCGAAGTCTCGAGGTGTCGGCGCGTAGGTTTCGAGCGCCCGCCGCGCGAGTGCTCCCAGCCTGGGGGCGCTGTCGGACCGAAAGACCTGCGCCCCGCCGTAGACGGTGTGGACCGGCTGCCGCCGCGGCGAGTCACCCGGATAGCGCTTTGCGAACGCGCGGTTCGCTTCCCCGATCTGGGCGAGGACCATCTGGACGTCTTCGGGCGAAAGGGTCTGCCTCATCGCGCCGTGTCGTTCCAGAATCGCTCGAGCAGATTTGCCGAGACCCGCCGACGGTATTCCGCGGTCGAGCGAAGGTCGTCGATCGGCTGGATCTCGGCCTCCAGCGTCCGCCGGGCCTCCGCGATCGAAGCGCGCGACGACAGCACCGCTTCCGTCTTCGGAAGCCGGACGACCGTGGGCGCGACGCTCCCGATCGCGACGCGGGGAGAGTCGGAGCGAACCGCCGCCATGACGACTTTCGAGATCGCCTGTGCGGCGCGCGTGCCGACTTTGCGGAACCATTGCCGCCCGTCCACGCGCGGGATCTCGACGGCGGCGATGATCTCGTCGGGTCGCAGAACGCTCTTCCGGTACCCCGTGTAGAAGGAAAGGAACGGCACCCGGCGGGATTCCTTCGCGCTCGCCAGCACGAGTCCGGCCTCCGCCACCGCGAGGACTGGCAGACTGTCGCCGGCCGGAGATCCGTTGGCGACGTTGCCGCCCAGAGTCCCGCGGTTCTGGATCTGGACGCCGCCGATCTCGCGCGCCGCGGCGGCGAGGATCGGGAGACGTTTGCTAACGAGAGGGGACCGGGCGAGCTCCGTGTAGGTGGCGAGCGCGCCGATCGAGAGGATGCCGTCGGTAATCCGGATGGCGCGCAGATCTTCGAGCCGCCACAGGTCGATGAATCTCTTCGCCGTCAGCGTTCCGAAATTGAGTCCGACGTAGACGTCGGTGCAACCGGCGAGAGGGACGAGCGGGCCTTCGTCGCGAAGCATCCGGAGAGCCTCCCGGACCGTGCGAGGCCGGAGGAGCTCGAGCCGCGAAACGGCGGTCCTCATGGGGCCTCTCTTCCGCGGCGTGCGGAGCGTGTGGACGCCTTCTCGACTGCCCGGTAGATCGCGCTGTACCCGGTGCAGCGGCAGATATTGCCGGCGAGACCCAGCCGGATCTCGTCCATCGTCGCGCCACGGGGAAGCGCCGCCGCAGCTAGGATCATTCCGGGCGTGCAGATGCCGCACTGCGCGCCGCCTTCGGCGATGAAGGCGTCCTGGAGAGGATGCCGACCCTGGAGTCCTTCGATCGTGGTGACGAGAGACCCGCGCACCTGCGCGAACGGGATCAGGCATGAGTTGACCGGCATCCCGTCCAACAACACCGTGCAGGCCCCGCACTCCCCCTCGCCGCAGCCCTCTTTCGTGCCGGTCAGCCCGCACTCCTCGCGCAGGACGTCCAAGAGCCGTTTCATCGGCGGCGCCTGCACCTGCCGCTTCTTTCCGTTCAACGTGAAGCGCATGTCGTCGGCTACCCGGGATTCTGGACGGCGGGTGCTTCGAGAATCCGCTCGGGAGTGGCCGGAATCGATCGGACGTCGAGCCCGAGAGACCGGATCGCGTTGACGATCGCGGGCGCCGGACCGTCGATGGGCATCTCGCCGACGCCCTTCGCCCCGAACGGGCCGTGCTCGTAAGGGTTCTCGAGGATCGCGACGTCGATCGGCGGCGTGTCGAGCGTCGTGGGCACCAGGTAGTTCGTGAGCTGGGCGTTCGCCATCCGGCCGTCCCGTATCGCGACCTCTTCCAAGAGCGCATATCCCACGGCCTGCGCCGTGCCCCCTTCGATCTGGCCCGCGGCGAGCACGGGATGGATGGCCCTGCCGATTTCGCAGACGGCGGTAATGCGCGTCGGCCGGATCTCCCACGTTTCGGGATCGCGCTCGACTTCGACGACGTCGCATCCCCAGCCGAAGGCGCCGTAGGCGTCGCCCCGGTAAGTCTCGTCGTCCCAGTAGAGACCGTCGGGTCCGGAATACTCCTTCGTGACGACCAGCGGTCCGCGCTCCGCCAGGTAATCCCGGGCCGTGCGGCCGCCGAGCTCCCGGCGGATCTCCTGCGCGCACCGCTCGAGGATCTTTCCGACGACCATGCACGTTCGCGACGCGACGGTCGGGCCGCTGTCCGGAACGCGAGCGGTGTCCACCGCCTCGACTTCGACTTTCTCGTACGGGATCTCGAGCGTGTCGGCGACGATCTGTGCGTGCATCGTGCGCGTGCCCTGGCCGATCTCGGTCGAGGCAACGAGGATGCGCGCGCCGGTCTCGGTCAATTCGAGGGAAGCCTTCGAGGCGAGCTTCACCTCGCCCCCCCCTGTGAAGCCCGAGCCGTGGAAAAAGAGCGCGAGCCCGATTCCGCGATTCGTGCCCCGGTACGCCCGGCGCTTCGCGCGGAAGTCGCTCCGCGAGACCGCTTCGTGCAACACTCGAAGCGCGCTCGTGTCCCGTCCGAGCTTCTGGCCCGTCGAAGTCGTGTCGCCGGGGCGAAACGCGTTCTTCTCGCGCAGGCGCACCGGGTCCATCCCGAGAGCCTCCGCGATCCGTTCCATGTGCACTTCCGCCGCAAACTGAGTCTGCGGCGCGCCGAAGCCCCGAAACGCCCCGTTCGGCGGGGTGTTGGTCGCTACGACCCGGCCGTGGATCCGGACGTGGTCGCACCGGTAGGGCCCCGTCGCGTGGATGACCCCGCGGGAAAGGACGACCGGCGACAGCGTCATGTAGGCGCCGCCGTCCAAGAGCACGTCGATCTCGATTGCCGTCATCCGGCCGTCACGCGTCACTCCGGTGCGGTGCCGGATCACGCCCGGGTGCCGCTTCGTCGTCGCGACCATGTCCTCGACGCGGTCGTAGACGAGCTTGACGGGCCGCCGCGATTTCCACGCGAGGATCGCCGCGTGCCCCGCGATCATCGAGGGGTACTCCTCCTTGCCGCCGAAGCCTCCGCCCGTCTCCGTCTGGACGACGCGCACCTTCTCGTCCGAAAGCCCGAGGAGCACCCGCAGCGCGCGGTGGACGTAGTAGGGGCACTGGAGCGAGCCGTACACGGTGATCCCGCCGTTCTCCGGCACCGCGATCACGCCGTTCGGCTCGATGTAGAGCTGCTCCTGGTGGCCGACGCGGTACTCCCCTTCGACGACGACGTCCGCCTCCGCGAAACCGCGCGCGAGCTCTCCTTTTTCGATTACGATCTCCTTGAAGCAACGATCGGATTTCTCCGGGTCGTAGTTCGGCGCGGTCTCCCGGTAGTCGATTGCGATCCGCGCCTCCGCCTCGAGCAGCCGCTCGCGATCTTCGTGGGCCAGGAGCAGGATCGGCTCGGCGAAGTGGCGCACGCGCCGCTCGGCAAGACACGGCTGGTCGAGCTCGATCAACGCGACGACGTTCCTGCCCGGGACGTCGCGGCAGTCGGCGATCGTGAAGCCCTTCCGGCTGAAGCCCAGGTGAACGCCCTCGATCTCGCCGGCCGCGATCGTCGAGCGGATCGTCCGCCCGTGGAGCATCCCCGGAAACGTCAGGTCGTCGACGTACTTCGCCCGCCCGGTGACCTTGTCGAGCCCCTCTTTGCGGGGGACGTTCCGTCCAATGGCCCCCATCAAACGAGAAGTTCGCTCTTCCGGAAGAAGCGAGAACGCCTCAGACCTTCGTCGCTTTGGCGAATGCGAGCTGGACGACCTCTTCGGTCGGGATATCCGAAACCAGTACGCACGCCGTGGCGCCCTCCTGCCAGAAGACCTGCGTCGAGCCGCCGCGGTGGCAGACGAAGAAGGTAATGCCGCCGTGCGACCTCGGAACTCCGTCCTTTGGAAGCCGGCGCACGTCTCCTTCGTACATCTCGCACGCCAGGATCTTATTCTTCGGCCCCGCATAGACGAACAGAGCCCGCTTGGGGCCGTCCGGGTTCAGGACGCGCCCTCCCACCAGTCGATATCGCATCATTCTGAGGTCGAAGACCCGCGTCGGGAACGAGACGCCTCGAGCCGCGAAAAATCGGTCGAGCTCCTCCGGTTTGTCGGTCAGCATCCGCAACGACAGCCCTCCGTCTTGTAATTCTTGTAGTCCGGTGTTCGGGCGGAACTCCAGGGCTTCTCCGGCCGTCTGCAGTAGTAGGGAAGTCGTGTGACCCGAGAAGATTTCAGCGTTCTCGCCCTTTCCTATCTGGAGGACATCGCTGCCTTTTCCCGGCGGCTGACCGGCAACGCCGCCGACGCGGACGACCTAGTTCAGGCGACCTTCGAGCGGGCATTCGAAGCCTGGCGGAGGCTCCGGGACCCCGCGGCGTGCCGCGCCTGGCTCTTCCGGATCGCACGAAACCTCTTCCTGGATGGTCGGCGGACTTCGGCCGTCCGATCTCAACTGTCTCTTGCCACCGACAGCAAGATGAGCACCCAGGCGTTCATCGTTCCCGCGGAAGCTGTCGAGCGCCTTGCGGCTCGCGAGCTCGAGGCGGCTCTGGATCGCCTCCCGAGGGAGCAACGCGAGGCGCTTCTACTCTGCGACCTTTGGGGCTTCCAGTACGCGGAGATTTCCGAGATCGTCGGCTCTCCGATCGGTACCGTGCGCTCGCGGATCGCCCGTGCCCGCGGCCGTCTGTCAGTACTCCTCGGGAGAACCGCAGGGGAAGCGGAGGATCCGTCAAGGCGATGAACTGCGAACAGACCAACGAGTTGCTCTCTCCATATGTCGACGAGGAGCTCGCGCCGAGCGAGCGATCGGAGATCAACGCGCACCTGGTCGGGTGCGCATCGTGCCTGGAACACGTGGCGTCGGTGCGGAGCCTCAAGCACGCCATCGCGCGTCTGGAAAGCCGTGATGAGCCTCCAGGCGCGGTTCGCGCCCGCGTGGAGGCTCTCCGTTTCAAGAGCACAGGATTCTGGGAGACCTCATACAGGAGGCGACTCTTGGCGGTAGCCGTGGGTGTTGGTCTGCTGGCGGCCGCGCTGTTCGTCATTCGGCGTCATCAGAACCCAGCGCTGCCGTTTGGCGAGGAGCTGGTCTCGGACTACCTGCAGTCATTGCCCGAGGTCAGGCCCGCAGAAGTCGCGTCGAGTGATCCGCGCGAGGTCGTTCGCTTCTTTTCCGGAAAGACCCCCTTTGAGCCGGTGGTACCGGCCGTTCCAGCCGCTCAACTCGTCGGTGGGCGGCTTTGCAACGTCGCGGGGCGGCGGGTGGAGCTGCTCTTCTACACACACGGCGAGAGCCGGCAGAGTGTCGCTCTCTTCGTCTGCGACCATGCAGTCGGAGACGCAGGCTGCCGGAAGTATCGCGGCCATCCCGTCTGCAGCCGGCGGTTCGGAAAGCTGACCATTCTGGCTATTGGCGAGGTACCGGGAGACACCCTCGAGAAGATTCTTCGCGAAGCGACGCTGTAGGACCTTTTGCGAATAGGAGGACATATGAGCTTCAAACGGATTCTGACAATGGCGCCGCTGGCGTTGCTTCTCGTTGCGCCGGGACGGCTCGCCGCCCAGGAAAAGCATCCCGAGCACCCGAAATCCAAGCAGCAGGACCACCCGACCGACAAGAAACAGGCTGGTCTGACCAAGACAGAACTCGGCGCCGCGATCAAAACGTGGGTCGAGAAGGAAGCGGCCGGCAACGATGGCTGGCTCAGAGTGCAAGATCCGGTTGCCCAAAAGACGCTTCAGTTGAAGCTCGAGAAGGTCCACGACGACCGCCTGTCGCAGGTCGCGCCGGACGTGTATTTCGCCTGCGCGGACTTCGTAGAAAAGGACGGGACGAAGTACGACATCGACATCTTCATGCAGGGCAAGACGAAAGACGACCTCCAGAACACGGAGGTCACCGTTCACAAGGTGAACGGGAAGGAGCGCTATACCTGGTTCGAAGAAAACGGTACGTGGAAGAAGAAAGCCGTCGAGTGACGAGAAGACGATTTCGAGCGATGGCGAGCAAGGGCGCGATCGTTCTTGTGGCGTTGGGAGGCCTCCTTGTTGTCGCGGGGCAAGCTCGCCGAAATTCTAAATCGCCGACTGCCGGCTCGGGAACCGCTTCAGGCAGTGCGGGGAGTGACACTGCCCGTCACCGCTGGAGCTTCGGCGGCATCTTGCCCGGCGCGACCCCATTTGACGATGCGCTCGTGCGCAAGCTCGAAGCCGCCTGGGCTGCCCGGCCTCCCGGCGAGCGCCCGCGGACCCGGCACTTGAATCCGGACGGCTCTCCCAAATACACCAACCGCCTTTATCTCGAGACGAGCCCCTATCTTCGACAGCACGCCCACAATCCGGTGAATTGGTACTCCTGGGGCGACGAGGCCTTCGACACGGCCAGGAAGCTCCATCGCCCAGTGCTGCTCTCCGTGGGCTATTCAACCTGTCACTGGTGCCACGTGATGGAGGAGGAGTCCTTCGAGGACGAGGACATCGCGCGGTACCTGAACGAGAACTACGTCTCCATCAAAGTCGACCGCGAAGAGCGACCGGACGTGGACGCCATTTACATGAACGCGGTGCAAATGCTGACCGGCGGCGGCGGATGGCCGATGACCGTCGCCGCCACCCCCGACCGCAAGCCCTTCTTCGGCGGCACGTACTTCCCGGCAAAGCAGTTCTCGAGCCTGCTCAAGGAGCTGCGCGCCGCCTACGACTCGGAGCCGGATCGCGTCGCCCGGACGGCGGAGGAGATCACCCGGCGAATCCAGAAAAACATGTCCGAAGTCGCCGCAGAGGGACGCCCCGACGCGTCGGCTCTCTCGCGGGCCGCCGACTACTACCGAAGCCGCTTCGACAAAGTCTGGGGAGGGCTCCAGAACCGGATGAAGTTCCCGAGCTCTCTGCCCGTCCGGTTGCTCCTGAGGATCTGGCGGCGCACGGGGCAACAGGACGTCCTCCGCATGGCGACGCTCACTCTCGATCGGATGGCGGAAGGTGGCATGCACGATCACGTGGGCGGCGGTTTCCACCGCTATTCGACCGACCCGAAGTGGCTCGTGCCCCACTTCGAGAAGATGCTCTACGACAACGCTCTGCTCGCCCGGACGTACCTGCACGCCTGGCAGGCACTCGGCCACGAGCGTTATCGCCGCGTCTGCGAGGAGACGCTCGTCTGGGCATTGCGCGAGATGCGCGGCCCCGAAGGCGGCTTTCACTCGGCGCTCGACGCGGACTCCGAGGGCG
>DASWCZ010000023.1:0-139025 GCA_036395755.1 Thermoanaerobaculia bacterium
AACGGTTCCCGATGGAACGCAGCGATGCGGGCGAGCCGGACGATCTCCTCCGGATCCTTCCATCTTGCGAAACCGGCGAGCGCGTCGGTGCCCATGAGCAGCCACAGCTCGTCTCGCAAGAACCGGGCCGACAGCCCGCGCAGAGTGTCGACGGTGTACGAGGGCGGCTCCCGATCGAGCTCGTCGAAGGAGAGGGTCCAGTCGGACCGGCCGGCGATCGCGAGCGCCACCATCGCGACGCGATGTCGCGCGTCGGTCGGGAGGGCGCCCTTCAACGGGGACAACCGGGCCGGAATCCAGATCACCCGCGCGAGCTCGAAGCGTTCGGCGGCCCCTGCGACGGGTTTCACGTGACCCTCGTGGACCGGGTCGAACGTTCCGCCGAAGATGCCGATGCGCACGGGCAAGAGAGTATCTAGCTTCGGGTCACCGCGGACGGCTCCCGGGCGACGCTCTCGAAGAAGAAGTGGGAGAGAGGCTCCAAGCCCCGGTGAGTCACCGCCGAGATCTCGAAGAAGGGCAGCCCGCGAGCCGCCGCGGCGCGCGCGATCGAGGCGGGACGTTCCGGATCCGAGACCGCGTCCATCTTCGAGGCGACGAGGACCCGCGGACGGGCCGCGACCTCGGGAGAGAACTCCCGGAGCTCCCGTTCGAGAACCTCGACGTCACTCTCCGCGTCGCCCGAGCCGGAGGCGTCGACGAGGTGGCAGAGCAGGCGGCAGCGTTCGACGTGCTTCAGAAAGCGGATCCCGAGCCCGGCGCCCCTGTGGGCTCCTGCGATCAGCCCCGGGATGTCGGCGACGACGAGAGTCCGGCTCTCATCGCCGGCGACGACGCCGAGATGCGGGATGAGAGTGGTGAACGGGTAGTCGGCGATCTTCGGCTTTGCCGCGGAGATCGCCGAGATGAGCGTCGACTTGCCGGCGTTGGGAAAACCGATGATCGCGACGTCGGCCAAGAGCTTCAGCTCGATCGCGAGCTGCCGCTCCTCCCCGGGGAGTCCCGGCTTCGCGAACCTCGGAGCCTGGCGCGTGGGCGTCGCGAAATGCTGGTTGCCCCAGCCTCCGTTGCCCCCTTTCGCCAGGAGAACTCTCTCCCCCGCGGCGAGGAGGTCCGCGATCGGCTCGCCCGTCTCCGCGTCGCGGACGACGGAACCGAGAGGGAGCGGCACAACGACGCCTCCCCCCGAGCGGCCGTGGCGGTTCGAGCCCATCCCATGCTCG
This sequence comes from Thermoanaerobaculia bacterium, assembly GCA_036395755.1. Classification (GTDB taxonomy): domain Bacteria; phylum Acidobacteriota; class Thermoanaerobaculia; order UBA5066; family Gp7-AA6; genus Gp7-AA6. The sequence continues at coordinate 1,224 of DASWCZ010000023.1, forward strand.
CCCCGTTCGGCGCGAAAAGACCTCTGGTGGCGAAGGTGGTAAAGGGTGTTGAGCGCGGGATCGGCGACCGCCCAGACCGAGCCGCCGTGGCCTCCGTCGCCGCCGGACGGGCCGCCCCGGGGGACGAACTTCTCACGGCGAAAAGCGACGCACCCGTTGCCGCCGTCGCCCCCGCGGACGTGGATTTCGGCAGTGTCGATGAACACGGAGTCGGGAAACGGGAAACGGGATACGGGAAACGAAGGAAACCTGGGCTCCGAGCCCTCGCTTTCCGTTTTCCGTTTTTCCGTTTTACGTTGTGACCGGCTCGACCGAAATGATCCGGCCCGACCGACCGCGGTCCTTGAACCGCACGACGCCGGCGACGCGCGCGTACAACGTGTCGTCCTTGCCGCGGCCGACGTTGTCGCCCGGAAAGAACCGCGTGCCCCGCTGGCGAACGATGATCGAGCCGCCCGAGACGAGCTGACCTCCGAACCGCTTGACCCCGAGCCGCTGGGCGTTCGAGTCGCGACCGTTGCGCGACGAGCCCTGTCCCTTCTTGTGTGCCATGGGCGCCTACCCTTCGATCGAGTCGATCCGGATTTCGAGCATCGTTTGACGGTGCCCCTTCGTCCGGCGGTATTGCTTGCGGATCTTTTTCTTGAAAACGAGAACTTTCTTGCTGCGAACCTCGCCGATCACGGTCGCCTTGATCGCGACCTTCGCGAGCTCGTCCTTCGCGGAGCGAATCCCGTCGTCGCCCGATACGAGAAGGACCTCGGAAAGCGTCAGCTCCTCGCCCTTGGACAACTTCTTTCCGGAGGGCTTCTCGACGCGGACGACGTCGCCCGCCGAGACCTTCATCTGTTTGCCGCCCGAGCGGAGAATGGCGTACATGGAGCCTCCCGAAAGGAACGGCGAATCATACGGTTTCGCCGCACAAAGTCAAGGCTCCTCGTCGATCGTGTCGGGAAGCTCGTCTCGGTCGTGCGCCGAGTGCGGGAAGTGCCGGGCCAGGACTTCGCCCACCTTCTCGATCCCCCGGAGGATTCCTTCCGTGAACTCGCCGCGGCGGAAGCTGCCCTCCATCTCGGCGGCGACCTCTTTCCAGAAGTCGTCGCCGCATTTCTCATGGATCCCGGAGTCCCCGAGGATCTGGAACTGCCGGGCTCTCGGCGCGATGTAGAACAGGACGCCGTTTCTTTCGCCGGTCTTCGTCATCCCGAGAAGATCGAACCGGCGGCGCGCGCGTTCCTCGAGGTTTGTCGGTTTTCGGTGGGTGACGTGGACGCGGATCTCCGCGGAGCTCTCGCGTTCCGCGTCTGCGATCGCGGCGACGATCCGGTCGCTGTCCAGCTTCGAGAAGAAGGAAGCCATCACCAGCTCCCCGAAGCGCCGCCGCCGCCGGAGAAGCCGCCTCCGCCGGAAAATCCTCCCCCGCCTCCGCCGCCGGAAAAGCCTCCACCGCCCCCGCCGCCGCCGAAGCCGCCGCCGGTCCACCAGCCGCTACCGCCGAACGTTCGCCAGCGGCGCGAGCGCCTGAACAGAAGCGGAAGGAAGCCAAACAACAGGAAGAAGACGAGCGGAAAAGTGCAGCCTGGGAGTCCCGTGCCGCGGCTTCTTCGAGAACGCTCGTTCACGGTGGTCCCCGTCCCCTTGTACTCCCCTTTCGTCGCGGCAATCATCGCGTCCACGCCGGCTTCGATCCCGCCCGCGTAATCGCCCGATCGGAACCGCGGCACGATCTCGCCCTGGATGATTCTGTTCGCGATGGCGTCGGGAAGCACTCCTTCGAGGCCATACCCGACCTCGATGCGCAGCTTGTGGTCATCCACGAAGACGAAGAGCGCGGCCCCGTTGTCTTTTTTCGCCTGCCCGACGCCCCATTTCTTGAAAGCGCGGACGGCGAAGTCCTCGAGGGTGAAGTTCTCCGGGACCTTGCGGTCGATCCACACGAGGATCTGGTTCGACGTGTCCCGCTCGAACTGCTCGAGCTTGTGCGAGAGCGAGTCCACACGATCGGCCCCGAGCACTCCCGTGTTGTCAGTGACGTACTTCGCCGGCTTCGGCGGGAGCTCACCCTCGAGCGAGCGCTGCGCGACCGCCTGCGCCGAGACGGCGAGAAGAATCAGGAGCCGGACTGCGACTCGTGAGCCGAGGCGGCTCATCGCATCCGCTCTATGTGCCCCGCGTCGCGTGTTTCGTGTCCCGTCCTACGGCGTGACCGCCGGCGCCGGCTTCTTGAAATCGAAATTGACCGCGGGCGCGCGCTCGGCTCCGGGAGCCACCGCCTTGAAGTATGCCTTCTCCTTGAACCCGAACATCGAAGCGAAGAGGTTCGTCGGGAAGCGCAGCCTTGCCGTGTTGTAGGCCTGCGCCGACTCGTTGTAGCGCATCCGTTCGACGGCGATCCGGTTCTCCGTCCCCTCGAGCTGGGCCTGCAGGTCGCGGAAGTTCTGGTTCGCCTTCAGCTCCGGATACCGCTCGACCACGACGAGCAGCCGCTGCAGCGCGGCGCCCAGCTGGCCCTGCGCCGCCTCGAAGCGCGCGAGCGCCTCGGGGTCCGTGGGCGCCGTCGGGGCGTTGATCTGCGCCCGACCGACCGAGGCGCGGGCGTTCACGACGGCCTCGAGGGTGCTCTTCTCGAAGTTCGCCGCGCCCTGGACCGTCGCGACGAGGTTCGGGACGAGGTCGGCGCGGCGCTGGTAGGCGTTTTCGACGTTGCCCCACTGTTTGTCGACTTCCTGGCCGAGCGAGACCAGACGGTTGTAGGTGCCGGCCATCGACACGCCGACGATCACGGCGAGAACGACGAGCAGGGCAACGCATCCGAGACCGAGTTTCCCCATGGCTGGCTCTCCTTTCGGTTGCGGCGGATTCTACAAGGGTGGGCGGCGGCGCTCAGCCGCCCGCAGCCAGCCGGACAAGCACGTCGGCGGGGAGGAGCGCCTCGAGAGTTCCGCTGCCCCCCGGCGTCCACGAGACGTGGGCGACCGACGCCTTGTGGAGCGGGATCGTCTGCTGCGGATCGCGGAAGACGAGGAAGGAGACGATTGCGCCAAGAAGGGGCTCGTGGCCGACGAGAAGCGCCGCGCGCCAGCCGCCCGCCTCGAGCTCCCGCCCGACTTCCGCGGGTTCGCGACCCGGTTCGAGCGAACGGGAGTCGACCACTTTCGCGATGCCGAGCGCGTGCGCCGCCGGGACGGCAGTTTCGCGAGCGCGGCGATACGGCGAGGTCAGAATCGCTTCGATCTTGGGATCGAGCGCGGCGAGACCCCGCGCGACCGCGGCCGCCTGCCGCGTCCCGCCGCGGGTCAAGGCACGGTCTGCGTCCCGCCCCGACTCGGAGCTCTCTTGCGCCTCCGCGTGCCGGAGGATCCAGACGTCCATGGAGTCCGAGTGTAGCCCGGCGATATTCTTACGGCGCTTGGCGCTCTCGACCGGCGACCTCCTCGGTCCTTACGAGATCATCGCGCCGCTCGGCAAGGGCGGAATGGGAGAGGTGTACCGGGCCCGCGACGTCCGGCTCGGGCGTGAGGTCGCTCTGAAGGTCCTCCCGGAGACGGGCGCGAACGACGCCGAGACGCTGGCTCGTTTCGAGAGGGAAGCGCGGGCGGTCGCGGCGCTGAACCATCCGAACATCCTCTCCATCCACGACACCGGCGAGCACCGCGGCGTCCCCTACGCCGTCACCGAGCTCCTCGAGGGGGAAAACCTCTCCGACCGGCTGCGCGCTGGGCCTCTCGCCGCCAAACGCGCGACCGAGATCGCCTGCCAGATCGCCGACGGGCTCGCCGCGGCGCACGCCCGCGGCGTCATCCACCGGGACATCAAGCCGGAGAACATCTTCCTGACGAACGAAGGGCGCGCGAAGATCCTCGACTTCGGGATCGCGCGGATCGGTCCCCGCCCGGGAGACATCACGTCGGGGATCGCGGCGGCCCGGGGCATGAGCAGCGCCCAGTTCATCATGGGGACGGCCGGATACATGTCGCCGGAGCAGGTCCGCGGCAAGCCGGTCGACTTTCGTACGGACGTTTTCTCGCTCGGCGCGGTCTTCTACGAGATGTTGACCGGCCGCCGCGCCTTCGACCGGCCGGCCATGATCGAGACGATGACGTCCGTTCTGAAAGACGATCCGTCGAAATTTCCGGAGACGGAGAAAATCCCCACGGAGATCCGCCCGTTCATCTTCCGCTCTCTCGAGAAGGATCCCGCCGACCGCTATCAGACGGCGCGCGACCTCCTCCTCGACCTCCGGGCCTTTCAGGCCGAGCAGACGCACGAGGCCGCCGAGCGCGTGCAGTTCCGCGCCGAACCGCCCTGGAAGCATCGCCAGACTCGCGTCCTCCTCCGGGCGGCCGGGGGGGTCCTTCTGTTCCTGCTGGGGGTTCTCGCCGGTTCGTGCTGGCAGCGGAGTCGGATGGCCGATCCCGGGGCGCCGCAGCATTCCGCACCGGCCTCCTCCCGCCCCTGAGGGCGATCAGGCCGACGCGACTTCCGAGTCGAGAGCAGCCGAGACGACCGGGAGAGTTGCGGCCCGTTCCTTCGGCACCGGGATCGGCGTCGCGCAACACGCGTCCTTGCACGCGTCGTAGAGCGTGCGGCGTTGCATCGGCTCGTAGCCGGCGTCGGAGATGAGTCTCCGCATCTCGGGCTGGGTCATCCGGTTTCTCGCGCCGGCCGCGTAGACGACGTTCTCCTCGATCATGATCGAGCCGAGGTCGTCCGCGCCGAACGCGAGCGAAGTCTGCCCGATCTTGGGTCCCTGCGTGACCCACGAGCCCTGCACGTGTCGGACGTTGTCCAGGTAGAGGCGGGACACCGCGAGGGTCTTCAGGTACTCGAAGCCGCCGGCCGTCTCCACCTTGCCGTCCAAGGCCGTGTTCTCGGGGACGAACGTCCACGGAATCCATGCGGTGAACCCGCCGGTCCGGTCCTGGAGATCCCGGACGACCCGGAAGTGCTCGACCCTTTGCTCGTACGTCTCGCCGATTCCGAACATCATCGTCGCCGTCGTCCGCATCCCGAGCATGTGCGCGGTCTCGTGAACGTGGACCCATTTCTCCGTGGGCACTTTCGTGAGCGACCAGACGCGCCGCCGGACCGAGTCCTCGAGGATCTCGGCACCGCCGCCCGGGATCGACTGGAGTCCGGCGTCGGCGAGGCGCGAGATGACGTCGCGCATCGACCACTTCGTCATCTTTTTCAAGAAGTAGACCTCGGGCGCCGAGAGCGCGTGGAGATGGATCGTCGGGAAGCTCCTCCGAATGAACCGGAACATGTCCTCGTAGAAGGAGAACGGCAGCTCGGCGTGGACGCCCCCCTGGAGCAGCACGCCGGTGCCCCCCAGGTCGATCGTCTCCTGGATCTTGCGTCCGATCTCGTCGAAAGACAGGACGTAAGCCTCCGGGTGCTTCGAGTCCGGCCGGTAGAAAGCGCAGAACTTGCAGCGATAGACGCAGACGTTCGTGTAGTTGATGTTGCGGTCGACGATGTACGTCGCGACCCCCGGATCGTTCTGGCGCTCGCGGAACTGGTTCGCGGCCGTGCCGAGCTCGAGGAGTTTCCCCTCGCGGAGAAGCGTGACGGCGTCTTCGGAGGAAAGCCGCTCGTCCGCGAGCGTGCGGTCGAGGATCTCGGGCGTGCGAGGACTGCTCATCGCGAGAATTCTAGACGAACCGGCGCCGCTCCGAGGGTTCGCGGAACTTCGCGAGCCGCCTTGCGTACAGCGACGAAGACGTGAAACCCCTCTCGCGGTCCCTCCGCACCTTCCTGTTGCTGGTTGCCTATCTCGTGCTGGTCAAGCTGGCTCTCACCGTGTTTCCGCAGGTGCTTCGCTCCACCGCTCAGGCGAAGGTGTTCGAGTGGCCGTTTCTCGCGCTGTGGGCCGCGCTCGGCTTCGCCGGCGTCTCTCTGTCGGAGCGCACCGGATTCCCACCGGCGTGGGAGAAAGGGTCGGCGCGGTCGCGCCTGCTGATCCCGGCTTTGTGGGGCATCGGTTTCGGCAGTCTGGCCATCGCGACCGACGCAGCGACCGGGTGGACGAAGGCCGTCGCAGCGAAGCTCGGCCTGTCCTCCATTCACATTCCTTTTCCCGCCTCCGTCCTGATCTACCCGGGCGGCGCGGTGATCGTCGAGATCCTGTATCGCTTGTTTCTGATCCCGGTCCTCCTCTGGGTCGTTTCCTCGCTCTTTCTGCGCGGACGGGGACAGGTGGCGACTTTCTGGATCCTCGCCGCTCTGACGTCTTTTCTCGAGCCGCTCGGCGACCTCGGCCTGCGCGATCAGGGGCTGCCGACGATGACCGCGGTCTTCGTGCAGGACTACGCGCTCAACTTCGCGCAGGCATGGTTTTTCCGCAGACGGGGTTTTCTCGCGGCGATCATCGTGCGCGTTGCGTTCTACGTCGTCTGGCACGTCCTCCCGGGCCTCGCGGGCTGAAGCCGCCTACCAACTCACGGCAAATCCCGCCGGCGCGATCAATGTCGCGAGGGCGAGGGCGACCCAGGGCCGATCCCGCGAGAGGCGCGCGAGCGCGACGCCGATCGCAGCGCAAGCGAACAGTCCGAGATCGATCGAATGGCGGCTTCCTCCGTAGGGGTACAAACGGAGCAGGCCCCCCGCGCCGGCGAGCACGAAGGGTGACAGGAGCAGGATCGTCGACGGCTGCCGTTTCGCCACGAGCAGCGCGGCGCCGCAGACGAAAAGAAGGCCAGCGACGATCGCCGCGGCAGGAGTGGAAAACAGGAAGTGGAACAGGGCGGCCGTCTGCCGCCCGAGAAACACGAGCGCGCTCTCCTCCTTGCCGTGAAAATAGCTGGCCCGCAGCCAGCCCGCTTGCGCTTCCTGCTCGAGCCGGCCGCCGCGGAGTTTCGAGACGTGGCTCGCGTACAGAAGCAGGAAAACCGCCGCGACCGCCGCCTGGGAGACGAACCACACCCGGACGAGCCGCGGATCCGAGCGTTCCGCTCGAAGTCGAGCCGCGCCGTACACGACCGCAGCGATCGCGAAGCGCAAAGCCGCGTAGTGAGACAGCAAAGCGAGTCCCGCCAGCGCCGCGGAGACGGCCAACCAACGCGACGACGCTTTCCGAAAAGCCAATTCCAGAGCGGCGAGCGAGGACGCGACGAGCCAGAGCATGAGCGAATAGCCCCGCAATTCTGACGACAGCAGGACGAACGACGGGAGAAAGGCGAGGAGAGCGAGCATCAGGAGAGCCGAAGATTTCCCGAAGAGAGAGGCGCCCCACTTGTACGCCGTCCAGAGGAATGCGGTTCCACAGGCGGCGGGGAGCAGACACAACTGCCACCCGGGACCCACGATCCGCTGCCAGAAGTAGAGCAGAAGCTCGAACAGCGGGGGGTGCGCGTTGGTCAGCGTGGCCCGGTAGGTGTCGACGACGGTGGCCTTGCGAGCGATGTCCAAGTGCAGCGCCTCGTCGGGAGTCACGAAGGAGCGTCGAGCGGCCAGCAACCGGGCCGCCAGGCCGAGGACGACGAAGAGAAGCGCCAGGGCGTCGGCACGAGCGTCGGCACGGGTTCCCTCGCGCTCTCGGATCCCGGAGATCGCGGCGGGGACGGTCACGGCGACGATCGAGCATCCGATGTGAGCTCGAGAGGCCGTACCCGTTCGATCAGCCCCTCCTGCGCCGCCAGCCGGTAGAAGAGATCCAGTCCGGCGAGGTCTCCGGCGTCCAGCTCGTAGTGGAGCGAGTGGCGCAGATAGTCCTCGACGACCGCCTCCGAGAGGCCCGACTCGGCGGCCTCCCGAGAAACGAGAAGCGCAAAGTTGCGCCGGCCCGCGTCATAGGACGCCCGGACGATCTCCGCCGCCTCCTGTTCCGGCACGCCCTCGCGTACCGCCCAGAAAGCGAAGACGAACGGATGGCCGGAGAACGCTCTCCACTCCGCGGCGAGGTCCAGGACGACGTGACCGTTCAACCGCGTTTTGAGCGCCGGGTCGCCGATGACGAGAGAAGCATCCGCCTCGCCGCGGCCGTCCCGGTACTCCGGCTCCACGCCGTACCGGCGCTTCAGCAGGAGCCGCGTCAACACGGCCGAGGTTCGCGATGCCGGATCGAGACCGACCGAGCGAATCTTCTCGCGCGACACCTTCGAGACCAGGAGAACCGAGCGCACCTCGGAAGCCGCGGCGATGCCGAGGCCGCCCACGACCCGGAGGCCGGCAATCCGCTGGTACTCGATCGAGGGAATGAGCCCGACGTCGGCCTCGCCCGAGGCGAGCTTGTCCGCGCAAGCGGACGGAAGGTCGCGGGAGACAACGACGCCGGGAGGTGGATTTTCGAGGAGGCCCCAGATCAGGGGGCGGGCGTTGACGAAATCGACGACGGAGAAGCGCATCAGTGTTCTTTACTGTCATCCCGAGCGAGCTTCTTCACCGTCATCCCGAGCGAAGCGAGGGATCTCAACTCGCGGAATTCCGAGATCCCTCGGGGCTATGCCCCTCGGGATGACGAGGGAGCCCCTCGGGTTGACAAGGGAGGCGCTACCCCTGGCTCATCAGGTTCAGGAACTCACCATTCGTCTTGGTCTTCTCGAGCTTCTCGGTCAGAAGCTCCATCGCCTCGACGGTCGAGAGCGGGTTCAGCACCTTGCGGAGCACCCACACGCGGTTCAGCTCTGCCTTGTCCATCAGGAGCTCTTCCTTCCGGGTGCCCGACTTGTTGAGGTCGATGGCCGGGAAGACGCGCTTGTCGACGAGCTTCCGGTCGAGGTGCGTCTCCATGTTGCCGGTCCCCTTGAACTCCTCGAAGATGACGTCGTCCATCCGGGATCCCGTGTCGATGAGCGCGGTTGCGATGATCGTGAGCGACCCGCCCTCCTCGACGTTGCGTGCCGCTCCGAAGAAGCGCTTGGGGCGCTGCAGGGCGTTGGAGTCGACGCCGCCGGACAACACCTTGCCCGACGGAGGGACGATCGCGTTGTAGGCACGCGCGAGGCGTGTGATCGAGTCGAGCAGGATGACGACGTCTCTCTTATGCTCGACTAACCTCTTGGCCTTCTCGATCACCATCTCGGCGACCTGGACGTGACGCGCAGCGGGCTCGTCGAACGTGGAAGAGATGACCTCGCCCTTGACGGATCGCTGCATGTCCGTCACCTCTTCGGGGCGCTCGTCGATGAGCAGCACGATCAGCGTGATCTCGGGGTGGTTCGTGGAGACCGAGTTCGCGATCGCCTGGAGGATCATCGTCTTGCCGGTGCGCGGCGCCGCCACGATCAAGCCGCGCTGGCCCTTGCCGACCGGGGCGACCAGGTCGAGGACGCGCGCCGACATGTTGGCCGGCACTTCGAGCTTGATGCGGTCCTGCGGATAGAGGGGCGTCAGGTTGTCGAAGAAGATCTTCTCGCGCGCGACGTCGGGGTGCTCGAAGTTGACCGCTTCGACCTTGATGAGAGCGAAGTAGCGCTCCCCCTCTTTCGGCGGCCGGATCTGTCCGGACACGGTGTCGCCGGTGCGGAGGTCGAACTTGCGGATCTGCGAAGGCGAGACGTATATGTCGTCCGGCCCCGGCAGGTAGTTGTACTCGGGAGCGCGCAGGAATCCGAAACCGTCGGGCAGGCACTCGAGCACGCCCTCCGAAAAGATCAGGCCCTTCTTCTCGGTCTGCGCCTGCAGGACCTTGAAGATCAGGTCCTGCTTGCGCATTCCGGTCGCGTTCTCGACCTCCAGGTCTTTCGCGATCTTCAGGAGCTGCGGGATCTTGATCTCGTGCAGCGCCCGGATGTCGAGCGTGTCGCCCGGCTCCACGGCGAGGTCTTCACCGGCCGCGTCCGGCAGACCTTCCATGGGAGGCTCGAGGGTCTCGACGTCGGAATCGTTGTTGGATCTCTTTCTGACCATGACTTCTCCTCGGATCTGGGATGAAGCGTGCGGCGGACACCGTCACGCGGTGTTCAATCGGTGGTGCGGACTATCCGAGCCTTTCTAGTGAGCGAGCGCCCCTCCCTCCGCCGGCCGCGTGTCGGCTTCGAGCGTCGCGGCGGTGGGGGGAACGCCTTCCATCGCGATCTTGATGACCTCGTCCATATTCGAGACGAGATGGAATTCCATCTTCGAGCGGACCTCCTCGGGGAGGTCGTCCAGATCTTTCTCGTTCTCCGTCGAGAGAATGATGGTGAGGATCCCGGCGCGGTACGCCGCGAGGACCTTGTCCTTGATCCCGCCCACGGGCAGGACTTTGCCCCTGAGGGTGATCTCCCCCGTCATCGCGACGTCCTTCAGCACGGGGATCTTCGTGACCGCGGAGAAGAGCGATGCCGCCATCGTAATCCCGGCCGACGGCCCGTCTTTGGGGATCGCTCCTTCGGGCACGTGGATGTGGATGTCGTACTTCTCGTGGAAGTTCGCGTCCGCGTCGTACATCTCGGCGCGGCTGCGCACGTAGGACACGGCGGCGCGCGCGGACTCCTGCATCACGTCGCCGAGCGATCCGGTCAGGAGGAGGTTTCCCTTCCCTTTCAGCAGGCTCGTCTCGGTCGTCAGAATCTCACCGCCCGCTTCCGTCCACGCGAGGCCGGTCGCGATCCCCACCTCGGAGACCTCGCCTTTCCGGCGGTTGCGGAACCTGTGCTTCCCCAGGAAGTCGCGGATGTTGTCCGCCGTGACGCGAACCGGCGTCTCGACCTTTTTCTGGACGATGCGGCGCGCGACCTTCCGGCAGACGTTGGCGATCTCCCGCTCGAGGTTACGGACCCCCGCCTCCCTCGTGTAGTTGGTGATGAGCGAGAGGATCGCGTCGTCGGCGACCTCGATCTGATCGGCTTTCAGGCCGTTCGCCTCGCGCTGCTTCGACACCAGGTACGTCTGGGCGATCGCGAGCTTCTCGTTGGGCGTATAGCCGGAGAGCGGGATCAGCTCCATCCGGTCCTTCAGGGCCGGCGGGATCGGATCGGCGACGTTCGCCGTGGCGATGAACATGACCTTCGAGAGGTCGTACTCGACGTCCAGATAGTGATCCACGAACGTGTGGTTCTGCTCCGGGTCGAGGACCTCGAGCAGCGCCGAGGCGGGGTCGCCCCGGAAATCCGACGAGGTCTTGTCCACCTCGTCCAGGAGGAACACCGGATTCACCGTGCCGGCCTTCTTCATCATCTGGACGATCTGGCCGGGAAACGCCCCGATGTAGGTGCGCCGGTGTCCGCGGATCTCGGCCTCGTCGCGCACGCCGCCCAAGGACAGCCGGACGAACTTGCGGTTCAGGGCCCGGGCGATCGACTTCGCGAGCGAGGTCTTCCCGACTCCGGGCGGTCCCACGAAGCAGATGATCGAGCCCTTCGTCTTCTGGACGAGCTGGCGGACCGCGAGAAACTCGAGGATCCGTTCCTTGACCTTTTCCAGGCCGTAGTGGTCCTCGTTCAAGATCTTCTCGGCTCGCGAAAGGTCTTTCGATTCGCGCGACGCCTTCTTCCAGGGCACTCCGACGAGCCACTCGATGTAGTTGCGCGAGACGGTCGCCTCCGCCGACACCGGTGGCATTGCTTCCAAGCGCCGCAGCTCCTGCTCCGCCTTCTCCCGGACCTCCTTCGGCATCCCGGAGGTCGTGATCTTCTTCTTCAGATCGTCGACCTCATCGGTCCGGTCGTCTTTCCTGCCGAGCTCCTGATGGATGGCCTTGATCTTCTCGTTTAAGTAGTACTCCTTCTGGGCCTTCTCCATCTGCTTCTTGACCTTGTTGTTGATGCGCCTGTCGATGTTGACTTTTTCGATCTCGACCTCGAGAAGGTCCTGCAGCTTCTGCAGCCGCTCGTGCGGCGAGATCGCCTCGAGCAGCGCCTGCTTCTCGGGAGTCGAGACGGCGAGGTGCGCGGCGAGCGTGTCGGCGAACCGATCCGGGTCGTCGATTTTGAGCGACGCCGCCAGCCCCTCGAACGCGAGATGGTGAGAGAGCTTCGCGTACTGCTCGAAGAGGCCGAGGACCTTGCCCATGTACTCTTTCAGGTCCTCGACTTCGGCGGGGCGGGAGAGAACCGGCTCGATCGCGACGGCCAGGTAGCCGGCCCGCTCCTCGAAACCGGCGATCCGTCCGCGCCGAACGCCCTCGACCATGACCTTGATGTGGCCGTTGGGGAGCTTCAACGACTGGGCGACGGTCGCGACGACTCCCATCGCGTGGATGTCCTCGGGGCGGGGCTCGTCCAACTGCGGATCCTTCTGGGCCGAGAGGAAGAGCCGCTTCCCGGCCGTCGCGAGAGCCGCTTCGAGGGCATGGATCGACGAGTCGCGTCCCACCACGAAGGGCGCCATCATGTGCGGAAACACCACCATGTCGCGAAGCGGGACCAGCGGGAGGACTTCCCCCGTCGGGGTGGTGATTTCGTTCGATCTCATGGAGCTGTTGGTCCTTCCCTGGCCCCGGAGGCGGCGAACCGCGCGGGGCGCGGCGTCCAAGGGTGGAGAGGCTCTACCCCGCCTTGCGGAGAATCGTGATGGGGTTCGTGTGGTGCTTGACCACGTCCTTGGTAATGACGCACTCCTCGATGTCCTCGTCCGACGGGATCTGGTACATCACGTCGAGCATGAGGTCCTCGATGATGATCTTCAAACCCCGTGCCCCGACGTTCCTGGCCAGAGCTTCCTCGGCGATGGCTTCGATGGCGTCATCGGTAAAACGAAGCTGGACGTTCTCGAATTCCAGCATCGTCTGGTACTGCTTGACGAGCGAGTTCTTGGGCTCCCTCAGGATCTCGACCAGGGCGCCCTGATCGAGCTCCGTCAGAGTCGCGACCACGGGTAGCCGGCCGACGAACTCCGGGATCATCCCGTACTTGATCAGGTCTTCGGGATGGACCTTCTCGAGGAGGACGCTCGACCGTTTTTCCTTCTTGGTGGTGATCTTCGCGCCGAAGCCCATCGTCTTCTCGGTCATGCGGCGGCTGATGATGTCCTCGAGGCCGACGAATGCCCCTCCGCAGAGGAACAGGATGTTCGTCGTGTCGATCTGGATGAACTCCTGGTGCGGGTGCTTACGGCCCCCCTGCGGCGGCACGTTGGCGACCGTCCCCTCCAGGATCTTCAAGAGCGCCTGCTGGACCCCTTCCCCCGAGACGTCGCGGGTGATCGACGGGTTCTCCCCCTTGCGGGCGATCTTGTCCACCTCGTCGATGTAGACGATCCCGCGCTCGGTCTTGTCCTTGTCGTTGCCGGCCGCCTGGTAGAGCTTCAGGATGATGTTCTCGACGTCCTCGCCAACGTAACCCGCCTCGGTCAACGTGGTGGCGTCGACGATCGTGAACGGCACGGACAGGAGCTTGGCCAGGGTCTGCGCGAGGAGGGTCTTGCCGGTCCCGGTCGGCCCGATCAGGAGAATGTTCGATTTCTGGAGCTCGACGTCTAACTTGCGATTCTTTTCCAGGTAGTCGATTCGCTTGTAGTGGTTGTAGACGGCGACAGCGAGCTTTTTCTTGGCCTGTTCCTGCCCGATGACGTAGCCGTCCAGGAACTCCTTGATTTCTTTCGGCTTGGGGAGCTTGGCCTCAGGGGTCTGGGTCTCGAGGACTCGATCCTCGGCGATGATGTCGAGGCAGATGTCGACGCACTCGTCGCAGATGTAGACCGTGGGACCCGCGATGAGCTTTTTGACGTCCCTCTGGCTCTTGTTGCAGAAGGAACAGCGAAGGACGTCGCCGTTACCGCCTTTCTTCGACATTCTGCCTCCGGGAAGGGACAGGGAATTCTAGGCGCGCGGTCGCGGACGAGTCAACGGTTCCCTTTTCCCTTTCCATGACTGTAGCACAGCCCCCTCGAAGCTTAACGTCTCTGCCGTCAGCCTATTCCATACGACGGAAGTCGATCCCATCTCCAACCCAAAGCACATACCGTTCCAGCGCCGGAACGCCGGTGCGTTGATCGAAAGGCGGACGTGCTCGCGGCGCGACGCCTCGATTTCGGCTATCCCGCGGCTTTCAGAGCGACGTCGTCGCGCCGATGGTAGATCGAGTCGACGAGGCCGTACTTCTTCGCTTCCTCCGCTTCGAGGATGTAGTCGCGGTCGGTGTCCTTCGCGATCTTTTCGATCGACTGACCGGTGTGATTCGAGAGGAGCTTGTTGATCTGGTCGCGCAGCTTCAACATGTCCTTCGCGTGGATCTCGATGTCCGCGGTCTGACCTTGCAGACCCGTCGTCCACGGCTGGTGGATCAGGAAACGCGAGTTGGGCAGCGCGTAGCGCTTTCCGGGCGCGCCGGCCGCCATGAGAACCGCCGCAAACGACGCCGCCTGCCCGATGCAGATCGTGGAGACGTCCGGCTTCACGTACTGCATGGTGTCGTAGATCGCGAAGCCCGCCGACGTCACGCCCCCCGGCGAGTTGATGTAGAAGGAAATGTCCTTGTCGGGGTTCTCGGATTCCAGGAAGAGCATCTGGGCGATGATCAGATTCGCGATCTGGTCGTCGATCGGAGTGCCCAGGAAGATGACGTTGTCTTTGAGCAAGCGCGAGTAGATGTCGTATGCGCGCTCCCCCCGGCTCGTCTGCTCGATCACCATCGGTACGAGAACCATTCCGCCTCCCTCGTGGTCGTCTTCCATGCCCTCAACCCTTCGTTGCACGCGGCCAATCCTCCGCCCCGCGCTCACGGCCGCTCCACCGGCTCCATCGAGGGTAGCACCCGCGCGGAGGAGATCAAGAGATCGAGCGCCTGGGAGAGGCGCATTTCGTCCCGAAGGGCTTCGAGCCCGTCGTTTTTCGCGAGACGCTCGCGCAGCTCCGAGGTCTCCACGCCGCGCCGCGCCGCGGCGCGCCGGATCTCCGCTTCGAGCTCCGTGTCGGTGATCGCGATCTCCTCGCGGCGGGCGATTGCATCGAGAGCCAGGTACTCGCGGACCCTCCGTTCGGCGCCCGGCCGGGCGTCCTCCTTGACTCTTTCCCACTCGACTTCCTTCGCGTCGACCCCGTTCGCCGCGAGATAGCGCGCGTACTCCCGCAGAGACGCGTTCAGCTCGGACTCGACGAGCACTTCCGGCGTGGGGACGGCCGTCTTCGCCAGGATCGTGCCGAGGATGTCGTGTCGAAACTTCCGACGGCGACCCGACTCTTTCTCCTGCCGCAGGTTCGCGCGGACTTTCTCGCGAAGAGTCTCGGCGCTCGGCGGGTGCAGGCCCGCGGGGCCTGTCCCCGCCACCGCGCGCGCGAATTCATCGTCGAGAGGCGGCAGCCGCTTCTCCTTGAGCGCGACGAGCGTCACTTCGTAGTCGACTGTCTTCCCGCGGAAGTTCTCGTTCGGAAACTCGTCCGGGAAGGTCTTGCGAAACGGCCGTGTCTCCCCGGGCAGCGCGCCGGTCAGGGCTTCGTTGATCTCGGGCATGGAGTCGGAATGGCCGACCTCGAGGGTGATCTTCTCGTCCCGGAACGTGCGTGGGTTCTGGCCGGGTTCCAAGATTTCGACGAATCGTCCCGCGATGTCCGCGACCGCGTAGTCCCCGGCTGCCGCGCGCCGTCCCTCGATCGGATGGAACTCCGCGTGCGACTCGCGGATTCGATCGAGAACTCCGGAGACCTCCTCCTCGGACGGCTCGGTGGACACGTCCTCGACCGGAATCCCACGGTACTCCCCCGGGTCGACGACCGGCTTCAAGTCGAGGTGCGCGGAGAAGCGGATCGGCCCGGGCTGGCTCCATTCGAGGTTTTCGACCCGGGGAGAGCCCAGGATCACGAGGTTTTTCTCCTCGATGGCGGAGGAGAGCGCCGCGGGGAGGAGCCTCTCCAGCACTTCCTCGCGGATCTCCCCGGCGAACCGCTGCACGACGAGATGCTCCGGTACGTGGCCGCGACGGAACCCGGGCATCGCCGCGCGCCGGGCAAAAGCGCGCGCGACAGCGCCGTAAGTCCGCTCGACGTCTTCGGCGGGGACCTCGATCTCGAGCGTCGTCGAGGTCTGCGACTCCTCGCGCATATTCCGAACCACCATGGCGAAAGGAGTCTACTGGACGAGGGCCGGCGAGCCGACGAGCCGTCGCGGCTCTCGCCGGGCGGTCAGGTTCGCGGCGAGATTCTCCGTGAAGCGGGCCGCGGTCGGCTCACCCGGATGCGCGGCGCGGGCGCGGGAGGAGCGGCGGAAGCGAGCGCGGTGGAGACCGCCGCGAGAACGTCGATCCTCCCCCAACCGAACACCGGGTTGGGGATCGCCGAGCCGGGGACGTCGCCGCACGACTGCTCCGACGTCAGGCCGACGGCCGTCGCGCGGAGGAGCGCTTCGGTTTCGGGAACGTGGTTCGCCAGCCAGGGCGCGGCCGACCAGATGAGCGCCACCGCGCCGGAAACGTGCGGGGTCGCCATCGACGTCCCGGAGAACCGCGTGTAGGCCGCCCCGGGCACCGACGATCGGATCTCGACTCCGGGCGCAACCACGTCCGGCTTTATGCGATTCGAGCCGTCGACGGTCACCGGGCCGCGGCTGCTGAAGCTCGCGATCGTGTCGGACAGAGTCGTCGCGCCGACGGAGAACGCGGCGTCGTAGAAGCCCGGGACGGTGTCGACCGTCGAGCAGGCCGAACCGCTGTTTCCGGCCGCGACCGACAGAAAAATGCCCGCCGCCCTCGTGTTCTCGACGACGGCGCGCAGGACGTCCGGATCCGTACATCCTTCGCTCGGCGGACACCCCCAGGAATTGCTGATGACGTCCGCCCCGAGATCGGGCCGCGGATTCGCGCCCGCGGAATCGGTCGGAGCCAGGAAGAACTGGAAGCACTCGGTGTAGCGGGCGGGGGTGCCGTCGCCCCGGTCCATGTTCCGACAGGCGATCCAGCGGGCCCCCGGCGCCATGCCGATCTGGTTGTCGCCCCCGTCCGTCCCCACCGCGGTGCCGGTCACGTGCGACCCGTGCGAGCTGTCGTCGCAGGGAACGGCGGAATCCGTTCCGCAGGGATTGCCCGGGTTCGCCGTGTGGATCGAATCGTGCCAGTTGTACGCGTGCGAAACCGAATCGCCGTCGAACCCGCGATAGCGATTCTTCAGCGCCGGGTGCTCCCAGTCGACACCGGTGTCCGCGATTCCCACGACCACGCCCTGGCCCGTGAAGCCGAGACTCCAGACCGAAGGGGCGTGCACGAGATCCAGGCTCGCTTCGATCGCGGTCGCGGACAACGGCGCAACCTCTGCGCCCTGTCTCCGCGGAAGGACCATGTGGGCCGGGCGGTTCGCGGCGACGAGCGCGACGTCGTCGCGGGACGCGAGTTCGTCGGCGAGAGGCCGGTCGGATTCAACCGCGATCATGTTGACCAGATAGAACGCCTGAAAGCGTGCGCCAGCTCGTTCGAGGCGGCGGCGGAGAGGCGCCTGCGTGGAGTCGGCCGTCGACCGCAGCGCCTCGTACACGAACCGCCTCTTCTCCGCGCGGTCCGAGATGTTCGCCGCACCGCTCAAGTCCGCCTGCCTGCGGAGAACGACGAGGACCGAAGCGGTCTCATCCGCCTGCTTGCCCGCAAAGATCTGGTCGAGGACCGCTGCGTCCGCCGCGGGAACGGGGCGCGCGAGCAGTACCAGCACCAAGATCGGGAGCAGGCGCTTCAGACTGGACACGGGAGTTTCGAAACGCATCGGATGGACAAACTATGCCCCAGTACCGTACGGGTTGGCGAATTTCCGGGTCTCGCCACGCTTCTCCCGAAGGCTCGCGCGAGGTCTCACGACCATCGTCGGGGGACTCTTTCCTCGGCAAACCGTGACCCCAGTCACGGGAACCAGCCGGAAGCACGCGTTACACTCCGTGCACTCCCATTGCCGTCACCGGAGGATCAGCCGATGGCGGATCGAACAGAGAGGCGGCGTTTTGCGCGGATCCGGAGACGGTACCCGGTGGAATTCCGGGCGGCGGGAAAGACCTGCTCCGGTTTCACCCACAACCTGTCAGCGGTGGGACTGTTCATCTGCTCGGTGTACTTCCCCAGGCCTGGAACTTCGTTATCGCTGCGCATCAAGGTCGCCGAGGGTAAGAGCTTCCTGATGCGGGTCGAGGTCGTTCGGTCCTACAGGGTCCCTCAGCAGCTGACCCGTTTCGTTCCGAGCGGCTTCTGCGTTCGGTTCCAGCAGGCCCCCGAGGAGTACTTCCAGCTTTTGGCCCGCCTGTTTCGCGTCGCCGCCTGAGACCGCGACGCACCGGCGCTCGCCGCGATCTGTCAGCGACTCATCACCGGAGAGATCCGCCTGCTGCCGCAGGACGACGAGAAAGGACGCCGTCTCACCGGACACCTTTCCCGCGAAATCCGATCGATTGTCGACGAAGAGGCGGCGAGGACCTCGCCACGAGCGCGCCCAGGAGAGACAGCGCGAAAAACGACCGTCGAAGGATCATCGGATGGCCTCTCCGAACCTCCCGCCGTCCCGGAATATGCGCATCATCGACCTGCAACCCTCGACCATTGTCCAATGGTCCCGGCCTGAGAAACTCCCTAGAATGGTCTCGAACTCCCATTGCCGTCATTGCGGAGGTGAGCGATGACGGAAAGACGACGTTTCCCGCGGATCAAACGGCGATTCATGGTCGAGTTCGAGCATCAGGGGCGGCGCGATTCGGGCTACACGCACGATCTGTCCGCCACGGGGCTCTTCATCTGCTCGATCTATGAGCCAAAGCCCGAGAGCCGGCTGCGGATCCGGATCTGGCTTCCGAACCGGGAATCCATCCGGCTGCAGGTGAAGCTGGTTCGCTCGAATCGCGTGCCCGCCCACCTGACGCGATTCGTTCCCGACGGCTTCTGCGTGCGCCTCGAACAGGCCGACGAGCAATACTTCCAGCTCCTCGCCACCCTCCTCCGCGTCGCCGCGTGAAGAGCGCCGACGCCGATGGTGCTGATGGGGTCAGACCTGAATCGCTGAATTTGGGTCAGGCTAGCTCTCAATCCGGTGGTGCGAGAGGAGGGACTCGAACCCTCACGGGTCTCCCCACGGGATCCTAAGTCCCGCGCGTCTGCCGGTTCCGCCACTCTCGCAGTGGCGAACATCGTAGGCGCAAGGGTCTTTGGATTCAATGGATACCGGCTCTCCAGGCGAAGACCTTGCCTTTGAGGGTGCCGACGTAGAGAGTGCCCTCCGACGAGCCGACCCCCCGGATCACCCCGTCGAATCTCTGGGACCAGAGGCGAGAGCCGTCGGAGAGGCGAAACGCAAAGACCTCGCCCCGCTCGTTTCCGGCGATTACGGCATGGTCCCATAGGTAAGGCCTCGAGGAGCTCCAGGGGCCCGACGTTGTGTCACTCCACCGAATGGCCGAAAGCGAGGAATCGACGCAGGCGAGCTTTCTCTCGCCAAAAAAGGCGACGAGGGAATCCTCGGCGAAGAGAAGTCGCCCAGTCGGTTCCTCTTCGACCTTGAAGTCTGCCGCGACAGTCCCGCTCTTGGGGTCAAGGCGGTAGAGATGTCGGTCGGAGGTGCCGGCATACAGGTTTCCGCCTCCGAGAAGCACGGAGGTCGAGATGCGGCCCGGGAGCGCCCGCTTCCAAAGAACTTCGCCGGAGTGGGCGTCGAGCGCGTACACGGCGCCGTCGAGACTTCCGAAGAAGATCCGGTTTCCCTGCACGGCGGGAGTCGAGCTTCTGGCGTATGGGTCGGTCGGGTGGCCGGTTGTAAACTTCCAGACCAGCGCGCCCGTTTTCCAGTCCAGGCAGAGGAGCTCGTCCTGGAGCGTGACGGCATAGATGTTCGAATCGATCCGCTGGACATCTGCGCCGACTCCGGGGGTCACCTCATACTTCCAGCGCGGCTTACCCGTGTTCCGTTCGAAGGCGTACAGGTGCGCGATGGCGCCGTCGCTGCCGGTGACGACGAGGTCTTCGACGACGAGCGGATCCGTGTGGAACTGGACCGCAGCCCCGTCTTGCTGCGTGTCGTAACTCCACCGCACCGTGCCCGTCTTCTTCTCGAGTGCCCGAAAGAATCCGTTGCAGGAGCCGACCAAGACGAGGTCCCCCGCGACCGTGGGGGTGGCGAAGACTCAACCGCCGGTGTCGTAAGTCCAGAGCGGCCGCGAATCGGCCACGGGTTTCGGGGCCTCTGTCGGACTCTGGTGCCCCGGGGCGGTTGCCACGAGGAGCACCACCATCAAGAGAGAGGGAACGCCCAGAGACCTTTGCATCCGTCCCGAACTCATCATGGGCTCTCCCTTTCTACGGTGCGAAGATAGTTCTCGTCTTGCGCACGCCCGCGGCGCCTCGCGGGGACGACGGGCTTCTTCCCGGACTTCGCTTTCGGGCTCCTCCTCGAGGGTCGCCGAGACCTCTGCGGCGAAGCCCCGTAGACGGCGCCAGCCGGCGAGTCCAACCCTGCTGGATCACCGTGCGGCCGAGGCTGAAGCTCCGAGGCTTCTCTCGAGCTTTCGTCCTCTCGCCGCGAAGTCCCGCGAAAGACTCGGCTCTCCCGTTCGGCTGTAGAGATCCGCGAGGACGTAGCAGGCGAGCGCGGCTTCGGCCGGGTCTGGCCGCATCTCAAGGGAGAGCTTCGCCAGCCGGATTCCTTCGGAGAGCTCGATCCCCCGATCCAGGAGGTTTCGGGCGAGATAGAGGGCGGGAAGCGGAGCCTCGGGATGCAGACGCTGCACTTCCTTCAAGATCTCGGCTTCGGGAGACAAACGTCCGAGCCTCCGGGAGAGAATCATCAGTTCGCGGAACGGGCGCCCGTCGTTCGGCGCGACCTGAACCTCGAGAGCGTACTCCTCCCAGGCGGCGTCCGGCCTCCCCTGCTGCTCGAGAACGACGGCCCGGCAATAGTGAGCGCCGCGCGTCCGCCGGTCGAGCGCGAGCGCTTCGTCCGCCAGTCGGCGCGCCGCCTCGAGGTCTCCCCGGCGTAGCCGGATCTCGGAGAGCGCCGCACGAGCCTGCGCTGATCGCGGCTCGAGCTTCAGCACGCGCGTTTCCAGCTCTTCCGCGCGCGCACGGTCTCCTCGGGCGTCCGCCGCCTGGCCAAGCAGGAGGAAAAAGCGCGAGTCGTTCGGGAAGAGACGGAGCGCGGTTTCAATCGTCCTTTCCGCCGCCGCAGGCCGGCCGGCGGCGAGCTCCGCGACGGCAAGGCCGAGCGCGACGGTCGGATCCGACGGTTTATGCTCGACCGCGCCGGCCAGCACCTGCATCGCCTCCACGAACCTCTTCTGCTGCAGGTAAAGCGACCCGAGCGCCGTCTCGGCGTCGACGATCTGCGGATCGGCCGCCAGGATCGCGCGCAAGAGGCGCTCTCCGCCGGAGAAGTCGCGTTGCTCGACGAGCGAGCGAGCGCGGAGCAGGTCGTTATAGAGGCCGATCCTTCGACGCGGAGCGGGCAGCGCGCTCGCTCCCCCCGGCTCCGGCGCCGCCCCGGTCAGGTAACCGAGCGATGCCAGCTTGCGCAGCGTCTCGGGATCGGCGCGCGACATCGCGACTGGCAGCGCACCCCGGGACCACTCCTGCGACCAGGAAGCGAGCCGACGCCGCAGCGGGAGCGCGCGGTCAGACGCCGAGTCGACGAGGTTGCGGCGCTCCCCGGGATCCGCCGCGAGGTCGTAGAGCTCCGGCTCGGGCGAGTCGATCCACTTCCAACGGCGGTCGCGCAGAGCGTGGAGCTCGCTCCAGCCGAAGTGAAGACGCGGATAGTACGTTTCGGCGTACGCCGGGCGCTCGGTGAAGCCACCGCTCCCGCGCAGGAGCCCAACGAGGCTTTGTCCCTGGAGTCCGGCAGGCGCGGGGAAGCGAAGGAGCTCGGCGACCGTGGGCAGCACGTCCACGAGCGAGACGGTCTCGGCCCGCCGGGTCCCCGCCCTCTCGCGATCCGGCAGTCGGAAAATCAGCGGGACCCGGAGCGTCGTCTCGTAGAGGAACAGGCCGTGTCCGGACTCCTCGTGCTCGCCAAGGCTCTCCCCGTGGTCGCCCGCGAGCACGACCAGCAAGGGCTCCTCCCGCTCCCTGCGCTCGACCCGCTCGAGGAGCCGTCCGATCTGAGCGTCGGCGAACGCGACTTCTCCGTCGTATGGCCGGTCCGCGAATTCCTCGCGATACGGGGAGGGCGGCTCATAGGGATCGTGCGGGTCGTAGAAGTGCGCCCACAGAAAGAACGGTCCTTTTGGCCGGCGCTCGAGCCAGGCGAGCGCTCGATCGGCGACTTCGTTTCCTGGCCGCTGGATGTCTCCGATCGAGGTGATGCCGGTTCGATGTGTGTCGAAGTCGTCGACGTACTCGGAGAAGCCGCGATTCAGTCCCCACCGCGAATCGAGGACGAACGCCGCGACGATCGCCGCCGTTCGATAGCCGCGGTCGGAGAGCAGCGTCGCGAGCGTCGGCAGCGTCGGCGGAACGAGGAAGCTTCCATTGTCCCGCACTCCATGATGCAGCGGATAGGTTCCCGAGAAAAGCGACGTGTGCGACGGCAGCGTCAGCGGAGTCGGCGAAATGCACGCTTCGAAGAGCACCCCTTCGCGGGCGAGCCGGTCCATGTTCGGAGTGCGCGCGCCCGCGTATCCATACGCGCCGAGCCGGTCCGCGCGGAGCGTGTCGACGGTGATGAAGAGCACGTTCCACGGGCGCACTCGGCTCTCTCTCCCGATGCGGCCCCGGAACAGAACGAGAGCGGCCGCGACCGCGATTCCCAGCGCGAGGCCGAACGCGAACAGCCGCGGACGGACCAGGCGGCTTCGCCGGGTCGCACCCGCCGAACGACGCACGCCGGACGGCGCTTTCCTCAATCGAAGAAGGCCGGGAGACGGATTGGGAGACTCACCGGAAGAGTTTCTCAAGTTCTCGCGGGGTTGATAAGCGTCTCTCGGCCGGAGCGCGCCTGCGTAGAGCGCGCGGGGATGTCGAGACCACCGTAGACCAGCAGCACCGGCGTCTGGACGCGGTCGAGGAAGAAGAACGGAGAGTTCGCGAAGTGACGATCCCGGAGCCCTCCTGTCGACTCCCTCGTTTTCCGACTCCGGTGCCTGAGGTTCGCTCGAAACCGTCGGCTTTCACCAGGGGTGCTCCGGTTGAAAGTCGAGCCGGGGCCTGAAAGCTACCCCTCGGCTCAGCGCGCCGTCTTTTCCGCCTTGGGCGAAGTGCCCTTCCGGGATTTCGCCCTGTCGCCTTCGAAGACCACCTTCCCCTTTTCGTCGACCGTCACGTCGAGATGTTCCGCGAGGAAATCCAGCCGCCGCTTCCAGAAGTCGAGGACGTTCGGACGCTGCGTGATCACGTGCCCTTCCCCCTCGTACAGGCGATACTCGACCCCCTTCCCGAGCCGCTGGAGGCCCGCGAAGATCGCGTCGGACGCGATCAGCCGCCCGTCGTTCTGACCCTGCCCGATCAGGAGCGGCGTCTCGATTCGGTCGAACAGGAAGACCGGCGAGTTGCGAAAGTACTGGTCGCGCCGCTCCCAGATCGTCCCATGCATGTTGCCCTGCCCCTGCTCGTAGTACCCGATCGAGGCGAGATAGTCGGCGAAGAGGTCCGGATGGAGGACTGCCGCCGTGATGATTGCGGCCTTGAACCGGTTGGACTGCGTGATCAGAGCGAGGGTGGAGTACGAGCCGTAGCTCTGCCCCATTACCGCGAGCCGGTCCGGGTCGGCATAGCCCTGGTCGATCGCCGCGTTGACCCCGGGCATGACCGTGCCCATGAGATCCTCCATCGGCATGCCGTCCCGAATCGGCGAGTCCGGCGCCAGCACCGCGTATCCGCGTGTTGCCAGCACGTGGCAATTGAAGGTGGCGAGGCTCCAGAAACCGAAGCGGTTCAGGTAACGCGAGCCGTAGTCGCCGCCGTAGACGAACACGACGAGCGGCAGGCGCTCGCCGACCTTGTATCCGGGCGGAAGCAGGAGCGCGCCTCTCAACTTCGTTCCCGTCATGCTGCGCCATTCGATCAGCCGCGCCGATCCGAGCTCGTAGCGCTCCATGTCGGGGTTCAGGTGGGTGATCTGACGCGTCTTTCCGTCTTTGGAGTTGACGATCCAGAGGTCGTGGAGATGTTGCTGGTCGGTCGCCGCAAAGACGATCTCCCCGGTCTTCAGGTTCCCGTCGAGGTTGAAGACGGGCATGTAGCTCTTGGTCTCCTGAAGAAGGGAGCGTGAGGTTCCTGCCGTCACGTTCACCGCAAAAAAGCCGGCCTTGCCGCCGTCCTGCAACGAGGCGAAATATCCGCTCGTTCCCGAAACCGGAGCCGCAAGACGCGCGAACACCCAGACCGTGTGGCCGTCCGGGGACAGGAGCGTTCCGCGGGAGAAGGGCTGGACGAGGCTGACGATCTTCCACCCAGGGATCTTGCCGACGGGAGAGCCCTTGCCGGTCCCCGCATCGACGCGCCAGAGCTCACCGTCACCGACGGCGTAGAAGTTCTCGCCCTTCTCGTCCGACACGGGCGCGTATTCGCCGTCACCCGGGTCGAAGCTCGGCACGCCCTCGGCCTTGAGCGTCCGGGCCGCTCCGCCCGCGACAGGGACCACCACGATCGAGCCCTTCGTGACCTGGCCGCTCGCGATGTAGGCGATGTTCTTTCCGTCGGGGGTCCAGTTCCACTCGATCCCGTAGCCGAGCCGGATGTCGCTCTGCAGGGTCCGTTTCCGGCCGTTCGCGAGGTCCACCACCGCAATGTCGTAGTTCGGCTGCTGGCTGTTCGACTCCCAGCCTTTGAGGACCGTGTAGGCAACGCTCTTTCCGTCCGGCGAAAAGCCGTAGAAACGCACGTGCGCGCGTTCGACGAGGCGCGTCACTTTGTTCGTTTTCAGCTCCAGGACGGCCAGGTCCGAGGTCCCCCAGGAAACGTCTCCTTCCGTCCGGGCTTTCGTTTCGGGCGCGGGCTTGGCGGTGGCGGACTTGTCGGCGGGTTCGGATTTCTTGACGATGACGGAAGGTTGATCCGGCCCGACCTTCTTGAACTTCGGCTTCTCGTCGAGGCTCGTGCCGAGCGCCGTAACTTCGGAGAGCGACATGCCCGCCGGGACGATCTTGCAGAGGAGGCGCTCGCCGTCAGCGCTCCAGCGGACGATTTCGTAACCGAAGAACGGGCGCGCGATGACTCCCGGGAAACGCTCGGCCTTCCGTGTCGCGATCGACCAGATCCAAACACCCGCTTCGCCCCCTTCGTCCGAGTAGAACGCGACGCGGGATCCGTCGGGCGACCACACCCCCGCCCAGCTCGAGCTCTTCGGGCCGCCGAGCGGGATGCTCTCCCCCGTTTTCGTGTTCGTCACCGTCGCCTGCATCCGGGAGTCCCCTTCCGCGAGCGGGAAGCCGGTCGCCGAGTACTGATGGGTGGCGCGCGGGACGGTGTCCACCGTTTCGATGGTGTGGGCCACCCACTCTCCGTCGGGCGAAAGAGCCACCGGCGAGCGTCCGTTGTGCCCGCGGATATCGGCCGCCACCTCGAGCGGCAGCGGCTCGCGCAGGCTCCCCGCGCTCTCCGCTGAAGCGAGAGCGCCGGTCGAGCCGACGAGCAGGATGAGCAACGAGGCGACGGAGGGCGGCAGGGGGCGACGTTGCACGATTGTTCTCCTCCTCAGTTCGATTTGGTTGACGCGGTGCGGCCCGCGGCCGGTCCGGTGGATACGACTTTGAACATCATGAAGGGATACTCCGGCTTCTCCGGGATCCGGGTGAACCGCCACCGAAACGGGCGGGCGGCGGTCTTTTGCCCGGGAGCGAGCTGCGTCGAGCCGGCCGAGAGCGCGAAGCTCCAGCGGGCGCCCTCCGCCGCGCGCGTGTTGTCCGCGTTCTCGACCTTGAAGTCTTTCAGGTTCACCATCATGTTCTGGAGCTCCACCGTGAACGGACCCTCGACGGGGAGCGGAGACTTGTTCACGAGGTGCATCTCGCAGGAGAAGGAGTTCTCCTTCCACTCGAAGCCGCAGTTTTCCGCCACGAGCTTGACTTGCGTGCTGACGTCCCGCTCGCTCTCGGCCGCACTTCCGGGCGCGCTCCGGACCGAGAAGGGCGTCGTCGCGAGTTGCATCACGCCCGAGGACCCGTCTATCCACGCGGCATGGAAGAGGCCCCCTCCGTCACTGTCGAGCCCCTGCGTGTCGCCTCCGCCGGGAAACCGAGTCGAGATCATCAGCATGTTGAAGCCCTGCCCCTCGACGGACCGGCCCTCTTCCGTCTTGGGGTAGGCGCTCACCTCCGCGTGCGGCACCCAGTTTCCGGTCGCCATCGAGCAGGTCGGCTTCTCTCCCGGAGTAACGTTCGGTAGGAACGTCTCTCCTCCGTCGAGCGAGGCCGAGAAATACAGGTCGTAGCACTCGTTCTTGTGCGCGCGGCGGTCGTTCCACACGACGCCCACGACGCCACGGTTGTTCACCGCGATCGTCGGGTTCGCGTGGTCGCCAGGGGTCGTGTTGTCGTTGACGGTGACAGGCTTCGACCACGTCTTTCCTTTGTCGGAGGAGTGGATGACGCGGACGTTGTAACGGTCGCCGGCATTGTCCACACCGACCGAATAGATCCGCCCCCGGAAAGGACCGTCGGAGAGGTCGATGACTGTGTTGCCGACGCCCTGCGCGTTCTCGGCGCGATATCGATCGCCGGAGACCCGAAAGGTCGTGATCTTCGGCGAAACCGAGTAGCTGTTCCCGCCGTCTCCGGAGATCGCGAGCCGCAACGCGGTCTCATAGTCGGGCAGTCGTTTGCTCGTGTCCTGCGGGTCCCACAGCGTCGACGGAGAGTCACGCTCGGCTATCGTGAAAAACGGAAGGATAACGGTGCCGTCCGGCGCCACGACCATGTTGACGAAGGAGCCCACGAGCTCGCCGGGCACGCTCGAGATGAGACGCGGCTGATCGAATGTTTTCCCCTCGTCGTTCGAGAACGTGACCGCGAGGGCGGAGCGGGCTTTCCCGTCGAGCCCAACCATCTCCACGCTCGCGCCCGCATAGAGACGACCGGCGAACCTCCCCGTGCGGTCGAAGCCCATGTATTGCCGGTCGAAGCCCTCCGCTCCGGCGAGCAGTGTCGCGGCGCTCCACGTCTTCCCCTCGTCGCTCGACCGCGTGATCCAGAGCCCGTCGCGGTCGTTCGCGCCGTAGAACGCAGTGCCGGCGGCGTCGAAGTATGCGATCGCGTCCCAGCCGGTCGAGACCTTCGCCGCCGTTTCCGGCAGAACGACTCGCGTCCAGTCGAGGCCGCCGTCCTGGCTGATGTATCCCGAGGTGCCCATCCGACCCCGACTGATCCGGCAGGAGACCGCGAGCATGTTACGAGGGTTCTTCGGATTCACGGCGAGGAACGACTCGCCGTGAGGATCCTCCGGAGCGTCGGCGGAGATCGTCACCTTCGGGCCGATCGTGATCGGCTGCGCGCCGGCGGGCGACGACAGGAGTAACGCCGCCGCACCGATCGCCAGAGACACACCGACCCGGCGGTTCCCGTCCGCCAGCGGTCTCGCGCGCTTCACTGGACCGCTCCCGGGCCGCCGGCCGTGGCGGGACGAGGCTTTGCCGCGGGCGCCATGTGCTTCTCGAGCCACCCGAGCATCCGCTGCGTCGCGTCCACGGCGTTCACCAGCGACCAGTCTCCCGGGACGTGCCCCTCCCCGTCGTACACGGCGAGCTCGGCCGTCCGATTCAGTCGCTTCAGGGCGTTGAACATCTTCTCGGCGCCCTCGACGGGGCACGCGTCGTCCTTCTTGCCGTGGATCAGTAGAAACGGCGTGTGGATCTTGTCCGCCTGGTAATAGGGAGAGTTGGCGAGATACCGCCGCAGGTCCGCCCACGGATGCGTTCCCATTCGCCCTTGCCCGCTCTCCGACCAGACGAAGTTGAAGGTGCTGCCTCCCGGGCCCATGCGCGCGTATTCGCCCGCGAGATCGTAGAGGCCGTCGAGCGCGATCGCGGCGCGAAAGAGGTTGCTCTGCGTGATCATCGCTGCGGTGCTGTAGCCGCCATAGGACTGCCCCATGATCGCAACGCGCTCGATGTCGGCATATCCGTGGTCGGCGGCGTGATAGACCTGCGCCAGAATCGCGTCACCCATCTCCTGGATGGGATTGCCTCCCTTGCCTTGAGGGCTCAACGGAACGTCGACCAGGAGCACCGCATAGCCGCGCGTCGTGAAGACTTGCACCGGAATCGAATTCGGAGCTCCGCCGCCGTACTCCTGGGCCGTGTTCGACATCCGGGATCCCGCGTAGAAATAGACGACCATCGGCAGGCGGTCTCCCGCTTTCTTTCCCGGCGGAAGGAAGATCGCCGATTGGACCGCCTGCAGCCGGCCATCGAACCCCGGAACGGGAGAGCTGAAGATCTCGATCGGTCCGACGGCGATGCCGTCGAGGCGCGGCTCGACGTGAGTCAGCTGCTGCTTCGACGCGAAGTGGCTGTCGAATCGATAGAAGTCCGGCGGGGTATCGAGCGATTCGTAGCGCGCCACGATCCCGCCCCCCGAGGCGGCTCCCGCCGCGTCGAACCGACCCCGGCCCTTCCAGAGAGCCGCGACCGCGCCGCTGCGCGCTTCGATTTTCAGGATCGACCGATCGCCGGTGGTCTCGTCGTTCTGAACGATCGCAAAACTTCCCGCTTCAGGCTGCCAGAGCGTGTCGCGATCCGCCCGAATGGGATCGCCGACGGAAGAGAACGTCTTCGGCGCGGTTCCGTCGAGCGGAACGAGCGCCAGCGCCTTCGGCGGAACGGAGTAATAGGTCTTCTCGCCCGCCGCCTCCTGTCCCAGGAGAATCGCCTTCCCATCCGCCGTCAGAAGAAGCGGTGCCTCTTCCAGGTCTCCGAGCGAGGAGCCGAGCTGGCGTGGCAGCTTTCCCGGAGCAGCTGCGTCGGCGAGCCAGAGCTTCTTGTCCTTCCGATACGCGATTCGAGCGGTGCCCGGAATCCAACGATACGTGTCCTCGAAGTACTCGTTGTCCGGAACCTGGATATCCGACGCGAGAACGACCGGCTTCCCGCCGGAGACCGGCACGACCGCGAGATCGTAATAGGTCTCCGAAGCCGTCTGCCCCTTCATCTTGAAGACCGAGAGGTAGGAGAGCCGCTTGCCGTCGGGAGAGAGCCGCAGACAGCTTGGCCGCGGCGTTGCGTCCGCGGGGACGACCATCCGCATCTTGCCCGTGGCGATGTCGATCGCCGCGAGCGCCGCGTTGTTCTCCCGGAGGAAGTGGGCCATCATGGCGTCCGGCGTCGACGCGCCGCCTCCGGTCGAGGCAGGCTCTCCGCTCGTTTGACGAACGGTGACCGTCGGCTTTAACAACGGCGCCCCCGGCGGAGGATTCGCCGGAGGTCCGGAGGCGGGTGTCGAGAAGTCGGCCTGATCGGGGGGCCGGATCGGTACGAAGACCTCGCGCTCGTCCGCGCTCCACTGGGCCTCGTCCCCGGGCCAGTGTTTCGCCTTGATCGGCGCCTCGGAGAGCCGCCGTGGCTGTCCCTTCGCGACGTCGTAGACCCAGAGCTGTGGCATCCCGCCCGAGTCGGAATAGAAAGCCACCATGCGTCCGTCCGGGGAGGGGGACGGACGCCAGCAGTTCCCCTTCTCCGGACAGGCCGGACGGGCCTCGCCGCCTTTGGTCTCGACGACGAACACGCGAAGACCGACCGCCGCCTCGGGCGTACCTCCCGGCGTGAACCGAATCCCTTCGGCCAGCTCGCTCGTCGGGCTGCGCGTCGGCGGCGAGTAGATCTCGTAGGCGAGAATGGCGCCGTTTCGGTTGACGACGGGACGCTCCCAGCGACGAACCGTCTTCTTCGAGAAGGCCAGATCGAGCGGAAGAGGCCCGGTGGCGGCGCGCTCGGCAGCGCCGAGCATTTCGGTGGTCAGAAGAGAAGCCAGCGCAACCCAAAGCGCTCTCCGAATCCGGATCGCCATGATTGTTTCCTTCCTAACCTTTCGGCACGAAGCCGGTCAGCTTGATCCGCAGGCTCGGTGTCTTTCCAGGATCCACGAGCTTCAGTCTCATGACGACTGGCCCGGTCTGAGCGCCAGGCTCGAGCGCCTCGAGGTTTCCGAGCATGTCGCGGAATTCGATGATCGCTCCTTCCAGCTTTTTCTGATTCGTCGCGTTGAGGACCGTCGGCGCGTTCTCTGCGTCCTCCTTCTTCTGCTCCTCGCTCTGATCCTCCTCGAATCCGAAACCGGTGACCTCGAGGCGGATCGGCGGATAGATCGGTTCCTTCGAGGTATTTTTCAACCGGATCGGATATTCGACCTCGCTCGCCAGGGCGTCATAGCGGGTGGGATCGAAGACGAACTCGACCCGATCGAGCAGGCTCACCTCGACCCGCTCCCGTTCCGGCTTCGGCGGTTCGGGCGGAGAAGTCGTGCTCGTCTTCCTGCTCTCCTTCTTCGGAGGCGTCTCGACCTGTACTCGGGCGGTATAGATCTGGAACGTGCCGCTGCGCGAGTCCGCCCAGAAAGGGTGAAACACTCCATCTTTATCGGCTGTCAGCCCCATGTAGTCGCCGCCGGATGCCCACCGGGTTGCTGCCGAAACCGCGGTCAAGTACGTCGTTTGCTTGTACCGGTAGACCGTCGGCTTCAGGACCGAATTCCCCGGACCCTTCGGGTTCGACAGAGCCGAGGAGATCCGAACCGAGGGAAGAAAAGTTCGGCCGCCGTCGAGCGAGGCGGTGAAGTACTCGTGATACTGCTTCCCATCCGAGGAATCGCGGGTGTCGAACCAGGACACGGCGACGACGCCGTCCTTGTTGACCGCGACGACCGGCTGAAACTGCCGGGAAGCTGCGGGAGCCCCGGCATCCAGGGGCGCCGGCGCAGACCAATGGCCGCCCTTGTCAGCCGAGTAGGAAAAGAGGATACGGGGATTCTTGCCGTGAAAGTCGGGCCACGCGACATACATTCGGTTCTTGTACTCCGTCGACTGGGCGTCGGCGGCGAGGGCTGGAACGCCGAAGACGTCGCGTTCGTCGAGATTGAACTCGATCGTCGCGATCTTCTTCCGGGGCGAGAACGTGACCCCGCCATCGGAGGAGGTCACCAGCCAGACCGAGCTCGACACCTTCCCGTGCAGCTTGACCTTCTCGGGGAGAAACTCGAAATCGATGTAGGGCACCACGAGTGTTCCGTCGGAGAGCACCAGGAGATTCTGGTCGTTGATCCCGATCGTGCCGCCGCCGTTCGCCGCCTCCACCGGGCCGGTGAAAGTGCGCCCGTCGTCGTCCGAGCGAAAGACCCCGACGCGGTAGACCGGATAGTCGTGAAGAACCCCGATGTAGACACGGCCTGCATACTTTCCGAACGTCCGATCGACCGCGATCTGCTCGTGATCGTATGAGTAGCCGAGGTCCGCGGGAGGCTTCCAGCTCCGACCTCCATCTTCCGATCGATAGACATAAAGGCCAGCCCGGTCCTGCCCCTTGTCGTCTTTCACGAAGGCGAGCGCGGTGAAGAGCGCCGTGCCGGACGGCGTGATCCCGACCTGGGGATCGCCGCCTCCAAAGTCGATCTGCTCCCGGAACTCGGAGGCGTTCCAGGATGAGCCTCCGTCGTCGGAAGCATAGGTGCGGCAAGCCTGGCCGCCGCTGGGCCTGGCCTCCGTAATCGCCGCGCCCACGAGATTTTTGCCGTTCTTGGGATTCGCGGCCAGCATCAGCTCGACGTGGGGAAAGTTCCCGTCGCGGGAGACGAGGATGTTGGGACCGACGAGAATCTTCGGCTTAGCCGCTGAAGTCTCCGCGAGCGGAAATGCCATCGCCGACAAGGCGCCGGCGACGCCGGCGAGGATTGCTGAGATTCGAGTGTTCATCGTGACCTCCGTTTTCGGGCTTCCCTCGCCCGGGTTCGAGCGCTCACCTGGGTCCGTCCTTCGCCTGCTCGTTCCCGGTGCCTTTGCCCGCCTTGCCGAGCACTTTCGCTTCGATCGAGATGAGGCTCCCGAGCCTCTCCAGCCGGTCGACCTTGAAAGCGGCGAGCTCTTTCAGGCGGAGCCGGACGCGCTTGGGTTTCGTGGAGGCGCCGGGAGGGAGGCGCCCGCCGGGAACTTCTGCGGTGAAGTCCCAGACCGCTCCCGCGCCCGTCATCCGGTTCGAGGCGTCGAGGATCTCGGGGACCGCGCTGCCGGAGTCGAGCTCGAGGACCCGGAGCTCGAGGGGCGCCGAGATCTCGTCCTTCGAAGTGTTCGTGATGGTCAGATCGAGGGTGACGACGCCGGTCTTCGGGTCGTAGGCCGTATTGTCGAAGTCGAGCGTGACCTGCTGCGTCACGTCTGACAGCGACGCGAGCTCGGGCGCGCCGTTGACGAACGCCGACCCTTCCACTCGGACCGCGGCGCTCCAGAGCTGCGGAACTCCGGTCCGGTCGTCCACCCAGAGCGGGTGGAACACGCCGTCGCCGTCCGCGGCAATCCCGCCCGTGTCGGCGGCTGCCAGGTAGTCGATCCACTGCGGGCCAATCTCCATGCGGATGTTTCCGCCGCGCGCCTTTGGCCGGCGGTGCCCGCCTCCGGTGCTGTGCGCCATCATCGGGAGCGCCTGCCCCCGGTGACTGGTGGAAAGGGCCTCGGAGACGCGCACGCTCGGCGTGAAGGTCTCCCCTCCGTCGAGAGACGCCGCGAAACGCGCGCGCCACCCTCCGACGTTGTCGAAGCTCTCGCGCCGGTCGTACCAGGAGACGCCGACCACCCCCGCCCGATTCACGGCGACGGCCGGGATCATGTGGTCCCTGCCGCGATCCCGCTCCGCGGGCGAGCGATCATCAGAAATGGTTGCTGCCTTAGACCAGGTCTTCCCCTTGTCGGAGGAGAAGGAAAAGAGGATCTCGCACCGTCCGGAGCGCCGGTCCGTCCAGACGAGATACAGCCGGTCCTTGAATGGACCCGTCGTCGCGTCGACCGCGAGGTACGGCATCCCGGGGGTCCAGCCTCGGCACATCGTCCACTCGCTGACGACGATGCCCTTGGCGAAATGGTCTCCGCCGTCCTCGGAACGGACGACCTTGACCGAGCCGGAGGGCCGGTCCTTCTCGACGTGCGCCAGGTTCTTCCGATCGTTCAACTCGAAGAACGGCGCGACGTACGTGCCGTCCGACAGGACGGCGCCATTTCCCGTGCCGAGGGACATCTTGTCTCCGTCCGGAAGCAGCTTCCGCGGCGGGCCGAACGTCTGTCCGCCGTCGTCGGATCGGAAGAGCGTGAAGACGACGCGCTCGTCGCCGTCGACGGTGGGATCCGCGACCGCGTTTCCGTGCAGGTAGACGCGTCCGCGATGCGGGCCGGTCGTTCGGTCCACCGCCAGGTATTCGCGGTCGATGAACGGAAGGTGGACCGGCTCCGACCACGTCCGGCCGCCGTCGGCCGAGCGGTAGACCAGCGTCTCGTGATCCGCGTCGGACTCGTAGTGGAGCGGGAGCGTCGAGAAGTACGCCGACCCGTCGGGCGCAAAGCCGACGTCCGGGTCCCCCACGAAACGCGTCAGCTTCACCTCCAGAGTGGGCGCCCAGCTCTGGCCGGCGTCGCTCGACGCGTAGACGATCGTATGGCGGGAAGCGTCGCGCCCATCGAAGATCATTGCGCAGGCAAGGAGCCGTCGCGGGTCCGTCGGGCTCGCCGCCATGCCGACCTCGTGGTGCAGTCGTTCGGGGTTCCCACTGCTCACGCGCACGTTCTGTTCGACGCGGATCAAAGGGATCTCGGCAGCGGCCGACCTCGAGGACGCGGCGGAGGTGAGGAGCGCCGCGACGAGTCGCAGGAACGAGAGGCGCCGTCGGCTCACTTCTTCTCCACGCTTCCGGAGGAGAGAGATCGAAGCACCTGTCAACGCGAACGTCTCCATGCGAATGAGCCTCCCGTCACCGATCCGTCACTTCGTCGCCGAAGCGGCGTTTTGCGCCGTTGCCTTTCGCTCCACTTTCACGACCGACTGACGGAGCCGGTACATTCCGTCGCGGCTGTCGGACCACAGCACGTGGAAGCTCCCGTCCGGCCGCGCCGCGAGCCCGGTGTAGTCGCCGCCCGCCGGCCATCGCGCTTTCGCCAGCCCGTTCCGCGGTGCGTCGGCGCAGCTCGGGGCGCTCGACACCTTCACGTCCGGGAGGAAGGTCTCGCCGCCGTCGAGTGACGCCGCGAAGTAGAGCTCGACGCACTGGTAGATGTCCTTGAACTTCAGCTTCTCGTGGCGCGCGTCGTACCAGGTGATGCCTACGACGCCGTCCTTGTTCACAGCGATCGAAGGCGTACGGACGTATGGTCGGCGTCCGGACGAGACGTTGACTCGGACCGGCTTCGACCAGGTCTCCCCCCGGTCGACCGAGCGTTGGAGCAGAATCTCCTCGAATCGCTGCGTGTTGCAGAGCCAATAGAGGCGATCGCGCGTCGGACCGCCGGACGAGTCGACGGCGAGCGACGGAAACCCGCGCCCGCACGCATCGGAGATCATCATGGGCGCCGCAAACGTCTTTCCCTTGTTGCGCGAGACCGCCATCCAGGAGCGTCCCGGCTCGAGCCAGATTGGTCCCTCGGGGCCCGGCCGCTGGTAGTCGGCGAACGACGCGAGGACCTCGGTGTCGGAGAGGACGACCAAGGTCATCGCGTTGCTGTCGAGGTTGCTCGGAAAAAAGCGCGTCGGCTCGGCAAAGCTCCGGCCGCCGTCGTCCGAGCGCGCCACGAAGACGCTCGTCCGGTGCTTCCCGCTCGCGGGCTCGTTCGTATCCTGACTCGCCAGCAGGTACACGGGACCCCTCGAGTCGGCGAAGAGCGTCTCGTGATCGAGGTTCCCGTCGAACGCGAGCGATTTGCTCCACGTCCGCCCGCCGTCTCCGGAGCGGTAGACGAGCAGCGCGCCCGCTCCGAGCACCGACAGAAGAGCGCTGCCGTCGGATGCGAAGGCGGTCCACACGTCGGCGCAGTCCGAGAGACCGAGATTCCGGTGACTCCAGGTCGCGCCCGTGTCGAAGGAGACGAAGGAGGCGCAATCAGTTTGGGAGATATCCGGTTTCGTGAGGACGATCGAGGCGGCGAGCAGGTGCTTTCCGTCGGCCGGATCCACTGCGAGGTGCGGCTCGATGAGCGGTGCGGTGTCGTATTCGGCCGCGACGGGCCGGTCCTCACCGACCTCGATTGTGCCGGAGGCGGACGGGGAGGAAGCGAGGACCGGGGCCGACGCGCCGAGCAGAAATAAGACAGCGGCGCGGCGCGCGAGACCGAGGGGAACTCCGCGGCTCACACACGACGGAGGGGACCCGCAGATGATCTTCAAGGCGAAGCCGCGTTGCGAGCGCTCTCGTCGGCCGCGGGCCGCTTCCCGCCCTTCAAGTGTCGGTCGAACCAGGCGAGCACTCGATTCAGTACGTCGAGCTGATTCGCGAAGCTCCACGTGCCCTCCCAATGCCCTTCGCCTTCGTACCGGACATAGCTCACCGGTTTTCCAAGGCGCCGCAGCCCGGTGAAGACCTCGTCGGCGAGGAATGCGGGTACCGCGTCGTCCTTGTCCCCATGAATGATCAAGAGAGGCGTCTCGACGCGGTTGAGGTAAAAGATGGGCGAGTTCTCCAGGTAACGCTCGCGAAACTCCCAGGGGCTTCCACCCATCCTTCCCTGGCCGCTCTCGGACCACTCGAGCCCGTAGTTCGTTCCGTCGGGGGCGAGCTGCCCGTACGCGCCGATCAGGTCGCCCATCCCGGCGCGCATCACGGCCGCCCGGAAACGTCGAGACTGGACGATCAGGGAGAGGGTGCTGTAACCGCCGTAGCTGTGTCCGGTGATCCCGATGCGCGCGGGGTCGGCCACACCGGACTCGACTGCCTTGTTGATGCCGGGCATGACGCTCTTCATGAGATCGACCATGGGGCTTCCCACGTTCAGCTTCGAGTCGGCGAGCAGGAGCGCGTATCCGCGAGTGGCGAAGAGCTGCAGGTTCTCGATCGCGGCGCTCGCGTATCCGAAGCGGTTCAGATCGTTGGATATCGAGCTTCCTCCATAGACCTTGACGATGAGGGGATAACGCTTACCGGCTCTGTAGCCAGACGGATAGACGAGCGCGCCCCTCTGGATCTCCCCGTCGATGCTGCGCCACTCGATGACCTCCGCTCGCCCGAAAGATCGGTTTGCGAGCGAAGGGGCGACCTCGCTGACCTTTCGAGCCTGCGCGAAGTCCCCGCTGCGCAGGAAGAGATCCGGGGGGTGGACTGCGTCCTCCGCAACGTAGGCGACGCTCGCCCCGTCGGAAGAAATCGTGGGCTCCGTGCCGTATCCGCCGTAACGTTTGTCCTCTTCGAAAATCGGAGAGACGGCGCCCGACTGAAGGTCGATTCTCGCGAATCCCACGCGCTTGGTGCTCGGATTCGAGCTCATGACCAGCGCAAACCGGCCCCGGACGGGCGAAAAAAGGCGTTGCTGCCGCGGAGCGATGATTTCGAGCTCGTGTGCCTTCGACGTTGCAAACGCTGCAGCCCCCGACCCGTCCGCCGGCGCACGCCAGAGGACACCCTCGCGGATGAAGAAAACGTTCTGCCCCGACTCGTCCCAGGTCGGCGGATCCACCTCGAAGGCCAGCTTCTCGGTCCGCGGGTTCTGGGCGATCCGACGAGACGGTCCGCCGGCCGCCGAGACGACGTGGACCTCGTCCTCCGCGGAGGGTCCGCCGGTTCGCCAGGCAATGCGATCGCCGGCGGGCGCCCAACTGAAGGAATTCGCGAGAAGCGTCAGGCGCAAATTCGATGCGACGACCCGAGGCTCACCACCGGAAAGGTCCTGCACGACGAGGTCGTAAAGGTATTGACCCGTTCCGGGTTTCTCCGATCGAGTCAGTAACGTATAGGCGACCCGCCGATGGTCCGCGGACACCGCGTAGTGTCCGATGCGGGAGCCTTTCGCGAGTCGGCGAACCTTTCCGGTGTCCACGTCGATCAAACCGAGATCCCGCCGCCAGAGATCGAGGTTGATCTGGTCGGTGCTCGGAACCGCCTCGGGAGTCGAGGGATCGAACTCGAAGACCTTGGCCGTTACGCCGGAATTCGACGCGCCCGCTGTTCCCTTGCCCTCGATTCGGGCGGCGTAGCCCTCCCGTCCGAGGTCTTCCGAAAAGAGAGAAACGAGGACCGAGCGCTCGTCGCCGGCCCACCCGATTCCAGCAAAACCTTCCCGAACGTCCGCGGCGCCGATCTGGCGCAGCTTTCCGGTGGCACGATCCCATATCCAGAGGCGGGCCGGCCCGATCCGGGGACCGCCGCTGCGGTCCGACAGGAACGCGAGACCGCGGCCATCCGGAGACCAGCTCGGTGCCCAGCTGTTCCCGACTCCCCCTGTGACGTTGCGACGCTGCCCGGTCTCGAGATCACTCACCCAGATGTCGGAGGCCACGCCGTACCAGGCGACTCCGGCGCGAAGAAGCTCCTTGTCGTCCACAGCCTCGCGCCGGCGGCTGTTGTCCGTGACGACGTACGCGAGCAGCCGCTTGTCCGGTGAAAATGCGGGAGGCGAGTAAGGCGCCAGGGTGGGCGCATGCAGCACCTCTTCCACCGAAAGCGGCCCGGCGGGAGAATTCGTTTGACGGGGATGAGCGGCGAGCGAACAAATGGCGAGCAGCAGAGGGAGCGAGGCGGCCCGGAGAAATCGAAGAGATTTCATCAAATGAGTTCGTCGCCGTCGCGGGTGACCAGGATGTTGGGGCCCGCCTCGATACGCGGAGACGCCGGTCCGGGCCCGGAGCCGAGCACACCGGCGGCCGCGAGACCGATCGTGAGTGAAATCCTCCTCATCGCGCAGCGGCGGCTGGCGGCGGCACCTCGAACCAGACCTCCGCAGCGCCGAGCGGAATCGGCTCCTTGTCTCCCTGACCGAACCGGCCGGAGAGCTTCGTCACGTCCTTGCTCGTTGCGACGATCCGCGCCGCGAGGTGTCGCGGAGACTCTGGAAGGTGCGCGGCCCA
Source organism: Thermoanaerobaculia bacterium (assembly GCA_036395755.1). GTDB lineage: Bacteria > Acidobacteriota > Thermoanaerobaculia > UBA5066 > Gp7-AA6 > Gp7-AA6. Next base: position 38,974 of record DASWCZ010000023.1, read on the forward strand.
CGCGTTCGCCCGCGCCTGCCAGCGGGTCGCCGGAGCCCGCTCCTCCGGGAGGTCCGCGGCCGCGATCGCGCCGAAGCCCGGGTGGGAGAAGAAGTCGAAGTACTCGTACTCGACGGGCCCGTCGGGCGCCGAGAACGCGTCCACGACGATCACCCAGCGGCCCGCCTTCGGGCTCGACACCTCCGCCTCCGCGCCGGCACCCACTTCGGCCGACTTGACGGCGGGAGCGCAGAGCGGCGGTGGGCGCATCGGCGACTTCTTTCCCTTCTCGAGCTCGCCCGCGGGCGCTTCGGGCGGCTTCTCAGGCTCCGTGCAGTCGAGCACGTAGAGGTCGAGGTCGGCTCTCGAGTCCTTCGGTGGCTGGACGCGGGCGAGGAGCGACGTCGTCCCCTTCGGCACGACGACCTCGTACATATGCTGCTCCCCCTGATGGATCGTCGCCCGCGAGCGGATCGCGCTGCCGAGGTCGACCGACGCCGCGGCGGCCGCAGTCTTGCCGAGACGGTTCTCGAGAGTCAGCGTGAGCGGCTGGGACCGGTCGGCGGCGAGCGCGACCGGAGCGGGCGCCACGGCGAGCCCGACGGACGCGGCGGTCGCGGTGACGGTCACGGGGGTCGGCTTGAACGGATCCGGCGCTTCCGGGTCGAAGTTGCGCATGGCGCTGCTCGCCACATTGATCTCCCAGACGCCCGGCTGCGGATTCGCGAACGCGCACCGCGCTGGGGTCTGCCCCTGCAGGTCGAACGGGCACGGATAGAACCCGTCCCGGTCGGGGCCGATGAGCGTGGGATAGAAGCCGGGCGCCGAAACTGCGAAGCGGAGCGCGGCGGTGCCGGGTGGTACGTCGACGAAGACGCCGACGTCGCTCGGTGTCGGCGGAACGACCTCGGCCTTGATCGAGTATCCGTTCTCCGCCGTCAGCCGGTGAGACACAACGATCGCGGCGAGGACGCGGTGGACGTGCCCCGGGATCGACGGATGGTCGATCGAGAGGGTGGCGCTGTGCGCGCCCTCTTTCCTGGCGGTGATCTTCACCGGGACGGAAACTGGCGTGTCGAGCGGCAGCGTGACGGAGTTCGGGCTGCTGAAGACGCCCTCCTCGCCCTGCCAGGTCAAACGAAAGCTCATCGGCTCGGAGGGGCCGGACCGACGGGTCAACGTGATCGTCCGCTCGCCTGTCTGCCCCGCGATCCACCCTTCGCGTTCGTAGAGGCCCACGCCCTCGTTCGGCGTCCGGAGCAGGGGCGACAGCTTCGTCTTCACCGGGCCCCGGCTTTCGATCGAGACGGGAGAGACCGCCTGCAGCTTCTGGAGCAGCTCGTACGCGGCACCCACCTGGATGAGCCCGTTCCCCTGCTCGTGGGCGGCGAGGCGCGCGATGTGCCGCGCGCTGCCCGTGATCGCGGCCTTCAGCTTCGCCGCGTCGTACTGGACACCGCTCTGCTTCGCGGCGCTGACGACGAGGGCGGTCGCTCCCGCGGCCATGGGCGTGGCGGTCGAGGTCCCGCCGTCGACCGAGTAGCCGGGCGGGAGCTTGTACAGGCCCTTGCGCGACTCACCCATCCGATACCCTGGATCGGTCGACATCTGGCCGGTCGGCGCGAGCAGGTCCGGCTTCAGAGCGCCGGCGCCGCTCGGACCGTGCGACAGGGCTCCCCAGTGCAGGTTGTCGTCGTTCTCCGGCATGAAGCCCCAGTTCACGCGGTAGCTCTCTTTGCTCTGATACCCGCCGACACTCACCGCCCCCGGCGCGAGGCCGTCCTCCGCGACGAACGCGAACGCCGGAGAGTTGTCTCCCGGCACGAACAGCAGCTTCTGGTAGCGGTCGATCAACCGCTGCGCGATCACGCTGATCGGGTGCGTGCCATCGGAGAGCAGGTAGGAGATCGACGCGATCGCGACGGATTGCTCGAGCACGACGAGATCGACCAGCGGGTGCTTGAAAGCGGCGATCAGTCCTTCAATCAGGCCGTGGGCGTTGCTGACCCCGTAGTACATCGAGACAATCCGTGCTCCCGGCGCGACCCCCTGGAGCCGTCCCTTCGGCTCGCGGTTCCCGACGACGGAGCCCATGATGATTGTGGCGTGCTGGTAGACGCCGGCGTTGATCGAGACGAAATTGTTCTTCCGATCGGTCTGGACCGTGAAGCCGATCGACTCGCGCACGGGCGTGCTCGGGTCGTCCTTGCCGAAGACGCCGACGTCGGACCTCACGATGTAGTCCGTCATCGCCTTCTCGTCGGTGAAGTCGAGGTTACGGTTCGTGTCGACCCAGACGTCGTTCGTCTTCTCGTCCCACACGACTCCGAAGAGCCCGTCGTCGCCTTTCGGGTTTCCGTCACGGTCGACGTCCTGGTCGATGTAGGCCGCATTCGAGTCCATGTTGAAGCGTCGCTCCGAGAATAGGCCGACGCGGAACGAGCCGGAGCGCGGGGCGCGGAACGTCTTTCCGCCGAACTTGATCTTGCCGCCTCTCGAAGTCACCGTCGCCTTCATGTCGACCCACTGGGGGTTGATCTCCGCGTCGTCCCGCGGATCCGTGACGTTCAGAAAGTCGGCGATCTTCGGGATCGGCTTGCCGTCGAGGGCGTAGGCCGTTTGGAATTCCGGGAGGAGCAGGTCGAGATTCCCGTCCAGGAGTGCGATCGTGACGCCGCGCCCGTCCCACGTCGGATGCTTCGCGCGAAACTCCTCCGCCCCCAGATCCTTGATCGGCGAATAGGGTTCCTGAAGGGGATAGTCGGTCAGCCGCGGCGGCCACTTCGCCGGGGTCTGCGGAGGGGCGCTTTCAGCTAGTGGCTGCAGCGCCGGAGCTCCGGGCCCCGCGCCCGCGCCGAGGCGAAACGGCCAGGCGTCGTCATAGTCCATCGCCGCCGACTCGACCGCGTCGAGCTCGGTGAGCTCGGTCGCGCTGTCGATCGGGAGGCGGACCCGGAGGTATCCGACCTCGTCTTCCCGGTAGCGCACGTCTCCTCCGAGTCGCGCGGCCTCTCGGGCGACCTCGGAGGCGCCGGCTGGCTTCGCCGCGATCAACAGGGAAACCTCCTTGCGCCCCTGGGCACGCGCGATCGCGAGCGACTGCCGACTGTCTTTGAACAAGCGCGGGCGGGGGCGGAGAGGATTGCCGGACTGCGGCGCGGCGACGAGTGCGGAAGAGAGGAGGAGAACCAGACTCGCGGCGATCGACCGACGTGTCATGGGTGCTCCTGGTCGGGCGGCGGGGGCGGGGCGTCGCGCGAGACCGCCGCGAATCCCGATCCGACCAGCCCGACGAGGAACCTCGGAAACATCGGACCTCCCCTGGCTTGCGCGGTCGCGCAGAGCTCGCTCCGCTACGGCGTCGAAGCGAGCATTCCGACCGCTTTGAGCGTGAGACTCGGAGTCTTGTCCGGATCGACCATCTGGAAGTGCAAAACGACGGGATTCGTCTGCGCTCCCGGCTCGAGAGCTTCGGAGCCGGCGATCGCTCCCCCGAATTCGAAGACCGCTCCTTCCCTCGGCTTCCGGTTCGCGGAGTTCACTGCGGAGGGAGCGTTCGCCGCGTTGCGTTTCTTGTCGTCTTCGCTCTCGTACTTGGGAAACCCGAAGCCGACGACCTCGACCCGGATCGGCGGATAGATCGGCTTGTCCGAGACGTTCTTCAGGCGAACCGGGATCTCGACCTGTTTCTTCACGAGATCGGTTCGCGTGGGATCGAAGAGAAACTCGACCTTTCCGAGGAGCGAGGACTCGACGCGCGGCGCTTCGGGCGGTTTCGCTGCGGGCGGACTCTGCGCCGCGGCTTTCTCCTCCTTCTTCGGAGGCAGCTCGACGCGGACGCTCGCCGTGTAGATCTGGAACGTGCCGCTGCGCGAGTCCGCCCAGAATGGATGGAACCCCCCGTCCCGATCGGCGGCGAGCCCCATATAGTCTCCGCCGGACTCCCAGCGGCTCGTCGCCGAGAGCATCGACAGATAGAACCCGTCCGGATCCGACCAGACGACCGGCGAGATGCGTCCGTTGCCGGCGCCCTTCCGCCGCGACGGTTCGGATGAGACGCGCACGGTCGGGAGGAAGGTCTCACCGCCGTCGGTCGAAGCGGCGAAATACTGGTGATAGGCGTTCCCGTCGGAGGAGTTGCGCGTGTCGTACCAGGTGACGGCCACCAATCCGTCGCCGTTGACCGCGACCGCGGGTTGGAACTGGTGGGTCGACGCCGGCACTTTCGCGTCGATCGGCTTCGGAGCCGACCAGGTCTTGCCCCGGTCGGTCGAGCGCGAGAAGAGAATCCGGTAGGGACCCTTCTGGTAGTCCTCCCAGACCACGTACACGCGGTCGGGATGCGACTTGGACGCTCCCGACGTCGCGAACTTCGGGAATCCCGCGGTCGGCGGCGGCGAGCCGTAGTCCACGTGGTAGTTCTGCGCGACCACTTTGGTCGGCTTCGAGAAAGTTACTCCGCCGTCGGAGGAGCTCACGATCCAGAGGTTGCTGGTCGTGTTCGTCCCGTCCTTCGGCCGCTTGTCCGGGAGGAACTGAAAGTCTCCGTACGGAACGATGAGGGTGCCATCGGACAGCACGAGGGGCGTGACGTCGTTGATTCCGATCTTCCCGCCGCCGTTGGCGGCCTCGACCGGTCCCGTCCAGCTTCGTCCGTCGTCGTCGGATCGAAAGACACCGACCCGATAGACCGGGTAGTCGTAGAGGGCACCCACGTAGATTCGGCCCGCGAAACGGCCGGCAGTCTGATCCACGACGATCTGCTCGTGGTCCCAGGACGGGCGGCAGGGGATCTCGGTCGAAGGGAGCCAGCTCTTCCCGGCGTCCTCCGATCGCCAGACGTGCATGCTCGAGCAGTCCTTCCCCTGCTCACTCCTGTTCATCGTCAGCGCGATGAACAATGCGGTGCCGCGCGCCGTGAAAGCGACCTGCGGATCGGCTCCGCCGAACTCGACTTGCTCCGGAAACTCCGAGGCCTTCCAGGTCATGCCGCCGTCCGTCGAGGAATACGTCCGGCACGCCATCCCGCCGTTCGGCCGCGTGGCTGTGATCGCGCCTCCAATCAGGTGCTTCCCGCTGCGCGGGCTCGTCGCGACCATGAGCTCGACGTGCGGCACGTCCCCATCGCGGGAGACGAGAATGTTCGGGCCGACGACCACGCGGGGAGCCGTCGAATCTCCCGCCGCCGCCGCGAGCGGCGCGGCGGCGGAGAGCAAGAGCACCGGCGCGAGGAACCGCGTCGTCATGCGAGTCCTTCTCTTTCCGCTCAGAACTCGACGCGAAGGCCGAAGCGGGTCTGACGCCCGGCGGTCAGCGAGTAGGGTTTCCCGAACGAGCTGACGGGCGTCCCGCGGCGGGCCGATTCCCTCCCGTAGGTTCCGTTGATATCGTTCAAGATGTTGGTGTTCGAGTCGTACTGCGTGTTGAAGACGTTCAGAACGTCGACGACGCCGGTGACCGTCACCGCGCCGAGACCGAACTCCTTCGCGAGACGGAGATTCAGGAGGCTTGCACTGGGCTCGCGGCGCGCATCTCTCGGTTCGAGATAGATCGTCTGGCCGTACGGATCACACTGCAGGTTGGTCGTATAACAGTACTGGACGGCGCCGTACGGGCGTCCTCGGAGCCACCGGTAATCCCACCCGAAATTGATCCGAGCCGGGAGCGCATAGTTGCCCCGGAACTTGATCTGCCACGGCCGCTCCTGAGAGAGAACGGCATCTCTGTAGAACGGGTTCTTCTCGAAGTTCGGGTCCGTGTCGACGCCGTTGGTGCAGAGAGAGAGCACGCCGCACTCGTTGTTATCCCGGGTCCCGCGGCTGCGCTCGTAGGTCACCGAGCCGGAGAGGAAGAGCTTGTCTGTCGGAGTCGCGCGCGCCTCGAGGATCGCGAGCTGGTTGCGCTGGAAATTGAACGCGCGGTTCCCGAGCGCGAACTGCCGCGGCCCCCCGCCGGTGACGGTGTAGTAGGTGATGTCTCGACCGGTGAAGTCGGAGTGGTAGGTGACGGGCTCGTACGTGTTCGGGTTGGCGAACTGCGTCAGGACGATGAATTGATTCTGGTGGCGGTTGATGTAGTTGAAGGCGATCGAGAAGCGGTTGCTGAACTGGTGCTCGAGGCCGACGTTGAAGACGTCGCTCTTCGGGTTCTTGATGCCCGACTCGACCGGGATCGCGAGACTATCGAAGACCGCGGTCTGATTGGCAGGCTGGATGACCAGATCGATCAGGTGCTGGTAGTCCCGCGGGTTGAGGTTTTCGGTCGTGACGAGCCCGTAGTAGGTGACCACCCCCTGCCCGGTCCCCGCGTACGTGGCGGGGCCGTACGTCGGGACCTTTTCGTAATAGCGGCCGGCACCGACGCGCGCGACGGTGTGCCCGTTGCCCGCGAAGTCGTACGTGAACCCGAAGCGCGGGGCCCAGTCGTCGAACTTGAGCAGCGTCTTCCCCGTGTTGTCGTCGGTCGTGGTCGGGTGGTCGTATCGGATACCGAGGCTCACCGTCGCGCGGCTCGACAGTGTCACCTTGTCCTGGACGAACGCGCCGGGGCGTTTCAGCGTGTTCTTGGTGTGGTAGTTGTATCCGACGATCCCGCCGAGGTAGTTCTGCCCCCCGCCGAACGGGATGATGTAGAGGATCACGTTGTGGTTCGAGGTCAGGTCCTGCTTCGAGTTCGCCCTCTCGTACTCGACGCCGCCCTTGAACTCGTGCGAGGCCCCGAGGAAGTGGTCCGCGTAATGCGTCACGTTCAGGACGCCCTGGTCGCGGGTCGGCTTCTGCTTGCGTGTGAATCCCGTCGAGTTGTAGTTCAGACCGTCCCGGGCGTCGTAGACATTGACCGCGTCGGAGTTCGGCAGCCGGTCGAGATAACCCCGAACCCCGGCGTAACGGAGCTCGCTGATCGTCGTCGTGCCCCACGTCGAGACCCAGGAGAGGAAGCCGACCTGGGTGTTCTGCTTGTAGGTGCGGGTGACCTCGGCGCCGGTCCCTGCCTGCGCCCCGACGTTCGAGTTCTTGACCGGGTCGGCGTTGTACATGGCGGTGAAGGTGTTCGTCGTGTTCGCGAGGAAGTCGACCCGCGCCTGGAAGCCGCCGCGCTTCAGTTTCTCGTAGAAGAGGTCTTCATCGGGCGCGTCCGGCGGCCGCACCTGGTTGTTCGCGTAAGAGCCGGAGAGAAAGAACGTCAGCTTTTCGGGGATGATCGGGCCGCCGACGTACAAATCGGCCTCGTAGTCGTATTTCGCGTGCTGCGCCTTGAGATCCAGGATCCCCTTCGAGTTGTCGGCTTGGAGAGAGTGGTCGGAGTAGTACCCCGTGGCGCCGCCGTGGAAGGCGTTCGTGCCCGCCTTGGTCACCACGTTGACGAGCGCTCCCGTGTAGTTCGAATACTCGGCGGACGCTCCCGGGCCGACGACCTGGATCTCCTGGATCGTGTCGTAGTTCGGCTTGACCCAGCTGTTCCCGAACTGGAGGTTGTTCACGTTGACGCCGTTGACCTCGTAGTTGTTCGTCGCCGCCCCGAGCCCGAACCGGTCGTAGCCCTCCGTCGTCCCGCCGGCGCCATAGGCGGCCCGGTTGGTGATTCCGGGCGCCGTGTCGACAACCTCGAGGAAGTTCCGGTTGTTCGGGAGCTCCTTCAACCGCTCCGCGCTGTAGCTCGTCGCGATCTGCGCGGAGGTCTTGTCGATGATGGGGGCCTCTCCTTCGACCGAGACGCTCGCAGTGGTCCGACCGACCTGGAGCACGACGGGCGCGTTGGAAGTCCGACCGACGTTGACGGTGACGGCGAGCTTCTGCGAGCCGAACCCCTCTTTGGTGATCGTCAATTCGTAATCTCCCGGCTTGATGTTCGGGAATCGAAAGGCGCCCCTCTCGTTCGAGGTCGCCGTGACCTCCTTTTGAATGAGGTTCACGCCGGTCAGAACGACCGTTGCCCCGGGAATCGGGGTCCCTTCCTCGGATTGCACCAGCCCCGAAATATCTCCGCCGGTTTGGACGTCGGCCAGGGCGGCCGCGCAGGGCAGCGCGACGCCGAGAGCGAGGGCAAAGCCGATCCTTGCGATCTTCCGCATCTCCCACCCCTCCTGCCGCCCCGGGGGCGGCGAATAGCATCAATCATCAAACGTGATTAGTGTGGCAGAGCCTACCGAAACGGGCCGGGGGGAGTCAACCCGGGTTTCCCCAGGCGAATTTTCTGGTGCCTGGCCGCGTTCTGACCGGCTCGAAGAGCCGGTGCAGGAGAGCTAAGAAAGAGATTAGACTCACCACAGATGAGTGATCGGGATCGAAAATCCCGGCTCAGCCTACCGAGGTAGAAGACCCGAGCCCGTAGACAGTAGGTAGAAAGAAGAGACGTGAAACGCCGAACCAGAAGGCGCGTCCGAACCGCCGCCGGTCAGTCGGAGCTCGTGTGGGCGTCCGTCGACCAGGACCTCGAGTATCAGATCCTGGAGAACCTCGAAGCCGCGACCGAGAGCGTCGGCTCCGGCAACCTCCAGTTGATTCTCCGGGAGCGGGACATCTCGGTCTCCCCGGCGACCGTCGGAAGGATCCTCCGTTTGTTGGACCACGAGCGGCTGACCGTGAAGGTCAGCAATCGGGGACGGGTTCTGACTCCGACCGGCCGTCAGTACTTGGACGAGCTGCGCCGCCGCGAGACCCGCAAGCGGCGAGCGAGCGCCTTTCTTCGCGAGGTCGAGCCGGCGAAGCGCGACGAGTTTCGAAGCGTGCTCGACGCGCTGCGGATCATCGAGTCGCAGATGACCGCTCTGACGGCGGAGCGCGCGACGGCGGCCGAGATCCAGGCGATGCGGGACGCGCTCGAGCGGCAGCGCGGCAGCCTCGAGGCGCCGGGGCAGGGAGCGTCGCAGGGTGCCGACTTCCATCAGCTCGTGCTCGAGTCCTGCAGGAACCGTTTCCTGCTCGCCGCCGCAAACGTGCTCTGGAGCTCGAACGAGCAGCTCCGGGAGCTCTGGTATCAGGCGAACGACCTGACCGGGGTGTCCTCGTACGCGGAACACGTCCGGATTCTGAGAGCCATCGAGGCGCGACAGCCTGGACGCGCCCAGCAGGCGATGGACGCCCACTTCCTCGTCTTCATCGACGCTCTGACTGCGCATTTGAGCTCGCCGGCTCTGCTCACCGCAGCCGACGGCCCGGCCCCCGACCACCTCTTGCAGTCGTCTCCAGGGTAACCGAGCCCCCGATTCCGGCGGGGCGGAGAGCATAGAATCGCCGGGCTAATCCCATGGCCCTCGCGGCGGGCTCGAAGCTCGGCGTCTATTCGGTTCTCGACCCTCTCGGGTCGGGCGGCATGGGCGAGGTCTACCGCGCGCTCGACACCCGTCTGGGACGCGAGGTTGCAATCAAGGGCCTGCCCGAAGAGTTCTCGCGGGACCCGGCGCGCCTTTCGCGATTCGAGCGCGAAGCCCGAATGCTCGCCGCCCTGAATCATCCGTCGGTCGCGGCGATCTACGGCTTAGAGGAGGTCGACGGGACGAAGTTCATCGTGATGGAGCTCGTCCCGGGCGATACCCTCTCTGAAAAGCTCTCGGGAGGGGGACTGGCGCTCGACGAGTCTCTTCTGATCGCACGCCAGATCGCCGAGGCGCTTGAGGCGGCGCACGAGCGCGGCATCATCCATCGGGATTTGAAGCCGGCGAACATCAAGGTGACTCCGGAAGGCCGGGTCAAGGTCCTCGACCTCGGTCTCGCGAAGGCGTTCGACGCGAAGGAGACCGGGCCCGACTCGGATGCTTCTCTCTCGCCGACTCTCGTCCTCGAAGGGACGCAGCCGGGCGTCATCCTCGGCACGGCGGAGTTCATGAGCCCGGAACAGGCTCGCGGCAAGCCCGTGGACAAGCGGACCGACATCTGGGCGTTCGGATGCATCGTCTACGAGATGCTGGCCGGCCGGCGCGCGTTCGCCGGAGAAACCGCCACCGACGTCCTCGCGGCGATCGTGACCTCCGAGCCGCGCTGGGACGTTCTCCCGCCGACGACGCCGCCGCGGATCCGGGACCTGCTCGGACGCTGCCTGCAGAAAGATCCCAACCGGAGGCTCCGCGACATCGGGGATGCCCGGATCCAGATCGACGAAGCGCTCGGCGAGATCGGCGCGCGCCGCGCACCGATTTCGGCCTCATTCGCTCCTACTGCGCGACGGAGAACCCCGGCGCTCGCGCTGGTTGTCGGAGCGCTGGTGATAGTCGGAGTCTGGCTCGCGCTGCGCGGGCGGCACGCTCCGCGCGTTCCAGCGCAGAAGTCCATGGCCATCCTTCCCTTTCAGGACTTCAGCGGGCAAGCCGACGGCCAGCTCCTGGGGGACGCGTTCGCCGAGACGATGAGCGCGCGGCTCGGGCGCGTGCCGGGACTAGAGGTCGTGACGCCCCGCGCGCTCGCCGGAGTTTCTCCGAGCGAGACCGATTTTCGGCGGGTTTCGCAAGAGACCGGGGCGACCCTGGTCCTGCGCGGAGCCCTCCAGCGCGTTGCGGACCGATATCGAGTCACGTACTCGCTCGTTCGCGCCCCCGAAGGAGTCCAAGTCGCGGGAGACGCCTTCACAGGGTCGGCGTCCGAGATGTTCGCGATCCAGGATCGGATGGCGGACAGCGTCCTCGCGTTTCTTGACGTGAAAAAGCCGCAGGCCCCGCTCCGAACTCCCGGTCTCGAGGCGGGAGCTCAGGTCACGTACCTCAAGGCGATCGGCGCTCTCCAGCACTACGACGCCCCGGCTTCCGTGGATACCGCGATCCGTCTCTTGACGGAGCTGAACCGGCAGGAGCCCTACTCCGCCCTCGTGCTCGCGGCGCTCGGCCGCGCCTATCTTCACAAGTTCGAGCTGACGCACGATGCAGCCTGGGCCGACAAAGCCATCGCGGCCTGTGAGCCCGCGCGAAAGCTCGACGATCGCGTCCCGGAGGTGCACACGACTCTGGGTCAGGTCCTGGCTCTGACGGGAAAACCCGCGGAGGCAGCAGCCGAGTTCGAGCAGGCGCTCGCCCAGCAGCCATCCTCCATCGATGCGCTCCTGGGTCTGGCGGCGGCCTACCTCGCGGCGGGCCGGATCGACGATGCTCGGAATGTGTACCAGCGCGCGGCCGCGGAACAGCCGAATTACTGGGCGGTTTACAATCATTTCGGGTCCTTCTACTACCGCCTCGGCCGCTATCCCGAAGCGATCGCGATGTTCGAGCAGGCCGTTCGGCACCGGCCGGAGAGCTCTCGCGCCTACAACAACCTCGGCGCCGCATATTTCAAGTCCGACCGGTTCGCAGGCGCGCGGAAGGCATTCGAGCGCTCAATCCAGATCGAGCCAAACGCCGGCGCCTATTCCGGCCTCGGCAACGTCGAGTATTTTGTCGGTAACTACCGTTCCGCCGCCGCGGCCTTCGAGCAGGCTGCCAAGCTCGTCCCCGGCAATTACGTCAACTGGGCGAATCTCGCCGACGCGTACCGATGGACGCCCGAGCTGAAGAGTCGTTCCGTCTCGACCTACGAGAGCGCGGCTCGCCTGGCGGAGTCGGAGCTGAAGTTGAACCCGAAGAGCGCGTACGTGCACGCGACTCTGGCCACCTGCTACGCGAAGACGGGCAAGGTGGCCGCGGCGCACGACCATCTCGATCGCGCGCTGGAGCTCGAACCGGCCAATCCGGACCTCTTTCTCTACGCGGCCATCGTAGCAAACCTGGCCGGCCGCAGCGACGATGCGATCGGCTGGATTCGGAAGGCGGTCGCCGGAGGCGTCGGGGTGGCCGAGATCGAGCACGAGCCAGAGCTGAATAACTTGCGGGGACTCCCGACGTTTCGAGAAGCGATCTCCGCGGCGAAGAAAAAAAAGTAAGGCGACACGGCTTTCGAAAGGAGGATGCCATGCCCCAGAAGGTAGGGGACCTGTACTTGGTCGACATCACGCTCAGCAGCAGCGGCTCGATCGATCCGATCGCGGACATCACGGTGGACCGAGGGAAGGACATCGTCGTCTGGATTGGCCCCATGGACTCCGAGGTAGGCATCGATTTCCAGAAGAACCCGTTCGGAAAGCGTCTCGTCTGCGAGGGACGCGTCTGCGCGGCGCTGGTCCCGCCGCCTCACGGCCCGAAGGGCGAGCCACCATTCAAGTACACGGTGACCGTCGAACTGAATGGCAAGAAGGCGAAGCTCGATCCGAACGTGATCGTCGTGCCGTAACGCTCGATGCCGTCGGCCGACGCCGCCGCGGAAAGGCCGGCGGCGCGGACGAGTTTCGGCTGAAAGACGAGTCTTCGATCTGCGTCTCGAGAAGACGTTCCGCAGGCTCCGCGTTCGCGCGGACCTCCTGAACGCAACCGGACGGAAGCAGGGAGCTCGCGCTTCCCCACTTCTCGGGGCTTTCGTGCCGTACTATTTTCCCGCCGCCGGATTCACCGCGCGGCTGGGAACGGATTGGAGCTTCCAATGAAGCGAAAGATTCGCCGGTCCTGGGAAATGTTTGCCCGTCAGGCGACTCAGTGGAGCGGCCGGCCTGCGGCGTTCGGAATCGCGGTCGCGATCGTGGTCATGTGGCTCGCGACCGGTCCGATCTTCCACTTCTCCGACACATGGCAGCTCGTCATCAACACGGGAACGACCGTCGTCACCTTCCTCATGGTGTTCCTGATCCAGCACGCCCAGAACAAGGACACGCGCGCGATCGAGCTCAAGCTGAACGAGCTCGTGGCCGCGATGCCGGGCGCGTCGAACCGGATGATCGACGTCGAAGCGCTCTCCGAAGAGGATCTCGACATGCTGCATCGGTACTTTCGCAAGCTCGTGTCGCTGGCGAAGAAAGACGTTGAGCTCACGACGTCGCATTCGGTCGAGGAAGCGGCGATGCGCCACGCACGGAAGAAGAAGGAGTTGGCGATTACGATCGGAAGCGTTCAACCCCCTTCGTCCTGAGTTCGGCGCCTCACGGCCGCGATCTCCATTTCGAGCGGCCCGTGCCGCTCGTCGGGTCAGGCGGCCTTCTGGCGGAGCAGCTTCCGGAGCGCCTTCTCCGACGCGCGCAGCCGGCCGCGGCTCGTGACGAGCTGCTCGACCGTTTCGGAATGGCGCTCGATCGTTTTTCCCCGGTCGAAAGAGTCCAGCACCGAGGAATCGATATAGGCGGCGCGACAAACTGACGGCGTGTTGCCGAGGACCTCGGCGGTCTCGCGTACGGCCGCGACCACCTTTCGTTTCCGCACGCTCGAACTGTCAGAGGGATCGGATCCGGCCCGGGCGAGCATGTTCGCGCAGAGAAGAGTTCCCGCCCAGGTCCGGAAGTCCTTCGCGGTGAAACGCTCCCCCATCACTTCCTTGATGTACTGATTGATGTGACGGCGCTTGACCTGCGCGATCCGGCCTTCGGCGTCGAAGTACTTGAAGACCTCTGATCCCGGCAGCTTCTTCAATTTCCGAATGATCGAAGCTACGGCCCGGTCGTGCGTCTCGGCGTGCTGGCGCTTGCCCGACTTTCCCGGAAAGTCGTACTCCACGAGATCGCCGCCCCTGACGGCTACGTGCCGGTTGCGCAGGGTCGCGATACCGTAGCTGCCGTTCTCCGAAGCGTAGACTTGGCTACCCGGCCGCAGGAAAGACATCGAGAGGATCCGCAGGATGCAGGCCAGGACCTTCTCCCGCGGAAGCCCTGGAAGCGCGAGGTCTCGCTTTACGGCCGCGCGCATTTTCGGAAGAGCATCGAGAAAATGAAGGAGCCGGCGGAACTTTTCCTGCTCACGCCGCCGCACGTGCGCGTCGCTGTAGCGGTATTGCCACCGGCCCGCCGCGTCCCGGCCGACTGCCTGGAGCGCCGAGCCCGCGGAAGCGGCGACCGCCGCGTCTTTCCACGCGGGGGGCAGAACGAGCGAGCGAATCCGCCTCAGGTCGTCGGCGCCCGGCGGCCGGCCGTCTGCGGTGACATACCGGAAGCCTTTCCGCGGCGACCCGAGCCGCCGGATCCCGTTCTTCTGCAGTTTCTCGATTCGCGTCATCGATCCCCCAGGCGTCGGAGGCAAATCAAGAAGAGTGCCAGAGCGTCCGCGCGAGCCGGCCGCCGGGGCCACAAAAACTTCGACGCGCCGGCGCTCGCGCACCGGCTCGATCTCCTTCCTTCGCCCGAAGTTGTTGAGCCCGCTTCTTTGGATTCCGTGCCAGGACGCGATCCGATCCTGGCTCGATTTTTCCACGCGACGCCCCGTGGCTCATCTTTTGCTGCTCCCCGACTGTGCCCTCACCCAGAACCTTTCATCCGAGTCAGGGCGGTTTTCGAGAGACAACGAAAGGAGGAGATTCCGTTGCCTCAAGGTAAAGGAGAAGGAAGAGGGTTCGCCGGAATGGACGAAGAGAGAAGGAGACAAGTGGCGCGAATGGGCGGCCGCGCCGCGCATCAGAAAGGGACTGCGCACGAGTTCTCTCCGGAAGAGGCCCGGGAGGCGGGAAGGAAAGGTGGTCGGGCGGTCAGCCAGAATCGCGAGCACATGTCCGCGATCGGGCGGGAGGGCGGGGAGTCCCGCGCGGCCAACCACACGAGACGCGTCTCTCCCCACGAGCGCGCGGAGCAGGAGCCGTCCCGCAGCGGTGAGACGGTGCGTCTCGGAAGGACTCCGCGTGACGAAGAGTCCGAAGAGAGCGAGCGGAGCTAGAACGAGGAACGACCCGTGTCGCAAAGTGAGCTGAACTGCGATCATCCGGGCTGCCGTTGCGAAGAGGCTCCCGTCGAGCGCGGCAACAAGAGGTTCTGCAGCGAACGGTGCGCGGAGATGGAAATGTCGGGGACGCCCGATCCTCTCTGCCAGTGCGGACATCCCGACTGCGCCGCATAGAACCTCGGGACGGCTCGAGCGCTTCGACCGGCTGGCGAAACTGCCGTTCCTCGTCTTCCTCGACCCGCCGTCTCTCGATGAACGAGTCGTGAACCGGTACGCGCTCTTCTCTTGCTCTCCGGAGCCGGCTCGAACCTGGACGACCGGATCGAGGTCCGGCCCGGGCTGGCGCGCCGGATCGTCCTGACCGCGTTGTTCAAGTGGAGATCCGGGACAAGCTCGATCAGGCGAACGTCACCGGCCACGTGCTCTTCCCCGGATTCGATGGCGTCTCGCCGGCTGGAACCGGTACTCCACCCCAGAAGCGGAAATCGCTCGCCGAAACGGGATCTGTGTCCAGCGTCACCTGCCTGCTTTCCCGACCGCTGGCAAGTCCGTTGCTTTAACCCTATTCTGGAGGCGCAAGATGCGCGCGATCTGGACCGGCCACATCACCTTCGGACTGATCTCGATCCCGGTCGGAGTCTACTCGGCGATCGAGGCTTCGGAACGCGTCTCGTTTCGACTCCTGCACCGCAAAGACATGGCACCGATCCAGTACAAGAAGTTTTGCAGCCTGGAGGACGTCGAGGTTCCCAACGACGAGATCGTGAAAGGGTACGAGGTCTCGAAGAAGAAGTTTGCGGTCGTCGAAAAAGAGGAGCTCGACGAGGTCCAGGAGGAAGTCGGCGAAGGCGACCGGACGATCGACGTCGTCCAGTTCGTCGAGTTCTCCTCGCTGAATCCGCTCTCGTTCGAGAAGCCGTACTACCTCGCGCCCCAGAAAGGCGGAGAAAAAGCGTACGCGGTCCTGCGCGACGCGTTGACCGACGCGAACCGCGTCGGGATCACTCGCTTCTACCTCCGCACGAAGCCCCTCCTCGCTGCGCTCCTTCCCGGGAAGAAAGCACTCGCGCTCGAAGTCCTGCGTTCCTTCGAAGAGCTGCGCGATCCGGGCGAGCTCCCGATTCCCTCCTCCGAGAAGAAGTCGGCGGAAGTCAAGATGGCCCGGCTCCTGATCGACCAGCTGTCCACCGAGGAGTGGGATCCGGCGCAACATCCCAACGAGTACCGCCGCGCGCTCGAAAAGCTCCTTTCCTCGAAGCGCACGTTCGCCCTGAAGGAGGGAAAGGGAAAGGCAGCGGAGAACGTCGTCGACCTGATGGAGGCGCTGCGCAAGAGCGTCGGTCAGGCGGGCGGCGGCCGGGCTCGGCCCAAGAAGGCAGCCTCGCGGCGCGGAGCCGCCTAGGAAAGATCCAGGAAAAAGAAGCAATGCGGCGAGACGTATTCGTCACGGGCGGCGTCGTCCTCGGAACGCTCTTTGCGCTCGCAATCGGCGCAGGCTGGAAGAAACGGAGTGCCCCCGTCGCGCCCCTTACGACGAAAGCGATCTGCGCCGGCAAGGTTCGGACGTCCGCGCGGGCCCGGGTCGAACGGCCCACCGACGACCTGCTCGATCGCTATCGGCGTGCGGCGGCGATCTAGCAGATGGCGCGCCGTCGCCGAGCGCCGGTCCGTCGTCACCTGCAGCGGGCGGTCATTCGCGCGCTGCGCCGCAGCTTCCCACGCTTGGGACGTCTCTCGCCGTTCTTCTCCTCGCTTTTGGCGGAGCTCCTTTTCCGAACGCCGCCCCGATCTCCTCGGCTGAGGCGCGAGGAGCGCGCGCTCTTTTCGGGCAGATACTCGAAGACTCCGTTTCGGTCCGGGTCGCTTCCCACGTGGACCTGGGGAAAGGGCCCGGCCGTCCTTCTGGTACACGGCTGGGGCGGCCACGCCGGCCGGCTGACGCCGTTCGTTGGACCCCTGACGGACGCCGGCTTTTCGGTCGTGGCGTTCGACGCGCCGGGCCACGGTTCCGCGGCGGGGCGGCGGTCTTCGCTGCCGGAAATGGTGGAAGCGATCCGGGCGGTCGCCGCGACGGCCGGACCGTTTCACGCGGTCGTGGGGCACTCCCTGGGAGCCACCGCATGCGCGCTCGCCATCAAGTCGGGCCTGCCGGTGTCGTGCGTCGTCCTGCTCGCCCCTGCCGCCGATCTGGAAAAGTACTCCGGGCGCTTCGCGCGGATCCTCCACATCCCCGCCCCCGTGCGCGACTCGATGAAAAAGCGGCTCGAGCGGCGCTACAACATCACCTGGACCGATTTGCGCATTTCCGGGCGCCTCCTGGCCGGCGGAGTCTCTCTTCTCGTCTTCCACGATCGCGGCGACGTCCGGGTGCCGCTCCGCGACGGGCTCGAGGTCGTCGCGAGCTGGCCGAAAGCGGAGCTCGTGCGAACCCGCGGCCTCGGTCATCACCGGATCCTCCGGGATCCGAAGGTCATCGCGCGCGCCGTCGCCTTTCTCGGCGGCAGTACCGCCGTGCGCCCGGCATCGCCGTCCGTCCGGCGCCGCCCCGTTCGCCTGCGTCCGGTGATCGTTTCCTGAAGACTTCGGTGCTCCCGAAGACGGCATGGGTCGACCGGATCGAGCCGGTGACGCAGCGCTGAAGTCGCCTTCGGAGAGAGGATGGACGGCGAAGAGAGGGGGCTCGCCGTGAAATCCTCCGACCGCTTCGACCTTCTGATCATCGGGGCCGGCCAGGCGGGTCCGCCGCTCGCGATCGAGCTCGCGCGAAAGCGGTGGCGCGTCGCGCTGGCGGAGCGCAAGCATCTCGGCGGATCGTGCGTGAACTTCGGGTGCACGCCCAGCAAGGCAGTCATCTCTTCGGCGCGGGTCGCCCATCTCGCCCGGCGCGGTCGCGAGTTCGGCGTTCGCATCCCCTCCGTCGAACCCGACCTCGCCGCAGTGCTCGATCGCGCGCGCGGGATCGTCGTGCAGACCCGGGCGGGACTCCGGGAAGCGCTCGTCAATTCGCGGAACGTGACCGTCCTCGAAGGACACGCGCGCTTCGAGGGGCGCGATCGGAACGGATTCCGATTGCGGGTCGGCGACCGCGGCATTTTCTCCTCTCAGGTCGTCATCGACACGGGCACGAGGAGCCGCATTCCGCAGATCCGCGGGCTCGGCGCAATCGATTTTCTGACGGCCGAAAACTGGATCGACCGACCGGAGCTTCCAGAACATCTCGCGATCCTCGGGGGCGGGTACACGGGCCTCGAGATGGCGCAGTTCTACCGCCGCATGGGAAGCCGCGTCACGGTGATCGAAGAGGCGGCGGAGATCGCGGCGCACGAGGACGAGGACGTCGCCCGGGCGCTCCGCCAGATCTTGGAGTCCGAGGAGATCGCGTTCCGGCTGGACACGATGGCCGAGCGCGTGGACGGCGACGGCGCGGAGCTCCGTCTCTCTCTCAGGTCGAAGAAGAAGCGGGAAGGTCTCGTCGTCTCGCATCTCTTCGTCGCGACGGGGCGCAAGCCGAATACCGACGATCTGGGCCTCGAGAGGATCGGCCTCGCGACGGCGAAGGACGGAACGATCGAGGTCACCAAGCGGCTCGCGACGAGAGTACACGGCGTCTGGGCAGCCGGCGACGTCCGCGGAGGACCGATGTTCACCCACACCGCCTGGGACGACTATCGTGTTCTCGCCTCGCAGCTCGCCGGCGACCACTCGCGCACGACTGAGCGGATCGTGCCGTACGCGATCTACACCGACCCGCAACTGGGCCGGGTCGGGATGACGGTGTCGGACGCGAGGAAGTCGGGACGAAAAATCCGCGTCGGACGGTACGAACTGCGGAAGAACGGCAAGGCGAGAGAGATCGGCGAGACGGAGGGTTTCGTCCAGATCGTGACCGACGCACGCTCCGATCGCATCCTCGGAGCCGCCGTTCTCTGCGCGGAGGGAGCGGAGCTCGTCCACCTCTTCGTGGACGTAATGAACGCGAAGGGGCGGTCCGCCGCGATCCGCGACGCGATCCACGTCCACCCGACTCTCGCCGAGGCGGTCCAGAGCGCCGTCTTTGCCCTGGAGTGAGAAAGCCGGTCCGCTTCGCCGTCGATCTCGCCGGCGAGCTCGCCGCGCTCCAGAGACACACGTTCGGCTACTTCGTGCACGAAGCGAATCCCGCGAACGGTCTCGTTCGCGACAACACGCGATACGGTTCCCCTTCTTCGATCGCGGCGGTCGGCCTCGCGCTCGCGTGCTATCCCGTCGCGGTCGAGCGCGGCTATCTGACCCGCGAAGAGGCGGCCGCCCGCGTTGGGACGACGCTGAAGTTCTTCGCCGAGAGCCCGCAGGGCCTGGAGCCGGATGCGACCGGCCATCGCGGTTTCTTCTACCACTTCCTGGATCTGCGAACGGGAAGGCGCGCCCACGGCTGCGAGCTCTCGACGATGGACACGGCGATTCTGCTCGCCGGCGCTCTGACCGCCGCCGAGTACTTCGACCTCGATCGCGCCGACGAGGCGGAGATCCGGCGTCTCGCGGACTCGCTCTTCCAGGCCGCGGAATGGGACTGGGCGCTCGACGGAGGCCTCGCGCTGCGTCACGGGTGGACGCCGGAGGGCGGATTTCTTTCGTATCGATGGCAGGGTTACAGCGAGGCAATCCTCCTCTATGTGCTCGCCCTCGGCTCTCCGAGCCACCCGATCCCTGCCGAGAGCTACGCCGCCTGGACTGCGTCCTACGAGTGGAAGACGATCTACGGCCTCGAGTACCTCTTCGGCGGCCCCCTCTTCATGCACCAGCTCTCTCACCTCTGGATCGACTTCCGCGGAATCCGCGATGCCTTCATGAGAGAGAAAGGGATCGATTACTTTGAGAACAGCCGCCGGGCGACGTTCGTGCAGCAGCTTTACGCGGAGCGAAATCCCCGCGGTTTCCAGGGATACTCCCGCGACGTCTGGGGAATTACCGCAAGCGACGGGCCGGGGCCGGCAGTCCGCCGGATCGGCGGTCGCCTGCGGAGATTCGACGACTACCGGGCGCGCGGCGTTCCGTACGGTCCCGACGACGGGACGCTCTCTCCCTGGGCGGTTATCGCGTCGCTGCCGTTCGCGCCCGAGATCGTGCTCCCGACTTTCGTGAGCCTCCTCCGGAAATATCCGGAGATGAGGACCCACTATGGATTCCTGTGCAGTCTGAACCCGACATTCGGAGCCGACGGTCGCGGTCGTGGCGACTGGGTTGCGAAGGGCTACTATGGTCTCGATCAGGGCCCGGTCATTCTCATGATCGAGAACTTCGCGAGCGGAATGATCTGGAGACTGATGCGGCGCTGTCGCCCGCTCGTCGACGGGCTGACGCGGGCGGGATTTAAGGGAGGATGGCTGGACGGCTCAGCCTGAAGTCCGAGGCCCAAAGTCCAGAGTAGCCAGTCGGTTACGGGCCGGCAACGGAATTGCTCCATTCTCCGACTGGAAAGGAGAATCTCATGAACTGCCAGCATCGCGGTTGTCCGTGCCGCAACGCATCGATCGAGCGCGACGGAAAGACGTTCTGCAGCGAGAAATGCGCCGAGATGGAGACGACGGGCCGCCACGCTTCGCACTGCGCCTGCGGCCACTCCTCCTGCGCGGCGGTGTAGAGGAGTCGACCCGACCCGTCAGATCCGGCGGCGCTCTCGGCCCCAGGAGTTCGAGAAGAGCGACAGGGCCTCGTTCCAGGTCGAGGCGTGCTCGTCTTTCGAGCCGATCGCGGAGAACGGTCCGAAAAGACCTCTCCGCGGCGCTTCGGCGCCGCCTCGACCGCAGAGGTCCGGAATCCCGGCCGGACGCGGAGCTAAGGTCCGCGGCGGACGAGGCCCAGAATCAGGACGATGACGGCGACCACCAGGATGAGGTGAATCAATCCGCTCGTCACGTGGAAGGCGAAAAAGCCGAGCAGCCAGAGCACCAGAAGAATCACGAAGATCGTCCAGACCACGGCTCCTCCTTTCGATCCGGCAGGGCCCGGCGCCGGCGCATTGCGAGCGAGTCTACTCCGGAGACCACCAGGGAAAGGCCCGCGCGCACCTGAGCCTTCGAGGTGAAAACCTGTTTCCCGATCCCTCGCTCCCCTCGGATGACAGGCTAGGAACGGCGCTCGCGCGCGCGATGCCAGGCGTCCTTCACGGCTTCGCGAGCTTCTTCCCACTCGCCGGCGTTTTCACCGTGCAGCGCGTCCCAGGACCGCTCGAGTTCGCTCTCGGCGTCATCGAAATCCCGTCCGGCGAATTGCTCGCCGATCGCGCTCTGCCAGCCGTAGCGATAGCCCGGCTCGTAATGCTCGTAAGGAGTCCCCGGCTCGTAGTAGGGGCGGCGCCGGAAGTTCTGCCGCCAGTAGTCCCCCTCCGCGACTTCGTCTAAGTCCTCTCCCGCGGCCAGCCCTCCGGTGCCCGCCGACTCCCCGCGGTCGATGCCCCAGCCGGTCGCCGTCCCAGCCGCGATCTCCTGGAAGGCGTTCTCGCTGTCGCCCGTCGAGGCCATCGTTTCGGCCTCGTCCGCCGCCGCCGCGTCGGAGCTCATTCCGCGACGGCTGACGTCTTCGGCGTCGTGCACCCTTTCTCCATGTCGGTGGACCGTCCCTTCGCGCTCCCTCTCTTTTTCCATGAACGACCTCCGGGAAGGAATAGAGCAAGGGGCGTACCGGAAGGCCGTTCGGGCATAACAGGGCCGCGCTAGAATCTGGGCCCATCTAGGAGGAGTCCATGCGTTCACGTCTTTGTTCCATCGTCTCTGTTCTCCTTCTCTCACTGACCGCCGCCGCAGCCACCGCCGCCGACGCGAAGACGGCGACGCCTCCGTGGAAAGTCTCCGGCCAGCTCGAGGAGGCGTGTTCCTGTGACGCGGCCTGCCCGTGCTGGTTCGATTCGAAACCGACGAGGATGAACTGCAGCGGCGGCTTCGCGCTCTTCATCGACAAGGGCAAGTACGGGGACGTGCCGCTCGACGGTCTCGCCGTCGCTCTCATCGGGCAGAACCCCGATGGAACGACGATGATGGGCTCGATCGGCAACTGGAACTTCGCCTACGTGTACGTCGACGAGAAGGCGAGCCCCGAGCAGCGCAAAGCGCTCGAGGAGATCGCCAAAGCCACCTCACCCCCCATGGCGCCGCCCGATCGGACGAAGATCCGCTACATCCCGATCACGCGGCGAGTCGACGGATCGGAGCACGTCGTCACCCTCGGCCCTTACGGGAGCTTCTCGGGCCACCTCGTCGACGGAGGCCTGGGCGGCCCGTCCAAGATCGTCAACTCGACGGGCGCCGACCCGATTCGCAAGGAGTACATGCAGGGCCGCACGACCCGCCAGACCTACAACGACGCGGGCCAGAACTGGGACTGGTCGAACAGCAACTACATGTTCACGACGTTCGACGTGACGAGCGAGGACTACGCGAAGTTCGCGCAGGCCATGACCCAGAAGATGCAGGAAAAGGCGCCACCACCGAAGACTGACAAGAAGTCGAAGTAGCCCCGCGGCGTTGGGACTGACGCAGCCGGTCACGTTCGCGACCGACTGCGCGCTCGGCCTCGCGGCGCTCGTCGGTGCGTTCTTCCTCGCGCGGGACTGTCGCGGTCCGGGAAGGCTGCCGGTCCGCTTGTGGGCGGTTGGTTTTCTCGCGCTCGGCGCCGCGGCGTTTCTCGGCGCAACGTGGCACGGCTTTTCGGTGCACTTGGCCGCGCCTTCCGCGAAGCTGGTCTGGAAGGCAACGCTCGCGGGAACGGGATGCGCAAGCTTCCTCCTCGTGGCCGGGGCGAGCTTCGGATCGCTCGCGCGTCGGGCAGCGATCGGTGTCACGGCCGCCGCGGCGGCGAAGCTCGGCGTCTTTCTTTTCTGGGCCGCCTCTCACGACGAGTTCGATGGAGTGATCCTCGACTCAGCCGCGGCTATGGCGGCGATTCTCATCCTGCAGGGAATGGCCTGGACCCGGCGGCGGGCCCGGAGCGCCCCATGGATCGCGGCCGGGATTCTGCTCTCCTTCGGGGCGGCGGCCGTCGAGGCGCTCGGCTTTTCTCCCGGCAAGCAGTTCTCGCACGACGACCTGTACCACGTCATCCAGATAGGGGCTCTCTACCTCCTCTACCGCGGCGGCGGCCTTCTCGAGACCCGACCGTCCTGAGGCCTTCCGGTGGTGCATTTTTTGCATCGAAAGCGCCGATTGACCTGAATCCACACGGATGAGACCCGGACCTGCTGACGCCTCATAAGGCCGCGATCACCCGCGAGTTCTCGAGGTTCGTTCGCCGCACTCGAAAAGGAAACGGCATGAAGACCAATTCGGTGGCGGGTGGCGCTGCCTCCCGCAACAACGGGCCGGTTCGCCGGCACCTCCTGAAGAAGCTGAAGCGGGCGGAAGTCGGCGGCTCGCTCGACCGCCGGCAGCTCCTCGCGGCGCTCCAGGGTTTCAAGCGCGGCTCCTTCGACGTGAGGCTCCCGGAGGACTGGATCGGGCTCGACGGCAAGATCGCCGATGCCTTTAACGACGTCGTCGCCCGCAATCAACGGATGAGCCGTGAGCTCAAGCGGCTCCGGCGCGTCGTCGGCCAGGAAGGCAGGATCGCCGAGCGCGCGGACATCGGGGACGTCGAGGGCTCCTGGGCGGACTCTGTCCACTGCGTCAACGCGCTCATCGGCGACCTCGTCCATCCCACGAGGGAGACGGCGCGCGTCATCGGCGCCGTCGCGAAGGGCGACCTTTCGCAGACGATGGCGCTCGAAGTCAACGGCCGGGCGCTCGAGGGGGAGTTCCTGCGCACCGCGAAGACCGTCAATACGATGGTCAACCAGCTTTCCTCTTTCGCCTCGGAAGTCACGCGCGTCGCCCGCGAGGTCGGCACGGAAGGCAAGCTTGGCGGTCAGGCCAAGGTCAAAGGCGTGGCCGGGACCTGGAAAGACCTGACCGAGAACGTGAACCTGATGGCTGGCAACCTGACCGCGCAGGTCCGCAACATCGCGGCGGTCACGACCGCGGTCGCGAACGGAGATCTGGCGAAGAAGATCACGGTCGACGTCAAGGGTGAATTCCTGGAGCTCAAGGCGACGATCAACACGATGGTCGACCAGCTCCGCTCCTTCGCGGCCGAGGTCACACGTGTCGCCCGCGAGGTCGGCACCGAAGGCAAGCTCGGTGGCCAGGCGAAGGTGGAAGGAGTCGCCGGGACCTGGAAGGACCTGACAGACAACGTCAACTTCATGGCGAGCAACCTGACCGGCCAGGTGCGCAACATCGCGGACGTCACCAAGGCGGTCGCCAATGGGGACCTCTCCACCAAGGTCACGGTCGACGTCCGCGGCGAGATCCTGGAGCTGAAGAACACGGTCAACACGATGGTCGACCAGCTTTCGTCGTTTGCCGCCGAAGTCACGCGCGTCGCACGCGAGGTCGGCACGGAAGGCAAGCTCGGCGGTCAGGCCGAGGTCGAAGGCGTTTCGGGGACCTGGAAGGACCTGACCGACAGCGTCAACCTCATGGCGGGCAACTTGACCGCCCAAGTGCGCAACATCGCCGCGGTGACGACGGCCGTCGCCACGGGAGACCTGTCGAAGAAAATCACGGTCGACGTCAAGGGCGAGATCCTGGAGCTGAAGGACACGATCAACACGATGGTCGACCAGCTCCGATCCTTCGCGTCGGAGGTCACGCGCGTCGCCCGCGAGGTCGGCACCGAAGGAAAGCTCGGCGGCCAGGCCCGCGTCGAAGGCGTCTCGGGAACCTGGAAGGACCTGACCGACAACGTCAACTTCATGGCGGGCAACCTCACGTCTCAGGTGAGAAATATCGCGGACGTCACCAAGGCGGTCGCCAACGGCGACCTCTCGCGAAAGATCACGGTCGGCGTCCGCGGCGAGATCCTGGAGCTGAAGAACACGGTCAACACGATGGTCGACCAGCTCTCGTCGTTTGCCGCCGAAGTCACCCGCGTCGCGCGCGAGGTCGGCACGGAAGGCAAGCTCGGCGGCCAGGCGAAGGTCAAGGGCGTCGGCGGGACCTGGAAAGACCTGACCGACAACGTGAACTCGATGGCCGGCAACCTGACGAGCCAGGTCCGCGGGATCGCGAAGGTCGTCACTGCGGTCGCCAACGGCGACCTGAAGCGCAAGCTGACGCTCCAGGCCAAGGGCGAGATCGCGGCGCTTGCCGACACGATCAACGGAATGATCGACACGCTCGCGACCTTCGCGGATCAGGTCACGACCGTGGCGCGCGAGGTCGGCGTCGAAGGAAAGCTGGGCGGCCAGGCGAGCGTGCCCGGCGCGGCCGGAACCTGGAAGGATCTGACCGACAACGTCAACCAGCTCGCCGCGAACCTGACCACCCAGGTCCGCGCGATTGCCGAGGTCGCGACCGCGGTCACGAAGGGAGACCTCACCCGCTCGATCAAGGTCGAGGCGTCGGGAGAGGTTGCATCTCTGAAAGACAACATCAACGAGATGATCCGGAACCTCAAAGACACGACCCTGAAGAACAGCGAGCAGGACTGGCTGAAGACGAACCTCGCCAAGTTCAGCCGCATGCTGCAGGGTCAGCGGGATCTGGTCACGGTGGGACGGCTCGTTCTGTCCGAGCTCGCTCCGGTCGTCACGGCCCAGCAGGGCGTCCTCTACACGCTCGACGGATCGCGAGAGGACCCGCAGCTCACTCTGCTCGCGAGCTACGCGTGCCGGGAGAGCTCGCTCGCTCGCACGCTGCTTCCCGGGGAGGGACTCGTCGGCGAGTGCGCGCGCGAAAAGAACAAGATCCTGCTGCGCAACGTTCCAGCGGGTTACATGGGGATCTCTTCGGGACTCGGCGCGGGAAGCCCGGCGAACATCATCGTGTTGCCCGTGCTTTTCGAGGGCAAGGTCAAGGGGGTCCTCGAGCTCGCGTCGTTCGAGCGGTTCTCGACGGCGCACCAGGCGCTGCTCGAGCAGCTCGCCGAGACGATCGGAATCGTGCTCAATACGATCGAAGCGAATACGCGCACGGAGGACCTCCTCAAGCAGTCCCAGTCTCTGGCGGGAGAACTCCAGAGCCAGCAGGAGGAGCTTCGTCAGACCAACCAGCAGCTCGAAGAGAAAGCGGCTCTTCTCGCCGAGCGCAACGTCGAGGTCGAGCGCAAGAACCAGGAGGTCGAGCAGGCGCGGGTCGCGCTCGAGGAGAAGGCGAAGCAGCTGGCGCTCACGTCGAAGTACAAGTCCGAGTTCCTGGCCAACATGTCCCACGAGCTGCGGACGCCGCTGAACAGCCTCCTGATCCTCTCCGACCAGCTTTCACGCAATCCCGACAGCAACCTGACGGGCAAGCAGACCGAGTTCGCGAAGACGATCCATGCCTCCGGAAAGGACCTCCTGAACCTGATCACCGACATCCTCGATCTCTCGAAGATCGAGTCGGGCACGGTCGTCGTCGACGTCGGCGAGCTCCGTTTCCCCGACCTCGTCGACTACGTGGAGCGCACGTTCCGCCACGTCGCCGAGGTGAAGGCGCTCGACTTTGAGATCGAGATCGGTCCCGGAATCCCGCGGTCGATCTTCACCGATTCGAAGAGGCTCCAGCAGGTCATCAAGAACCTCCTCTCGAACGCGTTCAAGTTCACGGAGAGAGGCCGCGTCTTGCTCCGCCTCGACACGGCCGCCGCCGGCTGGGGTCCGGAGATCGAGACCTTGAACCGCGCCCGATCCGTGATCGCGTTCTCGGTGACCGACACCGGCATCGGCATCCCCGCCGAGAAGCAGCAGATCATCTTCGAAGCGTTTCAGCAGGCGGACGGCTCGACGAGCCGCAAGTACGGCGGGACCGGGCTCGGTCTCGCGATCAGTCGCGAGATCGCCCGGATCCTTGGCGGCGAGATCCGTCTGACGAGCGCGCCCCGCGAGGGGAGCACCTTCACGCTCTATCTCCCCCGGGTCTACGCCGTGCCCAGGAGTGCGCGCGCCGCCATGGAGACGGAAGAGATCGTGTCGGTCATGACGGATGTCGATGCGGTGCGTCCGGCGGTCGAGCCGATCGTCGAATCGGGCGAGGTCGCGGACGACCGCTCGGAGATCGGCGGGGAGGACCGGGTCGTCCTCCTGATCGACAACGACGAGAACTTCGCCCGATTCCTTCTCGACGTCGCGCACGAGCACGGTTTCAAAGGCCTGATCGCCTCGAACGGCGCGGAAGGAATCGCCCTCGCGCACCAGTTCAAAGTCGACGCGATCACTCTCGACATCCAGCTCCCCGTCATCGACGGATGGCGGGTGCTCGAGCGGCTGAAGGGCGACTTCGCGACCCGGCACGTTCCCGTTTTCGTCATCACGACGGAAGAGGAAACCTCGCGCGGGCTCCTGCTCGGGGCCATGGGGGCGCTGAACAAGCCGATCAAGACGAAGGAGGCGCTCGACGAGGTCTTCGCCGGCCTGCGCGGTTTCCTCGACCGCCACACGCGCGACCTCTTCGTCGTGGCGCGTGAAGGCTCCGAGACGTGCGCGATCGCCGAGGTCGCCGGCAATGGCTCCGTTCGAAGAGTGGTCGTGTCGAACGGTCTGGAAGGCTTGGGCGCGCTCGACGGGAGGACGTTCGACTGCGTTGTCATCGAACCGCTTCCCGGCGACGTGGAGAGCTTCGAAACGACCGCCGAGATCCTCCGGCAATGCTCGGCTCGCCGAACTCCGGCGATTCTCTACACTCCGCGGCCGCTCTCGGAACACACGGAGCGCGAGCTGCAGAGGATCTCGCACGGCGCGATCGTCAAAACCGTGCGCTCGCCCGAGCGTCTCCTCGACCAGATCTCGCTCTTCCTCCACTCCCCGGTCGCCGAGCTCCCGCTCGATAAGCGCAAGGCGCTCGAGGCGCTCTACTCCACCGATGCCGTCCTGGCGGGCAAGAAGGTTCTCTTGGTCGACGACGACATCCGGAACATCTTCGCGATGACGAGTGTGCTCGAGAGACAGAACATGCACGTGTTCTCGGCCGAGACCGGCAAGGAAGCCATCCAGAAGCTCGAAAGCACGGACGGTATCGACATCGTCCTGATGGATCTGATGATGCCGGACATGGACGGCTTCGACACGATGCGGGAGATCCGGAAGAAGGAGCGCTTCCGCTCGCTGCCGATCATCGCGGTCACCGCGAAGGCGATGAAAGGGGACCGGGAGAAGACCTTGCAGGCCGGAGCGTGGGATTACCTCGCGAAGCCGGTCGACACCGACCAGATGCTCTCCGTGCTCCGGGCGTGGCTCTATCGGTGATGACCGCTCCCGACGACCCGGTCAACATCCTGGCGGTCGACGACAGCGCCGACAAGTTGCTGGCGCTGTCGGCCCTCCTCTCCGAACTGGGCCAGAACGTGATCACGGCCACGTCCGGCCGGGAAGCCCTCCGCCACCTCCTCCGCCAGGAGTTCGCGGTGGTTCTCCTCGACGTCAACATGCCCGGAATGGACGGCTTCGAGACCGCCGCGCTGATGCGGCAGAGGCAGAAGTCCGAGCACACTCCGATCATCTTCATCACCGCGTACGGCGATGAAACCCACGCGACGCGGGGCTATTCACTCGGGGCGGTGGACTACATCCTGGCCCCCGTCGAGCCGGAGGTGTTGCGCACGAAGGTCGGAGTCTTCGTGGAGCTCTTCCGGAAGACGGCCCAGATCCGACGCCAGGCCGAGTCTCTCGAGCAGAGGGCGCGGCAGCTCCAGCGGTTGACCGAGGCCTCACTCGCGATCAACTCCGCTCTGTCCCCCGACCGGATGCTGCAGGTCGTCGCCGACCTGGCCCGGGACATCCTCGGCGCCCACCAGGCAGTCGCGCTCGCCGCCGCGGAACAGAAGTGGTCGGAGGTCAAGAGTGCGGTGTCTCTGTCGCCGACCTGCGCCTCGGATGGAGAGCGGCGGGTGCTGCGCGATCGGGACGCGCTCGTTTCGCTGCTCTCGTGGATGAGTCGCGCGGTCCGTCTCCCGCGCCGGCAGACCGAGCGGCCGTCGGAGTGGTCCCAGTTTTTCGACGGCGGTCTGCCGGTGGAGGTCGGCTGGCTCGCCGCGCCGCTGACGGGCCGGGACGGCCGGAACATGGGCCTGCTGCACCTCCTCGAAAAGCTGGACGGCGACTTCACCGAGGAGGACGAGGCCGTCGTCACGCAGCTCGCCCAGATGAGCTCGATCGCAATCGAGAACACGTTGAACGCCGAGGCTCGAGAGGCCAACCGGATCAAAGACGAATTTCTGACGACGCTCTCCCACGAGCTTCGGACGCCGCTGACCGCGATACTCGGCTGGGCCCGCGCCTTGCGGTCCGGAGTTTCCGACGGCCCGCGGACGGCGCGGGGCCTCGAGGTCATCGAGCGCAACGTGCTCGCGCAGGCGAAACTGATCGACGACCTCCTGGACGTTTCACGGATCATCACCGGAAAGCTCCGGCTCGCGCTCCGCGCGACCAACCTCGCCTCCGTCATCGAGGCGGCGCTCGACTCCATGAGGCCAGCCGCCGAGGCAAAGGGAATCGAGATCCTGTTTCAACGGGACGCGACGGCCGGCGATTACGAGCTGATCGCGGACCCCGACCGGCTCCAACAGGTCGTCTGGAACCTGATCTCCAACGCGATCAAGTTCACACCGCCGCGCGGAAGGGTCGAAGTGAATCTGACCCGGCCCGATTCGCAGTTCGAGATCCGGGTGACGGACACCGGGAAAGGGATCCCCGCCGAATTCTTGCCCTCGGTTTTCGACCGCTTTCAACAGGCCGACAGCTCGACGACCCGCGCGCACGGCGGTCTCGGCATCGGTCTCGCCATCGTGCGGCATTTAGTCGAGCTCCACGGCGGTTCGGTCGCAGCGTCGAGCGACGGAGACGGTCGGGGAGCCTCCTTCTGCGTCCGGCTGCCCGCCGTCGCGCTCGGCGTCACGGCACTCGACCGGGAGCGGGCTTCATCCGGGGCGAGGCCGTTTGCTCCCGCCCCCGCCGACCGGGACCTGACCGGCGTGCGCGTGCTCTTGGTCGAGGACGAGCCGGACGGGAGGGAGCTGCTCGCCGAAATCCTGAGAAGCGCAGGGGGAGAAATCCACGCCGTCGGCTCCGCGGGCGAGGCCTACGAGGCCGTGCGGAGCTTTCGGCCGCACGTGCTCGTGAGCGACATCGCGATGGCGCGGGAGGACGGCTACTCGCTCATCCGCCGCCTGCGGCGGCTTCCTGCCGAAGACGGCGGCCGCATTCCCGCGGTGGCGCTCTCAGCATACGCGCGCGAGGACGATCGGATCCGCTCGCTCGCGGCCGGATTTCAGCAGCACATCGCGAAGCCGCTCGATCCGGAGGAGCTCGTCGGCGCGGTGAACCGGCTCGCTTCCCGAGGAAACCCGGGGCGTGATCCTGCCCCCCTCCCGGCGCCGGCATCCCGGGTCCTCGTCGTGGAAGACGACAGCGACTCGCGCGAAGGCCTGCGGCATCTGCTCGAGATCTGGGGGCACGACGTCGAAGTCGCGGAGAACGGCAAAACGGGCATCGAGAAGGCGATCGAGCGACGCCCGGACATCGCTCTGATCGACGTGGGACTCCCCGAGATGGACGGCTACGCGGTCGCCTCCCGGCTCCGCGAGGCCCTCGGCGACGGCGGGATCTTCCTGATCGCCCTGACGGGTTACGCCGAGCCGGAAGACCGGCGTCGGGCTTTCGAGTCCGGCTTCCACGCACACCTGGCCAAGCCGATCAACTATTCACGTCTCTCGTCCCTCCTCTCCGAGGGACAGGGGCGCCGCTCGGCCGCGGCCGGCCGCGACGCCGAGCGAAACACCGCGGGATAGGCTACGGTATGGCGGGCGGGGTCACCGCGGGCGTCGGACTCGCCGGATGCGTCTTCTCGTGCAGCTGGAGACGCGCGAGCAGCCAGTCTCGAAGCGGCTCTCGATGTCCTTCGCGCGTGCGAACTTCATAGAGCTTGCCGCTCTCCTCCGACTTCGAAGCCACTCCCAGAACGAATTCCATCGCGGTCTGGACTCGCTTCCCGGCAAAGCGCAACTTCATGGAGAGGTGCGAGGCGGCCCGCTTACCCGAGTATTCGGCGCCATTTCGGATGAAGACTTCGTCGGACTTCTTCACCTCTCCGATCAAGAAATCGATCTTTGTTTGCTCCTCGGGCGGACGGACGGCGGCGGCAAGCGCCGGATGCGCCAGAGCGAGAGCGAGGAGAGGCACGGCAGCCGGTTTACGAACCACAGTAATCCTTGACCAGCTCGAGAAGCGCGTCCGGACGGATCGGTTTTTTCAGGTAATCGGCGTGGAGGGTCCTCGCCTTCTCGATCGCGCGTCCGTCCGCGCTCATGATCACGACCGGGATCGACGAGAGGTCCGGATCGCGAAGCTGCTCGGTTCGGAACTCCCAGCCGTTCATGATCGGCATCATGAGGTCGAGCAGGATCACGCAGGGCCTCTCGGTGCGGGCGCGCTCGAGCGCGACCTCACCGTTCTCGGCCGGCCAGGACGTAAATCCGGCTTCCGTGAGGACTGCGCAGATGCTCTCTCGCAGATTCATGTCGTCTTCGACTACGAGGACTCGCGGAGTGATTCCCATGCGGAAAACCGCCGTTTTTGCAAGAACTGTGCAAACCTGCGATCCGGGCGCACGAAGGCGCCGTCAAAGGGCGGCCGACGTCGCCTCCCGGGAATCGAGATGGTCGCGATCGGAGCAGTAATGGGCGACGGTCTCCAGAAGCTGATGGAGCTTCACCGGCTTGCGGAGATAGGAGGCGAGGGCGAGACGCCGGGCCTCGCGCTGCCCTTCCGAGAGGCCGGTGAAACCCACGACCGGAATGTCCGCGAGCCGCGAATCGGCCAACTGGAGCCGCCGGAACTCCGCTCCGTCCATCCCCGGCATTTTCAGGTCGAGAATGATGAGACAGGGACTCTCGCCGGCTCGAAGGAGTTCGAACGCGTGCTCCCCGTCCCGCGCAGTCAACGCGCGATAGCCCTCTTCCTCGATCACGTCGCGGAGAACCGCGAGGAGCTCGCCGTCGTCGTCGACGACGAGAACCGTTTTCCTCGGCTCGATTGTCACGGAGGACACTCTCTGAATTGTATCTCTGAGAAGGTCGAGGTCGCGGGGACAGGTCCTGCGGACCTGCACCCGCCACCGAATTACGGGGATGGATTGGTGAGCCGCGAAGGACTCGAACCTTCAACCTAGAGATTAAGAGTCTCTTGCTCTACCAATTGAGCTAGCGGCCCACCGGGAAGGCGGAGGATAGACGATCGGTCCGGTCGCGGCAAGGGTGGCGCGGCGCAAGACGAGGACCGATCAGCCTCCGCCGACGAACTCGACGACCTCGAGCTCGTCGCCCTCTTCGAGCTCCGTCGCCTCGTATTTTGCTTTCGGAAGGATCTCGCGGTTGCGCTCGACCGCGACGCGCGGCGTCGCGACTCCGAGTTGCGCGAGGAGCTCCGGGATCCTCGTTCCGGCGGGAAAGAGGCGTTCTTCGCCGTTGACGCGAATACGCACTTCGGCGCGCGCGATGCTCATGCGCCCTTCCGCACGGGATACTGGATCTCCGTCGACCCCACCGTCGACGTGAGACGCACCACCGCGGCCGCGGCTCCCGAGGAAACGGCCGGCATCAGAAAGTTGACTGCGCAGCCGCCGTCGGGGCCGGTGCGCCCCTGAAACACGGGCATCGGCTTCGCGGAAGAGAGGATCCGGATCTGCACGGAGGCGCCGGCGACCGGGCGCCGCGAGAGCGTGAGCTCCGCGCGGAGACGAACGTCGACCCGGCGCCCGGAGACGAACTCGGGCGCCGGAGAGAAGGTCAGATCGATCTGTTCCGGGCTCCCTTCGGAAGCGAGGTAATCGAGGATGACCTGGTCGAGCGTGCGATCGCCCGAGACACGGAGCGAGTCGGACGGCCGCGCCGGCGAAGGACGCTCGACCGCACTCTCCCTCAATTCGGCCACCGGCAGCTTTTCGGCGGGGCGGACGCCGGAAAGCGCCATTTCTTCCGGGACCCGGACCGATCCGTCCGGTCCATCGAAGGTTCCCTCGCGAACGGCCGCGATCACGGTTCGGTGCTGCAGTTCCATGATTTCCCGAAGGGCGCGCTCGTCGCCGCCGTCGCGCAGCGCGTCGGCATAGCGGGTGCGCTTTCCACCCAGGATCTCGCCGCCGAAGTAGACGAAGGACTCGATGTACGGGTGCAGTTCCCCGCGATCCTCGGTCTGGATGTGGAACACCCGGTCGCGGTGCTTGACGTCCGTGTTGTAGCCGGTGATCACCGGGAAAATTGTAAACCGCTCAGACGAGCTCGAACTCGGCGGTGAAGTGGCGAAGCAGCGGGGCCTGCCGGACGATCCGAACGCCCCGAAGCCTTTCCGGCTCGCGGTGCAGTCGCTTGACGACCTCCGCGACGTACTCCAGGTGCGAGTTCGTGTAGACGCGGCGCGGCACGGCGAGTCGAACGAGGTCCAGGTCGGGCAGGATCTCCCGTCCCGGCCGCTCCGGATCGGGCTTGCCGAACATCACGCCGCCGATCTCCACCGCCCGGATGCCGCCTTCGCGATAGAGGGCGATCGTCAACGCTTCTGCCGGATATTCCTCGGGCGCGAGATGCGGGGCGAAGGCGCGAGCGTCGATGTACACAGCGTGTCCCCCGATCGGCTCGACGACCGGGACGCCCGCCCGGGCAAGGTCTTCCCCGAACGCCGTGACCTGGCCGATGCGGAAGGAGAGATAGCCTTCGTCGAGGACCTCTTCGAGACCGATCGCGATCGCTTCGAGGTCGCGTCCGGCGAGGCCGCCGTAGGTCGGGAAGCCTTCGATCAGGATCAGCTTGTTCTTCAACCTCTCGACCCACGCTTCCTCGCGCAGGGCCAGGAAGCCACCGATGTTCGTCAGTCCGTCCTTCTTCGCGCTCATCGTGCAGCCTTCCGAGAGCGCGAAGATCTCTCGGACGATCTCCGCGACGCTGCGGTCGCCCTGCCCCGCCTCCCGTTGCTTGATGAACCAAGCGTTCTCGGCGAACCGGCAGGCATCGATGACGAGCGGAATGGAGTGCCGCGCGCAGAGGTCGTGCGTCCCCTGGACGTTGGCGAGAGAGACCGGCTGGCCGCCTCCCGAGTTGTTCGTCAGCGTCAGCATCACGAGCGGAACACGGCCCCGGTTCTCCTCGAGGCAGCGCTCGAGCCGGGCGATGTCCATGTTCCCCTTGAAGGGATGGCGCGTCCGCGGCTCCTTCCCCTCCGGGATCACGAAATCGAGCGCGACTCCGCCGTTGACCTCGACGTTGGCTCGGGTGGTGTCGAAGTGCGTGTTGTTGGGAACGACGTCGCCCGGCTTCAGCACGGTCGAAAAGAGCAGGTTCTCGGCCACCCTTCCCTGGTGCGTCGGGATGACGTGGGGCAGGCCGAAGATGTCGCGCACCGTCTGTTCGAAGCGGCGGTAGTTGCGCCCGCCCGCGTACGATTCGTCGCCGATCATCAGCCCCGCCCACTGGGCGTCGGACATCGCGGACGTACCCGAGTCCGTCAGCAGGTCGATGTAGATGTCCTCCGACGCGATTCCGAAGACGTTGTAACCCGCGCGGCGCAGCGCCTCCTCGCGCTCGACCGGTCCGATGGAACGGATCCGCTCGACGACCTTGACGCGCCAGGGCTCGGGGGAAAGCTCCCGCATGAATGGCTACCCGAGTCTTTTCTCGATCGAAACGTCTCGCGCTCGGGACGCGAAGAAGCTCAGAGGCGGCGGACCAGCAGAAAAGCCGAGGCGAGGAGCCCGAGTCCCATCACGAGGAGCATCGGAAAGGAAAGCGTCGGGATGTTGCTCGGCGCGATCCCGCCGAGCGGCGTCGAAGTCCCCGTCGGGATCGCCGTCGCGGGACCCGTCGTCGCCGTCGCCGTGGGAGTCGCCGTCGGTCCGCCCGCGACGGTCGTCGTCGTGACGGTCGGAGTGAGAGTCCGGGTGGGGGTCGGGGTCGGTGCGGCCGGGAGCCCGCAGGCCGCCACCATGAGCGCGTAGGTCCCGGTCGTGGTGATCTTCGACGAGGTGAAGCCCCTGACCCGGATGAAGTACGTGCCCGGCGTCGTGATCGTGAAACAGAAAGACTCCGCGGGAGGCGCAGGCAGGCCGACGTTGTCGGAATTGTCGGCCGAAAAGAGCTGGGTCAGTCCATCGGGGGCGATCAAGTCCACGACGATGTCGGTCCCGGAGCCGTTTCGCTCGGGGTCTCCGTCCCCGCTGACAAAGAGCGTCGCCGGAGCCGTCACCGTAACGGCATAGAAGTCCACGTCCCCGGCCGGCGTGATCGAAGCGGTGCGGACGCCGATCGGCGACCCGGCTGTCACGAGCGAATTGGCGGTGGCCGCCGAGTCGTTCGGCTCCGATTCGGCGGTCGAACCGGTCGTCACCGTCACGAAGAGCTTGTAGGCGTTGATGGTCGAAGCGCCGCCGAAGGCCTCGACCCGCAGAAAGTAAGTCCCTCCGGCAGTCAGCGTCCGTCCCGCGATCGCCGAGGCCTGCCGCGATTCGATCGTCGCGTCGCAGTCGTTGCCGATGCCGTCGTCGTCGTCGGTCTCGAGGACGGTCGTTCCGTCGGGACCGAAGAGGGTGAGGACCGAGTCTCTGCTCGTCGTCGAAGGACCCGTGTCCACCAGTGCCCAGACCTTCGCGCCGGGGGACGCGGTGAAGGAGTAGTAGTCCAGGTCGCCAACGGGGGAGATCGCGCCGGATGCCGCCTGACAGCCCGAAACGAGGTTGAGCGGCGTCGCCGTCGCCGGAGTGTTGTTTGGCTCCGACTCCGGCGTGGGCGTCAGCACCCGGGTCGCCGGCTTCGCGGTAGCGGCCGCAACCCATCCGCACGCGACCAGCGTCAGGAGTCGAACGAGCCGCGACTCCATGCTCCCTTCCTCCCGCGCGCGGAGTGTGCAACAAGCCTCCGGGGCAGTAAAGGACTCTTTTGCGGCGGTCCGACCGAAGTCGGATCAGGCCCGGGCCCGCTTACGGGCCTCGCCGAGCACGCGCTTCAGAAACTGTCCCGTGTACGATCCGCGAACCTGCGCGACCGACTCCGGCGTGCCCTCGGCGACGATCCGGCCGCCTTCGTCGCCCCCCTCCGGGCCAAGGTCGACGATCCAGTCCGCCGTCTTGATGACGTCCAGGTTGTGCTCGATGACGATGACCGTGTTGCCCTTCTCCGTCAGCGACCGCAGAACGCCGAGCAGCTTCTTGATGTCGTCGAAGTGGAGGCCGGTGGTCGGCTCGTCGAGAAGGTACAGCGTCCGGCCGGTCGAGCGGCGGGCCAGCTCGCGCGCGAGCTTGACACGCTGCGCCTCGCCGCCGGAGAGCGTCGTCGACGACTGGCCGAGCTGGATGTAGCCGAGTCCCACCTCCACGAGCGTTCGGCAGATGTTCGCGATCGAAGGAACGTTGACGAAAAGATCGAGAGCCTGTTCGGCCGTGAGCGCGAGGATGTCGGCGATCGAATTTCCCTTGTAGTGGACCTGCAGCGTCTCGCGGTTGTACCGCTTTCCGCCGCAAACGTCGCACGTGACGTAGATGTCGGGCAGAAAGTGCATCTCGATCTTGATCTGCCCGTCGCCGCAGCACGCTTCGCAGCGGCCCCCTTTCACGTTGAAGGAGAAGCGTCCCGGCGCATAGCCGCGCGCCCGCGCTTCGGGAGTGCGGGACATCAGCTCGCGGATCGGGTTGAAAACGTTCGTGTAGGTCGCCGGATTCGACCGGGGAGTCCGGCCGATCGGAGACTGATCGATGTTGATCACCTTGTCGATCTCGAAGAGGCCCTCGATCCGGTCGTGCCGCCCAGGCCGGTCGGTCGCGCCGTGAAGCGCCCGGGCGAGCGCGCGATACAGGATGTCGTTGACGAGGGTCGACTTGCCGGAACCGGAGACCCCGGTCACCGCGGTCATCACCCCGACCGGTAGCCGGACGTCGATCCCTTTGAGGTTGTGCTCGCGCGCGCCGCGCACGACGATCGACTTCCCGGATCCGACGCGCCGGATCTCGGGGACCGGGATCTCGACCTCGCCGGCGAGATAGCGCGCCGTGAGCGATTCGGGAAACCTCGACAGCTCTTCCGGCTTCCCCTGCGCGACGAGCCTCCCCCCGTGCACTCCCGCACCGGGGCCGAGGTCGATGACCCAGTCGGCCGACAGGATCGTCTCGGCGTCGTGCTCGACGACGATCACGGTGTTGCCGAGGTCGCGCATCGAGAGGAGCGTGTCGATCAGCTTGCGGTTATCGCGCTGATGGAGACCGATCGAAGGCTCGTCGAGGACGTAGAGAACTCCCATCAGCTTCGAGCCGATCTGCGTCGCCAGCCGGATCCGCTGCGACTCGCCCCCGGAGAGCGACGCGGCGCCCCGCGACAGGTTGAGATAACCGATGCCGACGTTCGAGAGGAAACCGAGGCGATCGCGGATCTCCTTCAGGATCTTTCCCGCGATTTCGCGCTCGCGCGGCGTGAGCGCGAGCTCCTCGAAGAAGGAGATCGAGTCGGCAATGGTCTCGCCGGAAACTTCGTCGATCGACCGCCCGCCGACCTTCACCGCGAGAGCTTCCGGCTTCAGCCGCCGCCCATTGCACGCGGGGCACGGCTCGGCGGACATGTATACCTCGAGCTCGGCGCGATGCTCCGGATTCTCGGTCTCCCGGTAACGCCGCTCGATCATGGGGACCAGGCCTTCGAACGAGGACCTCCAGTGGTATTCCCCCTTCTCGGCGACCCACGAGAAGCGGATCTCGTCCTCCCCCGACCCGTACAGGATGATGTCGCGTGCGGGCTTCGGGATCTTCGAGAAAGGCTGATCGAGCCGGAAGCGATAGTGCTTCGCGAGCGTTGCCATCTGGCGGGTCCGCCAGTTCGTCGAGCCCGGTTTCAGGAGGGCGATGGCGCCGTCGGAGATCGACTTCTGCGGAGCGACGACGAGCCGATCCGGGTCCGCTTTCAGGATCGTGCCCAGCCCGGAGCACTTCGAGCACGCACCGTACGGGGAGTTGAAGGAGAAGAGCCGGGGCGTGATCTCGGTGAGCGAGGTTCCGCAATCCGGGCAGGCGTAGTTCGCCGAAAGTACCTCTTCGGGCCCGTCGGCGGCCGACAGGATCACGAGGCCGCCGGAAACGCGCGTCGCCGTCTCGATCGACTCCGCGAGACGCTTGCGATAGTCCTCGTCCCGAGCGGGTTTGGCGACGAGGCGGTCCACGACCACCTCGATCGTGTGCTTCTTCTGGCGATCGAGCTCCGGCGGATCGTCGAGATCGACGAGCTTGCCGTCGATGCGCGCCCGCAGAAAACCCTCCTTGACCATCTCCGCCATCTGCTTGCGGTACTCCCCCTTTTTCCCGGTCACATAGGGAGCGAGGATCACGAACCGCGTACCCTCCGGGAGCCGCAGGGCGCGGTCGACCATCTCCTGGACGGTCTGGGCCTGGATCGGCCGGCCGCAGCTCGGGCAGTGCGGTTTTCCGATGGAGGCGTAAAGCAGGCGGAGGTAGTCGTAGATCTCTGTGACGGTCCCCACCGTCGACCGCGGGTTCCGGGAGGTCGTGCGCTGCTCGATCGAGATCGCCGGGGACAGGCCCTCGATCGAGTCGACGTCCGGCTTCTCCATCTGCTCGAGAAACTGGCGCGCGTATGCCGACAGCGACTCGACGTAGCGGCGCTGCCCCTCCGCGAAAATCGTGTCGAAGGCGAGCGACGACTTCCCCGAGCCGGAGACCCCGGTTATGACTACCAGGCGGTTGCGGGGCACATCGCAGTCGAGGTTGCGCAGGTTGTGCTGACGGGCTCCGCGGATCCTCAGAAAGTCCATGAAGAACCGGATTGTAACCAGTCGTCTTCGAGCGCTCTGGCTGGGGATCTGGATAGACTCGTCTACGACTTTAGTGGGAGACACGGATTGATCCTTGAACACTATCGGCTGTCGAGGCATAGTGGCTGCGGGACCTGGGAGAACTGGGACAACTCGGACAACTGAAGGGATCGGCGTACCGGGGAGAAACCCCGCTCGCGCGACCACACGAGAACAGGCGGTTTCGTCTCGGATGAAGACCCTCGCGAGAATTCTCGCCCTGCTCGGGGGACTGTCCGTCCTCATGCTGGGCGCCCCGTTGGAAGAACGATTTGCGCGAGCGCGAGCCGAGGGTCGTTCCGCCGCCCCAACGCCGGGGAGAGGATCGCCTCCCTCGACCCCGACTCGGAGTCGAGGTCTCGCGCCTCTGGCGATCCTGGCCGGGGGCAACACGTGCGGTGCCGCGACCGTAATTTCCTCGGTTCCTTACTCCGATTCGGGAGATACGGGCACCGGGACGGACGACATTCGGATCACAGGATGCCCAGGCCCGACGTTCCCCGGGCCCGATCTCGTTTACCAGTTCACCGTGCTGCCGGGGAACAACCTGACGTTTACGTTGACCCCTGAACCAAACTACGACCCAGCCATCTATATCCGGACCGCTTGTCCCCAGACCTCCGGGACTTGCGTGGCCGTGAGGGATGCTGGCGGCCCTGGCGTGGCAGAGACGATTACTGTCTCCGGACTGGTTCAGGGCACGTACTACTTTTTCGTCGATTCGGTCTGGGAGACAGCAGAGAACCCGCCAGCAGCCGGGGGGCCGTACACCCTTTCCGTCACTGGCACGCTCGGAGACCCTTCGATCACGCCCTCCCCAACGCCGACGCGAACGCCGACGCGAACGAGGACCTCCACACCCTCCCTCACGCCGACCGTCACGCAGACGCCCACACCGTCCAGCACGCCGACCGCTACCGTACCGCCGGCAAACACGTTCACTCCGACCAATACCGCGACCGCCACGCTCACGAGCACACCCACGAACACCCCGACTGCCGTTCCGCCGACGAATACCGCCACGGCGACGAGCACCGACACCCCGACGAACACCCCGACGCCCGTGCCACCGACCAGCACCCCGACCGGCACTTTCACGCCGTCCGACACTCCGACGCCGGCGAGCACGGTCACGGGAACTCCTCCCACGCCGACGGTGACGCCGACACCGACGCAGACGTTCACCCCATCGAACACGCCGACGCGCACCCCGACGAGCACGGCGACTCGGACGCCGACGGCGACTCAGACCCCTTCGAACACGCCGACCGGCCTTCCGCCAACCAACACTCCGACCGCCACGCGAACGAATACCCAGACCCCGACTCCACCAGCGACGCCGACGCTGACCCCGACCACCGCGCTCACCAACACGCCGAGGCCGACTCACACGCCGAGGAATCCGACGGACACACCGACCCCGACGGTGACTCCGACGCCGATGGCCACTTCTCTGCCGACGCTGACGTTCACGCCGACCCCAATGCCGACCCAGACGCCCACGCCTGGATCCCTCGTGGCCGGCTTCTACACGTTGACGCCCTGTCGTTTGGCCGATACGAGAGACGCCGTGGGTCCGTTCGGAGGTCCGGCCCTGCAGGCCGGAGCTACCCGCAGCTTCGTCATGGTGGGAAGCTGCGGCATTCCTACGGTAGCCGACGCGATTGCCGTCAACATCACCGTCACGCAGCCCACCGCTCCGGGCCACGTCATCATCTATCCGCTGGGAGTCCCCCTGCCGACGACCTCGACGATCAACTACAGCGCCGGACAGACCCGGGCCAACAACGCAATCGTCCAGGTCGGGGCCAACGGCTCGATCGCGGCCACCTGCGGGCAGAGCTCGGGAACCACCCACTTCATCGTCGACGTCGTGGGCTACTTCCGCTTCGTCGGACCGTAGTCGACCGTTGTGAGTCCCGCGACCCCGCGCGCTCTGATCCGACCTAGGTCGAGGTCGACTTCTTGACAGCGTCGCGCAGAACGGCATAGTTGCGGCCGACAACGAGCGACATGAAATCTGATTGGCTTGCCCGCGCCCTCGTTCTCGGGATCTGCGGATTGACCGTGCCGCTGGTCTTGGAACCGGCAAACCTCGTCCTGTCTCCAACCCCCGAATCCGAGCCGAACGACACTCCGGCAACCGCCAATTCTCTTTCTTTGACGGCGTCCTGCCAGGTCGTGTCGGGTTCGATTTCCCCCTTGGGCGACCTTGACTACTTTTCCTTCACTGCGCCCGCCGGGGCCCGCGTCTGGGCGCTGGTGGACACGGGTCCTTCGACGACCGGCCGTGACTCGGTCCTGACCCTCTACGGTTCCGACGGAACGACTGTTCTCGAGACCGACGATGACGATGGGATCGGCAACAACTGCGATGCGACGATCGAGTCGCGGCAGGCCTCGGCGATCGCGGGAAAGACGCTGACCGCCGGAGGGACTTACTTTCTGCGGGTCGAGGCTTTCGGCGGCGCCTCGACCATCAGCTCATACAAGCTCTTCGTCGTCGTAACCACCGCTTCCGCGCCGGAGGTCGAGCCGAACGACACCGCCGCGAACGCCAACCCGATTGTGACTTCCGGCTCACCGATCGGAGTGCGCAATGCCCAGATCAATCCCGCGGGGGACGTCGACTACTACTCGGTATTCGCGGGCGCCGACTCGTCTCTCTTCATCAGTGCCGACGGAGACCCGGAGCGCGATGGAGTCGGCACGGACGTCGTCGTGGACCTGATCGCCGCCGACGGGACGACGGTGCTGCTCCACGTCGACAATACCGACAATGTCGGTCTGCCGCCCCCGCCGGCCGAGTCGTTTTGCTTTTCCATTGCGACGCCCGGGACCTATTTCATCCGGGTCAGTGGGTTCACGTCGTCGACGATCACGACGACGGGAACTTATAGCCTCATGGTGGGGGACTGCAGCCCGCCCGCCGTTCCGACGCCGACGCCCACGCCCACTCTGACCGCGACCTCGACTCTCACGCCGACGAATACGCCCACGAATACCCGGACCAATACGCCGACGCGCACCCCGACTCCAACGGCGACTCCGACTCCGACCAGTACGGCGCCCGGTCCGACTCTGACGCCGACGACTACTCCGACGCCGACCCGAACCTCGACGTCGTCGCCCTCTCCGACCCAGACAAGAACGGCGACGTCGACGCCAACTCCCACCTCGACCGCGTCGCCCACGAGAACGTCCACGCAATCGCCGACGCCGACGCTGACCCCAACCGCCTTGCTGACCGCGACTCCCAGGCCGACTCACACACCAAGGCATTCCCCGATTCCCACGGTCACCCCGACGCCGACCGCCACTCCACTGCCCACGCTGACGTTCACGCCGACGCCTCTGGTGGCCGGCTTCTACACGCTCACTCCTTGCCGCCTGGCCGATACCCGCGACGCCGTAGGACCCTTTGGAGGCCCGGCTCTGCAGGCCGGAGCTACCCGCGCCTTCGTCATGGTGGGTAGCTGCGGTATCCCAGCGGAAGCCGACGCCATTGCCGTCAACGTCACCGTGACGCAGCCGACGGCTCCGGGCCACGTCATCATCTATCCGCTGGGAGTCGCGCTGCCGATGACCTCGACGATCAACTACAGCGCCGGACAGACTCGGGCCAACAACGCGATCGTCCAGGTGGGCACCGACGGCTCGATCGCCGTGACCTGCGGGCAGCTGTCCGGCACCACCCACTTCATCATCGACGTCGTCGGCTACTTCCGCTTCGTCGGACCATAGTCGCTTCGATCGCGCCGCACGATTCCAGGCGCGCAACCTTCGACTTTAGTCTACGGTGGCCTGATCGCGTTTCGTACCGCCGCCGGCAGTCACGGGTCATTGTGCGTCTCCGCAAACAAACCAACCGAGAGAGCTCCCTGACATTGTTCGCCCGCCCTCACTAAAGCCGTATTCGACCTTGGTCGAGGTCTACTTGACTTCCGCGTGGAGGAAGGAGTGAATGCGGCGCCGCAACGACAAGCGACTCTGGGTCTCGGACGGACGTTTTCGGCGGACGGGAAGAGGGTAGGCGGAACACCTTCAGCAAATGAAGCTGGTCGCGAGACTTTTTTTTCTTCTGGGGGGACTCTCCGTCCTCATGCTGGGCACTCCGTTGGAAGAACGGCTCGCGAGAGCGCGAGGCGGCAGTCGCTCGCCCGCTCCAACACCGGCGAGAGGGGCACCTTCGCCGACGCCGACTCCGCGCCGAGGTCTGAGGACACTGGCAACGACCCCGACGCCGACGCGGACACCGACGTCGACGCCGACTCGGACACCGACGCCGACGCCGGGCCCGGGCGAGGCATGCTCGACAGCGTTTGTGATTGCCTCGGTTCCATACAACGCTTCCGGAGACACGAGCACCGCAATGGACGATAACTCGCTCACGGGATGCTCGCCACCCAGCATGCCGGGTCCCGATCTCGTTTACAAGTTCACCGTTTTCGCGGCGTGCAACCTCACGTTTACGTTGTCACCCGAGCTAAACGGACAATACGATCCAGGCATCTACATTCTGCCGTCAGCTCCTCCGCCGACCTTCTGCGCAGCAACCTTTAGTTGTGTAGCCAAGAGCGATGCGGCGGGCTCTGGCCAGCCGGAGACGATTACCATCACAAATCTCGTGCCGGGAACCTACTACTTTTTCGTCGATTCCGTCTGGACCCACGACGAGTCCCCGTCAATGTCCGGAGGTATTTACACTCTCAGCGTCACCGGCACATTCGGAGATCCCTTGATCACGCCGACCGCCACGCCGACGCGGACTCCGACCCCGACCAGGACTTTCACACCCTCTCTGACGCCGACGAATACGAGGACGTTCACTCCCACCTTCACACCGACAAAGACTTTCACCCCGACGGCGACCTTCACACCCACGAACACCCCCACGAATACCCCGACGAGCACTCCGACGAATACGCCGACGAACACCTTCACTCCGACCTCGACGCCCACGAACACGCGGACGAATACCCCGACTAACACCGCGACACAGACTCCGACCGCGACGGCGACTCAGACCCTCACCCCCTCGAACACGCCGACGAA
This sequence comes from Thermoanaerobaculia bacterium, assembly GCA_036395755.1. Classification (GTDB taxonomy): domain Bacteria; phylum Acidobacteriota; class Thermoanaerobaculia; order UBA5066; family Gp7-AA6; genus Gp7-AA6. The sequence goes on from DASWCZ010000023.1 coordinate 82,470, forward strand.
CACCGCCACGAACACCCCGACGGCCACGGCCACTCAAACCTTCACACCGACCAACACTTCGACTCCGACCAACACGCCGACCTCAACGCCAACCAGCACTCCAACTAACACTCGGACCAACACGCCGACGCTCACACCAACGCCGACTTCCACCCCTTCGAACACACCGACCGCGGTCCCGCCCACCAACACGCCGACTGCGACGCCGACCAACACCCCGACGAACACCCGGACCAACACGCCGACTAACTCGCCGACGCAGACTCCCACCGCCACGGCCACTCAGACTCCTACGCCCTCAAACACCCCGACAGGGGTCCTGCCCACGAACACACCGACTTCGACGCCGACCCAGACCTTCACGGCAACAACCACGCCGACGAATACCCGGACCAGTACTCCGACCCTGACGCCAACGGCGACTTCGACCCCGTCGAACACGCCGACCGGTGTTTCGCCAACGAACACCCCGACGCCGACCAATACACCGACCAACATCCCCAGTAGCACGCCGACGTTGACGCCCACGGCAACTCAGACCCCGACGAACACTCCCACCGGTGTCCCGGCGACGAACACGCCGACCGCGACTCCAACCAACACGCCGACCAATACCCGGACCAACACCCCGACGCTGACGCCCACGGCGACATCGACACCTTCAAATACTCCCACCGGTGTCCCGGCGACGAACACGCCGACCGCGACGCCGACGAATACGTTCACTCCGTCGAATACGCCAACGCTGACCCCGACCAGCACGGCGACGCGAACCCCAACGGCAACTCAGACCCCGTCGAATACCCCGACCGGGATCCTGCCGACCAACACGCCGACCGCAACGCCGACGAGGACCTTCACGCCGACGAACACACCGACCAATACCCGGACCAACACCCCGACGCTGACGCCCACGGCGACATCGACACCTTCAAATACCCCCACCGGTGTCCCTCCGACGAACACGCCGACTGCGACGTCGACGAGGACCTCCACGCCGACGAACACGCGGACGAACACGCCGACGCTCACCCCGACCAGCACGCCGACGCGAACGCCGACGGCAACTCAGACGCCGTCGAACACACCAACCGGTGTGCCGCCTACGAACACGCCCACGGCGACGCGGACCAACACGCCGACTTCGACCCCGACCAACACGGCAACCCGAACGCCGACGGCGACCCAAACCCCTACGAACACTCCGACCAGCACGTCCACGGCGACGCCGACCGCGACGCCCTCTCAGACGCCGACGTTGACCCCCACTGCTTCCGTCACGGTCACGCCCAGACCGACCCACACACCGAGAAACTCTCCGGTTCCGACGGTCACCTCGACGACCACGCCCTCTTCGACGCCAACGGCGACTCCGACTCCGACCGTCACCCCGCTGCCGACGCTGACGTTCACGCCGACGCCCACGCCCACACCGACCCAGACGCCGACGCCCGGACCTCTGGTGGCCGGCTTCTACACGCTCACTCCCTGTCGCCTGGCCGATACCCGGGACACGCCAGGACCCTACGGAGGGCCGGCGCTGCAGGCCGGGGCAACCCGCAGCTTCGTCATGGTGGGGCGCTGCGGCATCCCCGCGGAGGCCGACGCCATCGCTGTCAACGTCACGGTCACACAGCCCACGGCTCTCGGCCACGTCATCATCTACCCGCTGGGAGTCGCGGTGCCGGCGACTTCGACGATCAACTACAGCGCCGGACAGACGCGGGCCAACAACGCGATTGTCCAGGTGGGTGCCGACAATTCGATCGCGGCGACCTGCGGGCAGCTCTCTGGCAGCACCGACTTCATCATCGACGTCGTCGGCTACTTCCGATTCGTGTCCCCGGCGTCTCCCTGAAGCTGCTCGGCCGCTCGAGAACGGCCACAATTTCTTGACGGCAGGTGAAGGGCGTTATACCGTCGCACTCGCCTCACGTGCGCGGCCGGTGCGGACTCCAATTCCAGGAGTGGGATCATGAAAACCCGAACGAAGGTGTCGTGGCTCGTTCTCCTGTCGATCAGTCTGATCAGTTTGGTCGTCACGAGGGCAGGCGCTCAGTTGAGCCCCTCTGCGATTGCGGCCGGCGGAGACACGTGCGCGAGCCCGACCCTCATCTCTTCCCTGCCGTTCAACGACTCGGGAGATACGACCGGCGCGGCGGACGATATTCGGCTCACGGGATGCTCCGGCTTCCTGAGCATGCCGGGCCCGGATCTCATCTATGCGTTCAACGTCTTTTCGGGGAACAACCTCACGTTCACGTTGACACCGACCAACCAGGGTTCGCCCTGCCAGCCAAACCAATGCACCTACGACCCCTCCATCTACATTCGAAGCGGCTGCGCTCAAACGACCGGCGCTTGCGTGGCGAGGAGCGATGTCGGCAACGCCGGCCAAGCTGAGACGATCATGGTCAGCGGACTCGCACCGGGGACCTACTACTTCTACGTCGATTCGGTCTATTCGGTGGACGAAATTGGCGGCAGCGGCGCCTACACCCTTTCGGTGACCGGCACCTTCGGCGTTCCGAACAACACGAGGTTCTACACCCTGACGCCTTGCCGGATAATCGACACGCGGGACCCGGTCGGACCCGTTGGCGGCCCCGCCCTGGCCGCCGGCGCAACCCGCGTCTTCCCGATCACGGGCCCCCCGTGCAACGTCCCCTTGGCGGCGAAATCGGTCTCCGTGAACATTACGGTGACCCAGCCCACCGCTCCGGGCCACCTGATCCTGTTCCCCGGCGGTACTCCTCCGGGCGTGTCCAACATCAACTTCCGGGCGGGTCAGACGCGCGCGAACAATGCGATCGTGTCGTTGAGCCCTACCGGGACGATCTCGGTCACCGACGGCCAGAGCTCCGGGACGACCCACTTCATCCTGGACGTGAACGGGTATTTCCAGTAGCGCGCGCCGCGGGAACCGGCCGGTTTCACCGACCTGAACTGCTGCAACGAGGAGCCTTGACCTGTTGACAACGGCTCTTTTTGGCCGGTAAACTTCGACCCAAGAGAACTCCCTAACTTTCGGAGAAAAATGATGCCGACACGATTTCGGGCTTCCGCCACGGTTCTGAGGGTCCTCGGCTCCGCGGCGATGGTATTCGGATTGTTCCTGGCTTTCCCCGCGGAGACGAGAGCGCAGGGCCATGGCGTAAGCATTTTCAAAACGTGCGTTTCGCCGAAAACGAGCTGCAACAGCAATACCGACTGCGCCGATCCCAATTCCTGCACGGGGTTCGGCGTGTGCACGAGCAGCGGCGCCGGCCACATGAACCAGTGCTCGATCACGATCGTGAACAGCGATCCTTCGCTCGACAACGTCAAGGTGCTCTCCGACTCGGACACGGTGTTCGCGACCGCGGGGAACCAGACCTTCTCAAACCTGCCGGTCAGCGGCACGACCGGCACGACGTCGGGATCCTGCACCGCGCCGATCGACCCCTTGGTCGGCTGCACGCTCTCCCCCGCCGCCTCCATCACCTTCCTTTCGAACCAGTACGTCATCCAGCCCACCGACCCGAACCCGCTCATAGACCAGGGTTCCGTGGTGGTTCAGGATCAGTGCAACGTCAACCCGACTGGCTGCAGCACAGTGCCGAGCACGGTCCAGTTCACCGCTTCGACCGACCTCGTCTCGGGGTGCACCCCCGGCGCCCCCTGCACTCCAACGCCAACGCCGACCAACACACCGGTGAATACGCCGACCAATACCCCGACCAACACGCCCCCCCAGACGGCGCCCCCGCCGGTACCGACGCTGTCCTTCCCGATGATGGCTTTGCTCGGCCTCCTGCTGGCCGGGGCGGGACTCTTCCTGGCACGCCGCTAGTAACAACTCGAATCGGATCGCCTCTGCCCGGAGCCCCGAGAGGGCTCCGGGCTTTTCTTTCTCCGGACCGGCAGCGCTCCCCGGATTAGGAAACGCTCAAAAAAGGATCGTTGCGGCTCCCCGGGAGGATCGTTGCCTCCGTGAAGCGCGCCGTGGTGTCCGAGCTGGGCCGCTTGCTGGCAGCCGCGGCGTTGGTCACCCTTACCGGGGGAACGCAGCTTCGCGCCGATCAGACCGTCCAGGTCGGACCGAGTTTGGTCTTTTCCCCCCCGACGGTCACGGTCTCTCCGGGAGAGGCGGTCATCTGGAGCTTCCAGGCGTTCCACACTTCCACGAGCGACACCGCCACCGGACCCGAGGTCTGGGATTCCGGGTTCCTGTCGAGCGGCACCTTCTCCCACACGTTCCAGACGCCGGGGACTTACCCGTACTACTGTCAGGTCCACAGCATCCCGGGCGGCACGGCGATGAACGGCGTCGTCCAGGTGCTCGGCGCGGGGGTCACGCCGACGTCCACACCGACTCCAGCCCCCACGAACACTCCATCACCGACGGCGATCGCAAAAAACACTCCGACGGCGACGCCGCCCGAATCCGCGACGCCCGTTTCCCCGGGCGCGCCCATTCCGGCTCTGGACCCGCGCGGCCGGATGCTCTTCGCGCTCGTCCTCGCCGCGGCCGGTGTGACGGCTCTCATAATTTCCGGCCGCCGATAAAACGCTCGAGTTGTCGTGCTTTCGAGCGGTCCGAACCGCTGCATGTGCTATATTTACCCGCAAACAACAATCGAGCTCTCGATGGACTCACCGCTGCGGACTCTGCTCGTCGCAGCCTCCGAGGCCGACGCCCTGCCGCTGCTGAAGCAGCTGCGCCAGGCCGGCCACGAAGTCTGCTGGGAGGTCGTCCGCTCCGCGGCGGAAATGGAGCAGGCCCTCCACGGGAAGACCTGGGACCTGGTCCTCTCGGACGGTGAGGTTCCGGACTCGAGCTCCCTTGCCGCGCTCGCCCGCGCCGCCGGCCTCGAAGCGCCTTTCCTGGTCGTCTCGGACGCCGTCAGCGAGGAGAGCGGCAACCGCGTTCCCAGGGCGGGCGCCGACAACGGCCCGACGAAGTGCTCCCTGCACCGCCTCGCCGCCTCCGTCGAACGGGAGCTCGGCGAGTCGAGGCTCAAGCGGGAACGGCGCCGCGCCCGGCAGGCCCTCCGGGACAGCGAGTCGCGGTTCCGGGCGCTCGCCGAGAGCGCGTCTGACGCGATCCTCACGGCCGACGGCGAAAATCGGATCGTTTTCGCGAACCCCGCGGCGGAGCGAATTCTGGGATACGCGATTCCCGCCTTGATCGGCCGACGCCTGGAGCAAATCATTCCGGGCCTCAACCGCCTGGCGGATCCGGGATCGGAAACCGTGGATCGATCCGTATGGACGGATCCGGCTCCGCGAGAGCACACGGCAATTCACGCGAGCGGGCGCCCGATCCCGCTCGAGCTCTCGATCGCGACGCTGCCGCGCAACGGCCGCGGTCCGTTCGCGACGATCGTCGCCCGGGACGTCACCGAGCGCAAGCGCGCGGAGGACGCCCTGAAGGCGTCGGAAGCTCGAAAGAGCGCGATGATCGAAGCGGCGCTCGACGCCATCGTGACGATCGACGCCCAGGGCCGGATGCTGGAGTTCAATTCCGCCGCCGAACGGATGTTCGGGTATGCCCGCGCGGGCGCTCTCGGAAGGCCGATGGCGGACCTCATCATCCCTCCTTCCCTGCGCGAAAGGCATCGCGAGGGAATGGCCCGGTATCTGGCGACCGGTCAGGGTCGGATCTTCGACAAGACGCTGGAGATGACGGCCATGAGGGCGGACGGGTCCGAGTTTCCGATCGAGCTCACCGTAATGCGCCTTCCGTCGGACGGCCCGCCGATCTTCACCGGATTCATTCACGACGTCTCCGACCGCGAGCGGGCCGAGAGCGCGTTGAAGGAGAGCGAACAGAAGCTGAGGACCCTCGTGACGAACGCGCCGATCGTGCTCTTCGCGATCGACAGGGACGGCATCTTCACGCACTCGGAGGGGAAGGGCCTGGACGGTCTCGGTTTGAAAGCGGGCGAGTCGGTCGGCCGCTCGGTTTGGGACCTCTACGGAGACCACCCCGAAATCCTCGAACACGTTCGCCGGGCACTATCGGGAGAGTCGCACACGGCGACCGTGCGGCTCGGTGGGATCGCATTCGAGACGCGTTACGCCCCTTACCGGGATTCCAACGGTCAGGTCATCGGAATCATCGGCGTCGCCACGGACGTCACCGAGCAGCACCGAGCCGATCAGTCGCTTCGCGCTTCCGAGGCCCGCTACCGCACCCTCTTCGAGAACAATCTCGCCGGTGTCTTCCGCTCAACCCTCGACGGCGGCATCCTCGACTGCAACGAATCGTTCGCACGGATCTTCGGCTATTCCTCGCCCGAGGAGGTCCTCGATCAGCGCGCGCAGCGGCTGTACCTCCGCCCGGAGGACCGGAACAACTTTCTCTCGCGGCTCTGCGAGCGGAACAGCCTATCCAATTACGAGTCCTGCGTCCGCAAGAGGGACGGCACTCCGATGTGGGTCCTCGAGAACGCGACACTGGTGGAAGGCCCCGATGGCGACCGCTCGGTGATCGAGGGGACGATCATCGACATCACCGAGCGCAAGCGCGCGGAAGAGCAGGTCAAACACCTCGCCTTCCATGACGCCCTGACGGGACTTCCGAACCGCCTGCTCTTCAATGACCGCTTGTCGATCGCTCTCGCGCAGGCGCGCCGAAGCGGCGAGAAGTTGGTCATTCTGTTTCTGGACGTCGACCGGTTCAAGGTAATCAACGACTCCCTCGGTCACGCCGCCGGAGACGAGTTGCTGCGGCGCGTCGCCGAGCGGTTGCAGGCGAACGTACGGGCTGGAGATACCGTCACGCGGCTGGGAGGAGACGAGTTCATCATTCTGCTCACACGGATTTCTTCGGAGGAGAATGCGGCCAGAGTCGCGGGGAAATTTCTCCAGAGCATTCGGAATCCGTTCTCGGTTCAGGAGAGGAACATTTTCATCACGACCAGCATCGGCGTCAGCATGTACCCGAATGACGGCCTGGACCCCGAGACGCTCATCCTGAATGCCGATGTCGCGCTGTACCGAGCGAAGGAGGAAGGACGCGACACCTTTCAGCTTTACGCACCGGCTATGAATGCCCGAGCGCTCCAACGGCTCTCTCTCGAGAACCGCCTGCGACAGGCGCTGCCCAATGAAGAGTTGATCCTACACTATCAGCCGATCGTCGATGTCCGAAGCGGCCGGGTCTGCGGCGCCGAGGCCCTCTTGAGATGGCGCCATCCGGAGCTGGGTCTCCTCCCTCCGTCGGAGTTCATCACCCTGGCCGAGATCTCGGGCTTGATCGTCCCGATCGGCCACTGGGTCCTGAAGACGGCTTGCGAGCAGGTCCGCGAGTGGCAGGCGATGGGCTATCCCCACTTGCGCGTTTCCGTCAACCTAGCGGCAAGGCAGTTCCAGCAGGCAAAGCTCGTGGCCCAGGTGACCGGTTCACTCGCGGCGAGCGGCATCGAGGCGAGCTCACTCGATCTCGAGATCACCGAATCGAGCGCGATGCAGAACGCGGAGCTCACGATCAACACGCTCCTGGAGCTCAAGCGGCTCGGCGTGGCGATATCGCTGGACGATTTCGGTACCGGATACTCCTCTCTCAACTATCTCAAGCGATTTCCCATCGATCGGGTCAAGCTCGACCAGTCTTTCGTGCGCGACATGACACGCAATCCCGAGGATGCTGCGATCGTCCGGGCCGTCATCTCCATGGCGCACACCTTGAAGCTGGTGGTCGTGGCGGAGGGCGTCGAGACCGAAGACCAGCTCGCCTTTCTCCGCCATCATCGGTGCGACGAAATTCAGGGGTTTCTTTTCAGCCCGCCGGTCGAGGCGATCGAGTTCCGGAAACTGCTCCTTCGAAAACAGGCACTGACGGCGGTCGCGTAAGGCCGTCCTCCGCGGTCCGAAGGCCTCAGTCGGCGATCTTCCGACCCATCTCGAACGCATCGAGCCCCGGGCCGTAGTACGAGGGCAGCCGGCCGGATTCTTCGAATTCGAGCTTCCGGTAGAAGGCGATCGCCCCGGAGTTCCGGACGTCCACCTCGAGAAGAGCCCGCGTCGCGCCCGACGCGGACAGCCGGCCGAGGAGGGCCTCCAGGAGCTTCTGGCCGAGGCCGCGCCGGCGAAAGGAGGGATCGACGTCGAGCGCGACGATCCGAGCGAGATCGGACGAGCCCAGATACCCGATCGCAAACCCGGCGAGCTCGCCGTCCGCCCGGGCAAGCACGCTCTCCGCGCCGGGAATCGCGAGGAAGCGTCGAAGCTCCCGCTGCGAATAGGCGATCCCCGGCTCGAAACAGAGACGATCGAGCCGCCCGAGATCCGGAAGATCTTCCGGGCCGGCACTACTGAAGATCGGCGCGAACTCGTCCGAATCCGATTTGGAGACCGACATCGAAATCTCGTCCGGGCCGTAGTCTAATCTCCCGCGCCATGCCGTCCGGCCGGGTGATCTCCCTCCACGTCGCGCACGTAGCGAAGGGTCCGGTGAGCTCCGTGGATTCCGTCCGGGCGGTCGCCAGCCGGGGATTGGAAGGCGATCGCTATTTTCTCGGCACCGGCACCTATTCCCGGAAGACGGCGGCGGACCGGGAGATCACATTGATCGAGATGGAGGCGATCGAAGCGCTCGAACGGGACTATGGCCTGCCGTTCGAAGCGCGAGAGGCGCGCCGCAACGTCGCGACACGCGGAGCGGCCCTCAACCATCTCGTCGGCCGCGCCTTTCGGGTCGGAGACGTGACGCTCGAGGGGCTTCGACTGTGCGAGCCCTGCTCCCACATGGAGCGGCTTTGCGGCAAGCCGGTTCGCGCCGGCCTCGTCCACCGTGGAGGCCTGCGGGCGAGAATCGTCACCGGCGGCGTGATCCGGGTCGGAGACCCGGTGGAAAGCCTCTAGCGGGAACGTTCTCGCATGTCGCGGTCCGCCTCCCGACGAAGGTCGCGGTCGCGGATCGCGTCGCGCTTGTCGTGAAGCTTCTTGCCGCGGACGAGCGCGATCTCCGCCTTGGCCATCGGACCCCGGAAGTAGAGAGAGAGCGGCACGCAGGCCACGCCGCGGGTTGCGACCGCGCCGGCCCATTTGTCGATCTCACGCCGGTGAAGGAGGAGCTTGCGCTCCCGTTCGGGGAGATGGTTCGACCAGGAGCCGGCGGCATAGGCTGAAATGTGCGCTCCGATCAGATAGGCCTCGCCCGACCGGAACTGCACGTACGAGTCCTTCAGTTGCGCGCGCCCGTCCCGCAGTGACTTCACCTCGGTGCCGGTCAGGACGAGGCCCGCCTCGGTCCGATCCTGGATGAAGTAGTCGTGGAAGGCCTTCCGGTTCGTCGTGATCGGCTTGACGCCGTCCTTGGGTTTCGATGTGGAGGTCTTGGCCAATCAGTCCTCTTGACGAGGATTATTGCCTCTCGCTCTTTCCCCGAGGCGGCGCGGCCACGGCGATGCCTGGCCGCATTGGAACTCGCGCCGCCTCGCGAAAAGGTCCCCGTCGCGTTGTAGCCACGCCGTTGTCCCACGCGCACCACGCTCCGCGGACGCGACGAGGCGGCGATTTGCTCCGTAAACTCCGGTCAGAGAAAGACTTGGAGAAAAAGAAGAGTCGGGTCGCTCCGCTGGCATCATCGGTGCGGTAGCACCCACCGCAATCGTGCCGAGATCCCAGACGACATTGAAGACAAGCGTCTCCATCGAGGGGGTGGGACTCCATTCGGGCCATCCTGTCCGGACCGTCTTCCGTCCGGCGCCGGCGGGGCACGGGATCGTCTTCTACCGGATGGATCGGCAGGAAGCCGCGATCCCCGCGCGGGTCGAGTCGGCGAGCACGTTCGACTATGCGACGACGCTCTCGGCCGGAGGCGTTTCCGTGGGAACCGTCGAGCACGTCCTGTCCGCCGCGTTCGGCGAAGGCCTGGACAATTGCTCGATCGAGCTCGACGGCCCCGAGGTTCCGATCTTGGACGGCTCCGCGCTGCCGTTCGTGCGCCTCTTTCACGCGGCGGGGTTCGAGCGCCTGGACGTCCCGGTGACCCGGCTCTCCCTGTCGGAGCCGGTCGAGGTCTCGCGGGACGGCCGGGGCGTCTCGTTCCAGCCGGACGGTCGCGGCCTGACGATCACATACGAAATCGACTTTCGCCATCCCGTCGTCGGCCGCCAGGAACTGACGGTCGCGGTACGGCCCGAGGAGTACTCGTCGCGGATCGCGCCGGCCCGCACCTTCGGATTTGCCCGCGAGGTCGAAGCGCTCCGGTCCCGCGGCCTCGCCCGCGGAGGAAGTCTGCAGAACGCCGTGGTCCTCGACGAGTCCGGAATCCTTTCCGGGCCGCTTCGCTTTCGGGACGAGTTCGTGAGACACAAGATCCTCGACCTCATCGGGGATCTCGCGCTCTTGGGCGCGGTTCTCGACGGTCACATCTCCGCCCGCAGGGCCGGGCATGCTCTCCACATCGAGTTCGCGCGCGCTCTGGCCGAGGCGGCGACGTCCGCGCCGCCGCAGACCGCCTCCGCCGCCGAGCGGCCACGCCGGCGAGCGACGAGCCGAAGCTAACCGGGAATTCAAAAGCCCCGTCCGCCGGAGTAACTCTCACTCTCTCCCCGGATCGGCGGGTCCGTACCTGGCGCCGGTCCGCGGCAGGTCCGCGACGGTGTCAGAATCCTCCGGGTATGCCCCGTCCTGTCCGGGCCGTGCTCGTTCTGTGCGGCCTTTTCGTCGCGGCCCTCGCCGCTGGTCAGGATGGGAACGGTCCGCGCATCACTCAGCTCCGGGTCGACGCCCGCGGCCGGGACGTCTTTCTCGGCTTCACCCTCGCGGGAGCGCTGAACCCGGAGCTGGCCCGCAAGATCGAGGCGGGCCTGGAAACGGCCATCCGGTATGAGATCCGCCTGTACCGCCGCTATCCTTACTGGTTCGATGACTTCATCGAGAAGCGAAAGTATCGCGCGGCTGCGACCTACGATCCGGTGACGCGGGAGTACGCCGTGGACGAGACCCTCGACGGCAAACCGCTTCGCCGGACGACGACGCGGGACTTCGCCGAGGCGGCGCGGCTGCTCCTCACGAGAGAGAACCTGCTGGCATTTCACGTCGCCCGGGGCCAGCCGACCCGCAACCTCTACGTCCAGATGCGCGCGAGCTTCGACGCCGGGTATGTTTTCACCATCATTCCGGTCGACTCTCGGACCGACTGGAAGAAGTCGAAGCGTTTCAACGTCCACGGAAGCGAGAAATGACCGAAGAGAAGTCTCGTCCCGATCGACCGGCTTCCCGCCGCGCGACGCTCGTTGCCGACCTCAAGAGACACCGCAACGAGAATCGGCTTGTCGTCTTTCTGGCGCTCGCGGTGCTCGTCGTCTGGTCGGCGGTTTCCGTGTTGCGGCAGCGCGCCGAGGAGATGGAGCCGGCGACGATCACGCGCGGTCTTCTCCTGTTCGTCCTCTCCTACCTGAACGTCACTCTGATCGCGGCGGTTCTCTTCGTTCTCTGCCGAACACTCATCAAAGTGTGGCTCGAACGGCGCCGCGGCGTCCTCGGATCTCAGTTCAAGACGCGGCTGCTCGTCACCTACATCGGCCTGGCCGCCATACCGATCGGCCTTCTTTTCTTCACCGCCACCGGCTTTTTACAGCGCTCGATCGACCGATGGTTCTCCTCGCCCGTCCGGGAGGTCGTCGGGCGAGCGCGCTCGGTCGAGGACATGGCGGAGCGCCGGATTGCGGACGCCGCATTCGAGGCTGCTCGCGTTCTCTCCCGGCTGCCGCTCGAGAGCGTCGCCGCGAAGCGGCTGCTCGAAGCGCTCGAGAACTTCCGGCGCGAGCAGCGTCTCGACTCGGCCGAGATCTACCGTCGAGGAGTGCGAGAGACCGCCGCGGCCGCCCGGACGCTCGACGTTCCGCCGCTGCCCACGGAGACCCTTCAGGCGGCCGAGCTTCACGGCGACGCACTCAAGATCGAGGTGCAACGCGACGGATCGCACCTCTTCCGCGCGGTGCGCCGGTCCGGGGACCGAATGTTCGCCGCGGGCATCCGGGTCCCGCCGGGCGACGCACGCGCGATGCGGGCAATCGCATCGGCCTGGAGCGACTACCAGAAGCTCGAGGTGCAGAAGCCGGCGATCAAGGCCGCCAACGTCTCGACGTTTCTCCTCATCACGCTGGCGGTGCTCCTGGCTTCGATCTGGACCGGCATGACTCTTGCCCGTCGGATCACGGAACCGATCGCGGCGCTGGCCGAGTCCACGCGACGCCTGAGATCCGGCGACTTCTCCTCCCGCGTGGACGTCGCCGCCAACGACGAGCTCGGCGTTCTCGTGGACTCCTTCAACAGCATGGCGGCCGGTCTCCAGCAGGCGCGGGACGCCACGCTTCGCTCGAACGAGGAGCTGCAGGAGATCAATCGCCGCCTCGAGATGGAGCGCCGGTTGCTGTCCACGGTCCTCGAGTCGGTCACCACGGGCGTTCTCGCTTTCGACGCCGCCGGAAGGGTCAGGGTCGCGAACCCGGCGGCTCGGTCACTCCTGTCGCTCGGCGCGGCCGACGTGACGCTCGAGCAACTGCGCAGCCGGCCCGAGCTCGGACCGCTGGTCTCGCTCGTGGAAGAGGCAGGTTCCGGCTCGGTGCCGTCAAGCCCGCGAGAGCTGATCCTTCCGGGCGAAGCGGGCGAACGGCGGCTCGAGATGGCACTGCGCCCGCTCTCTGCCGCCTCGGAGCGTGGCGGCTGGGTCGTCGCCGTCGAGGACACGACGCACGTCGCGCGGGAGCAGAAGCTGGCCGCCTGGAGCGAGGTTGCGCGGCGGGTGGCGCATGAGATCAAAAACCCGCTCACCCCCATTCGCCTCTCCGCCGAGCGGATCGCGCGCCGTCTCCGGGCGGGCGGACCCGACCTGGCCGAGACCATCGAACGAGGAACGAAAGTGATCGTCGACGAGGTGAGCTTTCTGAAGTCGCTCGTCGACGAGTTCTCCCGGTTCGCACGGCTGCCGGAGATGAGGCCCGAGCCGGTGGACCTTGCGGAGCTCGCGCGCTCGGCGGTCCAGCTCTTCGAGGGCGCGCGCGACGGGGTGCAGGTCCACGTGGAGTCGCACCTTTCCCGGAATCCCGTACAGCTCGACCCGGAACAGATGAAGCGCGTTCTCATCAACCTGATCGACAACGCGCTCGAGGCCTGCGGCCCGGCGGGAGAGATCACCGTCCGCCTTTCCGACCGCGCCGGCGGCGTCACTCTGGAGGTCGCCGACACCGGCCGCGGAATCCCGCCGCGCGACCGCGAAAAGCTCTTCCTTCCCGACTTCACGACGAAGGGGCGCGGGACCGGGCTCGGTCTCGCGATCGTGTCGCGCATCGTCGCCGACCACAACGGCACGATCCGCGTCGAGGACAACCGGCCGCGCGGCGCGCGGTTCATCATCGAGCTTCCGGCCGCGTGAAGAAGCGGCGGATCCTCGTCATCGACGACGAACGATCGATCCGGGAGACTCTCTCGGAGATCCTGACCGACGAGGGCTACGCGGTCACCGCCGTCGAAAGCGGCGAGGACGGTCTGCGCCGGTTTCTCGAAGAGGCCTTCGACCTCGTCTTTCTCGACGTCTGGCTCCGCGACCGCGACGGGCTGTCGCTTCTGGAAGCGGCCGACGGGCGGCTCTCCGAGGTGCCGGTCGTGATGATCTCCGGCCACGCGAACGTCGAGACGGCCGTGCGGGCCGTGCGGCTGGGCGCGTACGACTTCCTCGAAAAGCCGCTCTCGTTGGAAAGGGTCGTTCTCACCGCGCAGAAGGCGATCGAACGCCGGGACCTCCTGGCGGAAGTCGCGAAGTTCCGGGGAAGGCGGGAGTCGGAGTCGGAGCTCCTCGGAGAATCCGCCCCCATGCGAAAGCTTCGGGAAGAGATCGTGCGAGTCGCGCCGACGGATGCGCGGGTCTTGATCACGGGCGAGAACGGCACCGGTAAAGAGCTCGTTGCCCGCCACATCCACCGCCTTTCCGAAAGGAGGGAGGCCCCGCTCGTCGAGGTCAACTGCGCCGCGATTCCCGAAGACCTGATCGAGTCGGAGCTCTTCGGGCACTCGCGCGGCTCGTTCACCGGCGCGTCCGAGGACCGTCGCGGGAAGTTCGAGGAGGCCGACGGCGCCACGCTCTTCTTAGACGAAGTCGCCGACATGTCCGCGAAGACGCAGGCGAAGGTGCTCCGCGCGCTCCAGGAGGGACGGTTTACCCGTGTCGGTGGGAGCCGGGCGATCGCCTCGGACGCGCGGGTGCTCTCCGCCACGAACAAGACCCTCCCCGAGGAGATCCGCCGGGGAGCGTTCCGCGAGGACCTCTACTTCCGCCTCGCGGTCGTCCCGATCCACGTGCCGCCTCTTCGAGAAAGGACCGACGACATTCCCCTTCTCGCCGGGCACTTCCTGCGCGAGGCCTCCGCCCGCTTCGGGCGCAAACCGAAGTCTCTTTCGGCCCCGGCTGTCGAAGCGCTCGAGGCGTATCGCTGGCCGGGCAACGTCCGGGAGCTCAAGAACCTGATCGAACGGCTCATGATCCTTTCCCCTTCGGAGGAGGTTCGACAGGAAGACCTGCCCTCGGAGTTCCGTGAGGGCGAGCTCGCCGAGAGCGTGATCGGACACGCGCCGCTGCGCGACGCGCGGGACGACTTCGAGCGCCGCTACATCCTCGCTGCGCTGAAAAAGAACCGGGGGAACGTGTCGAGGACGGCCGAGGCGCTGGATCTCGAGCGGTCGAACCTCTACCGGAAGCTGAAGGCCTACGGGATCGAAGTGGAACGGGAGTAGACCCGACCTACTCCTCGAGCAGGCGCAACTCCAGCACCTGTTGCGCCGAGAATTTCTCCAGCCGCAGGTAGTGCTCGGCAGCCGCGAGCAGCGCCTCCGCGGGGGCGAGCCCGACGATCTCCGAGCCGACGATCGCGACGCCATGGCGCTCGGCCTCGGAGCGCACGCACTCGAAGACGCGGTGGAGCGGGCTCTTCTGGAAGTTGGTCATGTTGATCGAGACCTGCACCTGGCCGCGGTCGGCGAGCTCGACGGCCATCGCCTTGACGTAGCGAAAGCCTCCGCCGAGGTGCCGGATCGCTTTCGCGATGCGGTCGGCGACCGCGAGGTCGCGTGTCGCCAGGTTGATGTTGTAGGCGATGAGCGGCGCCCGCGCCCCGACCGCGACAACGCCGGCCGTCGGGTGCGGCGCCTCCGGCCCGAAGTCGGGCTTCCAGTCCGGGCTCTGCATCTTCGCGGCGAACCCCTCGAACTCTCCCTTGCGGATCCCCGCGAGGTTGCGGCGCTTCTCGGAGGTCGCGGAGTCCTCGTAGAGATAGACCGGGATGCGATGCCTTGCGGCGATCTCCTCCCCGATCCCGCGCGAAAGCGCGACGCACTCTTCGACGGTCACGCCCTGGATCGGGATGATCGGAACGACGTCGACGGCTCCCATCCGGGGATGCTCGCCCGAGTGCCGGGTGAGGTCGATCCGGGACACCGCGGCGTCGAAGAGCGCGCGGATCCCGGCGCGCAGGCCGTCGGAGTCCGCCACGAAGGTCAGTACGCTGCGGTTATGGGAAGCGTCGGAGGAAACGTCCAGCAGGCGAACTCCGGGCGCAGCGCGAACGGCCCCGGCGATTCCGGACACGATTTCCGGATCGCGCCCCTCGGAAATGTTTGGGACGCACTCGATGACCGTTCTCATTCCGGGTTTTCCTCGGCGGCGCAGTTTATAATTTCCGGGATCGTGAGTCGGAACAACGCCGGAACAGAAGAGGCGCCCCGCGGCGGCTCTGCGGGAGACCTGTGAGCGGACAGCCTCAAGCGGGAACGTACCCGGGCAACCTTTCCCTGCCGGTCGAGGTCCGGGAGAAGATTCTTTCCACTTTCCGCCATACGCTCGATCTCTTCCGGGACGGCAAGCTCGACGACTGCCTGATCGGTTGCGACTTCATCCTGAAGATGGATCCCCGTTTCGCTCCCGCGAGGAAGCTCCAGGAGAAGGCGCGGAATCCCAGAGCGGAGGTCGACCTCGAAGAGCTGAGGGCGATCGTTGCGCCGCCGGCGTCGCCGCCTCGGGAAACGGGCCCGGTGCAGCCCGCGACGACGGTCGAGCAGCCGTCTCCCCGGTCGACGCCCTGGATCAACCCCGCCAACGCCGGGACGCCGGCCGCCGAAGTGCGCCGGGACACCGACCCGGCCGCCGTCTCCGGCCTCGAACACCTTTCGCTCGACTCTCTCTCGCTCGACGGTCCGCTCGCGAGTCCTTCGGGCGCCCGAGGCTCCCGGGAAGCCGGTCCGCGCTTCCAGGCCGGTCTCTCGAACGAGGACGAAAGTTCTCCGGGATTCGGTGACTTTTCTCTCGGACCGACCGCCGCCGACCCGGGCCTCGCGAGTCCGCGCAACGTCTCGACCGAGCAGGAGATCGCGGGCCTCCTGCGACAGGGGGACGACGCGCGTGTCTCCGGCGATCTGCAGCAGGCGATCGAAATCTGGTCGCGCATTTTTTTAATCGATATCAACAATGCCGACGCGGTCTCGCGCATCGAGAAGACGCGAGGCGAGATGGCCGAGGAGAGCCGCCGACTGGCGGTTTCGCTCGACCAGGGTCGGCAGAGCTTTGCGAAGGGCGACCTGTCCGGCGCGCGGGAGCAATTCGACGCCGTATTGCACCCCGACGAGAAGCCGTCCGCGACTCTGCCGCCTCCCCCGGCCAGCGCCGCCGCGCCGCCCCTGTCTTCTCCACACGACCTGTCCAGGGTCGTCGCCACGGGTGACGTGCTGGCCGAGGAGATGGAGCAGTCCGAGCCGCCCGGACGCCGATCCTGGGGCACTCGCCCGCGGACCGGGCGGGCGCCGGACGTCGAGGCGGCCGCGGAACCGGCCGCGCCGAAGCGGATGTCCATTCGGATCAATCGGCGCGTCGCGATTCTCGCCGGAGCGGTCCTCGTGCTCCTCGCGGCCGGGTTCTTCGTCGTGACGCGTCCGCACGGGACGAAGGCGGCGGTCGCCCGGCCCGAGGCAGGTCTCTCCCTCGAGCACGCGACCTCCCTCTTCCGCGAAGGAAAAATCGCGGAGACGATCGAGGAGCTGCGTCGAATCCCCCGCAGCGATCCGGACTACGCGAAAGCGCAGAAGCTCCTCGCCTCTCTTGAAACGCCCAAGGGCGCGTCGGAGTCGGCTCCCGCCGCGAGCGCGCCCGCCGCGGCGGGAGCGGCCGCCGAGACCGTCACGAATCCTGCGGCGGTTCGGGCCGAAGCGGAGAAGGCGCTCGGCGAGAAGCGATACATCGACGCCATGAAAGCGTTCAGCTCGGTCGCGCCGTCGTTTCCGGGAGATCCGACCTTCGCGCAGGAGATGGCGAGCGCGTCCGAGAAGGTCGCGGAGCTGACGCCCGCCGTCAAGCTGTTCAACGACGGCGAGTACGAGACCGCGATTCCGATCCTCTGGCGGATCTACCAGGCTTCCCGGGACAACCAGGACGCCCGGTCGTACCTCCTGCGGTCTTACTTCAACCAGGGCATCGCCCAGCTCCAGAACGGTCTTTACGACAAGGCGAAGGAATCGTTCAACGAGGTGCTCGGGCTCGACCCGCAGGACGCCGAAGCCGCCCGGCACGGGCAGTTCGCCGACCACTACCGCAACGGCGATCTCGATCTGCTGGGACGGATCTACGTGCGGTACATCTCTCCGCGGCCGTGACCGCACCTCCGCCGCCCGAGGAGTCCGGAGGAGAACCCCTCAGCGACTTCCCGCTCCGCGGCGAACCGCCACTCGACCTGGCCGTCGCTCCGTCAGCGCCGGTCCTCTCCGGGCTCGCCTCCCTTCCGGACCGCGCTCTCGGAACCGCCGCGGACGCGGCGACGGCGATCCTGCTCGTTCTCGTCTCGCTGCTCGGAGCGTTTGCCGCGCGCGGCCGCACACCGCATTTCGAGGGACTGGGCTGGGCGTCGGCTTTCCTCCTGTACGTTTCGTTCTTCGTCGTCGTGGTCCCGCTCGTTCTCTTCGGCCGCACCGTGGGGATGGCGCTCGCAGGACTTTCCGTCCGCGAGGACGGATCGAGCAGGCACCTGACGCCCTCGCAGGCGGCGCGGCGCTGGGCCGGCACGCTGGCGACTCTGGCCGGCCTCGGACTCCCTCTTTTCTGGACCGCACGGGATCCCGATGCGCCGACCCTCGCTGACCGGCTGTCGGGCCGGACCCTGGTCCGAGACGGTTGACGGACCGCTCGCTGCGCGTCGCGGTCGCGCAAATCGATACGACCGTCGGAGACTTCTCCGGCAACTCCGAGAAAATCGTCGCGTTCGGGCGGCGCGCCGAGAAGGAGGGGTCGGATCTCGTTCTCTTCCCGGAGCTGGCGGTGTCGGGATATCCCCCGAAGGATCTGCTCGACCGACACTCCTTTCTGGCGGAGTCCGATCGCACGGTCGCCTCGATCGCGCGGGCTTCCGGTTCCGCGGTCTGGCTCTACGGCGCTCCGCTCGAGAATCGCGCGAAGAGCGGCCGCCGGGTCTTCAACGCGGCCGTGGCTGCACGCGGCGGCCGCCGCGTCGGCGAATACCACAAGAGGCTGCTGCCGACCTACGACGTCTTCGACGAGGGGCGGTACTTCGAGCCGGGCGGCCGCCGTCCGCTTGTGCTGCGAGTCAAGGGCATGCGGGTCGGCGTCACGATCTGCGAGGACATCTGGAACGACAAGACTTTCTGGAAGCGGCCTCTCTACACTCTCGATCCGGTCGCGGAGCTCGTGCCGCTCGATCTGGACGTTCACGCGAACATCTCGGCTTCTCCGTACACGCTCGGAAAGGACCGGCTGCGGCGGCGGATGATGGGACAGATCGCGCGCCGCACGCGCGTGCCGCTCGTCTTCTGCAACCTGGTCGGTGGGAACGACGGCCTCGTCTTCGACGGCGTCTCGACGGCCTTCGACGAACGCGGACAGATCGTCGGACGAAGCCGCTCGTTCGAGGAGGACTTCTGGACGATCGATCTCCCGGGAGGCCGCGGTCCGAAACCTCCCGAAAAAGACGAGATCGCGGGACTCCGGAAGGCCCTGGTTCTTTCGCTCGCCGACTACGCCGCCAAGTGCGGTTTCTTCGAGGCGGTCCTTGGGCTCTCCGGAGGCATCGACTCGGCTGTCACGGCGGCGCTCGCCGCCGAAGCGCTCGGCTCGCAGAAGATCTTGGGCGTCGCCATGCCGGGGCCGTACTCCTCGAAAGGGAGCCTCCGCGACGCGCGAGAGCTCGCGAAGCGGCTCGGAATCCGTTGCGTGGAGATCCCGATCGGGCCGGTGTTCGAGGCGTACCGGCGGGTTCTGGCGCCCGCTTTCGGGAAAGGGGATTGCGTCCCTGCGGAGGAAAACCTCCAGGCGCGCATCCGGGGAGCCCTCCTTATGGCGCTGTCGAACCGCTTCGGCTATCTCGTGCTGTCGACCGGCAACAAGTCGGAGATCGCCGTCGGGTACTGCACGCTGTACGGCGACATGGCGGGCGGCTACGCGCTCATCTCCGACATTCCGAAGACGCTCGTGTATGAGCTCGCCAAGGAGATCAACCGGGAGCGCGAGAAGATCCCCGCGACGATCCTCGCCAAAGAGCCCTCCGCGGAGCTTCGGCCGAACCAGAAGGACACCGACTCGCTGCCCCCCTATTCCGCGCTCGACCCGCTGATCGAAGCGCTCGTTGATCTGTCGCTGCCCACGGACCTCGCGGCACGACGTGCGAAGGTCTCCCCCGAGGTCGCCCGGGACGTCGCGCGGCGCGTGGACCGAAACGAGTACAAGCGCCGACAGATGCCACCCGGCCCCAAGGTGACGGCGAAAGCATTCGGAGAGGGGCGACGCTATCCGATCGCCCAGCGCTTCGGAGTCTGACCGTTGATCTCCGTCGAGTCGGGGGGAAGGGCGTCGCTCGTCGTGCCGGCGTTCGACGAACGGAGCCGCATCGAGCGCGCCATGACCGAGATTTCGGCCTGGCGCCGCGCCCGACCGGGCGGCTGGGATTGGGACGTCATCGTCGTGGACGACGGCTCCTCCGACGGGACGGGCGAGCTCGCGCGGCGCGCGGCAGCAGCCGCGGATCTTCCGATCGAGCTCCTGCGTCACGAGGAGAATCGGGGAAAGGGCGCCGCGATCCGGACCGGCGTGCTCGCGTCCACCGGTGACCCCGTGCTGGTCTCCGACACGGATCTCTCGACACCGCTCGCCGAGTGGGTGAAGCTCGCCGAGCGCCTCCCGACCCATCCCGTGGCGATCGGATCCCGGGCGCTGCGGGACGATCTCGTCCTGCGGCGGCAACCCTTTTATCGGCAATCCATGGGTAAGATGTTTAACGCGTTCGTCCGGCTGTTCGCGGTGTCCGGCATTCACGATACCCAGTGCGGGTTCAAGCTCTTCCGGGGCAGCGTCGCGCGCGAGCTCTTCGGCGCCGCCCGCATCGACCGGTTCGCCTACGACGTCGAGATCCTTTTTCTTGCGCGGCAGCGAGGGATCGCGATCGCCGAAGTGCCGGTCCTCTGGTTCAACTCTCCCGAGTCGAAAGTGTCGGTCGTCCGGGACTCGCTGCGGATGCTGCGGGATCTGGTGCGGATTCGGTGGATCCATCGAGGAAAAACGAGGCGGGTTCCGGCCACAGCGGAATGAGCCGGGCGGCCGCTCCGGCGGCGACGAGCGGGGCTAGGGCCGCGACCGTGCGGAAGAACGCCGTGCCCACCTGCCAGGCGGGCCCCTCGACGGCGAGCGCCGGCAGAAAGAGGTAAGCCGCGACGCCCCACGCGGCGAGCGCGAGAAGGCGGTTTCCCGGCGTCGAGTCCCGGCCGGCCAGGAGCACCACGGCCAGAGCGGCAATGCCGATCCACGCGGCGACCGGCGTCTCCGCCATCGCCGTCGCGACGCTCTCCTTCACTCGGGGAGCGAGAACGCCCGGGCGGGCGAGAAGCGAGAAGTCGAAGTCCCGGAGCGGAAGGCTCCCGCGGATCATCCGATGCGCGGCGACGACGACGGCCGCCGGGAGACCGAGCATTGCGGCGGCGCGCGCCGCGAATCCCTTTCGCGCCAGCGAAAACAGCGCGGCGAGCACGAGCGCTACGGCCACGAAGTAGAGACCTTCGTTCTTCGTCGCGGTACAGACGACCGAAGCTAGGGCGACCCGGCGGGACGCGCCCCGGTCGGTCCGATCGAGGCGGTCGCAGACCGAAGTGCCCAGGAGCAGCAGTCCAAACGAGAGCGGCACTTCCGCCATCCCGGTGGTGAACGCCCGATAGAGCGGCTCGAAAAACGAGAGAAGCGCTGCGGCCCCAAGAGCCAGCTCGCGCGACGCGCCTCGCCGCCGGAGCCAGCCGAAGAGAGCGAGAAGCGTCGCCGTCTGCAGGAACGGAAAGAGGAGAGCCATCGCGTGGTCGTCCCAACGCCCCAGGAGGAAGGCGACTCCGGCGTAGAGGAACGGCAGGCCAACGGGATACTCCGGGTGGGAGAAGGAGAGAGAAAGCCACCGGAAGATGCGCTCCGGAACGCGCCGCTCGAAGTAGAACGTCTTCCCCTTGAAGCCCCAGATCGCGACGTAATCGTTCGCCCACATCGGCTCCGTCAAGGCCTTCAATGCGTAGAGCGCGACCCCCACGACTACGATCGCGAGGAGCAGCGCCGAAACCGACGTAAGACGAGGGACCGGCGGGAGGGCCGCCCGCTCCCGGATACGCAGGAATCGCGCCGGAAGAACGACGAGCGTCGCCAGAATGAGAAACGGCAGCCACCCCGGCGCAGCGTGGAGAGAGAACGCGAGGGCCACGGAGCCGCCGACGAGAGCGAGACCCGCCGCGAAGCCCCAGGCGAGGCGTTCGGGAAGCCAGAGCCGGCCGCGCCGCACGAGCGCACCCGCCACTCCGTACCCGACGACCCCGGCCGCGATCAGGATCGCCGCGACTGCGGATAGCGGAAGCGCGAAATTGCTCATGGCCGCGCGTAGAGGGCGCCGCCGGGAATCGCGGCGATCTCCCTCCAGCCCTCGGGCCGCTCTGGCCCGTACACCGCGGCGATCCAGCGCGGTGGGACCTGCCGTGGCGAGAGGAGGACGGGAACCGGCGCAAGCACGTAGGACGCCAGGTACAGGGCCGAAGTCGTCGGCTCCCTGACGGAGATCGCGACACCCGGGGTTCCTGGAGGGACGAGCCGACGGACGGACTCTAAGAAAACGAAGTACTCGCGGTCGAAGGCGACGCCCGATCCGGCGAGCCGGCGCAGAGCGAGCTCGCGGGACGAAGTCGACCGAAGGACGCGGGCGCGCCGCAGGAGCTCCGACGGCCGGTTCTGCAGAAGGAGGAGGAGAAACAGGATCGCGGAAGCAGTCCGCGCCGCGAGTCTCCGGCTGGTCACACCGGCAGCGGGAAGGCCGCGCAGAGCTCCGAGACCGTCGACCGAACCTCGCGCTGCACGGCGGCGTCGCCGCGCGAGTCGAGAATTCGCGCGATGGAATCGCCGATCGTCTCCATCTCGGCTGTTCCCATCCCGCGGGTGGTGACGGTCGGAGTCCCGACGCGGATACCGGACGCGACGAGCGGCGGCCGAGTGTCGAAGGGGATCGTGTTCTTATTCACGGTCAGGCCGACTGCTTCGAGCATCTTCTCTGCTTCCTTGCCGGACAGGCCGGCCGCGCCGACGTCCACCAGCATCAGGTGGTTGTCGGTCCCGCCCGAGACAAGCCGCAAACCGCGGGACACGAGCCGCCCCGCGAGTGCTTTCGCGTTCTCGACGATCCGCCTCTGATACTCGGCGAACTCGGGCGTCGCGGCCTCGGCGAATGCGACCGCTTTCGCCGCGATGACATGCTCGAGAGGACCCCCCTGCACGCCGGGGAAGACTTTCCGGTCGAGATCCTTTGCGCGATCCGCCTTGGTCAGCACGAAGCCGCCGCGTGGTCCTCGGATCGTTTTGTGAGTCGTCGACGTGACGTAAGGCGCATGGGGGATCGGTGACATGTGGAGGCCGGCGATGATGGGCCCCGCGATGTGCGCGATGTCGGCCATGAAGACAGCGCCGCTCTCCTGCGCGATCTCGGCGAAGCGGCGGAAGTCGATTTCGCGTGGATAGGCAGAAGCGCCCGCGATGATGATGCCCGGGCGATGCTCGCGCGCGAGCGCCGCGAGCTCGTCGTAGTCGATCCGCTCGTCCTCGCGCCGGACGCCATACGCGACGACCTTGTACTCGAAGCCCGAATAAGAGAGCGGGTGGCCGTGCGTCAGGTGCCCCCCGTGGGAGAGGTTCATTCCGAGGATCGTGTCTCCTGGCTTCAGGACCGTCATGTAGACGGCCATATTCGCCTGGGATCCGGAGTGCGGCTGGACGTTCGCGTGCTCTGCGCCAAACAGCTTCTTGACCCGCTCGATCGCGATCGCCTCGATCTTGTCGATGAACTCGCAGCCGCCGTAGTAGCGCCGGCCCGGATATCCCTCCGCGTACTTGTTCGTGAGGACGGAGCCTTGTGCTTCCCGCACCGCCCGGGAAACGAAGTTCTCCGAGGCGATGAGCTCGAGTCCGTCGTTCTGTCGCCGCTCCTCGTCGTGGATCCACTCCGCGACTTGCGGGTCGACGACGTCTAGGTCCCGGTCGAGAAACGCCGCGGCCGCCGCCGCGAGTGTCGTCGGGTTCATCAGGTTGCCTGCCTTTCCGAAGATCTCACTCGGTCACGAGCTCCCGATACTCCACGATGCAGTAGCTGTCGGTCATTCCGGCGATGTGATCCGCGATCGAACGGTAGAAACCAGGGTTGGTCTGGTAGTTGCGCTCGACTTCGGCTGGGACCTCCGGGAGAGGGACCTCGCGCAGGAACCGAACCCCGAGGTCCTGGTGCAACACTTCGAGAACGGAGTCCGGCAGCAGGCGCGGGTTCTCGCTGTACGCGCGATAGAGGCCGGTGATGACCCGCCGCGCGCGACCGTCGTGGCGCGAGACGGGGAACGAATGGATGACGTGGCGATACACGAACTGACGGAGCTCCGCGTAAAGGCTCTTGCCGCCGTCGGAGAAGCCGATGAGGTCACCCGGCAGCCTCGCTCTCCGCTCGGCGAACTGATCGGGCGTCGAAATTCCGCCGGCATCGATCCACCGCTCGATCCGCGAGCGCGAGGCCTCGACGAGATCGGACGTGAGCGTGGCGATCATGCCGCGGATGAGCGAAGCGCGGCGCACCGCCGGATCCGGGCCGCCGCCGCGGGCAGCGCGCGCAACCCGCGAGACCGCGAGCGCCTCGATGGCGTCCTCTCCGGCAAGCGCGATCCCGTCTTCGAGGTCGTGCGTCTGTTGCGCGATCTCGTCGCACCAGTTGACGACCTGGGCCTCGAGCGTGCCGCTCGACTCGAGCCGCAGCCCCTGGACGAAGTCGAGAGGGAACGGAAAATCGCGCCGCCACCCCGTATGCTTCAGGATCCCTTCGCGGACGTCGTCGGTCAGGTTCAATCCCGGCTCGTCGTAACGCCTCTCGAGGCGGTCGACGACCCGGACCGACTGGTAGTTGTGCTTGAACCGACCGGCTTCGGGATGACTCTTGCGCAGCAGATCGTCGAGGACGTTCTCCCCGGAATGGCCGAAAGGCGTGTGGCCGAGGTCGTGTCCGAGAGCGACGGCCTCGGTCAGGTCTTCGTTCAGGCCGAGCGCTCTGGCGGCGCTGCGGGCGATCTGCGACACCTCGATCGTGTGCGTCAGGCGCGTCCGGAAGTGGTCCCCTTCGAACGGGATGAAGACCTGGGTCTTGTGCTTCAAGCGCCGGAACGCTCGTGAGTGGATGATCCGGTCGCGGTCCCGGACGTACTGGGTGCGGAAGTCTTCCTCTTCGGCGGGAAGGGGCCCGCGGGGACGGGTCGCGCGCGCGCTGCGCGAGGCGTAGATCGCGAGCCGCTCGTCTTCCAGCCGCTCGAAACGTTCCCTGGTGAAAACCGATGTCGCGACCGTCATTCGTCCTCGAGGCGTCGGGAGAGAAGCAGAGACCGCGTCTGCCCGACGAGGTAGAGCGAGCCCGCGACGATTATAGGGGCCGGATCCGGATCGCGCAGGAGATCCGAGAGGGCCGTTTCGACGCTCTTCGAGGCGACGGCGTTGCCGCCCGCCGCCGCCGTTCGCCGGACGAGCTCGTCGACGGTTGCGGCGCGCGGGGAGGGCGCGCGCACCAGCCGCACGCTCGACACCGCCGGAAAGAGGTGCGCTGCCATGCTCTCCACGTCCTTGTCCGCCATCGCGGCGAAGACGAGGCGGGCGCGACCCGCGAGGCCGGCGTCGTGGAGGAAGCCTGCGAGCGCGAGAGCGGCCTGCGGGTTGTGGCAGCCGTCCAGGACGACGGCGATGCCCCGGCAGGAGAGCTTCTCGAGCCGGCCCGGCCAGCGCGTGGCGGCGACCCCCCGCATGATGGCCGACGAATCGATTCGAGGGAATACCGGCGACAGGAGCTCGGCCGCACGGGCGGCGAGCGCCGCGTTCGAGGCCTGGTGAGCTCCGGGGAGCGGCGTCTCGAGTGCGTAATTCGCGATTGGCGTCGCGGCCCGCAAGCGCGTCCCTTCGAGAGACGTCTCGACCTGCGAGACCTCGACCTCTTTCACGGCCTCGTGCGCGATCGCACCGCACTCGCGCGCGGCCTCGACGAGCGCCTCGCGAGCCTCGGGCTCGCTTGGACCGACGAGGGCCGGACGGCCGCGGCGGAAGATCCCCGCCTTCTCCCGCGCGATCGAAGAAAGCGTCGGGCCGAGCTCGTCGGTGTGATCCAGGCCGATCGAGGTGACGACCGACAACCTCGCGGAAGCGACGTTGGTCGCGTCGAAGCGTCCACCGAGCCCGACTTCGACGAAAGCGAGATCGAGCCCGCGCCCCGCAAAAGCGACGAAAGCGGCGGCCGTCAGCGCTTCGAAATAGGTCGCGGGAATTTCCGGAGACGCTTCCGCGGCGCGGAGCACCGGCTCGAGCGCTCGGTCGAGCTCCCCGTCGGACAGGTCAGACTCGCACACCCGGATGCGTTCGTTGACCCGGATCAGGTGCGGCGACGTGTAGAGGCCTGCCCGCATCCCTGCAGCCGCGGCGATGGCGGAAAGGGTCGCTGCGACGGAGCCTTTGCCGTTCGTGCCCGCGACGAGCACGGCCGGGACCCGCCGCTCCGGACCGCCGAGGCGCTCGCAGAGAGCGTCGATCGCGGCGAGGCCGAGCTTCATGCCCCGGGGGAGGAGCGACTCGAGGCGGGCTAAAGACGGGAAGGGGACGGAGGTCTTCCGGGCTAGGCTGCGCGCCACAAGAGCTCGAGACACCGCACGAGGGTTTCCTTCATCTCGGAGCGGTCCACGACGTAGTCGAGCATGCCGTGCTCGAGGAGAAACTCGGAGCGCTGGAACCCTTCGGGCAACGTCTGCCGGATCGTCTGCTCGATCACCCTCGGACCGGCGAAGCCGATGAGGGCGTTCGGCTCCGCGACGTTCACGTCCCCCAGCATGGCGTACGAGGCCGTGACCCCTCCGGTGGTCGGGTCCGCCATCACGGAGATGTACGGGATCCGCGCTTCGGAAAGCCGGCTGAGCGCGGCGGAGATCTTGGCCATCTGCATCAACGAGAGGATTCCCTCCTGCATCCGCGCGCCGCCGGAAGTCGAGACGATGATGAGAGGCTTTCTCTCCGCGAGCGCGCGCTCCGCCGCCCGCGTCACCTTCTCCCCGACGACGGATCCCATCGAGCCGCCGAGGAAGAAGAACTCCATCGCCCCGATCAGCACGGGGATTCCTCCCATCGTGCCGGACCCGATCAAGATCGCCTCGGAGAGTCCGACGTTCTCCTCCGCGTTCTTCAGCCGGTCCCGGTAGCGCTTCGAGTCGCGGAATCTCAGGGCGTCGATCGAGCGGAGACCGCCTTCGAGCTCCACGTATTTCTCGTCGTCGAAGAGAATCCGGAGGCGCTCGGGCGCGGAGAGGCGAAAGTGATAACCGCACTTCGTGCAGATCTTGAAGTTCCGCGCCAGCTCCTTGTTGTAGAGAATCTCGCGGCAGCTCTCACACTTGACCCACAGCCCCTCCGGGACTTTGCTGCGCTTCTCGCGCGGCTCTTTGGGAGCGCGGTCTTTTCGGAACCACATGGCCGGACCGGATATCGTATTTCAACGGGAGGGAGCGTAGGGAACGACCCTCCGCCGGCCTCGATCGTCCATCACGATCCGGCTTTCGACGCCAAAGGCCTCCCGCAGCCGATCCGGGGTCAGTGTCTCCCCGGGAGAACCCTCCGCGAGCGCCCGCCCGGCGCGGAGGAGAACGACCCGGTCGGCGATCTCGCCCGCCAGGTCGATCTCGTGCGTCACGAGAAGAACGGTCGTCTCGCGCTCCGCGTGGGCGCGGGCGATCACCTCCAGGAACTCCAGCCGGTGCCTCGGATCGAGGCCGGACGTCGGCTCGTCCAGCAACCAGATCTCCGCCTCCTGCGCGAGGGCGCGAGCGAGAAAGATGCGGCGCGTCTCGCCCCCCGACAGCGCGGAGGCGTCCCTTTCCGCAAGCGCCTCGACATCGCAGGCTCGCATCGCCGCGAGCGCGCGGTCGCGGTCCTCCGCCGAGTCTGCCGAGAAGCCGCGGGCGTGAGGCGCCCGGCCCTGGAGAACGAGGTCCAGGCACCGGATCGGAAAGACGAGCTCCGTCGACTGCGGCAGGTAAGCGATCCGCCGCGCTGTCGCCCGCCGCGGGAATCCGGCGAGCGGCCGTCCTTCGAGAGAGAGCTCGCCTCCGCCCACCGGTACGATCCGCGCGATCACCTTGAGGAAGGTGGACTTGCCCGACCCGTTCTCCCCCAGGAGCGCGACGAGCTCGCCGCGGCCGATTGCTGCGTCCAGGCCGTCGAGTGCCGGCGTGGCGCCGTAGGCGGCGGACAGGCCGCGCGCTTCGAGGAGAGCGCTCACGGATTCCGCAGCAGCAGCCAGGCGAAGACGGGCGCCCCGATCGCCGCGGTGACGGCGCCGACGGGCAGCTCGGCGGGAGCAAACGCCGACCGCGAGACCGCGTCGGCCGCGACGAGCAGCGCCGCTCCGGCGATCGCGGAGACCGGGAGGAGCGCACGCTGGTCGTTTCCCACCACGGCGCGGGCGGCGTGCGGAACGAGCAGACCGACGAAACCGATGATCCCCGCGAAAGCGACCGCGGCGCCCGTCAGGAGCGAGGAAGCGAGAAAGATGATGCGCTTGGAGCTCTCGACGTCGACCCCGAGAGCCGCCGCGTTCTCCTCTCCCACCGCGAAGAGGTTCAGCCTCCCCGCGAACGCGAGGAGAACGGTGAAGCCCGCCGCGCCGTAGGGAGCCAGAGCGAGAGCCTTGCCGGGGGTCGCGTCGGCGAGGCTTCCCATCATCCAGAACAGCATCGTTCGCGCGGTCTGGCCCGACGCGACCGAGAACACGGCCAGGAGAATTGCGGAGAAGAACGCGTTGGCGATCAGGCCCGCGAGCAGCAGGCGCTGCAGGTCGAGCCTTCCGCCCCTCCGAGCGAGCGCCGCGACGGCCACGGACGACGCGACGGCGCCTGCGAATGCCGCAGCCGGGGAGACGAGAGGTGACAGTCCGGCGAGGGCCGCGAACGCCGCGCCGGTCGCCGCGCCGCCCGAAATCCCGAGGAGAAACGGATCGGCCAGCGGATTTTTGAGAAGGGCCTGGAGCGCGGCCCCCGCGACCGCGAGACAGCATCCGACGAGAGCCGACAGCGCAACCCGCGGCGCGCGAAGCGAAGCGACCAGCCGCGCCGTTTCCCCGGCGGGACCAACGCCCGCTACCAGATCGGCCGGCGAAAGGTGGACGCCCCCCGCAAGCAGACCGAAAACGACTGCGATCGCGAGCAGACCGATCGCGGCCGCGAGACCGCCGGCGGCGCGCGTCGCCTTCACGGAGCTCTCCGGGCGTCTGCGCCATGAATCGCGCCTGCGAGCTCCTCGAGCGCTCCGAAAACACGCGGACCCGGCCGGGTCAGGACCGCGTCGTCCATCCACACGACGCGCGCACGCCGGATCGAGCCCCGGGAGAGCGCCCCCGTGGAGAGCGCGCGCTCGAACGCCGGACGCGTTGCCGAGGACACGGGGAGAACGAGGACCTCGACCGGCGCCGTCGACAGGTACTCCGCCGAAACGACCGGCCACCCGGGGCGTCCTTCGATCAGGTTCTCCGCACCGGCGTCGGAGAGGACTTCGTTCAAGAACGTTCCGCCGCCAGCGGCCTGCGGCGGCTCCGGCCAGACGAGCAGAATCGCCTTCGGACGGCGCGCTCGGGAGACCCGATCTCGGACCGACGCCCGCCGGCGCGAGAGGGAATCGGCGAGGCGAGCCGCCGCCCCGCGGCGCCCGAGGGCTTCACCGATCCGGCGAATGCTCTCGAGGACGGCATCGAGCGAGCCGGTCAAGAGGACGAGGACAGGGAGTCCCGCTGCGGCGAGCGCCGTGACCGGGCTGCGCGCATTGCCCTCCTGCGTCGCGAGAACGAGGTCCGGCCGGAGAGAGGCGACTTTTTCCGCGCTCACCTCGAGACCGCCGACCCGCGGGATCGCGCGGGCCGCCGGCGGATAGTCGGAGTATTCCGACACGCCCACGAGGGATTCTCCGGCGCCGAGCGCGAAGACGATTTCCGTCAGGTTCGGAGCGAGAGAAACGACCCGGCGGGGAACCCGGGCCAGCCCGGATTTCGCGGCGCGCGACTCCGCGCGACACGCGAGGATCGCGGCCAGCGCCGCGAGGGGGAAGAGAAGTCGCCGGCGAAGGTGCCCCGGGGCGTCAGGTCGCGCGAGCAGCGATTCGCCGGTCAGCCGTGGGATTCGGCCTCTTCGAGATCGTTCGGTATGCCGAGGCGCATGCAGGCGGCGTCGTACATCTGTCTCGCCGCCTTCTGAGCGTTCTGAAGCTCCGCAAGGCGGTCTTTGACTTTGGCCAGCTCCGCCTGGATCTCCGCTTCGGCGTCGCTGATTTCCTGCCGCGTCACCTCGAGCGTGTGTTCGTAAAACTTTCTCTGATCCTGGGACAGGTTCATTCGTTTGTTCCTCCTGCTCGCGGGTGCTCCATCGTACCCGTGCGGCGAGGCTTCAATTCTGCCGCATCACGGTCTGACGTCCACCGCCGTACGCCACGTATTTCACGGCCGCTCTGCAGCCGAAAGAGAAATCTGTTCGTCGATGCCTCGGCCGAGAGAGGTCATGGCCTGACGTCCACCAAGATGGTTCGCCACATTTTCACCGGGATTCCATTCTTCGTTGCCGGGCGGAAGTGAGAGCTTCGCACGGCGTCGAGGACGACCGTGTCGATTCCATTGCGGCCGCCGATGCCCTTCTGCACGCGGGCGTCGGACACGCTTCCCTGCTCGTTGACGAGCACCAGGATCACGACACGGCCGGAGATCTTCTGCTGACGCGCCATGGGGGGATAGTTGATTCGCGGAGGAGAAAGGAGAGCCGGCTCGACGACTCCGGGACCGGGACCGACGAGATCACCGCGAGCGACTTCCGGCTCGGGGGGCGCGGCCGCCTGTGACGCCGCTTCCCGCGGCGCGGCAGCCGCCTTGTCGCGGGAAGCAATTGTCTCCGCGGGCTCGCGCGACGCCGGGGCCAGGACGGCCTCCGTCGGTTCGGGTGGCGGCGACGTCAGGGCCGGCGCCGAAGTGGGCTCGACGCGCGCAACGACGACCGGATTGATTCGCGCGGGAACCGCGGTCGGAACGGCCGCCGATCTCGGTAGGGCGGTCAAACGCGAGGCCGACATCTCGACTGCCTTCTGGTTCTTCGCTTCGAGCCGCTTCGCGGCGAGCTGGCGCTGGACTTCCTGCTCGACCGTCCGTGCGACGGGCGTCGGAGGGAACGCCGCAGGAGTGATTTCGACCGCAACCGGAACGGCCTTCGGCGCCGGGGCGGGCGTGACGGCGCTCGCGGGAGCGGGTGCCGGGCTCTTCCGGGCGAGGAGGACCGCGAGAAAAACGCCGATCGCGACGACCGCGGCCATCCCGATGTAGAGCGGCGCGCGTCCTTTCTTCTCCGACTCGATCCGGGCGGGTGAGAAAGATCCGAAGACGCCGGCTTCCCCGGCCGGCCCGGCAACCGGCGAGCCGGTGGCCTCGGAGACGGATCGCGGCGCGGGCGCGATCCCGGCCGAGACCTCGGCGACGGGGACGGCTTCGCGGGCCGCCGGAATCGGAGCCGCGGCGGGAGCACGCGCGGCTGCCTCCGACCGAAGCTCGGCCGCCGAGGCGCGGGCTTCCCGAAGCCGGTCGAGATAGATCGCGAGATCGGCGGCGCCCGGAGCGGGCGAGTACGAGTAGAGAACGGATTCGAGGTCGCGGAGCATCTCCGAGCCGGTCGCGTAACGATTTTCCGGCTCTCGGGCGAGCGCCTTCAGCACGACCGCATCGAGAGCGGACGGAACGTCGGGATTGACTCGCGACGGAGGCTCGACTTCCGCCTTCCGGACGAGCTCGAGGACCACCAGGTCGGAGTCGCCCCGGAACAGCCGCTCTCCCGTCAACATCTCGTGAAGAACGGCGCCGAGCGAGAAGAGATCGCTCCGATGGTCGATCGGTTTTCCCCAGGCCTGCTCGGGAGACATGTACTGAAGCTTTCCCTTGAGCGAGCCGCTCTCGGTCTGCGACACCTTCCGATCCGCCTTTGCGATACCGAAGTCGCAGAGCTTGATCTCTCCTTCGTGCGAAATCAGGATGTTCTGAGGGGAGACGTCGCGGTGAACGATGTGCAGCTCTTCTCCCTTTCCATCGCGACGTCGGTGCGCGTAATCGAGCGCGGAGGCCACCTTGCCCGCGACGTACGCGGCGAGAGAAACGGGCAGCGGTAGATCCACCTCGCGCCCGGCGCGGAGAATCGTCTTCAAATCGGTTCCCTCGACGTACTCCATCGCGATGAAGTAGCCGCCCGCCTGGATCTTCCCGAGGTCGTAGATGTGGACGATGTTCGGATGGTTCAGCTGCGCCGCGAGCTTCGCCTCGTCGGCGAACATCGTGATGAACTCGTCGTTGTCCGCGATGTGCGGCAGGATCTTCTTGATTGCGACGATCTTCTGGAAGCCTTCCACGCCGGTGCGGCGCGCGCGAAAGAGCTCGGCCATGCCGCCGCTCGCGATCTTCTCCAGGACCTCGTACTGGCCGAACCGGTCGGGCCCCTCCGGCGCGACCGCCTCCCGCGGCTCGGCGCGGCGCGACGCCGTCACTTCAACGGCCGGCGGCGGAGTCGCCGGCTCGGCGGGCTTCGCGCGCGGGACTCGGGTGCCGAGCGTTTCCGTGAGCATCCGGTCGATGTCGGCCCTGCTGCTGGAGGACCGGCCGCGGTCAAAGGGTGGAGGCGTTGCGGGGCGGGCCGCGGAGCGCACGCCGGAAAGCGTGTCGCGGAGGCGCCGCTCGATTTCCTCGTCGGCCGACGGCCGCGGGGGCGTCGGCGGTCGAGGCGCAGTGGGCTTCCGAGCGCCTTTTTCAGGCGCCTTCTGAGCTTCGGGTCCGCTCTCTCTTCCGAACTCTTCCAGAAGGTCGGAGAAGATGTCCGACGAGGTGAGCGAAGCGGTCGGGATCTTCATCGTCTTCGCGCCGCGGCCCGAGGCGTCGAGAGCGGACCGTACGGCGGCGAGCAGCGCCTGGTCGGTAAACGGTTTGGGGACGATCTCGAACGCCCCGATCTTCTGGGCGTCCGCTTTCGTATTGGAGCCGGAATACCCCGCCGGCAGCAGCACGATCGGAGGGGCGTCGAGCCGAGCCTTGTTGCGGATGTCGCGGATGACATCGGTCGGCGAAAGGCGCGGCAGCCTGCCGCAGAGCAGGACGACGTCGAACCGCGATGGGGCGAAAGCGGCCAGGCCTTCCTCGCCGTCGCGAGCCTCGGTCACCTCGAATTCCGGCGGGCCGAGCAGTGAACGCACGCGGTTGCGGTCCCGCTGCTCGTATTCGATCAAAAGTACGTTTTTTGCCATCTGAAGAGTCAGGTGTCGCTGGAAAAGGCAGTTCGATGATACGGCATCACCGCTGAAAAACCAATGAAGGACGGGGGTTTCCGCGTTCGCGCGGACCATATAATTCGCGCCGGAGTTATCGAGAGCGCATGTCCGGCCACAGCAAGTGGAGCACGATCAAACACAAGAAGGGCGCAGCCGACGCGAAGCGCGGGCGCCTCTTCACGAAGCTCATTCGCGAGATCACGATGTCCGCGCGGCTGGGCGGCGGATCCGCCGAAGCGAATCCCCGACTGCGCAAGGCGATCGAGGACGCAAAGGCGGTGAACATGCCCGCGGAGAACATCAAGCGGGCGATCCAGCGGGGCACGGGGGAGCTTCCCGGAGTCACGTACGAAGAGGTGACCTTTGAGGGCTACGGCCCGGGAGGCGCCGCGATCCTGATCGAAGCGATGACGGACAACAAGAATCGCACCTTGCCCGAGATCCGCACGATCTTCTCCAAGCACGGCGGGAACCTCGGCGAGTCGGGCTCGGTCAGGTTCCTGTTCCAGAAGAAGGGCTACATCGCGATCGAAAAGGAGAAGGCGACGGAAGACGACGTCATGGAGGCTGCGATCGAGGCGGGCGCGGAAGACGTGTCCTTCACCGACCAGCACCACGAGATCCAGACGGCTCCGGAAACGTTTCCGCAGGTCAAGGCGAAGCTCGAAGAGAAAGGGCTTCCGATTGCGATCGCCGAGGTCTCGATGATCCCGACAACCGAGGTTCCGCTCGACCAGCGCAAGGCGGAGCAGACCATGAAGCTGATGGAGGCGCTGGAAGACCACGACGACGTCCAGAACGTCTGGGCAAATTTTGACTTCGAAGAGGCGAGTTGAGAGCCTGATCACGCTGGGCCTCGACCCGGGCATCTCGGCCACCGGCTACGGCGCCGTCGTCTCCGATCGGGGTTCTCTCGCGCTCGCGCGCTGCGGCGTCTGGCGTCCACCCGACGGGCTCTCCCTCTCGAGCAAGCTCTACTTCCTTTCCGAAAAGCTCCTCGCGCTCTTGGACGAGCTGCGGCCCGCCGCGGTGTCCATCGAGACCGTCTTCGCAGCGAAGAACGTCTCGTCGACGATGAAGCTCTCGCATGCGCGCGGAGTCCTGCTCGCCGCCGCGGCACGATTCGACGTCCCGGTCTTCGAGTACGAGCCGCGTCTCGTCAAGAAGGCGATCGTCGGGTACGGACACGCGGAGAAGCCGCAGGTGCGCGCGATGGTCCTCGCTCTCCTCGCCCGTCCGCGCGATCGCGTTCCTCTCGACGCCGCGGACGCGCTCGCCGTGGCGATCTGCCACCTTCACGCGCGGCCGCCGGGCGCGTGAGTTGCTATCATCACAGGGTCTCATGTCCTTCCAGGGCTCCCTGCGCGAACTCCAGCTCCCCGACGTCATTCAGCTGGTATCGGCTTCCGGGAAGACCGGCAAGTTCACCCTCGTCCGCGGCGAGGAGCGGGGCACCCTCTTCCTGAAGCAGGGGCGGATCATCCATGCCGAGGTGGGTGACCTCTCCGGCGAAGAGGCGGTCCACGTCCTCGCCTCGTGGTCGTCCGGAGAGTTCCAGTTCTTGCCGGGAGCGGAGAGCCTGGTCGTCTCCATCCACAAGTCGAACGCGCGCCTTCTCATGGAAGCTGCACACCAGCACGACGAGTGGCGGGTGCTGTCGCGAAAGGTCCCCGGCCTCGACTTCGCGCCAACCCTCGCCTCGGCCGAGGCAGGGCGGCCCGTCACGCTGTCGCCGATCGAGTGGAGCCTGATCGTGCGGATCGACGGAAAGAAGACCGTCCGCGAGCTCGCGCGCGAATCGGGTTCTTCCTCCTTCGAGGTCGCAAAGCTCCTCTATGGCCTCGTGACCGCGGACCTGGTTGTCATGCAGCCGCCGCGGCGCGAACGGACGCCGTCGGGTCCGGGTGAGGAGAAAAGGATCCTGGAGATCCTGTGCATGCGCATCCAGCAGGAGGCGGAGCTCGCTCTTGGAGAGGAGAGCCCGCCGGCGCTCCAGCGCGCATACCGCCGCGCCCTCGCCCAGATCGAGCGGGGCGCCGGCCTCGAAGCGCTCCGCGCGCTGGTCTCCGAGACCGAAAAGGCGATCTCCTCCCGACGCGGCGCCGCTCCCAGCAAGGCTTTTCAGGAAAAGATGCCCGTGCTCCTCCAGCCGAAGGCCTGAGCCGACTCGATCTCCTTGCGGCACGTCGCGGCGGCCTTTCTCCTCGTCACCGCGGTCGCCGCCTCTGCGGCCGCACAGACGGTCCCGCCCGGTCCGACGCCGACCCCCCCTGCCGGCACCGTGGTCGGGACCCCGGTTCCCGCGATCACGCCGGCGATTCTCGAGCCCCCGACCGAGCCGGAAATGACGGGGATCGTGCCGGACGTGAACTTCTATCTGCCCGAGGGACGGGCCGACATCCGCCTCCTGAAGCCGATCCGGAACTCTCTCTTCGAGAGCCAGATCAACTACAACTTCGTCTCCGGCGACATCTCCGCCTTCCTCCGCTACAAGTACTACGGACGCCGCGCGACCTCGACGTTCAGCTTCTTCGACTCGATCGAGTTCGAGGAGCTGGAGCGGTTCTCCAACGAGTTCTCGCGGACCCGCGGCGGCCTCTACCTGCAGCGCCGGCCGATCAACTATTACAACCGCCTCTACGGGCTGTTCGAGTTCGACCGGCTGACGTTTTCGAAGCCGGTCGACCATCCCGACGCGAACCGGACGAACCTCTACGTCAAGTTCGGCTATCAGTTCGGGACTCCCTCCGACGAGCGGTCGAACGCGCTCGTCGGCGAGGCGCGCGACCGGATCCTGAACCTGTTCACGGCCTATCGCGAGATCGGGCCGAAGGGGCGCGGATTGTCGGTCGCGGCGACCTACGGGTTCGACTTCCTCGGCGGAGACTACCGATACGTCAAGGCGGAGATGGAAGGTCTGCAGGCGATCTCGCTTGCCCATCGGAATCGCCTGGTGGTGCGGCTCCACGCGGGGTACTTCCCGTACAAAAAGACGGTTCGCGAAGAGTTCGACCCGCAGATCGGCACGCCTTTTTCCATTCCGAGGTACGAGCTCTTCCGGCTGGACGGCCGGCAGGAGCTGAAGGCGTACCGGGGAACGGAGCGGGGCCCGAACGAGACGCACCTGACGACGGAGTACGTGCTGCCGGTATTCATCGACGAGAGCCGCCGCTTCCTGGGCCTCCAATGGAACAGCCTCTACGCGATCGGATACGCGGGGGCGGGGAACGTCGGCAACGAAAAATCCATCTATACCCGGATCCGGGACTACAAGGTCGACGCGGGCGTGGGCTTCGAAGCCTCGCTCTCCTGGCGCAGCTACCGGGCCCTTCTGGGCGCCCTCGCAGCCAAAACGGTCGTCAACGGGGTGGGGGGCCCGAGACTGCTGATCACCTTGCGGACGTACCGGTAACTGCCCGCGGACGCCGGCCGGCTGCGCCGGAGAGTGGGGCTTACCGCTCAAGGCGAACGGCTTACGGGCCGAAAACGTTTGGCGATCCGAGCTTTTCGGCTTATTCTATTCGGCACAACTGATTTCTCCCCCGGCCAGTTCGAAAGGAGCATTCATGAAGGTAAAGCGTTGCGCGCTCCTCGCCCTCCTTGTTTGTGTGGCGGCCGCAACCGCCTCGGCGCAGATCGCTCCGAACAACCAGGGGGACATCGGCCTCTTCACGATGCCGACGGCCGACAGCCCGCCCGCGGGACAGCTGACGCTCGGGCTTTACGGCTGGAAGGAGCAGCTCGTCGCGGGAGACCTTCCCACCGATGCGCCCTTCGAGACGCGCCTCTACTCTCATTGGGCCGGAGAGGGCTCGATCGGGTTCGGCCTGACGAATCATTGGTCAGTCTTCCTCTCCGCGGGCGCGGACCGCTTCGAGTCGCGCGGCGGGTGGCGGGGAGGCGTCGTCAACGGTCTCCAGTTTCGCAATGCGTTGAGCAGCGACGAGGGCCGGAAGGTTCGCATCGGCACGAAAGTGAACTTCATCTCCGAAGCGGATCCCGACCTGCGGGTCGCGGCTTTCGTGGCCGCCCACGTCCCGGTCAGCAATGCCACGATCCGACAGGACGAGCAGGGGATCGTCGCCGATCAGGTCAATTCGCGGCGCGCCGATTGGGAGTGGGGAGCGGTGGTCACGAAAGGCATCTTCAGCGCGCTCGGCAGCTACACGCTCTCGGGCCGGCACGATCTCGACATCCGGGCCTCGAACATTCTCCGCTTCGGCGTCGGCGTCGACGTGCCGATCGTGCCGTTCTTTCACCTGATCGGCGAGCTCGACCGCAACATCTACGACGGCGGAGATTTCCCCGCCAAAGATTACTCGCTCGCTTACCTCGGCGGACGTTTCTGGCTCGGGCACTCAGGCGTCGCGATCTCGGCCGCGGTGAATCTGAATTTGGACGAGATCGCGGAAGTCGGATGGGGACCCGCCCCGGCCGCCGGGTTGATCGGCATCACGTATGCCCCCTGGCCACCCCCGCCCCCTCCCCTGGTCATCGTGCCGCCTCCTGCCCCCCAGGTCGAGGAAGTGGTTCCGGAGGCTCCTGCCCCGCCTCCCCCGGCCCCGGCGCCGCGAGCGACGACGGACGAGATCCTTTTCGACGCCGGCAGCGCGCGCCTGACCAACATTGCCAAGGCGATCCTGGACGGGGTCGCTCTGAGGATGAAGAACGACCTCAACTCGACGGCGGTCATCACGGGCTATTCGGACAACCTCGGCTCGCCCGAGTCGAACCTCGAGATCTCCCGCCGGCGCGCGGACGCGGCGAAGGAATACCTCGTCACCCGCCACGGAATCGATCCGGGACGGATCTCTACCCAGGGGAAAGGCTCGCTGGAACCGGCCTACGATAACTCGACTGCCGAGGGTCGCGCGAAAAACCGGCGCGCTTTGATCGTGGTGACGTTAGTCTCCGGTACGTGAGCCGCGAGGCACGGGACAGCTCTCCAAAGCCCCCTCCGCCGGAGGGGGCTTTTTTGACTCCGCCGCCGGCGGCCCGGCCGGAAGAAGCGCTTCCGCCGCGGAGCGCCGGGCTCGCCGTCGTCGCCGCGGCCGCGGCGGTCGCGCTGCTCTACTACGGCCGTCACCTCTTCGTGCTCGTGGCGTTCGCCCTCTTCCTGTCTTTCGCGATGCGCCCCTTCGTTTCGCTGCTCGAGCGCGCCCGAGTGCCGCGGGTCATCGCGATCCTCCTGCTGATCTTCCTGCTCGTCGGCGCGGTGGTCCTGCTCGTCATCAACGTCACGGCGCAGGCGAACGAGCTGTATCAGCAGCTCCCCCGGTATCAGCTCCGGATCCGCGATCTCGTCGCGAACCTCATGGACTTCGTCGACCGGGTCCGCGAGAGGATGGGAAGCATCCTGCCCCAGGAACGGGGCGGCGGGGTGCGTGAGGTGAAGATCTCGGAGTCTCCGCTCGCGACCACCCGGGCGTTCCTCGAGAAGATCGGCGCCACGCTCTCTTTCGTCCTCTACGCGGCCGCGGTCCCGTTCCTGACCTTCTTCATGCTCAAAGACCGGGAGAAGTTCGGACGCGTCATCGAAGGCATGTTCGCCCGCAGCCGGCGGTTCGGAAACGTCGACGTCACCGGCGCCATCTCCCAGAAAATGACTTCCTACGCGCTCGGGCTCTCGTTCGTCATGCTGATCATGGCGTCGGCGACGACGGTCGCCCTCATGATCCTGCGCGTGAACTACTACTACCTGCTGGGGCCGCTGGCGGGACTCGCCATCCTGGTTCCGTACGTCGGCGTTCTCTTCTCGACGATCCCGGCGGTCGCCGTCGCTTACTTCCAGTTCGACACGGGCAAGGCCCTGATCGTGCTGATCGTCTACACAGGCCTCCAGTTCCTGGAAGGAAACGTGCTCACGCCGTTCATCGTCGGCGGCAAGGTGCGCCTCTACCCGCTCACCATCATGATCGCTTTCCTCTTCTGGGGCTCGGTGTGGGGAATTCCCGGCGCGATGCTCGCCGTACCGCTCACGTCGGCGATCAAGGTGGTGTGCGAACACGTCCGCGGATGGGAAGGGGTCGCGCGCCTGCTCGGCGATCCGGATCCTCCGCCCCGGGTCTAAGCTGCCGACCTCGTTTTTCCGAGCGACAGCAGACTTCCGGCAAAACCCGCGACCGCTCCCACCGCAGGCAATAGGAGCGCCGTGGGCAGATCCAGGAACCCGACCCAGAAGAGGGACAGAACCGGGTGCGGCTCGCGCGAGAGCAGGTAGAGAGCGCCGCGATAGGTCGCGTAGAGGAGAAGGAGGGCAAACGCGCCACCGGCCAACCCTTCAAAAGAGGCGTGGAGCCAGAAGGGGGCGCGGATGGCCGCCTCGGTCGCTCCCATCCGCCGCATGATGTCGATCTCGTCTGAGTGCAGATCGAGCGCCAGCCGGACGGCGGACGCGACGGACAGAACGGCGGCAAAGACGAGCAACCCGCCCAGGAAGATGCCCGCTCCGCGGAGCAGCCGGACGCCGTCGGTGAACTTCTTTGCAAACTCTTCCTCCGATTCGGCGGAGTCCACCCCCGGCCATGCTCGCGCCGCCGCCGCGAGCTTCTGCGATGCGCGGATGGGGGCCGTCGGTCGCAGCGTGACCTCGATCGTCGGCGGGAAAGGCGCCTCTCCGAGATCGTGGAGAGCGCCCCCGAGGTCGGGGTAAGCGCGGCGAAATCGTTCGAGGGCCGCCGCGCTCGGCACAATCGTCACCCGGGCGACCCCGGGGTCCTGCACGACCCGGTCCGCCACCGCCCGCGCATCGGCCGCCGTCTCGAGAGTGAGAATCACGGCGACCGGCTGGCGCGACTCGCCCGCGAGCCGGCCGAGATTCCGCGCCACGAGAGCGAACAATCCGGGAACGTAGAACGCGAGCGCGATCAGCGCCACGGCGGCCGCGGTGTGACGCGGGCCGCTCTTTGCGATGGCCCAGGCTTCTCCAAAGAGATATCGGGAGTTCATCCTTCACACCTGCCGTTCCGAGGACCGCCTTCACGCCTGTCATTCCGAGGACCGAAGGTCCGAGGAATCTCTTGCCTCACAGGAAGAGACCCCTCGCGGAGCCTGCCCGGAGCGGCAGCCGAACGGAGAGGTTCCGAGGGATGACAGCCAGGACCACTACCCGGGCAGGAACGGCGCCTCGCGCGCGAGCATCACCTCGCGGGCGAGGTCGCGATCGCGGAGCTGCCCCTTCTCGATCGTCAGGACTCGCTTTCCCATCCGCCGGATCAGCTCGATGTCGTGCGTCGCCACGAAGACAGTGGTTCCGCGAATGTTGATTTCCGCGAAAAGCTTCATGATCTCTTCGGACAGCACGGGATCCAGGTTGCCGGTCGGCTCGTCGGCGAGGAGGAGGACCGGCTCGTTGACGATTGCGAGCGCGATGGCGGCGCGCTGCTGCTCGCCGCCGGAGAGCTCTCCCGGATGCGAATTCATCCGGTGATGCAGGCCGACCCGCTTCAGCGCCTGGTAGGCGCGCCGCTTCTGCTCCGCGTGGGAGAGGCCGAGAACGCTCTGCACGAAGGAGAGGTTTTCGAAGATCGTCTTGCGACCGATCAGCTTGAAGTCCTGGAACACGACGCCGAGAGTTCTGCGGAAGTATGGGACCTGCGAGTCCGGCAGGACGGCGATATTCCGCCCGTTGACGAGGATCTGGCCGGAGGTCGGCAGCTCCTCTCGGAAGAGGAGCTTCAGAAGTGTGGACTTGCCCGCGCCCGACGGGCCCGTCAGGAACACGAACTCGCCGCGCGCCACGTTGAACGAGACGTCGGAGAGGGCGTGCCGGAAGGGCCCGTAGTCCTTGCAGAGCCGGAAGACCTGGATCATTCGAGAGCGCGGGTGAGCGCCTCGCGGACTGTCGCGGGATCCGCGCGTCCCGCGGTGCGCTTCATGACCTGTCCGACGAACCACGCGAAGGTCTGGATCTTTCCGGATCGGTAGAGCGCCACCTGAGAAGGGTTCTCGCGGACCACTTCGGAGACGACCGCGTCGAGCGCCGACGCGTCGGAGATCCGCCCGAGCCCGCGCTCCCTCACGATCTCCGCGGCATCCTCGGCGGAGTCGAGCATCGCCACGAAGACGTCCTTCGCCGACGCCGCAGAGATCTCCCCCGCTTCCAGGATGGCGAGAAGACCGGCGAGCCGCTCCGGCAACACCGGGAACGACAGGGCATCCTCGGGAGAGATCTTCCTCTCGCGCATCCAGCGGAGGACCTCGCCGGTGACCCACACGGCGGAGGTGCGTGGAGACGCGCGGCGTGCCAGCTCCTCGAAGTAGTCGGCGAGCTCCCGGGTCGATACGAGCGTCTCCGCGTCGCCGGGCGAGATCCCGTACTGCGAGATCAGCCGGGCCCGGCGCGCTCGCGGGAGCTCCGGCAGAGACCGCGCCGTCTCCTCGATCCAGGCTCGATCGACCACGAGGGCGCCCAGATCGGGCTCCGGGAAGTAGCGATAGTCGTGCGCTTCCTCCTTGCTCCGCATGAGGACGGTCCGACCCCCGGCGACGTCCCAGAGGCGGGTCTCCTGGGAGATGCGCTCTCCGCGCGCGAGGAGGTCCGCCTGGCGGGCCGTCTCGTACTCGAGCGCCTTCGCGACAAAGCGGATCGAGTTCAGGTTCTTGATCTCCGCCCGGATCCCGTAAGGCGCGTCCTCGGATGGCCGGACCGACACGTTCGCGTCGCAGCGGAGGTTTCCCTTCTCCATGTCGGCGTCGGAGACCCCCGTGTACCGGAGAAGGCGGCGCAGCTCGGTCAGGTATGCCGCGGCCTCCTCCGGGGCGCGCAGGTCCGGCTCGCTCACGATCTCGACGAGCGGCACCCCGGCGCGGTTCCAGTCCACCAGCGAGAGCGAGCGCGGGACGTCGTCGAACGGGTTCTCGTGAAGGAGCTTGCCTGCGTCCTCTTCGAGATGGATGCGGACGAGGCGGATCCTCTTGCGACCGGAAGGAGTGTCGATGTCGATTCCCCCGCCGGTCGCAAACGGCCGGTCGTACTGCGAGATCTGGTAGCCCTTCGGGAGATCCGGATAGAAGTAGTTCTTCCGAGCGAAACGGGAGTCCTCGTGGACGGTCGCGCCGACGGCGAGCGCCAGCCGCATCGCGAGGGCCACGGCCTCGCGGTTCAGGACCGGAAGGGTTCCGGGAAAACCGAGACACACGGGACAGGTCGCCGAATTGGGGGGTGCGCCGACCGTCACCGGGCAGGCGCAGAAGATTTTCGACCTCGTCAGGAGCTGGGCATGGACCTCCAGCCCGATGACCGGGAAAACCCGCGTTTTCTCAACTGTTTCGGAGGAGGACACCGCGAAAAAATTTTAGCATGCGGTGCCCCTGTCATCCTGAGCGAAGCGAAGGACCCGACGGCGCAGCCGTCGTCCCGAGCGAAGCGAGGGATCTCTTCGACTGAGAGAGATCTTCGTCGCTGCGCTCCCAGGACTACGGATTCCTCGTCGCTGCGTCCTCGGAATGACGGAGCAAAAGCGTGGAGAATGCGGACGTGCCGAACGCAGTTTTCGTCGCGATTGATCGCCCGGACGGAGTAATCGCCGCCGTTTCCGAGCGCGGCGCCGCTCCGCCGGAGACCCCCTCTCCGACCGCCGCCCTCGCCCGGCGGTTCGCCGTTTCCCTCGGGTACCCGGAGCTTCCGATCGTGCGGGCGACCCAGGTCCAC
Source organism: Thermoanaerobaculia bacterium (assembly GCA_036395755.1). Lineage (GTDB taxonomy): Bacteria > Acidobacteriota > Thermoanaerobaculia > UBA5066 > Gp7-AA6 > Gp7-AA6. The sequence continues at coordinate 125,000 of DASWCZ010000023.1, forward strand.
GGCGCGCGGGTCGTGACCGTGGATGAGACCCCCGCCGCCGGCCTGGTCGTAGACGCCGGCGCGTGCGACGCCCTCGTCACGCGGCTCTCCGGCGTCGGTCTCGCGATCCAGACCGCCGACTGCGTTCCGGTCCTGCTCACCGCTCCGGACGCGGTGGGAGTGGCGCACGCCGGCTGGCGCGGCTCGGCGGCGAACGTCACGGGCGCCGCGGCCCGGGCTTTCCTCTCGCTCGCTTCCGACCCGGCGCGAGCCCGGGCGTGGCTCGGGACTTCGATCGGCCCGTGCTGCTACGAAGTGGGGGCGGAGGTCGCCTCGCGCTTCCCACCCCCCTTCACCCGGCCCGCGGCGACGGGGAAATTCTTCCTCGACCTTCGAGGCGTCGTCCGCCGGCAGCTCGAGGAGGCCGGAATCCGGCCGGAGAGAATCATGCAACCGGGAGGTTGTACTTTCTGCGGCGGTCCGCAATTCGCGTCGTATCGCCGCGATCGGGAGAAGGCCGGCCGGATGATCGCGCTGGTGGCGCGGTTCGAGCCGGAGCGTTGACTGGGCGCCCGCCGAGCGGGATACTTTTCGCAGCCACTTTCGGCACGTCCCGTTTCGATCCCACGATTCATCGTTTTCGAGGAGGAAGGACATGCGATCAACAACCCCGAATCGGGCGGGTCTTCTTCTCGCCGCGGCTCTCGTGCTCAGCGCTCCCGTCTTCGCCCAGACGATCGTGGCCGGCAGCTCCAACCCCTTTCTCGCTGGCATGCCGAACGGCTCGACCTGCTGCTCGGGGGATTCTGCTCCCGCGCAGTCGCCCGTTCTCGCGCCCGGTTCGCTCACGCCTGGCACTTCGCTGACGTTTGCCGTCACGGGCAGCGTCGACCACACCGGCGGGACCCCCACGCTTTCGCCCGATGGCTCGGGCATCTTCTCGACGCCTTCCAACAACGGGATCTCCGGAGCGAACTGGCCGATCGACGCCCTCGTCGGAGTCTTCCTGGACGCGAGCCAGCCCGACTCGTCCGCGGCGCCGTCCGGCCTCGACTTCACCAACACGAGCTTCACGACCCTTTCCCCTCAGCTCAAGCAGGCGTTCTTCATCGGGGACGGGCTGACCGGCACCGGGAGCGGTTCGCCTCAGACGTTCGTCGTTCCGGCCGGAGCCACGCGGCTCTTCCTCGGGACCTCCGACGGCTTCGGCTGGTTCAACAACTCCGGCAGCTTCTCGGTCCTCATCGGCGTGCAGGGCGCTCCGCCGACCCCGACGCCCGTGCCCGGGCCGGCGGCCGCCGTCCCGACGCTGTCGTTCCCGGTGATCGCGCTGCTCGGAATCGTCCTGGCCGGCGCCTCGCTCCTGCTGATCCGGCGGATGTAGCGGATGTAGCGGTTTCCGTCGCCAGCTACGCCGGCGTCAGGTCCGCGTAGCGCGCGACGAACTTCTTCTTTCCGGCGCGGTCGAAGTAGACCGTCAGCCGCGTCTCGTCACCCGAACCTTCCTGGGCGAGGATCACGCCGTAGCCGTAGCGCGGGTGCCGGACGCGGCGGCCGCGCTTCAGCTTCCCCGTCCCCGGCAGTTCCACCTCCTGCGATTCGTCTTCGGCGGCAATATGTCGCGGGGACAGGCCCCACGGGCCTGCACCCGCCGCAGTCCCGAAACGTCCCTCCGCGAACGTGCGCTCCTCCACGGAATCGCTCGGGATCTCGGCAACGAACCGCGACTCCATCCGCGGCTGGACCCTGCCGAAGACGAGGCGCCGGCGCGCGAGCGTCAGCGTGAGCTCGTCCCTCGCTCGGGTCATGCCGACGTAGAGCAGCCGCCGCTCCTCTTCGAGCTCGTCTTCCTCTTCGCCCGACTGCCCGTGGGGGAGGTAACCCTCCTCGAGGCCGACGACGAAGACCGCGGGGAACTCAAGACCTTTCGCCGCGTGGAGGGTCGAGAGCGTCACACCACGTCCGGCCCTCGCCGCCTCGGCGTCGGTCGCGAGCGCAACCGAATCCAGGTACTCGGCGAGAGTCGCGTCCTCGCCGCTGCGCCGCTCGAACTCGCGCGCGGCGCTGACGAGCTCGGCGAGGTTCTCCCGGCGGGCGACATCCTCGGGCTCCGCCGAAGCGTCGTACAGCGCCGCGTAGCCGGTCGACTCGAGCAGGTGCTCGAGCAGCGCCGACGGCGGCTCGCTCTGCGCGCGCAGCGCGAGTTCCGAAACCAGCGCGCGAAACCGGGAGAGCGCGGTTCGCGCCCGCTCCGCCAGCTCCGGGGGTGGGTTGGCGGAGACCTCCCACCACGACTTCCCGCTCTCCCGCGCCGCTTTCGCGATCCGGTCGAGCGTCGCCTGGCCGATGCCGCGCGCGGGGACGTTGACGACGCGGCGGAACGCGAGATCGTCCTCCGGGCGCGCGGCGAGCCGCAGATACGCGAGCGCGTCCTTGACTTCCGCACGTTCGTAGAACTTCATTCCGCCGACGACCACGTACGGGATCCGCCGCCGCACGAGCTCCTCCTCGAACGAGCGGGACTGCGCGTTGGTCCGGTAGAGGATCGCGACGTCGCCCCCCTCCCCGCGCCGCTCTTCGACCGCCCGCGCGACCGCTTCCGACTCGGACCGGTCCTCGTCGAAGCGCCAGAGGCGGACTTTCGCGCCCGCGCCCCGGTCGGCGACGAGCCTCTTCGGCCGCCGGCGGCGGTTGTTCGCCACGAGCCCGGACGCCGCGTCGAGGATCCCGGAGGTCGACCGGTAGTTGCGCTCGAGCGGAACGATCCGCGCTCCCGGGAAATCTTCGTCGAACCGGAGAATGTGCTCGACCTCCGCGCCGCGCCAGCGGTAGATCGCCTGGTCCTCGTCGCCGACCGCGCAGAGAGAGTCGACGCCCCGGCCGAGCAGCTTGACGAGAGCGTCCTGCGAGGTGTTGGTGTCCTGGTACTCGTCGATCAGGAGGTGCCGCACGCGCGCGCGCTCGGCCGCCGCGACGTCCGGACGGTCGCGCAGGAGCCGGACCGCCCGCACGATCAGGTCGTCGAAGTCGAGCGCGCCGGCCGTGGCGAGCTTCTTCTCGTAGAGCAGGAACACGCGGCCGACCCGCTCTCCCGCATAGTCGGTCTGCGAGTCGGCGAATGTCTGCGCGGTCAAGAGCGCGTTCTTCGCGTGCGAGATGCGGGAGCGGACCGCGCCGGGAGGCAGGACCTGCTCGGAAACGCCGAGCTCCTCCATCGCCTCCTTGACGAGCGCGAGCTGGTCGGCCGAGTCGGCGATCGAAAAGCGCGGGGGAAGTCCCGCCAGAGCGGCGTGGCGCCGCAGGAAACGCAGAGACCAGGAGTGGAAAGTTCCGACGAACGAGACGAGCGGCCGTCCCCCGAGAAGCCTCCTCGCCCGCTCGCGCATCTCGTCCGCGGCCTTGTTGGTGAACGTCACGGCGACGATCGTGCGCGGATCGGCGCCGGTCTCGACCAGCCGAGCCAGGCGGTGCGTGATCACGCGCGTCTTGCCGGAACCGGCTCCCGCGAGAACGAGCAGCGGCCCGCGCTCGTGGAGGACGGCGGCCGTCTGCTCGGGGTTCAAACCCGTCAAGGCGGGAGACTCGGTCAGGGGAGCACCCGGTGGATTATTCGACGGTAACCGACTTGGCCAGATTCCGCGGCTGGTCCACGTCGCAGCCGCGTCGGACCGCCATGTGGTACGCGAGGAGCTGCAGCGGCACGACGGACACGATGGGCTGGAGCTCGGGAATCGTCTCGGGGATCACCAGTGAATAGTCGGCCAGCGCCGCGACCTCTCCGTCCTCCCGGGTGGTAACGACGAACGAGATGCCGTCGCGCGACTTGACCTCGCGAAGGTTCGACAACGTCTTCTCGCGCCAGGCGTCGTTCGGGGCGAGAACGACCACGGGCAGGTTCTCGTCGACGAGCGCGATCGGACCGTGCTTCATCTCCCCTGCCGGGTATCCCTCGGCGTGGATGTAGGAGATTTCCTTCAACTTCAACGCTCCTTCGAGAGCGATCGGGTAGTGGAGTCCGCGACCCAGGAACAGGAAGTTCGTCGCGGCGTGGAAGTCGCGAGCCTGCTTCTCGATCTTCCCTTCCAGCGAGAGGGCCAGCTGGATCGCGCCCGGCAGGTGGACGAGGCCCGTGCGCTCTCCGTCGGCCAACCCGCGGCCGAGCCCCCGCGACTCGCGGAGCTTCGCGGCGAGAAGGAAGAGCACGACGAGCTGAGTCGTGAACGCCTTGGTCGAGGCGACTCCGATCTCCGGCCCCGCGTGCGTTTCGACGACGGAGTCCGCCATCCGCGCCATCTGCGACCCGGCAACGTTGACGATCGCGGCGAGCGGTGAGCCGGCCCCGCGGGCCTCGGTGAGCGCGGCGATGGTGTCCGCGGTTTCCCCGGACTGAGAAATGCCGACCGTCAGAGTGCGGCCGTCCACGACCGGGCTGCGATAGCGGAACTCGCTGCCGTAGTCCACCTCGACCGACATTCGGGCCATTCCTTCGATCAGGAACTTGCCGACGAGCGCCGCGTGCCACGAAGTTCCGCACGCCAGGAGGAGAACCCGATCGAATCCGGCAACGCGATCCGGCGAGAAGAGCGGTGAATCGATGAGCAGCTCGCCCGTCTCGAGCGAGACCTTCCCTCCGAGAGTCTCGGCGACGGCGGTCGGCTGCTCGTGGATCTCTTTCGCCATGAAGTGCCGGTATCCCCCCTTTTCCGCGGCGACGGCGTCCCAGAGGATCCGGTGCGTGACGCGCTCGAGCGGTCGACCATCCGGGTCCGAGATCCGGACACTCTTCGCGTCGACGCGGGCGACGTCGCCGTCCTCCAGGAAGACGACGTCCCGCGTCCAGGGAACGAGCGCGACCGGATCGGACGCCACCCAGTTCTCGTTCTTCCCCAGCCCGAGCGCGATCGGAGGTCCCGAACGGGCCGCGACGAGCACGCCCGGTTCCGCACTCGACGAGACGAGGACCGCGTACGCGCCGGTCACCTTCTTCGTCGCGCTCCGGACCGCGTCGAAGAGATCGCCGCGAAAGTCTTCCTCGACCTGGTGCGCGAAGACCTCCGTGTCGGTCTCGCTCGTGAAGCGGTGCCCGCGAGATTCGAGCTCCGCCTTCCGTTCGACGAAGTTCTCGAAAATGCCGTTGTGGACCGCGACGACCTGCCCTTTGCAGTCGGTATGCGGATGCGCGTTCGCTTCGGTGGGTCGGCCGTGAGTGGCCCAGCGCGTATGGGCGATCCCGACCGATCCGGGCGAGCTCGATCCGGCGAGCTTTTCGCGAAGCGTCGACAGCTTTCCGGCGCTGCGATGAATCGTGAAATGGCCGTTGCACAGCGTGGCGATGCCCGCGGAGTCGTAGCCCCGATACTCGAGGCGCTTCAACCCTTCGAGAAGCAGCGGGGCAGCTTCCTGCGATCCGACGTACCCCACGATGCCGCACATGGCCTATCGTCTCTCCTTGCGCGCGCGCCGCTTCGCCGCCCAGCCCGCGACGTTCTTCTGCGGCGTCCGCGTCACCGCGAGGGCGCCGTCCGGGACGTCGCGCGTGATCGTGGAACCGGCGCCGACGTACGCGCCTTTCCCGACCGTCACAGGGGCGACGAGCTGCGAGTCGCTGCCGATGAACGCGCCTTCGCCGATCGAGGTGTGATTTTTGCGTTCGCCGTCGTAGTTGCAGGTGATGACCCCCGCGCCGATGTTCGCTCCCGCGCCGATCTCGGCATCCCCCAGATACGACAGGTGCGACGCCTTCGCCCCCTCGCGCAACACCGCCTTCTTGGTCTCGACGAAGTTCCCGACGCGCACGTCTCTTTCGAGCACGGTGCCGGGCCGCAGCCGGGCGAAAGGTCCCACCCGTGCGCGCGGGCCGATCTCGGCTCCTTCGATCTCGCAGTGAGGACCGACGACGGCGCCGGGCCCGATCCTGGAGTCGAGCACCCGTGTGAAGGGCAGAACCTCGGAGCCCTGCTCGACGACCGTCGTCCCTTCGAGGCAGACGAAGGGATGGACGACCGCGTCCGGCTCGAAGCGGACCTGAGCGCCGATGCGGGTCGTCGCCGGATCGACGATCGTGACGCCCGCGTCGAGCGCCCGCTCGAGGCACCGCCGGCGCTCGATCTCTTCGGCCGCCGCGAGGTCGCGTCGGGTGTTGACCCCCCAGCCCTCGCGCCAGTCGTCGGCTTCGACGGCTTCGACGGCGCCTCCGGCCGACGCGAGGATCTCGACGGCGTCGGTCAGGTAGAACTCCTTCGTCAACCGGTTCGCAACGATTCTCGCGAGCGCGCCGGTGAGTGCGGGCGCCGAAAAGCAGTAGACGCCGGCGTTTGCCTCCGCCAGCCGGCTTTCCCGCGCGGTGGCGTTGCGCGCTTCTACGATGCGGCGCACGCGCCCGCGGGAGTCGCGCACGACGCGGCCCAGGTCGCCGGCGTCCGGCGGCCGGAACGTCAGAAAGGCGAGGTCGAGGTCCTTCTCGCGGCGTCTCTCGATCAGCTTCGCGACCGTCGCCGCGGTCAGAAGGGGCGTGTCCCCCGAAAGGATGACGACGGGAGCGCTGCCGTTCAGCGCGGAAAGCGCCCGCCGGGCGGCGTCCCCCGTGCCGAGCGGTGGTTCCTGGACCACGATCGTCACGTCGTGTCCGGCGAGCGCGCCCTCGACCTTTTCCCGGCCCGCGCCGACGACCGCGACGACCCGCGAAGGCGAGACGCCCCGGGCGGTGTCCAGGACGGCATCCAGGAGCGTCCGCCCGCCCACGCGATGGAGGACCTTGGGCAGCGTCGAGCGCATCCGGGAGCCGACACCGGCCGCGAGAACGACGACCTGCGGCGGCGGCTCGGTTTCGCGTGGTCGGCTCCGCAGTCGAACGGTGCGCTTTCTCTTCGCGGAAGCCTTCATGGATCACTCGTCGCCCGTGTCGGGCGAGAGCCTGCAAGTATAGGGCGTGAAACTTACGAGGTGAGCAACTCCCGGAACTCGGGCGAATCGCGGACCGGATCGAAATCGCGATCGTTGCGGGCCAGGATCCGGTTGCGCTGGTCCTCGCCGATCGCACGCCGCAGATGCTCCAGAGCGGAGCCGGACTCACCGCGCTGCGCGTAACAGCAGGCGAGGAGGAAGTCGACTTTCCCCCCGCCGTTCTTGCGGGCGGCGCGCTTCAGGTGCTCGATCGCCTCCTCGACGTTGCCCCGGTTCTTCTCGAGGACCGCGGCGTAGTAGAAGTCCTCCGGCTCGGAGAGCGACGGCCGGGCTTCCGGCCTCTGCCGCTCGCAAACGGCGAGATAGACGCGCGCACGATCCACGAGCTCTTTCTCCTCGGAGTACTTCTGAATGAGATCCAGGAAATGCCGTTCCGCGTCGTCGAGCTTGCGTCGCTGGAGCGCCGCGACCCCCCGGTCGTACTCTTTGCGCGCGTTTTCGGTCGAGCGGGAAAGCTCCTTCAGCGTCTGGGCTTTCTTCGGCATCTCGACAGAGGCCACGGCCCCACCGAGCTTTTCGAGTCTCTTCTCGAGGTCGTCGACGCGCACACAAAGCGCGTCGGCGAGAGCCTGGACGCTCATCTTCGACGAATTGTCCCTGAGGAATCGAAGCTCGGCTTCCGACCAGCGTTTTGCCATGTCGCTCCTTCCGGGAGAGTGGAGAAAAACGGCGTATTGTAGGGACGCATCCCCTCCCTGTCAATCGAGAGCGGTCTCCGGGTGCCCCGGAATGACGTCGCCGGAGGGTTTGTTCTCTTCCCGGAGGCATCGATGTCGACAAAAGGCAGGAAAGCTTCGCTTCTCTTCGCGGCCGGCGCGACGCTCGCGTTCGTTCTCGTCGCGGGCAACGCAGTTGCCGCGGAGAAGACCTTGACCGCGGCCGGCACCGTCTCCAAGCTCGATGCGGCGGAGCGGACCATCGTCGTCGCCGTGGCAGACGGGCCGGAGACGAAATTCGTCTGGTCGGCCGACACAAAGATCAACGGCACGCTGGCGCCCGGAGCCCGGGTCACGGTTCGCTATACGACTCTGCCCGACGGCCAGAATCTCGCCCACCAGATCAGCGTGGCGCGAAGCTAGTTCCGACCGAGCTCTTGGGGCTACAATCCCGGGCGCGGCAGTGCCGCGGAGGACCGTCTCGATGGGGATGTACATCATCGCGGAGCCCTGCATCGGCACGAAGGACACGGCCTGCGTGGACGTGTGTCCGGTCGACTGCATCCACCCGCGCAAGGACGAGAAAGAGTTCGAGACGGCCGAAATGCTCTACATCGACCCGGACGTCTGTATCCAGTGCGGCAACTGCGAGCCCGCCTGCCCGGTGACCGCGATCTTCACCGAGGAGACGATCCCCGACAAGTGGAAGCACTACCTCCAGGTCAACGCGGACTGGTACAAGAACCGCCAGGCCTGAGCGGCCCGCCGGGCGGCTACTCCGACTTCTTCTTCAGGACTTTTTCGAGGAACGCATCCGTCCGCGCGTCGGCGTCCTTCGCGTCGTCGGCCCGGAACACGGCGGGATCCTTCGAGGACGCGAACGCGTGCCCCGCGTCCGGGTAGATCTTGAAGTCCACGCTCTTGCCCGCCGCCTTCGCTTTTCTCTCGAACTCCCGGACGCTGTCGGGAGAGATCCCCTTGTCCTGGCCGCCGAAGTTGCCGAGCAGCGGGACAAGCAGACCGATGATTTTTTGGTCGTCCGTGACGAGCCGCCCGTAGTACAAGACCGTTCCCGCGAGCTTCGGCTGCGCGAGCGCAAGTTGGAGCGAGTAGCCGCCCCCCATGCACCATCCGATCGAGCCGATCCGGGTGGCGTCCACGTCGTCGCGCGATCGCAGGTAGTCCAAGGCGGCTTTCAGATCGCGCATGGCGCGGTCCTCCGGCATCCCCCGCATGAGCTGGTGCGCGGTGTCCGGGTCGGTCGCCACTTTTCCCCGATACAGGTCCACGGCGAGGGCGACGTAGCCTTTTTTGGCGAAATCGTCCGCTTTCCCTTTGACGAAGTCGTTCAGGCCCCAATATTCCTGGATCACCACCAGCGCAGGCTTCCGGCCTCCCCCTTCGGGAAGCGCGAGATATCCCGAGGCCATTTCGGTGCCGCTCGGGTAAGTGATCATCTTCGGCGGCGCCGCCGGCGCCGCCGAGCATCCCGCCGCGACGAGAAGCGCCGCCAACCCCAACGAGATTCTTTTCGTCATCGTTCGTTCCTCCGCTCCAGTTAATCTTATTGCGTGGGCTCTCTCTTCCCCGACGAGCCGGCGGACGAGAGGGACCTCCTTCAATTCCTCTATGACCGGCTCGCGGCGAGGTTCCACTTCGGGGCGGCCGAGGTGCGCCTCTCGGACCGGAAGCTGACCGGCGGCGACATCGTTTACGGCCGGCCGCATCGGATCACGATCTCTTCACACCTCTCGGCGTCCGAACGCGAGGACACGCTTCGCCACGAGGCGGCGCACGCCTGGGCGTTCGTGTTGGAGGGGGTCCGCGCGGGGCACGGGCCGCTCTTCCGCCGTCTCGCTCGCCACATCGGGGCGACGCCCCGGAAGGCGCCGCTGACTAGGGCACTCGCGGAGCATCGCCGGAAGAACGAGGTTCTCTACCGGTGTGAAGGATGCCGGCGCCTCTTTCGCCGGTACCGGGCGATCCGCGGCGCGCGCTTCTGCATCCGGTGCGACCGGGCCGGCCGGCCCTCGCGCCTCCGGCGCGTCGTGAGCCGTGAGCCGTGAGCCGAAGGATGCGAAGCGACGCGGTATTTCCCCCGGGGTACCGGATCGGGCACGCGACCGATCGTCGGAGCCGGACCGGTTGCACGGTGATCCTGCCTCCTCCCGGAACGATCGCCGCCGCCGAGATCCGCGGAGGCGCGCCCGGCACCCGGGAGACCGGGGTCTTCACTCCGGGCAACCTCGTCAGCGAGATTCACGCGCTGGTCTTTGCCGGAGGGAGCGCGTTCGGCCTCGCCGCGGCGGACGGAGTCGCCGCGTGGCTCCAGGAGCGCGGCGTCGGGTTCGCGGTCAACACCGTGCGCGTGCCGATCGTCGCCGCGGCCGTGCTGTTCGACCTCGCCGTGGGGAAACCGCGACATCCGGATCCAGCAATGGGGCGGCAGGCCTGCCGCGCCGCGCGCGGGGGCCGGTTCGAGACCGGGCCCGTGGGCGCCGGGACGGGAGCGACGGTCGGGAAGGTCTTCGGCTTGGCGCGCGCCGCCCGGGGCGGCGTCGGATCTTCCGTCGTACGCCTGCCGGTGGGCGCCGTCGTCGCGGCCATCGTGGCGGCCAATCCGTTCGGAGACGTCGTCGACCCGGAATCCGGACGGATCCTCGCGGGTCCATCGTCGCGCAGCGGGGCGCGGGTCTCGACGGAGCGCGCTCTCCTGCGGGGCGATCTCGCGGAGAGCCCGCTCGCCGCCGCGGCTACGACGCTCGTCTGCGTCGCGACGACGGTTCCCTTCGAGCCCGGCTCGCTGAAGCGAGTCGCGATCGAGGCGCATGACGGCATCGCCCGCGCGGTCCGCCCGGCCCACACGGTGGTGGACGGCGACATCGTGTTCGCTCTCGCTCCGGCCGGCCCGGAGCCTTCAGTCCTCCTCCGATTGCGCGTCGGTGCGGCAGCGGCCGATGCCGTCGCGCGCGCGATCGTCGACGCGGTCCGCAGGCGGCCGGGGGCCGCGCGGAAGCGGCGTTGAGCGACCGGAAGTCCGAGGAACAGCGCGGCGTCCTCCTTGTCGTGGGGGCGGCGCTCCTCTGGTCCACCGCCGGTCTCGGGATCAAGGCCATCGACGACCCGCCGCTGAAGGTCGTGTTCTTCCGATCCGCGATCGCCGCCGTCGCGCTCCTGCTGCACTTCCGGCCGCGGGTTCGCCGCCTGACTCCCGGGTTTCTCGCGGGGATCGGCTGCTACGCCGCGTGCCTCGTCTCGTTCGTCACCGCGACCAAGTGGACGACCGCGGCGAACGCGATCTTCCTGCAGTACACCGGCATCATCTGGGTCCTCCTGCTCTCCCCGCTCGTGCTGAAAGAGCCTCTGCGCGGGCGCGACGTCGCCGCGATCGCTATCGCGTTCGTGGGTATGGCTCTCTTCTTCCTCGCGAAGTTCGATCCGCGCGGTCGGGCCGGCGATGCCGTCGCGCTCCTCTCGGGACTCTTCTTCGCGGGGCTCGTTTTGTCGCTCCGGCGCGAGCGGGGCGTGGGCGCCCAGGCGGTCGTGGCCTGGGGCAACGTGGTCACCGCGGCGGCCGTCCTCCCCTTCGTGGCATCGGACCTGAGCCTGACCGCTCGCTCCGCCGCCGTCTATCTCTTTCTCGGAGTCTTTCAGCTCGCCGGCGCGTACGCTCTCTTCGTGCGCGGCATCCGCCACGTCACCGCAGCGCAAGCCTCGCTCGTCGGAATGCTCGAGCCGATCGCGAATCCGATCTGGGTGTTCCTCTTCCTCGGAGAGAGACCGGGCGTGACTTCGATCGCCGGTGGCCTCGTCGTGCTCGGCGCGATCGCCTGGCGGACGGTGAGCGGATCTCCGCCGGACCCCGTTCCGCCTCCGGACTAGGGGTCAGGTATCCACTGATCGGATGCCGTTGGGAATCTACCGATCCGCCCTTGCCATCTTCGCGAAGCGAAGTGGCAAGTGGAGACCTGACCCCTTCTAGAATCCACGCGTGAAGCCGGAAGTCGTGCGCATGGCCGAGCGGATTCGGGAAGCCGGAGGCTACCGGTGGGTCGGTATCTATGCCGTCGGCCGCCACGAGATCTCGGTCATCGGATGGAGCGGGCCAGCCGCTCCCGCACACCCCCGCTTCCCGAAAGACCTCGGTCTCTGCGGCGCGGCGGCGGCCGGGGGAACGACGGTTCTCGTGGACGACGTCACGAAGGATCCGCGCTACCTGGACACGCTCTCGAGCACGCGCTCGGAGATCGTTGTGCCCGTGAAGCGCCCCTCGGGAGAGGTTGTCGGGCTGATCGACGTCGAGAGCGAGCGAACCGATGCATTTGGGATCGAGGACCAGCGGCAGTTGGAAGAGTTTGCCGTCCTCGCCGCGGATTTCTGGAAATAGACTTCGGTCCGATTGAGGAGGGAAATCGAGATGCCGCTCTACATGGACACCCACGAGAAAATCGAAGGGTTGACCGCGGAAGCAGTTGCCGGCGCACACGCGAAGGACGTCGCGGTCCAGGGCAAGCACGGAGTCCGCTACCTGAAGTACTGGTTCGACGAAAAGGCCGGCCGGGTCTATTGCCTCTGCGAGGCCCCGAGCAAGGAAGCGGCGGAGGCGGTCCACCGCGAGGCGCACGGCCTCGTCGCCGACGAGATCGTCGAGGTCAAGGAGGGGTCGTAGCCGCTCCGACCGAGGACGCCGTGCCTACCGGGCCGCTTCCGAGGTCGCGTCGAAGAGCGGCTCCTGCACCGGCCCGAGAAGAGGCAGGATCGCCTCGAGCGAATCGGTGGCCCAGAAGGGGCGGCGGTCCTTCTGGAGCCGCACCGCCGGGACTCCCCAGTCCGAGAGGATCGATTCGATCTTTTCATCGATCGCGCGCTGGAACGTGGTGTCGGTGTCGCGCAGGCCGTCGAAGCCGGGCGGGCTGACGATCGGAACCTTGATCAGAAGCTGGTAGGTCGCGGTCCACCATCGGACGAGCGGCTCGAGCACCGGCGCCCGGCCGGCCGAGAGCAAATAGCAGAAGTTGTCGAGCACACTGCGATCGCAGATGACGATCCCCGCCTTGTGAGCGGCCTCGAGCTCCGACGCGATTTCCGTGTGAAGGATCCAGGATTGCGCGTCGATGGTCGTGTCGCGGTTGATCGGCAGAGGGCAGAAACGCGCGACCTCGTGAACCATCTCGACGACCCGGTCGCGCTTCTTCAAGAGCGCGGCGAGCTCGAAGCAGAGCGTCGTCTTGCCGACCCCGTGCGTTCCGATGAAGGCGAACTTCATTCCCTCATCCTGTCATCCCGAGCGAAGCGAGGGATCCCTTCTTTTTCGAGCGAGAGATTCCTCGGCCCTACGGGCCTCGGAATGACGGCGGGAATGGCAGACCGAACTCGCGGCGGAGCGAGTCCCCTTCGCCGTCGAGCAACGGTGGAAACCGGACGGACGCGGTGCGGCCGTCCAGCCGGATCGGCGACGCGACGAACCGAACCCCAGCCGCCTCGACCACGGCTCCGAGGGCTTTCGCGGTGGGCGATTCCAGCGCCTCGAGTGGGCCTCGCACGGGCCCGGCCGGGATGCCGGCGGCGCGACATGCCGCAATCCACTCCTCCCGAGGCCGCGTCCGGAAAGTCTTCTCGAGCGCGGACTCGAGCGTCGCGCGATTCTCGACTCGCGCGGGGTTCGTTCGAAACGAGATGTCGTCTGCCCAGCCGGGACGCCCGACCACCTCGCAGAGCCGCGCGAACTGACGATCCGTACCGGCGGCGACGATGAAGTCGCCGTCGGATGCCGCAAACGGCCGGTAAGGGACGATCTGGGGATGAGCGTTGCCCCACCGACTCGCTTCGCGTCCCGTCACGAGAGCGCTCTCTCCCACGTTGATGAGCGCCGCGAGGGTCGAGCTGAAGAGGTCGGTCTCGACGTGTCCGCCCCGCCCCGTGTTCTCCCGCTCGGCGAGGAGGGCCAGGATCCCGGCGAGCGCAAAACACCCGGCAAAGAGGTCCGACATGGCAACGCCCACTTTCGTGGGCCCGCTTTCCTCGCTCCCCGTGACCGCCATCAGGCCCGCGCCCGCCTGCGCGAGGAGATCGAACCCCGGGAGCGCCGCATCGTCGCCGATCCGACCCGATCCCGTGATGGACGCGGTCACGAGACGGGGATTTTCGCGGCGGAGGTCCTCGAGCGGGAGCCCGAGCTTTTCGAGGCCTCCGGGGAGGAAGTTCTCGACCAGGACGTCCGCGCGACGGGCGAGGATCCGCACCGACTCCGCTCCCGCCCCGGTTGCGAGGTCGATGGCGAGCGACTCCTTGTTGCGGTTGACCGCGAGGTAGTAAGCCGAGAGGCCCGTCTTCGCCTCCCACGGTGGGCCCCACCCGCGCGTCACGTCACCGCCGTCCGGATGCTCGACCTTGACGACGCGCGCTCCGAGATCGCCGAGCAGCATCGT